>NZ_JBQAEO010000044.1:0-530 GCF_051915365.1 Bacillus cereus group sp. MYBK79-1 | reverse complement strand
TCAAAGCTTACTTACAGCTCCCCGAAGCATATCGGCGTTAGTCCCGTCCTTCATCGACTCCTAGTGTCAAGGCATCCACCGTGCGCCCTTTCTAACTTAACCAAACTAAAAATTAAAAAATATGAGCTACACTGTTATCTAGTTTTCAAAGAACATACCATTTGCTATTTAAAATAGCTTTTTGGTGGAGCCTAGCGGGATCGAACCGCTGACCTCCTGCGTGCAAGGCAGGCGCTCTCCCAGCTGAGCTAAGGCCCCAAGTTGTATGGTGGGCCTAAATGGACTCGAACCATCGACCTCACGCTTATCAGGCGTGCGCTCTAACCAGCTGAGCTATAGGCCCATACAAATTGCAGGATTTATTTATATCATATCCTCATTTAAGAGTCAATACTTAATTGAACTCTCAAAACTAAACGAAAACGAAACACGGAAACTTATATTGATGAACAGCGTTCATCAATTCTCCATAGAAAGGAGGTGATCCAGCCGCACCTTCCGATACGGCTACCTTGTTACGACTTCACCCC
>NZ_JBQAEO010000043.1:0-562 GCF_051915365.1 Bacillus cereus group sp. MYBK79-1 | reverse complement strand
AGCGCCGGTAGAACCAGTAGCACCTGTGTTACCTTGAACACCTTGAGGTCCAGTGGCACCAGTAGCACCTGTGTTACCTTGAACACCTTGAGGTCCAGTGGCACCAGTAGCACCTGTGTTACCTTGAACACCTTGAGGTCCAGTAGCACCAGTAGCACCTGTGTTACCTTGAGCACCCTGAGGTCCAGTCGCGCCAGTAGCACCTGTGTTACCTTGAACACCTTGAGGTCCAGTAGAACCAGTAGCGCCCGTGTTACCTTGAACACCTTGAGGTCCAGTCGCACCCGTGTTACCTTGAACACCTTGAGGTCCAGTGGCACCTGTGTTACCTTGAGCACCCTGAGGTCCAGTCGCGCCAGTAGCACCTGTGTTACCTTGAACACCCTGAGGTCCAGTCGCGCCGGTAGCACCCGTGTTACCTTGAACACCTTGAGGTCCAGTAGCACCAGTGGCACCCGTGTTACCTTGAACACCTTGAGGTCCAGTAGCACCAGTGGCACCCGTGTTACCTTGAACGCCCTGAGGTCCAGTCGCGCCAGTAGCACCTGTGTTACCTTGAACA
>NZ_JBQAEO010000042.1:0-602 GCF_051915365.1 Bacillus cereus group sp. MYBK79-1 | reverse complement strand
TTAACGGGCTCTGACTATTTGTAGGCACACGGTTTCAGGATCTCTTTCACTCCCCTTCCGGGGTGCTTTTCACCTTTCCCTCACGGTACTGGTTCACTATCGATCACTAGGGAGTATTTAGCCTTGGGAGATGGTCCTCCCAGATTCCGACGGAATTTCACGTGTTCCGCCGTACTCAGGATACATTCAAGAGAGAACGAAGTTTCGACTACGGGGTTGTTACCCTCTACGACGGACCTTTCCAGGTCGCTTCGTCTACCTCGTTCCTTTGTAACTCCGTATAGAATGTCCTACAACCCCAAGAGGCAAGCCTCTTGGTTTGGGCTATGTTCCGTTTCGCTCGCCGCTACTCAGGAAATCGCATTTGCTTTCTCTTCCTCCAGGTACTTAGATGTTTCAGTTCCCTGGGTCTGTCTTCCTTACCCTATGTATTCAGGTAAGGATACCATACCATTACGTATGGTGGGTTTCCCCATTCGGAAATCTTCGGATCAAAGCTTACTTACAGCTCCCCGAAGCATATCGGCGTTAGTCCCGTCCTTCATCGACTCCTAGTGTCAAGGCATCCACCGTGCGCCCTTTCTAACTTAACCAAACTAAAA
>NZ_JBQAEO010000041.1:0-1290 GCF_051915365.1 Bacillus cereus group sp. MYBK79-1 | reverse complement strand
ATTTTTTAAATGGTTTTTTCTTCATAACGCTCTTTAAACATTTTATAAATTTTTTCATGTGCTAAACCGAATCCAGCTGTTCGTTTGGTAGTCCAACTGTTGTTATAATTATTTGATACTAAATATACAATTTTTTCTACAGATTCTATACTCGGAAGACTATTCATGGTTTTTAAGCGTTTACGTACCTCTTTAATTGTTCGCTCAATCATATTCGTTGTATAGATATAAGATCGGATCTCTTTTGGGTATTTATAAAAAGTAAGAAGAACGGGCAAATCTTTTTCCCATGATTCCACTTCTTTTTTATACTTCTTGCCCCATTTTTCTTTTACCATTTGAAACGCTTCTTCCGCGCTTGGTAAATCTGCAGCTTTATACACTTGCTTAAAATCACTTGCGACATCTTTTTGGTCAGTTTTTCGTACTTTGGACAACACATTTCTCATTTTATGCACAACACAACGTTGAACATCCGCTTTAGGATATACACTTAGAAACGCTGTTTCTAAGCCAGTTAGCCCATCGAAAATACCTAGTAAAACGTTTTTTACGCCTCGCTCATGTAAATTTTCTAGAATCTCTCTCCAACCACTTGCCGATTCTCTTCCGCCAACATAAAAGCCTAAGATTTCACGTTTCCCTTCTAACGTAATGCCCAAAGCAATATAAATCGCCTCTTTTTCAACCGTATCGCGACGCACACTGAAAAATAAGCAATCTAAATAAAGTGCCGTGTAATTAGACTCTAATGTGCGTGATTGCCAACTTTCGATATCAGCTCTAATTTTTTCTGTAATATTAGACACAGTAGTAGCTGAATACGTATTACCATCTAATAAACGCTCCACAAATTTCCCAACTTGTCGGGTACTTACGCCACCTTGGTATAGACTTAAAATGGCTTCTTCTAACCAACCATCACGACGTTGATAGGGTTGGAATAGGGAGGTTTGAAAGTCTCCATTTCGATCTCTTGGAACAGACAAATCTTCTATTCGTCCAAATTTCGTATCTAACATTCTTTGGTAATAACCATTTTTAGAATTAGGTGTATCTTGAGGTTCCGTATTCAAGAAGTTTTGAATTTCCTCCCTAAGAATGAACTCTAATTTATCTTGTACAAATTCTTTTACCATGGCTTCGATTTGTTTACCTAAGTCTAAATTGGATATACTATTATTAGGCATGAGGCAAAGTCTCCTTTCATTTTAGGTTCTGGATAAACCTAGGGGGTACTTTGCCTTATTTTTTTCCTAAAAATGTTTACACATACTTTTATACACCATC
>NZ_JBQAEO010000039.1:0-1449 GCF_051915365.1 Bacillus cereus group sp. MYBK79-1 | reverse complement strand
TGAAGTGACCCCTAAAAGTTAGACACGGTTATTTCATTAGGCTACTTGATCCAAACGAGTCCGGTATTGCACCGGGCTCATTTTTAATTTTGCCTTTATCCGTTTTTTATTATAGTAATCTATATATTTTTCTAATTCTATTTTGAAATGCTCTATACTTTCAAACTCTTTTATGTAGAGAAATTCAGACTTCATGATTCCAAAGAAATTCTCCATTACTGCGTTGTCGTAACAGTTGCCTTTACGAGACATACTTTGTACGATACCTCTTTCTTGTAATGCATGACGGTACTGTTTCATTTGATAATGCCAACCTTGATCTGAATGCATCAATAGTTGGTGATTTTCAGGTAAACATTCTAATGCTGTCTCTAACATTTCTGAAACAAGTGAATACGTCGGTCTAGAGCCAATTGTATAGGTAATGATTTCACCATTATACAAGTCTAATACAGGTGATACATAAAGTTTCTCACCGAATAATTTAAATTCCGTAATATCGGTTACCCATTTTTCATTTGGCGCATCTGCCGTAAAATTACGCTCTAAAATATGGGGTGCAATTTTACCAACTGTTCCTTTATAAGATTTATATTTTTTTATACGTACAAGGCATTTTAAACCTAACTCTTTCATAATTCGTTGCACCTTTTTATGATTCACTATTTGATTACGGTTGGCTAATTCATCACGAATACGACGATATCCATAACGACCTTCGTGTTCCTCATAAATCGCTTTAATTTCTACTTTTAAATCCGCATCTGGATCGATTCTATCCATTTGTTTTACATAAAAGTAATAGGTGCTTCGAGGGATATCCGCTAACTTTACTAATTCTTTCACTTGAAACTCATGCCTCAATTCATAGACTACTTGTGCCTTGTTTTGTTTAGTGATTTTTCCTTGTTTTGAACTAAGGCATTCAACTTTTTTAAATACGCATTTTCCATACGTAGGCGTTCTAATTCAGCTTGTAACGCTTCAACTGAACCTTCTGCCGGAATTTTTTTAGTATCCTGTTTTGTGTTTTTATTTTTCATGGATGGACGCCCCTTTTTCTTTGGTTCAAGGGCATCTAAGCCACCTAATTCAAATTGCTTCTTCCATTGATAAACCGTTGTAAAAGAAGGAATCATGAATATAGCCGCTGTATCCATTAACGATATACCCGATTGAGCCATAAAATTTAGTACGTTTAGTTTAAACTCTACGGTGTAATTTGTATAGACCTCGTGTAAACCTTCTTCTCCATGGAGTTCGTATAAGCGCAACCAGTATTGAAATTGTGCCTTTGTAATATGCATCTGTTTTGCATATTCTGCCTGAGAAATTGTTTTTGGATTAAATCCTTGAACGAGCGTTAACTTTGAATCCTTCGTAAATTTTGTCATAAAAAAACTGCACCCCCAATTGTTAGACTGTGTCTAACAATTGGGGTGCAGTTCA
>NZ_JBQAEO010000038.1:0-1561 GCF_051915365.1 Bacillus cereus group sp. MYBK79-1 | reverse complement strand
CAGAGTGTTGGGAAACCCTTTAGGGTTCCCAACACTCTGATATCTTTTTTGATTTTAATGAAAGCAAACAACATGAAATAATAGAATTTAGAAAAATAGCCCTCCACTAACCCTTTTTTGGTTAGATGGAGGGCTATTTTTTTCATGTTTTGGCAAGCGGCAGTGAGATAAGCCTGCATTTGGACAGATTTCAGCCCTCGAAACCGAGCGTATCGATAGCCATGAAGTTCTTTAGCGTCCGCAAAGCTTCGCTCTATAGTTGAACAGCGTACTTTATACAGCTTTTTCCCTGTAGCTGTTAGTTTGTTTTTTCTAGCGATATCTTTATATTTCTCCCATATATGATGAGTAATAACTTTTTGTTTTTGTTTCTTTGAAAAGCATACCTCACGTAGTGGACAAACAGCGCAGTCTTCTGGATTTGATTTGTATTGACGATATCCTTCACGATCCGTCGTTACATATTCTAAAATACATCCCATCGGGCAAGCGAATACATTCATTTCTTCTACATATTTAAATTGGCTTTTCGGTACTTCTTTATTTCGTTTTCCAAATCGGCGATACCCCATCACCATAAATATATTCCGTTCTGATAATTTCTTACAGATATAGCCTGTAAAGTAGCCAGCATCAAGAGCGACAGCTTCCACTTTAAATCCGAATTTATCAATCTGAGCTTGGAGGCGCGCTAAATACGGCTCGGAATCTGCCATATTTCCAGCCGTTACATAGGTATCTGTAATAATATTGTATTTCGCATCAGTCGTACGATGATCTAAGAAATGAAAACCGTTCGGTTTTCCATCCCTCATTAAAAATCCACTATCTGGATCCGTTGTACTTACTCGAGTTTTTTTAGTAGGGGTATCACTTTCCTTTCTGGGTTTTAATTCTTTTTTCCGTGTACCTCACGATCTTCGATTACCGAAGCTTCTAGTTCATCTATATAAAACTTTGGTTTTTCTTTTTTATATTTATGTACAAATTTATTTTTATTGGCATTTGCCTTAATATGTGTAGAATCTGTCATCAGCGCACGTCCTCCCACCATTCGGTGCTCCGTCGCTTGCCTCACAATCTCATCAAAAATTTCTTCAAAAATATTTGTATGAACAAAACGGGTACGACGATTCCAACTGATTGTAGAATGATCTGGAATTATATCTGATAGAGAAAACCCTAAAAACCAACGGTAGGCAATATTCGTTTTAATCTCTTTTTCTAATTGACGCTCAGAACGAATACCATAAAAATATCCAATAAACATCATCTTAAATAAAACGATAGGATGGATTGACGGACGTCCATTGTTTTCACAGTAATAGGGGCGTAACTTCTCCTCAATAAAGTCAAAACTAATTGTCGCTTCAATCGCACGAAGGAAGTGATCCTGCGGAACCAACTCTTCTACAGAAACAGACACACGCTCATCACGATGATTTTTTAAAGCACCCATCATAAGAAATCTCTCCTTTTCCTCTTTTTTATCAGTGTTGACACATAAAAAGAGGTTCAGACACAAAAACAGGCTGTGGAGAAGACTTTCTCCACAGCCTGA
>NZ_JBQAEO010000037.1:0-1725 GCF_051915365.1 Bacillus cereus group sp. MYBK79-1 | reverse complement strand
TTAGTTTGTCTAGCATCTAAAAATAAAAATTGACGTTTCACGTTGTTTGTTTCGTTCAGTTTTCAAAGAACTACTTGGTCGCTCATTTGCGACTTCCTTATGTTAACATCTCCGTTAGTTAATGTCAACTAAGTTTTTTATTTCGTTTGCCGCGTTCTGCGTTATTGCATCGGCGACTTGTTCTATATTACACCCCTATAGTCTAATCGTCAACACCTTTTATTCAATTAATAATAAAAAAATTCCAAAGGTATTTTCTATATGAGTTTCAGTTATTTAATTTCTCTCATTCAATGAAAATAATGAAAAGGACATCCTATTATATACAAAGCGTCCTTTCCATTAAACATTATATACATACTCTTATAAACTTTAACATTCTTTATTCTCTTTAACATTTCGATCACCTGAGATAAATAAATCAATTAATTTACGTTTATCCGCCCATATCACCCCAAATAAAACTAAGCTACCACCTATTACTACTCTCCAGGTTAAAGATTCATTTAATAGAACAATTGAAGCAGCAATACTTATTAACGGTAACGCATTTAAATATAATCCACTTACTGATGCCGAGACTGTCTCTAATGCTCTATTCCAAAACCAATACGCTAAAATTGTTGCCCCAATAACAAGATATATTACACTAAACCCAGTCTTCCATGTTTCAACTTTCGGAAAACCATAGTAAAAAGTTTCTGCCATTGCAAATGGTAATAGAATAACAGCTCCAATAATTAAAGTTAATGTTGTAAAAACCTTGTTTGATAGATACTGTTCTTGTTTTGGTCGTTTCAGCAATACTGTATAGAAAGCAAATAAGAAAGTGCTTAATAAAATAAGGATATCTCCTATTAAAGATACTTCTTGATCGACGTTACTAGATGGAATTGTAATAAGAAGTACTCCAACAGCCCCGAGTACAATACCAATCCAATAATTAAGTTGAATTCTTTCTTTCAAAAAGAACGCTGAAAAAAGAATTGTAACTAAAGGTAAAGCAGCATCAATAATACTAACATGCAATCCACTTGTTAAAGAAATACCGTAGGATGTGAACATAAAGTAACCAGCTACACCAGTAAAGGATAGTAAACTCATTCTTTTCCACGGTACTTGTTTATGTATAACCGATCTTTTTAATTGTTTAAATGAGAATAGCAAACAGATACCACCAGCTAAGAAAAGGCGAATAAATAACAAAGTAAATGGCTGAATAGATTCTAATGCCCACTTTGTTGGCGCAATAGCTGTCCCCCATAATATAACAGCCACTAATAACATGCATATTTCTTTCATAATCCCCCACACCCATCAAAAAATATATGTTAACTATCTTAATTATAGATTTTTTCTTATGTGAAATCTTTTAAAAATAAAAAAAACGTTATGTGAAAAACAACTGAATAGCTATTTTTCACATAACGTTTTCATATAAAGAGTGAAATTTTTTATTCATTCTACAACTTAATTAACATAAAAAGGTAATTCTCACCTTACACTAACATTTAAACGTATTACTTTATCACCTTTTACGACACTATCGCTCAAACTTTAATTTAGACAGTCCCTTTTAAGATTACTAAATTTATGGATTATAGCAGGTGATACATAAAAATAAACACAAAAAAACCTAAGTCGAATCGACTTAGGTTTTTGCTTGGCGACGTCCTACTCTCACAGGGACAAGGTCCCAACTACCATCGGCGCTAGAGAGCTTAA
>NZ_JBQAEO010000036.1:0-2284 GCF_051915365.1 Bacillus cereus group sp. MYBK79-1 | reverse complement strand
AGGTTAAGCTGAAGAGGCGGAGCCGCAGCGAAAGCGAGTCTGAATAGGGCGTTTAGTACGTGGTCGTAGACCCGAAACCAGGTGATCTACCCATGTCCAGGGTGAAGTTCAGGTAACACTGAATGGAGGCCCGAACCCACGCACGTTGAAAAGTGCGGGGATGAGGTGTGGGTAGCGGAGAAATTCCAATCGAACCTGGAGATAGCTGGTTCTCCCCGAAATAGCTTTAGGGCTAGCCTTAAGTGTAAGAGTCTTGGAGGTAGAGCACTGATTGAACTAGGGGTCCTCATCGGATTACCGAATTCAGTCAAACTCCGAATGCCAATGACTTATCCTTAGGAGTCAGACTGCGAGTGATAAGATCCGTAGTCAAGAGGGAAACAGCCCAGATCGCCAGCTAAGGTCCCAAAGTGTGTATTAAGTGGAAAAGGATGTGGAGTTGCTTAGACAACTAGGATGTTGGCTTAGAAGCAGCCACCATTTAAAGAGTGCGTAATAGCTCACTAGTCGAGTGACTCTGCGCCGAAAATGTACCGGGGCTAAATACACCACCGAAGCTGCGAATTGATACCAATGGTATCAGTGGTAGGGGAGCGTTCTAAGTGCAGTGAAGTCAGACCGGAAGGACTGGTGGAGCGCTTAGAAGTGAGAATGCCGGTATGAGTAGCGAAAGACGGGTGAGAATCCCGTCCACCGAATGCCTAAGGTTTCCTGAGGAAGGCTCGTCCGCTCAGGGTTAGTCAGGACCTAAGCCGAGGCCGACAGGCGTAGGCGATGGACAACAGGTTGATATTCCTGTACCACCTCTTTATCGTTTGAGCAATGGAGGGACGCAGAAGGATAGAAGAAGCGTGCGATTGGTTGTGCACGTCCAAGCAGTTAGGCTGATAAGTAGGCAAATCCGCTTATCGTGAAGGCTGAGCTGTGATGGGGAAGCTCCTTATGGAGCGAAGTCTTTGATTCCCCGCTGCCAAGAAAAGCTTCTAGCGAGATAAAAGGTGCCTGTACCGCAAACCGACACAGGTAGGCGAGGAGAGAATCCTAAGGTGTGCGAGAGAACTCTGGTTAAGGAACTCGGCAAAATGACCCCGTAACTTCGGGAGAAGGGGTGCTTTCTTAACGGAAAGCCGCAGTGAATAGGCCCAAGCGACTGTTTAGCAAAAACACAGGTCTCTGCGAAGCCGTAAGGCGAAGTATAGGGGCTGACACCTGCCCGGTGCTGGAAGGTTAAGGAGAGGGGTTAGCGTAAGCGAAGCTCTGAACTGAAGCCCCAGTAAACGGCGGCCGTAACTATAACGGTCCTAAGGTAGCGAAATTCCTTGTCGGGTAAGTTCCGACCCGCACGAAAGGTGTAACGATTTGGGCACTGTCTCAACCAGAGACTCGGTGAAATTATAGTACCTGTGAAGATGCAGGTTACCCGCGACAGGACGGAAAGACCCCGTGGAGCTTTACTGTAGCCTGATATTGAATTTTGGTACAGTTTGTACAGGATAGGCGGGAGCCATTGAAACCGGAGCGCTAGCTTCGGTGGAGGCGCTGGTGGGATACCGCCCTGACTGTATTGAAATTCTAACCTACGGGTCTTATCGACCCGGGAGACAGTGTCAGGTGGGCAGTTTGACTGGGGCGGTCGCCTCCTAAAGTGTAACGGAGGCGCCCAAAGGTTCCCTCAGAATGGTTGGAAATCATTCGTAGAGTGCAAAGGCATAAGGGAGCTTGACTGCGAGACCTACAAGTCGAGCAGGGACGAAAGTCGGGCTTAGTGATCCGGTGGTTCCGCATGGAAGGGCCATCGCTCAACGGATAAAAGCTACCCCGGGGATAACAGGCTTATCTCCCCCAAGAGTCCACATCGACGGGGAGGTTTGGCACCTCGATGTCGGCTCATCGCATCCTGGGGCTGTAGTCGGTCCCAAGGGTTGGGCTGTTCGCCCATTAAAGCGGTACGCGAGCTGGGTTCAGAACGTCGTGAGACAGTTCGGTCCCTATCCGTCGTGGGCGTAGGAAATTTGAGAGGAGCTGTCCTTAGTACGAGAGGACCGGGATGGACGCACCGCTGGTGTACCAGTTGTTCTGCCAAGGGCATAGCTGGGTAGCTATGTGCGGAAGGGATAAGTGCTGAAAGCATCTAAGCATGAAGCCCCCCTCAAGATGAGATTTCCCATAGCGTAAGCTAGTAAGATCCCTGAAAGATGATCAGGTTGATAGGTTCGAGGTGGAAGCATGGTGACATGTGGAGCTGACGAATACTAATAGATCGAGGACTTAACCATATAATATG
>NZ_JBQAEO010000035.1:0-2691 GCF_051915365.1 Bacillus cereus group sp. MYBK79-1 | reverse complement strand
CAAACTCTCCAATAAAGTTAGTTTGTCTAGCATCTAAAAATAAAAATTGACGTTTCACGTTGTTTGTTTCGTTCAGTTTTCAAAGAACTACTCGGTCGCTCATTTGCGACTCCCTTATGTTAACATCTTCATGTTTCAATGTCAACTAAGTTTTTCATTTCGTTTGCCGCGTTCTGCGTTATTGCATCGGCGACTTGTTCTATATTACACCTCTATCCTACAATCGTCAACATGTTTTTATAAAAAACTTCATTTTTATATAAATCCTATTTACGTTATTAATTTATCTATTTATATACCTCTTCTATAAGAAGAGATAAGCAACCCATAAAACACTCTATGGGTTGCTATTCCATTATAAAAACTATTGTTCTTTTGAAGGTACCGAACAACTTTCATCCGTACAAGACATATCGCTCCCGCCCTCTGAAGAAAGCTCTTGTAACTTAGGTGCAGGATTCTCTTCTTCCCACACTTGCTGAAGTGCACCAACAAAAGTTTCAAGTGGTTGCGCACCTGAAATAGCATACTTTTGATTAATAATAAAATAAGGTACTCCTGAAATTTGATATTGCTGAGCAATCGCTTCATCAATTCTAACATCATTTGCATATGCACCTTTATCATTAATAACACGTAAAGCTTCTTGCTTATCTAAACCTGAAGCTTCAGCAATAGTAGCAAGCGTATCCACATCACTTAAATTTCTCGATTCAGTGAAATATGCAAAAAGTAGATTTTCCGTAATCTCTTTTTCTTTCCCTTGATCCTTTGCAAACTTCGCAAGACGATGCGCATCAAAAGTGTTCGTCGGCTTCATCTCATCAAAATTAAAACTTAACCCCATACTAGCTGCATGATTTCCTAGTTGTATATTATTACGCTTAGCTTCTTCAATACTAATCCCATACTTTGATGCAAGTACTTCATTAATACTTATTCCAGAATAGATTGGAGCATTTTGATCTAATTCAAAACTTTTAAACTCAACTTCAACATCTTTCTTATGTGGAAATTGCTCTAAAGCCATTTCTAATCTACGTTTTCCAATGTAGCAAAATGGGCATACAAAATCTGACCATACTTCAATTTTCATAGAAACACCTCATTAACATGTAGTTTTCAATTATTGTAGCACTGGCACTAAAGAATTCAAAAATTTATGCTTCATGCTTTATATACTACAAACTAAAATGAATTTATAAAGTGAAACTTTAATCAGCGGGGGTTTTCTTCATCCCCCACTGATTATTAGTTGAACCAATCGAACTTTTATGGGCAGCCCGACCCCCACCTAACTTCTTTACTTCCGCTGAATTTTGAGGTGGGGTCTTACCGCCCATTAAAGCGGGATAAATAGAAAAAACGATAATCAAAAGTATAAAACATTTCCTTCTGATTATCGTATACACAAATCTAACTATGCTGGAATATATCTCCCCACGAATTTCCATACAGTATTCCAATATTTATTTGAATCTATCTTCTCAGCTTCTCCATGTCCAGCACCTGGAACAATTAATTTCTCTTTTTCTACTTTTGCAGCATTATATACTTCATCTAACATTTCATAAGGAACGAACGTATCAGCATCCCCGTGAATAAATAGCATAGGTGTTTTACTTTTCGCTACTTGTTTTATAGCTGAAGCTTCTTCTAAATCATATCCGGCTCTTAATTTGGTAACTGTATTGGCCGCATTCATAACAGGAAACTTCGGCAAGTGGAATAGATCTTTTAGTTGATAAGTAAATTCATCAATAACAGTTGAGTATCCACAATCTTCAATAATAACTTTAACGTTAGAAGGTAACTCCTCACCTGAAGTCATCATTACAGTTGCCCCGCCCATTGAAACACCAAAGAGTGCTATTTCAGCATTAGGGTCTTTCTTTACAATTTGTTGAATCCAAATCAAAATATCTTTACGATCGTGCCAGCCCATCCCTATATAATCACCTTCACTATTTCCATGCCCACGAAGATCTGGCGCTATGACGTTATATCCTTGTTCATAAAAATTCCGGATATATTTCGTCATTTTCGATGCCCTACTATCATACCCATGAGCTACAATTGCCCATTTATGGCTAGATTGTTCATTCATATATTCATAACCTGTTAATTTCAACGTATCGAAAGAATTTATGTGTAGTGTATTAGGTTTATGATTTGAGACAAAACTCGCATCCTTTTCTTCATTTGTAGCGAACACACCTCCCGATGCATTCACAGTTTCTACTAAGTGAGGATTATCATCTAAAAACTCTTTCTCTTGTTTCGCATTCAACGCATAATTATAAAAATAATTCCCGACTAACATATAAGCAATTGCTAGAAGGACTAAAACTACTATAGTAATTACACCTATCTTTTTCATATTATCTCCTTTTTCAAAATTAAATCTTCTTATATTCAAGTATTTCAAAAAATATCTGCACTATTTTAACACACCGACAGATCACTTCTATAAAAATAAAATAGAAAATCTTAAACTACACATCGAAAATGATGAAAGAAAATGAATATGAGAAGATTAAACGAATAAGGGTTACTTACTTGAGGTTGATAAGAAGTTTAAAACACAAAAAAGACGAGTCATTCTGACTCGTCTTAAGCTTGCTTGGCGACGTCCTACTCTCACAGGGACAAGGTCCCAACTACCATCGGCGCTAGAGAGCTTAACTTCCG
>NZ_JBQAEO010000034.1:0-2892 GCF_051915365.1 Bacillus cereus group sp. MYBK79-1 | reverse complement strand
CGGAAGTTAAGCTCTCTAGCGCCGATGGTAGTTGGGACCTTGTCCCTGTGAGAGTAGGACGTCGCCAAGCAAGCTTAAGACGAGTCAGAATGACTCGTCTTTTTTGTGTTTCATTAAACACGAACTTTTGGTGAAATCGTTATTAATTATAGCTTCACTTTGTTTTTATATCGATAAACTTGTAATTACAGCTACTATCGCTTCGCCTTCAGCGATAGTGAATTCTTCTGTCACTTCGTTCATTGGCATTATAGTTACTTCTATTGTCTTAATAATAGCTACAGGTTCATCCTGGCTATTGGGTACAATATTATAATCGTTAGTTGTTGGTAGTGTTTCATTTTCTAATTCATAAAAATATGGCTGGAGCATGTTGCTGTTGTTAACTCATCAATTACTAACTGTGCGAAATAATTAGGGGAGTTCTCTAACAATGGTTTTAACTCTTCGTCGGTTTCGTGAATAGACAAGAAGCTACCATCCGCTAAACAAGGAAAGAATTTTTTAAATACAAATTGTTTACCTGTCTCGGTCTATATATTCTTCAATATTGACTGAATCTTATTTTGTAATAGGTTATTTACCTCATTTATTTGTTTTAGGTAGTTATGTCGTAAAAATGGTGGAGTGAAAAAAATAATAACACATGCTTTCTTTTCTGGATCTAGTTGTTGAAGAGCTGCGATAATTTCAAAATATAGTTCTTGCAAATTTTGTGTGTTACTTTCTCGTATAACATCTTGAATAGCGATGTCTGGGTTAATGTCTAGGTTCCTTAATGTTTTTATATAGTCTGCATAGCTTATTACATCAATTTCCCAAGAAAGTTTTCGAATAGGAAGCCCTGTTATGAGTAAGTAATGTTCGAACTGCTCCTGCAAATAGTGTTCTACCTTTTTACAGACGTTACTCGTTTCTTCTAATAATAGAGAAAGAACCTTTTTGGTGTAGCTTCATAAATAAAATGATTAAAGTATAATTGGCTACTTGTTGCTGTTTGCACAGTATACTTCTCTTTATTATCACGCTGATATAAACAAGTTGGAGGGAGAACGAGTTCATCGGGAATAAGTTCAGTTAGTTTATAGTTGTTATGTAGTCTATTTGTGATTTGGGCTGCAATAAAATTAGGATCAATACCCGACAATGTATCACCATCATATAAGGGGGTTATAAAATCATTATTAATTGCCAAACGATACTGTAATTGTTTTTCTTGCTTTAGTCTTTCAAGTTCAGTTAAGGCAGAGAGAATACCATGATGTTCGCCTTCCCCATCTCCATTGAATAAGAGAAGTAGATTGCCTTCTAGTAAATGAATATGTTCTTAAAAGTATAGAATGTTAGCTAAATGAATAGCAGCACCGCTTTTCATATCAAGAGAGCCACGGTCAAACAACCAATCTCCAGATTTTGCATCGGTTTGAACATTCGTATCACTTTTGTAGGTTTGAAAATATTGTTCGAGTGTGTGAGGAGGGAAAGCATCGTCTTTTAATGGTCGGAAATCTTCAATGCCGACTGTATCTAGATGTGAATGATAAATAATAGTAGAAGGGGAGTTGTTTTTCGCTTTTATAAATGCAAATACATTGCTCCTGCCTATGGGATCATGAGCTACATCCTGAACCCATACGTGTTCATAAAATAAGGAAGACCTTTTAAAATGCTATATAGTTCATCTATAATCCGAACTTCTCCGCTAGTGCCGTTAATGCTATTAAATGAAACTAAATACTTTGTTAGTAACTCAATTTGCTCTTCTAACGTTAAATCTTGTAGTTGTTTATATATGGATATAGGATAAAACCTCCTTAAGTCTTATAATTGAGGATCTTTCGTAGAGAAGATAAGTGCAGGTGGAAAAATGATAGTATGTTTCCATAAATATAAGAGAGTGGTGATGTATAATAAAGGGTGGAATATTCGTTCTGTATAGGTATAATAGGTGTACTCAATTAATTGAGGTGCTCATTTTGAATTTAGTAGATGCGTTTAAAGATGAAATGCTATTACTAGGTTCGAATTCCAAAGATAGCTTATAACTTTACATATTTTAGTGACTTATTTAAGGGATATTCAGAATACACTAGGCCGTATTGAAGTGAGTGATACTAGATGTGAAATGGATAAAAGACCAATATTCTACTTGGGCTACCGGTTAATAATATGTGACTTATATGAACCTACAGTGATATGAAAAACATAAATAAACTTACTTTTCTATTTTGAAAACAGCACCTTATCTTTTAAAGCGCTAATATATTGAATAATAGAAGTGAATGGTGTTCGGATATCGTGTGAGGTAATGGCCAAAGGTGGTTTTCTAGATGCTCTTACCATCATCCGTTATAAGGATGCGTATATCTTTTATATCTGCGCATGTTTTTAATAGAGTTTTATTGATAGTACAGTAGGATAAATAAAGGAGGATGTTAGGGAATGTAATAACTACCTAGTTATATACTAATACTTTTTATAAATAACGTTGTTGGTTCTGTTGAGAGAAAACGTTCTTACAGATTAAGCCTTTTAATGAATAATGCTTTAAATTCAATTGAATATGTTTTGGAAGAATAGATTAAAGAGAAGTAGAAGATGGTTTCCGGTAATGAATCTTTGTAGGGCCATATCTAACTAAAAGAGCATAAAAATATTAAATTAAATAACTTTATAAAAAGGTATTGACGATTAGACTATAGAGGTGTAATATAGAACAAGTCGCCGATGCAATAACGCAGAGCGCGGCAAATGAAATAAAAAACTTAGTTGACATTAACTAACGAAGATGTTAACATAAGGAAGTCGCAAATGAGCGACCAAGTAGTTCTTTGAAAACTGAACGAAACAAACAACGTGAAACGTCAATTTTTATTTTTAGATGCTAGACAA
>NZ_JBQAEO010000033.1:0-4078 GCF_051915365.1 Bacillus cereus group sp. MYBK79-1 | reverse complement strand
GTTCATCCTGAGCCAGGATCAAACTCTCCAATAAAGTTAGTTTGTCTAGCATCTAAAAATAAAAATTGACGTTTCACGTTGTTTGTTTCGTTCAGTTTTCAAAGAACTACTCGGTCGCTCATTTGCGACTTCCTTATGTTAACATCTTCGTTAGTTAATGTCAACTAAGTTTTTTATTTCGTTTGCCGCGTTCTGCGTTATTGCATCGGCGACTTGTTCTATATTACACCTCTAACCTACAATCGTCAATACCTTTTTATAAATATATTCAAGTTAATGTTTTTACACTCTCTAATCTAGAAAAGAGCCTATAAAGATTGTATTATCAGCAAAGCCTCTTCTACTTTACTTTCATTTCTTCTTCCAAAATACATTCAAGTTTACTTATACACTAGACTTAATTTGCATGTAAGTTTTTCACCAGCGAAACTAACAACCTTATTTTAATAAATACTAATATGTAGTTTGAAAATTATCACACTCCCTAATACCTCTTTACTCATTAAGCACTCTATTAGAAACGATTGAAGGTATACGTATTTTTATAACAGACAACGATACAGTAATTCTTATATACTACTCTAGTTATAGAGTTCCCCTTATATGAAGTAATCGTTACTGACCTGTTCACTCGTAAATAAATAGAAACACACTAATACATTTACTAACTATCCCTATGTCACTGAAATAACAGACTTATATCTCTTTCATCTTTAGCAGCATCCATTTCCATATGGCCTAGCCGTAATAATTTTATATACTCTTAACAAACATTTAAGATACACAACTAAACTATACTCGATTAAAAATACGTACCTCAATTGATCGAGTGTACCCAACACACCGGATAGGAACGTTTGTTCTTTTGATGTTTTATCACATTTAATAATGTTTATCCTATACCTATTAGTTGCGTTTTAACACTAGAAGAGCGAATCGAGTTACTAACAAAGCATGTAATTTTATTGTTTCTATTATGTAGCCCTCGTTTTGAAATACATATAGAATCACAAATTCATTTATTTCTAGCTACAAACCTAAGAATACACAACAATAAGAAACCAATACATATAAAACACTCACAAAAACAAGTTCTGCAACAATGTATACTTTGGCTGCACAATTATAAATCATACTCTTTTCAACACCTATAGAAGTCCTGTACGTATTTAACGCAAATATAAACTAAAAAGTTTCAATATAAAAAGAGCCGGAATTTCTACTCTAAGGAAAATCCGCCTCTTTATATATTCGGCCATAACCAAAATAATTTTTACATTTAAGATTAAATGTCTATTTAATATTCCCTACTCTGCTGTGCTGAAGATGGATATATCATATCTGTCACTGCATGATATAGATTTTCTGGATGTTCAGCTATCCGATGACATAAATACAAGTACCACTCTTTCCCATAAGTCAAATATACTCTAGCGTTATGTCCCTTGTTTTTCAAATCACTTAACATATCCGGACGAATTCCATATAGCATTTCTATTTCTACATTAGATTGACTAAAATATTGACGTTGCTCCATCTCTTTAATAAGAATTTCATCGTGTGTAGCTATATATACAGGATGATTATTTTCAATTAGTTGTTCTACAATCTGAAGATACTGTTGATTTAAATCAGTTGACCTAGACATAGCAATATCTGAAGCTTCTTGGTAGGCACCTTTTACAACTCTTATTTTCCCTGGGTAATGTAGGAGTTCTTGAATATCATTGTTCGAACGATATAAATGTGCCTGAATCGTTATCCCTACATTAGGATATTGCTCAGTTGTTTTTTTATAGATAGAAAGAATATCCGCTGTTTTAGATGATTCTTCCATACTTATCATAAGGCTAGTTCCGTGTACTTCGGCCTTCTCTGCCAACTCCATTAAATGAAGATAAGATATTTCTGGATCTATAGATAATCCAATATGCGATAAATCGAGTGATACTGTTTGTTTCATAGATAGAGCACCCATGTCACCAATAAGATTCCAAAACTCATTTTTTTCTTTATAGCATTCCTCTATATCTAGAATGTTTTCCCCTATATATTCTAGTGAAGTATGATAACCTTTTGTAATTAGTTCTTTTGCTGTTACAATCCCCTCCTGTCTCGTTTCTCCGGTGACAAAGCGTTTCGCAGCTTGCAATACTAGCGCATAGAGTTCAGGGGATTGTTGTACATAGGATTTTATATGTTCATTTCGTGCAATCGATTTAAATGCCTGAGCTACTTGTAATTCTAGTTTAGTCATCACATTTTCATCTCCTTTAGAACGATTTGATCCAACTATAGCATGCTAAAATGGTTCGTATTAGTACCATTTTAGCTAAACTTTTATGGTACCAATTTTGATGAAGAGAGCATTTATATGCTTTGGATACCTATTGATCGATCATTAGATATAAGTTTAATTCGACAGGTCTATCACCAAATACGTGAACGAATATTAAACGGAGAGCTAAAATCCGGAGAAAAACTACCCTCAACACGAGAATTATCTTCTGAGTTAAGCGTGTCTAGAAATGTAATTTTAGAAGCGTATGATCAATTATTTTCCGAAGGTTTTTTGGTCGCTCGACAGGGAGCCGGGACATTCATTGCAGAAGGGACTTATTTAGAACAACGTAAAAAATCAACTCTAATTGATTCTTTATCTTGGTGCGAAGAAGCAAACAAGGACAGTAACATCATTAATTTTCGTTCAGGGATACCAGCATTAGACTTATTTCCACGTAAGAGCTGGGCAAAATTGTCTCACAACATATGGAACGAGACACCTCCTTCTACGTTTGGATACGATATCCCCGAAGGGCGTCCAGAATTAAGAAAGGTTTTATCACACTATTTACTAAAAACAAGAGGAGTTTTTTGTCATCCAGAACAATTGGTAATTACCTCCGGTGCAGCTCAAGCTTTAACACTTGTTTCTAAGTTACTTTTGTCAACAGGCGACGAAGTACTAATAGAAGATCCAATCACCAATGACATTCAAATAATTTTTAAAAATTCAGGAGCCTTCCTTTATCCTATACCAGTTGATGATAATGGGATGGATACATCTTTGCTGCCTGCAAATAAAAATCCAAAATTCATCTTCACTACTCCTTCTCATCAGTTTCCTTTAGGAGGAGCATTACCGATTCAACGACGGGTTCAATTGATTAACTACTCAAGGAAAACAAATTGTTATCTCATTGAAGATGATTATGACAGTGAGTTTCGATATGAAGGTTCACCTGTGAGTTCATTACAGGGATTGGATCCCGAGCGTGTTATATATATAGGTTCATTTAGTAAAATTTTATCCCCGGCCCTTAGGATGGGATACTTAGTTCTTCCCTCACACCTTATTGAAAAATGTCGCAGGGTAAAATGGTTTTCAGATTTACATACACCTTCTTTAAATCAGCTTGTCCTTGCTAAATTTATTGCCGAAGATTATTTGGAACGACATATTATGAAGATGAAAAAAATCTATAAAACTCGAAGAGACTTCCTTATCCAGCAATTAAAATTAGCATTTTCAAATAAGATCAATATTTCCGGTTATTCTACAGGATTACACCTGATTGTTGAATTCAATCAAGTTCAATTCACAAAAGAATTACTTGAGGAAATCCAACAACTCGGAGTGAAAGTATATCCTGTAGAAGAGCACGCCATTAAAAAAGGAAAACATCATAATCGAATTATTATAGGGTATGGACATTTAACGACTGAAGAAATAAAAGAAGGTGTGAGCAGACTACAGAGGGCAATTCCTTGTATATATTCTTGTTAACGAATAGACGTTCTAACAAACTTGGCCATATTTTTCTGAAGGTATGTGCTATTTAGATGTGAAATTATAATAAAATAAAGCTATTTCTTGCTAGATAAACGTACTCATAGAGCCAAACATTAATTACAAGATTATTTCATTAAACACAAAAAAGACGAGTCATTCTGACTCGTCTTAAGCTTGCTTGGCGACGTCCTACTCTCACAGGGACAAGGTCCCAACTACCATCGGCGCTAGAGAGCTTAACTTCCGTGTTCGGTATGGGAACGGGTGTGACCTCTCTGCCATCAT
>NZ_JBQAEO010000032.1:0-14911 GCF_051915365.1 Bacillus cereus group sp. MYBK79-1 | reverse complement strand
ATGATGGCAGAGAGGTCACACCCGTTCCCATACCGAACACGGAAGTTAAGCTCTCTAGCGCCGATGGTAGTTGGGACCTTGTCCCTGTGAGAGTAGGACGTCGCCAAGCAATTAAAAACACAAGTCTTTTGACTTGTGTTTTTTTATTTCCCATGAAATAGGTTCGGTTCTGTTAGTAAAAAGGATGAAATATAGTAAGGGATTTTTTGAGCAGAAATAGTAAGAAATTGATAAATAAATGGGTAATCTTCAGAACCATAGCTCCCAAGTAAATCATACCACCAATCTGTTTCGTATCTAGAAATCATACTTAAATTGTAGAGCAATAAATAATGAACAAGAAGTTCAGGTAATACTGGTTTAGGATTTCTCGGGTCAGTTGTAATTGGTAAGTAATAAGCATCAGCAAGATATTCATAGTATAAGGGCGTACTATATATAGGATTCCACGATTGGATAGGAGCTGTAAAAAGCAAATTTGATCCGCTCGTTTTCCCGGGAACATGTTGTACGGATAAATGCTTACAAGTTGATTCAATGTAACGTGAAAATCTTTCTGTAGTCATATGGAGTCGATCTAGTATGTTGACCGAAAAGGAAAGTTCATTTGTATTTGTTGAATCGATTTTATATAAAGTGGCCCCTCTTTGACTATAACGAAATAAATTTTGTAATTCAGGAATATTTCCCATTAAATCTAGCATGTTAAACTTCTCTGCTTCTAAGTGTTTCATGTGAAACAGCTGTTCTGCAATATGAGTAAATAATCCATTTTTTTGCACCTTCACCTCATCTTCTAAAAATTGATACCCTTGTTTTTTTCGTTTACGAGTCGTAACACCATGAGCTAAAACAGTAGTGGATTCTGGATAGTTAGGATCAATAGTTAGTAAGCAGGCTTTAAAAAGTTGGCTCATTCCATAAAACAATAACATTGGCTGAATCGAAAAGGGGGCTACCTTATATAATTCATAATAGTTTTTCCCATGTTCTAAGTAATAAATAAAGGGATAACAATTTTCGAAACTTTTTTTTTCAGCATCTTGTATGGAGGATTTTTCATAGCAACGGGCAAGATAACGTTGTACATTTTGAGATGAAAAGAAGAAACTTAATTGCTGCCAAGTACAATGTGTTTGATGCATATATTACGCTCCTTTTATTATCTAAAAATTCTAACATATATATACGTCCTTGACAGTATTTTAACCAATTGATAAGCTACTAATAATAATTTCTGGTATCATGGGGGGAACAATTATGTGGGAATCTAAATTTGTTAAAGAAGGTTTGACTTTTGATGACGTATTACTTGTACCAGCAAAGTCAGATGTATTACCAAGAGAAGTAAGTGTTAAAACAGTTTTATCTGAAAGCTTACAGTTAAATATCCCGTTAATTAGTGCTGGAATGGATACAGTAACAGAAGCTGATATGGCTATTGCAATGGCTCGTCAAGGCGGTTTGGGAATTATTCATAAAAACATGTCTATTGAACAACAAGCCGAGCAAGTTGATAAAGTAAAACGTTCTGAAAGTGGCGTTATCTCAGATCCGTTCTTTTTAACTCCAGAACATCAAGTGTATGATGCAGAGCATCTTATGGGAAAATACCGTATCTCAGGTGTACCGGTTGTAAATAATTTAGACGAGCGAAAATTAGTTGGTATTATTACAAACCGTGATATGCGTTTTATCCAAGACTACTCAATCAAAATTTCCGACGTAATGACAAAAGAAAAGCTAATTACAGCTCCAGTTGGTACAACGCTCGAAGAAGCTGAAAAGATCCTACAAAAGTATAAAATTGAAAAACTCCCTCTTGTTGATAACAACGGTGTATTACAAGGGCTTATTACAATAAAAGATATTGAAAAAGTAATTGAATTCCCAAATTCTGCAAAAGATAAGCAAGGACGCTTATTAGTTGGGGCAGCGGTTGGTGTAACGGCTGATGCTATGATTCGTATCGACGCATTAGTAAAAGCTAGCGTAGATGCAATCGTACTTGATACAGCTCATGGACATTCTCAAGGTGTTATTGATAAAGTAAAAGAAGTTCGTGCAAAATATCCATCACTAAATATTATCGCTGGAAATGTTGCTACTGCTGAAGCGACGAAGGCATTAATTGAAGCGGGTGCAAATGTAGTTAAAGTTGGTATCGGACCAGGCTCTATCTGTACAACACGCGTTGTAGCTGGTGTTGGTGTACCACAATTAACAGCAGTTTACGATTGTGCAACAGAAGCTCGTAAACACGGCATCCCAGTTATTGCTGATGGTGGTGTTAAGTACTCTGGTGACATGGTAAAAGCTTTAGCAGCAGGAGCACACGTTGTTATGCTAGGTAGTATGTTTGCTGGTGTTGCTGAAAGCCCTGGAGAAACTGAGATTTACCAAGGTCGTCAATTTAAAGTATATCGTGGTATGGGTTCTGTCGGAGCGATGGAAAAAGGAAGTAAAGACCGTTACTTCCAAGAAGGAAATAAAAAACTTGTTCCAGAAGGTATTGAAGGTCGAGTACCATATAAAGGACCTTTAGCAGATACAGTTCATCAATTAGTTGGTGGGTTACGTGCCGGTATGGGATATTGCGGAGCACAGAATTTAGAATTCTTACGTGAGAATGCACAATTCATTCGTATGTCAGGTGCTGGTTTACGTGAAAGCCATCCTCATCACGTACAAATTACAAAAGAGGCTCCAAACTACTCATTATAATGTCTTATATACAAATAGACGGAGATTTGATATCTCTGTCTATTTTTTTTTGATTATGTTAGAATAACGGTTATGTGAGTACATAGATATTGGGGGTAGCAAAAGTGAAAGGTATGTTTTGCAAAAGATTCATTGCGTTAGTAACAATGCTTACACTAGCTTGTAGTATGTTGTTACCATATAGCAATGCATCAGCAGAAACAGGAGCTGCTTTAAACATTGAAGCAGGTGCGGCAATTTTAGTTGAAGCGAATTCTGGGAAAATTTTATATCAAAAGAATGCAGATGAGTTATTATCAATTGCTAGTATGACAAAGATGATGAGTGAATATTTAGTTCATGAAGCAGTGGATAAAGGAAAACTTAAGTGGGATCAAAAAGTTAAGGTTTCTGAATATGCTTATAAAGTGTCACAAGATGCTTCTTTATCAAATGTTGCATTAGAAAATGGTGGCACTTATACAGTAAAAGAGTTATATGAAGCAATGGCAATCTTTTCTGCAAATGGTGCAACAATTGCATTAGCAGAAGCAATTGCAGGTAAAGAAGTAGACTTCGTGAAAATGATGAATGATAAGGCGAAAGAACTAGGGTTGAAAAATTATAAATTTGTCAATTCTACAGGTTTAACGAATAAAGATTTAAAGGGAATGCATCCTGAAGGAACAACAGCGGATGAAGAAAATAAAATGTCTGCAAAGGATGTTGCAATTTTAGCACAACATTTAATTAAAGATTATCCAAAAGTGTTAGATACAGCAAAAATCCCGAAAAAAGAATTCCGTCCAGAAAAAGAGAAATTTGCAATGTCGAACTGGAACTGGATGTTAAAGGGCTTAGTGAAACAATATGATGGCGTAGATGGCCTGAAAACAGGCTCGACTCCAGAAGCAGGGGATTGCTTCACTGGTACGGTTGAAAGAAACGGTATGCGTTTTATTTCTGTAGTTATTAAAACGAGTTCTCATACAGCACGTTTTGATGAAACAAAGAAGCTATATGATTATGGATTTGCTAACTTTGAAATGAAGCAAATGTATAAAAAAGATTCTTCAGTAAAAGGACAAGAAACAGTACGAGTAGAAAATGCTAAAGATAAAGATGTAGCAGTTCAAACAAAACAAGCTGTTTCACTTCCAGTGCCAAAAGGAAGTAAAGATGTTTATAAAACAGAATTAAAAGAAGCAAACAAGGGACAAGAAGCACCTATTAAAAAGGGAGCTGCACTTGGCCAAATGGTAATCACACCAAAAGATGCGAATGACCCTGGATTTTTATCTGGTAAGTCATTACAAATAGATCTTGTAACAACGTCTGCAGTAGAGGAAGCGAATTGGTTTACTCGCTCTATGCGCGGAATAGGTTCTTTCTTTGGTAGTATATGGAATAGTGCTGTTGATACAGTAAAAGGTTGGTTTTAAAAGCTCCTCATTGTAGGGGCTTTTTCTTATTCCTATTTTTCATACCGACTTTATGAAAAAGTAGTAGACAAGCATCTGATAGTTAGTGGTAGAATGTAAGAGTATTCTTAATTTTCGCCTTTAACGGGGAAAAGCAATTCACCTAGGGGGGTTTTTGTAACATGACAAATGTAACAGGGACAGAACGTGTAAAACGTGGAATGGCAGAAATGCAAAAAGGCGGCGTTATTATGGACGTAATTAACGCTGAACAAGCAAAAATTGCAGAAGAGGCAGGCGCAGTTGCCGTTATGGCACTAGAGCGTGTACCAGCAGATATTCGTGCAGCAGGTGGCGTTTCTCGTATGGCAGACCCAACAATCGTTGAGGAAGTTATGGGTGCGGTGTCAATTCCGGTTATGGCAAAATGCCGTATCGGTCACCTTGTAGAAGCGCGTGTATTAGAATCATTAGGGGTAGACTATATCGACGAGAGTGAAGTATTAACTCCTGCCGATGAAGTATACCATTTAAATAAACGTGATTACACAGTTCCGTTTGTATGTGGTTGCCGTGATATCGGAGAAGCTGCACGTCGTATTGCAGAAGGTGCATCTATGCTTCGTACAAAAGGTGAACCAGGAACAGGAAACATTGTAGAGGCAGTGCGTCATATGCGCCAAGTCAATGCAGAAATCCGTCAAGTTGCAAGTCTACGTGAAGATGAGTTAATGACATATGCAAAAAATACTGGTGCTCCTTATGAAGTACTACTTGAAATTAAACGCCTTGGTCGTTTGCCAGTTGTAAACTTCGCAGCAGGTGGTGTAGCAACACCAGCAGATGCGGCGTTAATGATGCAACTTGGTGCGGATGGTGTATTTGTTGGATCTGGTATCTTCAAATCAGAAAATCCAGAGAAATTTGCACGCGCAATCGTTGAAGCGACGACTCATTATGAGGATTACGAACTAATTGCAAGCCTTTCTAAAGGATTAGGTAATGCAATGAAAGGTATCGAAATTTCAACGTTATTACCAGAACAACGCATGCAAGAGCGTGGATGGTAATTGAAGGAGAACTTTAAAATGGTGAAAATCGGTGTGCTAGGTCTTCAAGGTGCAGTTCGTGAGCATATAAAATCAGTTGAAGCAAGTGGTGCAGAAGCTGTTGTTGTAAAGCGTATAGAGCAACTTGAAGAGATTGATGGTCTTATTTTACCAGGCGGTGAAAGTACAACAATGCGCCGTCTTATTGATAAGTATGCTTTCATGGAACCACTTCGTACATTCGCGAAGTCTGGTAAACCAATGTTTGGTACATGTGCAGGTATGATTCTTCTTGCAAAAACACTTATTGGCTATGAAGAAGCACATATTGGTGCTATGGATATTACAGTAGAACGCAATGCGTTCGGACGCCAAAAAGATAGCTTTGAAGTCGCACTTTCAATTAAAGGTGTAGGAGAAGAATTTATGGGTGTATTTATCCGTGCTCCGTATGTTGTAAATGTAGCTGATGATGTTGAAGTACTTTCTACACATGGTGACCGAATGGTAGCAGTAAAACAAAATCAGTTTTTAGCTGCTTCATTCCATCCGGAATTAACGGATGATCATCGTGTCACAGCATACTTTGTAGAAATGGTAAAAGAAGCGAAAATGAAAAAAGTTGTCTAAGTAACTTGCAACTTGTATAAGATTATAGTAAATTGATGGTAACAATTTTATAAAATAAGCGTGTTGATAGGAAGTAGTAACAAATGCCGTTTCTTATAGAGAGTCGATGGTTGGTGGAAATCGATAGAAACAGTTTGTGAATCCATCCTGGAATGGAATGTGGAATATCTTTATGATTAGTAAACATTCCCGGTGAAGAGCCGTTATTTCTACTTGAGAGGAAAGCGGTAATGCTTTCAACTAGGGTGGCAACGCGGGTTAACTCCCGTCCCTTTATATAGGGACGGGAGTTTTTTGTGTTTTATAAAATAAAAGGAGGAGTATATAATGCTTGATATTAAATTTTTACGTACAAATTTTGAAGAAGTAAAAGAAAAGTTACAGCATAGAGGCGAAGATTTAACTGATTTTGGTCGCTTTGAAGAGCTGGATACGAGAAGAAGAGAACTACTTGTTCAAACAGAGGAACTAAAAAGTAAACGTAACGAAGTATCTCAACAAATCTCTGTATTGAAGCGTGAAAAGAAGGATGCAGAAGCTCTAATTCTAGAAATGCGTGAAGTTGGAGAAAAAGTAAAAGATCTTGATAATGAACTTCGTACAGTTGAAGAAGATTTAGAAAGATTAATGTTATCTATTCCAAATATACCTCATGAATCTGCTCCAGTTGGTGAAACAGAAGATGATAATGTAGTAGCACGTACTTGGGGAGAAGTGAAAGAATTTGCTTATGAACCAAAACCACATTGGGATCTTGCTACAGATTTAGGGATTTTAGATTTTGAGCGTGCTGGGAAAGTAACGGGAAGCCGCTTTGTATTCTATAAAGGTGCTGGCGCGAGATTAGAGCGTGCTTTAATTAGCTTTATGCTTGATCTTCATACTGATGATCATGGATATGAAGAAGTATTGCCTCCATATATGGTAAACCGTGCAAGCATGACAGGAACAGGACAGCTTCCGAAGTTTGAAGAAGATGCATTCCGTATTGAAAGTGAAGATTACTTCTTAATTCCAACAGCTGAAGTACCTGTAACGAATATGCACCGTGATGAAATCTTAAATAAAGAGCAATTGCCTATACGATATGCTGCATTTAGCTCTTGTTTCCGTTCTGAAGCAGGTTCAGCTGGCCGTGATACACGTGGCTTAATTCGTCAGCATCAGTTCAATAAAGTAGAGCTTGTAAAGTTCGTAAAACCAGAAGATTCTTATGAAGAGTTAGAAAAACTAACAAATGATGCAGAACGCGTGTTACAATTATTAGAGTTGCCATATCGCGTTATGAGCATGTGCACAGGCGATTTAGGATTTACAGCAGCGAAGAAATACGATATCGAAGTATGGATTCCAAGCTATGGCACATATCGTGAAATTTCTTCTTGTAGTAATTTTGAGGCTTTCCAAGCGAGACGTGCAAATATCCGTTTCCGTCGTGAGCCAAACGGTAAACCAGAACATGTTCATACATTAAATGGATCTGGTCTTGCAATTGGACGTACGGTGGCAGCTATTTTAGAGAACTACCAACAAGAAGATGGTACAATTATAATTCCAGAAGTTCTTCGCCCTTATATGGGAGGAAAAACAGTTATTAAGTAAATTTATAAACATTCATCGGTATGAGTGATTGGTAATTATGAGCGTTGTCAGTACTATAATGTAGGAGAGGAAAAGTAAAATTTTCCTTTCCTCATAATTTATTTTAGTAGGGTTGACTAACTGTTTTTCTTTTGATATTATATTTGATGTCAATATGGAGGTATACCCAAGTCTGGCTGAAGGGATCGGTCTTGAAAACCGACAGGCGGCGAGAGTCGCGCGGGGGTTCGAATCCCTCTACCTCCTCCAGATATAATTGACAACAGCGCATATAAGTGGAGATTGGAGAACTCGTTACCAACACGTAACGAGTTTTTATTTTAAAACCAATCATAAAGTATGGTGTAAGGCGATTTTGTCCTTATTACACACTCATATTCCGATGATTATCTTCATAGATATGAAAGGAGTCAACATGGATCTTATTATACAAACGTTTCCTTTAGATGGAAAAACTTTATATTATGTACAATGTCCTGTCTGTAAGAACAATAGAATTTTAAACAGTGGTGCAAATGTGTCACGCATTATAAGCGATGATACATTCCGTAAACTTTGTGGTTGCACTTGTGATGTAAAGCAAACTGCGACAAAAGTAGAGGCGCCAAAAAAAGTTGAAAAAGCAGCTGTAAAGAAAGAAGCAGCTCCAAAACGTACAGGTAAAGTATTAACAGCAGTGATTAACGGGAAAGAAATGACTGTTAAAGAGATTGCTGAAACATACGATATTAGTACAAGTACTGTTCGTCAGCGTATTAACGCTGGAAAACCTGAGAGTGAAATTATTGCTCCAACAAAGAAGAAGTAATTTAATAGAAAAACCCGTGCATATGCACGGGTTTTTTATTTTACAAGTTTACGTGTTTGTTTTAAAAAATGACCAATTTTTTTAATGATTGGTTCAATGGAATCGCCATCTTTTAAAATATCGTATTCATTAATGTTTAATCGTAAAACAGGACATGCATTAAAGTTATTAATCCAGTTTTCGTAACGGCCATGCATCTCTTTCCAATACTCAATTGGTGTTTGTTGTTCCATCGGACGTCCGCGTTCTTGGATGCGATCAACAATATCATCGAAAGAACCTTCTAAGTAAATTAATAAATCTGGATGAGGGAAGTAAGGAGTCATGACCATAGCTTCAAATAAACCTTTGTATGTTTCATAATCAGTTTCCGTCATTGTACCTTTTTCATGATGCATCTTTGCAAAAATTCCAGTGTCTTCATAGATAGAGCGATCTTGAACAAAGCCGCCACCGTATTCAAAAATTCTTTTTTGTTCTTTAAATCGTTCTGCTAAAAAGTACACTTGCAAGTGGAAGCTCCAGCGTGTGAAATCAGCATAGAACTTGTCCAAATAAGGGTTCGAATCTACCTTTTCAAATGATGTACGATAACCTAAAGCGTTAGCTAATGCAGTTGTCATAGTTGATTTTCCGACACCTACAGTTCCAGCAATAGTAATTACTGCGTCATTTGGTATATCATATTTTTGCCTTAAATTCATTGTTATTTCGACTCCTTTAAGAGAGTATTTTGAAGGGCGGATAGGATGACGTTTAAATCATCAGGATTTTTTACAAAATCCATATCGTCTCCGTTAAATTTTAATACTGGGATATCTGGATGATCCTTTTTAAAAGTAGCCATTGCCGTTTCGTAATCTTTTGTGAGCTGTAGTAAGTAATTTGGATCCATATTTTTTTCGAATTCTCTTCCGCGCATCGCAATTCGTGTTTGTAATGTTTCCAAGCTAGCTGTTAAATAAACGATAACGTTTGGTACAGGCATATCTTGTGTAAGGATACGATAGATTTGCATGTACTTGTCGTATTGAGAATTCTTTAATGTACGGGATGCGAAAATTAAATTTTTAAATATATGATAATCCGCTACTACTGGCTTCCTTTGATTCAAATACTTTATGTTAATATCTTCCAACTGTTTGTATCTATTACAAAGAAAGAACATCTCTGTTTGAAAACTCCATTCGTCGATGTCTTCATAGAATTTTCCTAAAAAAGGATTTTCATCAACAATCTCTTTTAGTAAGTGGAGTTGCATGTGAGTTGAAATTGCCTTCGCAAGTGAGGTTTTTCCAACACCAATTGGTCCTTCAACCGTGATAAATGGTACTCCGGTCACGCTGTTTCCTCCTTTCAATCAGTGATTTACCGTGACTACTAAAAACACAAAACAGAATTATTGTAGCACAAGAGGGAAGCGAGCGGGTTAATTTGATATAAAAAGTTAGAAAATAGATATATGTATTAATTAATTTTTATTTGAGATGACGGTACTATATTTGCTTTTAATGTGGCTTCCATTATTTTTAAAGCATGCAGATTATCCTGATCATGATTAGAGGCAATACAGTCCTGTGGTACATGCAGTGTATAATTTCTCATATGAGCGTCGTTAGCTGTAAAGAGGATACATATATTCCCGGCGACTCCTGTTAATATTAGATTTTCTATTTTTAAATAGCCTAATAAAGAATTTAAAGGTGTTTCATAAAAAGCAGAGTAATGTGGTTTAATAAAAATGTAATCATCAGAATTTGGAGCAATCTTATGAATGATATTTTCACTATACTCATTTGTACAATGAGTAATTAGTTGGTCAATATCAGATCTCCAAAGTTGATAATGGTCATTAACATAAATTATGGGATAGCCAAAGGAGTTCATTGTTTTCTTTAATTGTAAAATGGGGTTTATTATCATTTCGCATTTTTTGGCTAGGGTGGGCCCGTGTGAAAATTGAAAATCATTAATCATATCGATAATGAGTAAGGCAGTATTCTTCATATGTAATCTCCTCTCTTTTTTATTAGGGTGGATTGAATTTGTAAAAGTTATCCCATGTGTAGTAAATGGAAATAAGGTACTTTATTTGTAATGAAAGGACTATGGTATGGAACACGATCAAGATATTTATTTTATGCAGTTAGCAATAGAAGAGGCTAAAAAAGCAGAGGCAATACAAGAAGTACCGATTGGCGCAGTTATAGTGTTAGATGGTGAAGTAATTAGTGTTGCTCATAATTTAAGAGAAACTGAACAAAGATCAATAGCTCACGCTGAGTTGTTGGCTATTGATGAGGCGTGCAAAAAATTAGGGACATGGCGTTTAGAAGATGCGACGTTATATGTAACATTAGAGCCTTGTCCGATGTGTGCGGGTGGAATTGTTTTATCACGAGTGAAGCGAGTTGTATATGGTGCAAGTGATCCGAAAGGTGGATGTGCAGGGACGTTGATGAATCTTTTAACGGATGAACGCTTTAATCATCAATGCGAGGTAGTGGCTGGTGTATTAGAAGAAGAATGTGGTACTTTGTTAACAAACTTTTTTAGAGAGCTTCGTAAAAAAAGAAAAGCGATAAAAAAATTAGAGAAAAGTAACGAGAATTAACGTATTTGCATTTTATAAAAAAACAAGTTATACTGATAATGCCTTTTAATGAAGGCAACCGAATATTGGTTTTAACTTTGCCGTGCTAAGCGGGGAGGTAGCGGTGCCCTATACTCGCAATCCGCTCTAGCGAGGCCGAATCCCTTCTCGAGGTTATGCTGCTGTAAGGTCTGCCTTAAGTAAGTGGTGTTGACGTTTGGGTCCTGCGCAACGGGACCCCGTGAACCTTGTCAGGTCCGGAAGGAAGCAGCAATAAGCGGGTCTTCTCGTGTGCCGCAGGAGTGCCTGAACCGAGCTAACTGCTTGAGTAACGCTTATGGTACGTAATCGACAGAAGGTGCACGGCAGTTATATATGTATACAAAACTCACCTTAATATTAAGGTGGGTTTTTTGTATAGAAAATAACTTTTGGAATCTATAAACAGAATGGGTTATAATAAATGAGATAATAACCTTTGAGGGAGGCCGTATTTTCGTGTCATACCAAGCGTTATACCGAACATGGAGACCGCAAAAATTTGAAGATGTAGTTGGTCAAAAGCACGTGACAAAAACGTTGCAAAATGCCCTTCTTCAAGAGAAAGTTTCACATGCTTATTTATTTTCTGGGCCGAGGGGAACAGGAAAAACGACAATTGCAAAAGTATTTGCAAAAGCAATCAACTGTGAACATGCTCCGGTAGCTGAACCTTGTAATGAATGTCCTTCTTGTTTGGGGATTACACAAGGATCCATTTCAGATGTATTAGAAATTGATGCGGCTTCAAATAACGGTGTAGATGAAATTCGAGATATCAGAGATAAAGTAAAATATGCTCCAAGTGCTGTAGAATATAAAGTATACATTATTGATGAGGTCCACATGCTTTCTATGGGTGCCTTCAATGCGCTTTTAAAAACGTTAGAAGAACCGCCAGGACATGTCATCTTTATTTTGGCGACAACAGAACCGCATAAGATACCGCCTACGATCATTTCGCGTTGCCAACGTTTCGAATTTCGAAAGATATCAGTAAATGATATTGTTGAGAGATTATCGACGGTTGTGACAAATGAAGGTACGCAAGTAGAAGATGAGGCGTTACAAATTGTTGCCCGTGCCGCTGAAGGTGGTATGCGTGATGCGCTTAGTCTTATTGATCAGGCAATATCTTATAGTGATGAAACAGTTACGACAGAAGATGTATTAGCTGTAACAGGTTCTGTTTCTCAGCAATATTTAGGTAACTTAGTAGAATGTATACGTGAAAATGATGTATCAAGAGCATTACGTATCATAGATGAGATGATGGCTAAAGGGAAAGATCCAGTTCGATTTATGGAGGATTTCATTTACTATTATCGCGATATGCTTTTATATCAAACTTCACCACAACTGGAACATATGTTGGAACGGGTAATGGTAGATGAGCAATTCCGGATGTTAAGTGAAGAAATGCAACCGGAAGTAATCTATGAAATCATTCATACTCTTAGTAAGGGACAACAGGAAATGAAGTGGACAAATCATCCGCGAATTTTCTTAGAAGTTGTTATGGTACAGCTGTGTCAACAGTTTATGATGCAAGCAAACGGTGCAGATCGTTTACAAGCAATTATGAATAGGATGCAGCAATTGGAGAAAGAGTTAGAACAAGTTAAAAAGAATGGTGTGCCGGCTGGTGTCCAGCAGGAAGTCAGAGAGACGCGTACAGCACCAAAGCCAGTGCGGACAGGGAGTATGAAGATTCCTGTCGGACGCGTAAATGAAGTATTGAAGCAAGCGAAGCGTCAAGATTTAGAACAATTAAAAGCTGTGTGGGGTGAGTTGTTAGGAAGGCTCAAAGCATACAACAAAGTGGCGTTTGCTGTTTTATTAGAAAATAGCGAACCGGTAGCGGCTTCGGATGATACTTACGTTTTAGCGTTTCAATATGAGATTCACTGTAAAATGGCGAGCGAAAACCGAGAAGCTATGGATACAGTGGAACAGGCCTTGTTTGAATTGCTAAGTAAAAGATTAAATATGATTGCTATTCCAAAAAGTGAATGGGGTAAAATCCGTGAAGATTTTTTACAGCGTGAAGGCGAAGCTTCTGAAGAAAGCCCAGAGAAAAAAGAGGATCCTCTTATAGAAGAGGCAGTAAAATTAGTAGGGCAAGAACTTATTGAAATAAAAGAGTGATAATAATGAGGAGGAATTAATTATGATGCGTGGCGGAATGGGAAATATGAATAACATGATGAAACAAATGCAAAAGATGCAAAAAGATATGGCAAAAGCGCAAGAAGAACTTGGTGAAAAAACAGTTGAAGGTACAGCCGGTGGCGGTATGATCACAGTTATTGCAAATGGTCATAAGCAAATTCTTGAAGTGAAAGTGAAAGAAGAAGTTGTAGATCCAGAGGATATCGAAATGTTACAAGACTTAGTGTTAGCTGCAACAAATGATGCACTTAAAAAAGCTGATGAACTTTCAAATTCTACAATGGGTAAATTTACAAAAGGCTTGAACTTACCGGGTGGAATGTTCTAGGAGGATACTGATATATGCATTATCCAGAACCGATATCGAAATTAATTGATAGTTTTATGAAGTTGCCAGGAATCGGACCGAAAACAGCGGTTCGCTTGGCATTTTTCGTATTAGATATGAAAGAAGATGATGTGTTAGGTTTTGCAAAAGCACTTGTGAATGCGAAGCGAGATTTAGCGTATTGTTCTGTATGCGGGCATATTACTGACCGTGACCCTTGTTATATTTGTAATGATTCACATCGAGATCAATCGGTTGTTTGTGTTGTGCAGGAACCGAAAGATGTAATCGCAATGGAAAAAATGAAAGAGTATCAAGGAGTATATCATGTATTACGTGGTGCGATTTCTCCGATGGAGGGAATTGGACCAGAAGACATTAATATCCCGCAACTCTTAAAGCGACTGCATGATGAAACGGTACAAGAAGTAATATTAGCAACAAACCCTAATATTGAAGGGGAAGCTACAGCGATGTATATATCCCGCCTCTTAAAGCCGACAGGTATTAAAGTAACTCGTATTGCACATGGTCTGCCAGTTGGTGGAGATTTAGAATATGCAGATGAAGTAACACTGTCGAAAGCGTTAGAAGGTCGTAGAGAAGTATAAGAGGAGAAACAAAAATGTTCTTTCAAAAAAAGGGTAAATTGCGTAAAGAGTATGATGATAAGCTAATTGTACTATTAGAAAAGGTAAAGAATGAGTGGTTACGTCAGAAGAGGATGGTGGAACAAAGCGTTGAACCATCTCAAGATGTACTTTGTTCTTTAAAAATAGCAGAGGCGAAATATTTCTTCTTGTTAAAAGAAGCAAAACGTCGTCCTGTAAAAATGGAACAATGGTAAAAGGTTCTGCTGAAAAAGCAGAACCTTTTTTATTTTATTCATTAAACATTTAGTAGTTACTTTGTTTGGAGAAAACAATTAATGGTTTTTATGAAGAAGTGTTACTGAATCAAGGTGAATAAGATAAAACGACTGGAGTTATATGATACATGTTCTTTTTTATCGTCTTGTCCCATACAAATAAGTGTGTATAGGTCATTCATAAGGAGGAAAAAATGAATTCTACAATTATTATTGTTGGTATTCTTACGTTAGTTTTTATTTTCCTTGTTTTTGGTGTTTCTTCTAAGCCATTACGTTTTATCGGAAAAGCGCTTTTTCATATTACTTTGGGAGTAGCATTACTTTTTATCGTAAATATTGTAGGAACATATTTCGATTTTCATATTCCAATTAACTTGGGTACCGCAACAATTACAAGCTTATTAGGTATACCTGGTGCTGCTGCATTAGTGGTTATTAAGCTTTATATCATGCCAAGATAAAAATTATTTTGGCATTTTTTTAAAAAGTGTTGACTAGCAAATGATTAATATGGTAAATTAATAAGCGTCGTCAGGAACGAAAGAAAAAAGTTGTTGACAGATTCAACGCAAAATGTTAAATTGTAAAAGTCGCTGAAACGCGATGTTGAACTTTGAAAACTAAACGAAACAAACAACGTGAAACGTCAATTTTTATTTTTAGATGCTAGACAAACTAACTTTATTGGAGAGTTT
>NZ_JBQAEO010000031.1:0-15608 GCF_051915365.1 Bacillus cereus group sp. MYBK79-1 | reverse complement strand
CAGGTTCAAATCCTGTCCCCGCAACCAAATGGTCCCGTGGTGTAGTGGTTAACATGCCTGCCTGTCACGCAGGAGATCGCCGGTTCGACCCCGGTCGGGACCGCCATTTTATATAAAGAAAAGAACGAAACATGTTGTTTCGTATTTTTTTATTTGTTTTAACAAAAAACTAATAAAGACAGTCAAACTATCCTTAGGAAAACTCCTAAGGACTTTTTTATATATTCAAAACCTGTATAATAAAGAGCAGAGAACATTGTGAGTAAAGTAGGTGAAGTCTGTGAGTAAATATGAAATAACAACAAACTCTTCTGAGGAAACACAAAGATTATCAGAAAAACTAGGTGGACTTGCCCAGGCGCAAGATGTAATTATTTTAGAAGGAGATCTAGGGGCTGGTAAGACAACTTTTACAAAAGGACTAGCAAAAGGTCTTGGAGTGAAAAGAGTTGTAAATAGTCCTACCTTTAATATTATTAAAGAATATAAAGGGAGATTGCCGCTATATCATATGGACGTGTATCGCTTAGCAGAAAGTGAAGAGGACTTAGGTTTTGATGAGTATTTCTACGGTGAAGGAATTACCGTAGTAGAATGGGCTCATTTAATAGAAGCATTTTTACCAAATCAGAAGTTACAAATTAGTTTATTCCATGCTGGAGATGATACAAGGAAAATTGTACTCGAGCCAATTGGAGATCGATATATTAGATTATGTGAGGAGCTATTACAAGATGAAAGTACTAGCAATTGATACTTCAAATTACGTAATGGGTGTATCCCTTATTGAGGAAGGAAACGTAATTGGGGAAATCATTACAAACTTAACAAAAAATCATTCTGTACGTCTTATGCCAGCTGTAGAGAAATTGTTAAAAGAATGTGGTGTAAAACCGAAAGAATTAACTAAAATCGTTGTAGCTGCTGGGCCTGGATCATATACTGGTGTTCGTATAGGTGTGACAGCTGCAAAAACATTAGCTTGGTCACTTCAAATACCAATTGTAGGTGTATCAAGTTTAGAAGTAGTAGCTGCAAACGGTGCTAATTTTAATGGATTGATCTGTCCTTTATTCGATGGAAGACGTGGACAAATTTATACTGGGCTATATACATATAAAGGAGAGAATGTAACTTCTATAGAAGAAGACCGAATCATCCTTATTGTAGACTGGTTGCAAATGTTAAAAGATAAAGGAAAGCCGGTTTTATTTATTGGTAACGATGTTAGACTGCACAAAGAAACAATAATAGAACATTTAGGCAATCAAGCTGTATTTGCTCCTTTTACTAAAAATAACCCAAGACCAAGTGAGTTGGCGTTCTTAGGATTACAAAAAGAGGAACAAGATGTACATTCATTTGTTCCTAGTTATCTTCGGTTAGCTGAAGCTGAAACAAAGTGGTTAGAAAGTCAAAACAAGTAGGAGCTTGCAAAAGATGGATATGATATTTAGAAAGATGGAACTCGATGATATCGCTCAAATTGTAGCTATTGAAGAAGCGTCTTTTTCAACTCCTTGGACTGCAGATGCCTTTCGCCGGGAGTTAACGACGAATGAACATGCGCATTATGTTGTGCTAGAAAAAGATGGTCGTGTAATTGGGTATTGTGGATTGTGGATAATTATTGATGAATCACATATAACAAATATAGCTATTTTGCCAGAATACAGAGGTCAAAAGCTAGGGGATGCTTTATTGAATGAAGTTATTTCCGAAGCGAAAGATTTAGGGGTAAAAACGATGACACTTGAAGTACGTGTATCAAATGAAGTAGCAAAACAGTTATACAGAAAATACGGATTTCAAAATGGTGGAATTCGTAAACGATACTATGCAGACAATCAGGAAGATGGTCTCGTAATGTGGGTGAATATATAATGGAAAAAAATACGATTATACTTGGTATTGAAACAAGTTGTGATGAAACAGCAGTAGCAGTTGTTAAAAATGGAACGGAAATTATTGCGAATGTCGTTGCATCACAAATTGAAAGTCATAAACGTTTTGGTGGAGTTGTACCAGAGATTGCATCCCGTCATCATGTAGAAGAAATTACAGTTGTATTAGAAGAAGCTTTAAAAGAAGCAAATATCACTTTTGATGATATTGATGCAATTGCTGTAACAGAAGGACCTGGTTTAGTAGGAGCGCTTTTAATAGGGGTAAATGCAGCGAAAGCAGTGGCTTTTGCACATGATATTCCTCTAGTTGGTGTTCATCATATCGCTGGGCACATTTATGCGAACCGTTTAGTAAAAGAAGTTCAATTCCCACTACTATCACTTGTTGTATCTGGTGGACATACGGAGCTTGTTTATATGAAAGAACATGGTTCATTCGAAGTGATTGGTGAAACAAGAGACGATGCAGCTGGAGAGGCATACGATAAAGTAGCTCGAACGTTATCCATGCCATATCCAGGTGGTCCTCATATTGATCGCCTTGCACATGAAGGGGAACCGACAATCGATTTGCCTCGTGCATGGCTAGAACCTGATTCGTATGATTTCAGTTTCAGTGGATTGAAATCAGCAGTTATCAACACTGTGCATAACGCAAAACAACGCGGGATAGAAATTGCACCGGAAGATTTAGCAGCAAGTTTCCAAGAGAGTGTAATAGATGTGCTTGTAACGAAAGCATCTCGTGCAGCAGAAGCGTATAACGTAAAGCAACTGCTTCTTGCTGGTGGAGTAGCTGCGAATAAAGGACTTCGCGCACGTTTGGAAGCGGAATTTGCGACAAAAGAAAATATTGAGCTAATTATTCCTCCACTATCTTTATGTACTGATAATGCAGCGATGATTGCAGCCGCAGGTACAATTGCATATGAACAAGGAAAACGTGCTACATTAGCTTTAAATGCAAATCCAGGATTAGATATTGAAGCATAGTTATGCACAAAATTAACCACAGCTTGTGGATAAAACCCATATTATCTGTTGATAATGTGGGTTTTATTGTGTATATAAAATGTTGATAACTTTTTTATTAGTTGTGGATAATGTGGAAAAGTTATTTTGGGGTTTATTTTATAAAGGTGGATATGTGTATAACCTTGTGGATAAAGTAGATAAGGTCTGACCTTTACATGTATTCTTTTTTGGGAAATAAATAGCAAGAAGATATCTCTAAAAAACATTTTGAAATGTGCCCTTATTATAGAAGTGCGCTAACATTGTCAAACTTTGTCGGTTAATCGATATTCCGTGTCGAATCGTTTATACAATATGACGTTGATCCCAACTAGAAGATAAAAAGGATGTCGCATAGTCAAAAATCCCGACTTATGAGACACCCTTCTTATTCATACTCTTATAAATGCAATTCTTCCCATTCTGCCATACAAGCATCAAGTTGCTCTTGTAGTGTTTGCTTTTTCGTTGTAATTTCACTAGCCTTTTCATAATCTGCATATATTTCTGGTAAGCAAAGTTGATCTTCTAACGTAGCAATTTCTTCTTCAAATTCTACAATGTTTTGTTCTAGCTCCTCAATTTTTCGAGTGCGTTGACGCTCTAATTGTTTCCGCTCTTTTTCTTCGAGATAATTTAATTTTTCTTGAGCAACAGTTTTTTGAACAGGTGCTTGGTTTTCTTGCTGTTCTTGTTGTTCAAATGCTGCACGTTCAATCATTTCATTTTTCTTTTCAACGTAGTAATCGTAATCGCCTAAATACTCTTGTGCACCTTCTGTTGACAACTCAACAACGGTCGTCGTTACACGATTAATAAAGTAGCGGTCATGGGAGACAAATAGAAGGGTGCCTGGATAATCAATTAAAGCATTCTCTAAAATCTCTTTACTATTTAAATCAAGATGGTTCGTAGGTTCATCAAGAATTAATAAATTCGATTTTTGCATCATAAGTTTTGCAAGAGCTAATCGAGCTTTTTGTCCACCACTAAGAGAAGATACTGGTTTTAGTACATCATCCCCTGTGAATAAGAAGTTACCTAATATCGTGCGAATCTCTTTTTCAGGCTGCAAGGGATATTCATCCCATAACTCATTTAAAACCCGCTTAGAAGATGTTAAGTTTGCTTGTTCTTGATCATAATAACCAACAGATACATTGGATCCGAAAGAAACATCACCATGTAATAGTGGTAACTTATTCACAAGTGATTTTAATAATGTGGATTTCCCAATTCCGTTTGGACCAACTAAAGCAACGCTATCCCCGCGAGTTAAGCGCATCGTTACATGTTCAATAATCGGATCCTCATCATAGCCGATAGTTGCATCCTTTACTTGTAAAACATCATTTCCACTTTGTTTTTCGATATCGAAGTGGAAGGAAGCTGACTTAGAATCACCTAATGGTCTTGTTAATAATTCCATTCGGTCTAATTGTTTACGACGGCTTTGGGCACGTTTTGTCGTAGATGCACGCGCTATATTTTTTTGAACGAAGTCCTCAAGCTTAGCGATTTCATCTTGTTGTTTTTCATAACGTTTCATTTCTTGCTCGTATAGCGCTGATTTTAAGTCTAAATATTTACTGTAGTTACCAACAAATCGTCTGCTTTCTTTATTCGAAATTTCATATACTTGTGTAACGAGTTTATCTAAGAAATAACGGTCATGGGAAACGATTAGTATTGCGCCAGGATAGCCTTGTAGATATTGTTCAAGCCATGTTAATGTTTCGATGTCTAAATGGTTTGTAGGCTCGTCCAAAATAAGTAGGTCTGGTTTCGTTAATAATAATTTACCGAGAGCTAATCGTGTTTTTTGTCCACCGCTTAATGTAGAAATTGTCGTTTGGTGCGTTTCAACTGGGAAGCCAAGCCCACTTAAAATCGAGCGAATATCTGCTTCGTACTGATAGCCACCTTGATCTTTATAATTTAATTGTAATTGGTCATAGTCAGCTAATAATCTTTCGTATGTAGCCTCGTTTGAAAAGTTTTCTTCTTTTCCCATTTCGTGCTCTAGCCTTCGAAGTTTTGTCTCCATTTGCTGCAAGTGTGTAAAGACGGTTAACATTTCATCCCAAATTGTTAAAGACGTTTCTAATCCGGTATTTTGAGCTAAGTATCCGATTGAGACATCTTTCGGTTTTATAATTTCGCCACCATCATGAGATAGCTCACCAGCTATTATTTTTAATAATGTAGATTTTCCGGCCCCATTTCGTCCGACTAGTGCGATACGATCTTTCGTTTGAACTTCCAATTTTATGTTTGCAAGAATCGTTTCTGCACCGTATAATTTCGTAAGCGCGTTTACTTGTAATAAAATCAATGTTTTCACCTCAAATAATTTCTTAACTTTGCCATGTTTATATTTCTCAATCATACTAAAAATAGTGTATAGTTTAAAATAAAGAGAGAATACTTCTTCTCTTTATTATACAGGGAAATTCATGAGTGCTAAACTTCTGTATTTGATTCAAGTATATGAATAAAGATAGGAAGAGAGGAGAGGTTATATGGATCAGCAAAAAATTCCACAGGCCACTGCCAAACGATTGCCTCTATACTATCGATTTATCCAAAACTTATCTCTTTCTGGTAAGCAACGTGTTTCATCAGCCGAATTGAGCGAAGCGGTAAAAGTTGATTCCGCAACGATTCGAAGAGATTTTTCATATTTTGGAGCGTTAGGGAAAAAAGGTTATGGATATAACGTAAATTATTTATTATCATTTTTCCGTGAAACACTCGACCAAGATGATATAACACGTGTAGCACTTATTGGAGTAGGTAATTTAGGGACCGCTTTCTTACATTATAATTTCACGAAAAACAATAATACAAAAATTGAAATGGCGTTTGATGTTAGTGAAGAGAAAGTCGGGACAGAAATCGGGGGCATTCCTGTATATCATTTAGATGAATTAGAAGAACGTTTATCAACTGATATACAAGTGGCAATATTAACAGTACCCGCTACAGTAGCACAATCTGTAGCAGATAGATTGGCAGAAACGAACGTGCATGGTATTTTAAATTTCACACCAGCGCGCTTAAATGTGTCAGATAATATAAGAATTCACCATATTGATTTAGCAGTAGAGTTACAAACACTTGTTTACTTTTTAAAGAATTATCCACAATAAAACGCAGAGGAAGCGACCTCTGCGTTTTATTATTGTTTTTTCTTTGTGAATTTAACTAAGATAAGGCGAAGTGCCAAATTAAAATCAATTGTTGCCATAACTGCAAATAGTATTGTCCACATATTCCAGATTGTATCTGTTACGTTCGTAATGGCGAAGCGTGTAAAGATACACCCAAGAAGGAAGTACAATGCAGCCATGAACAATGGTGAGTTTCTCATACTAAAAATCCTCCGATAAAGCCTTGCATTTTTTCAGCTTCTTTAATCATTTCTTGAATTTGTTCATTGCTCATTAAAACTTGAGCAACTGCAACTAATGTATTCATTGCAACATGAGCTGCGATAGGGACGATAATACGCTTCGTTTTTACATATAAAAAAGCGAATACGAGTCCCATAGAAGTGTATACCAATAAGTGAGTGAAATCAAAATGAATTGCTGCGAATACGAGAGAACTAATGATAGCAGCAATAAAGAAGTTAAACTTCTTATAAAGTGTACCAAATAAAATTTTTCTAAATACGATTTCTTCCAAAATAGGTCCTATTATAGATATAACGATAAGGAACCAAGGTGTCGTTCTTGCGATATCCATAAGTCTCGCTGTATTTTCAGATCCAGGTTTAATTCCTAATAAACGCATTTCTATCATACCGGCAATACTTTGCGAGAAAAATGCTAAGAAGAACCCGATAAAAATCCAACCGATCGTAGCTGGAACCGAAGAGCGCATTGTATCTAAACGTCTGTCACGAATATCTGTTCTAAGTAACCAAAGTACGATACATAATGCAATAAAGAAACTAATGATTGCCCAGTGGCCAGTTATGAGTTGGAGTTTCTCCTCCCTAGTAAATCCCCTGTTATCATAAAGTCCAGTTTTCAGGAGAAGCGGTAATCCAGCAATGGATGACAACTGCATTAAAATGTATGTAACGATAACCCACCAATATTGTTTTTTCAAATGGTTTAACCATCCTTTCTAACTCTAGTGTATGAGATAAGGTAGGATAACATGTAAATATGCTACCTACGATATAAACCTCACGTAAATTATGTTTTTTTTGTAAATCCTCATTTGAAATTATAATAGAAGACAGGAGAAAGTTGTCTGTGTAGCGAAAACAACTTAGGGTGTCCTTTCATATTGTAACATACGAGTAGTGGAAACAACGATTCATATGGTAAAGGTAGAAGAAGAGGGACTCTATATAGAAAAGTGTATAGCTGAATTTGCGAAAAAATTATGATTTTTTTACTTGCAAAAGAAATTGAGATTATTTATTATTAGAAGTGTGTTAGCACTCGGGTGACTTGAGTGCTAATAAAAAAATTTACATAACAAAATGAGGAGGTTATTGTTCATGCTAAAGCCATTAGGTGATCGCGTTGTAATTGAGCTTGTTCAAGCGGAAGAAAAAACAGCAAGTGGTATTGTATTACCAGACACTGCAAAAGAAAAACCACAAGAGGGTAAAGTTATTGCAGTAGGTACTGGTCGAGTGCTTGAAAATGGTGAGCGTGTTGCTTTAGAGGTAGCAGCAGGTGATCTTATCATCTTCTCAAAATATGCAGGTACTGAAGTGAAATACGAAGGTACTGACTACTTGATTTTACGTGAAAGTGACATTTTAGCAGTTATCGGTTAATTATATAAATCTTAAAAAATCCAAGGGGGTCAATTATTATGGCAAAAGATATTAAATTTAGTGAAGAAGCACGTCGTTCGATGCTTCGCGGTGTCGACACTCTTGCAAACGCAGTAAAAGTAACGCTTGGACCAAAAGGTCGTAACGTTGTACTTGAGAAAAAATTTGGTTCACCACTTATTACAAATGACGGTGTAACAATCGCAAAAGAAATTGAATTAGAAGATGCATTCGAAAACATGGGTGCGAAATTAGTAGCAGAAGTTGCTAGCAAAACAAATGATGTAGCTGGTGACGGAACAACAACTGCAACTGTATTAGCACAAGCTATGATTCGTGAAGGTCTTAAAAACGTAACAGCTGGTGCGAACCCAATGGGTCTTCGTAAAGGTATCGAAAAAGCTGTTACTGCTGCAATTGCAGAATTAAAAGAGATTTCTAAACCAATCGAAGGTAAATCTTCTATCGCACAAGTAGCTGCTATTTCTGCGGCTGACGAAGAAGTAGGTCAATTAATCGCTGAAGCAATGGAGCGCGTTGGTAACGACGGCGTTATTACTTTAGAAGAGTCTAAAGGATTCACAACAGAATTAGACGTAGTAGAAGGTATGCAATTTGATCGTGGATATGCATCTCCTTACATGATTACTGATTCTGACAAAATGGAAGCGGTTCTTGATAACCCATACATCTTAATTACTGATAAAAAGATTTCTAACATCCAAGAAATCTTACCAGTATTAGAGCAAGTGGTACAACAAGGTAAACCACTTCTTATCATCGCTGAAGACGTAGAAGGCGAAGCGTTAGCTACATTAGTAGTGAACAAACTTCGTGGTACATTCAATGTAGTAGCTGTTAAAGCTCCTGGATTTGGTGACCGTCGTAAAGCAATGCTAGAAGATATCGCAATCTTAACTGGTGGCGAAGTAATCACTGAAGAATTAGGTCGTGACTTAAAATCTGCTACAATTGAATCTTTAGGACGCGCTGGTAAAGTTGTTGTAACGAAAGAAAACACAACTGTAGTTGAAGGTATTGGAAATTCACAACAAATCGAAGCTCGCATTGGCCAAATCCGTGCGCAATTAGAAGAAACAACTTCTGAATTCGATCGTGAAAAATTACAAGAGCGTCTTGCAAAACTTGCAGGTGGCGTAGCAGTAATTAAAGTAGGTGCAGCAACTGAAACTGAGTTAAAAGAGCGCAAACTTCGTATTGAAGATGCACTTAACTCAACTCGTGCAGCAGTAGAAGAAGGTATCGTTGCAGGTGGTGGTACTTCACTTATGAACGTATACACGAAAGTAGCTTCTATCGTAGCTGAAGGCGACGAAGCAACAGGTATCAACATCGTACTTCGTGCACTAGAAGAGCCAGTTCGTCAAATCGCAATCAACGCTGGTCTAGAAGGATCTGTAGTTGTAGAGCGTCTGAAAGGCGAAAAAGTAGGCGTTGGTTTCAACGCAGCTACTGGCGAGTGGGTTAACATGCTTGAAACTGGTATCGTAGATCCAGCTAAAGTAACTCGCTCTGCACTTCAAAACGCAGCATCTGTTGCAGCTATGTTCTTAACGACTGAAGCTGTAGTAGCTGACAAGCCAGAACCAAATGCACCAGCAATGCCTGACATGGGCGGCATGGGCATGGGTGGTATGGGCGGAATGATGTAATTCCGTTTGCTCGAAAAACATCCATTTCTATATAGAAATGGATGTTTTTTTATGTTTTTTAGAAAAGGAAATGAATTTCTGTAGAATTTTGTCGCTTTCTCTCTTGACCATATCGATACTTCATTGTTAGAATCTAGGAAGATAATATAAAACGATCCTTCATATATCCTCAAAGATAAGGTTTGAGAGTCTCTACCGGGTTACCGTAAACAACCTGACTATGAAGGCAGTGTGTCTTATATTTATAAAGAGCGGAAGACTATCTTTCTTTATAAAGCCAGACCCCTGCCTTTTCTTTGTTATGAGACTAGAGGCGGAGGACTGGCTTTTTTTATTATATTAGTAATGCTTTTCGCCAAATTGGTGAAAATATTTATATACGAGAACTAACGTTGGGGTGATTATTTTGAAGAAGCAGCATGATACAATTATCGTTTTAGATTTTGGGAGTCAGTACAATCAGTTAATAGCACGTCGAATTCGTGAGTTCGGTGTATACAGTGAACTTCATCCACATACAATTACTGCAGAAGAAATTAAAGCAATGAATCCAAAAGGGATTATCTTCTCTGGTGGACCAAATAGTGTATACGGTGAAGGTGCATTACATTGTGATGAAAAAATCTTTGAACTAGGATTACCGATCTTCGGTATTTGTTACGGTATGCAGCTTATGACACAACACTTTGGTGGTAAAGTAGAACGTGCAAACCACCGTGAGTACGGAAAAGCTGTTCTTAAAGTAGAGAACGAATCAAAATTATATGCGAACCTTCCAGAAGAGCAAGTTGTATGGATGAGTCATGGTGACTTAGTAACTGGTTTACCTGAAGGATTCGTAGTAGATGCAACAAGTGAGTCTTGTCCAATTGCTGGTATGAGCAATGAAGAGCAAAACTTATACGGTGTACAATTCCACCCAGAAGTACGTCACTCTGAGCACGGTAACGATTTAATTAAAAACTTCGTATTCGGCGCATGTGGTTGTTCTGAAGGATGGAACATGGAGAACTTTATCGAAGTAGAATTAGAGAAAATCCGTGAAACTGTTGGAGACAAAAAAGTACTATGCGCACTTAGCGGCGGTGTAGACTCTTCTGTTGTAGCAGTATTAATTCATAAAGCAATCGGCGATCAATTAACTTGTATTTTCGTTGACCACGGCTTACTTCGTAAAGGTGAAGCAGAAGGCGTTATGAAAACATTCAGCGAAGGCTTCCACATGAACGTTATTAAAGTGGATGCACAAGAACGCTTCATGAACAAGTTAAAAGGTGTAGAAGATCCAGAGCAAAAACGTAAAATCATCGGTAATGAATTCATTTATGTTTTTGATGATGAAGCTTCTAAATTACAAGGAATGGACTTCCTAGCACAAGGTACACTTTACACAGATATCGTTGAGAGTGGTACAGCAACTGCACAAACAATTAAATCTCACCATAACGTTGGTGGACTTCCAGAAGACATGCAGTTCAAATTAATTGAGCCTTTAAACACTTTATTTAAAGATGAAGTACGTGTATTAGGATCAGAATTAGGAATTCCTGATGAAATCGTATGGCGTCAACCATTCCCAGGTCCGGGTCTTGGTATTCGTGTATTAGGTGAAATCACAGAAGAGAAATTAGAAATCGTTCGTGAATCTGATGCGATTTTACGTGAAGAAATTATTAAAGCGGGCTTAGACCGCGAAGTTTGGCAATACTTCACTGCGCTTCCTGGTATGCGTAGCGTAGGTGTTATGGGTGACGAGCGTACTTACGATTACACAGTAGGTATCCGTGCAGTAACATCTATCGACGGTATGACAGCTGACTGGGCACGTATCCCTTGGGACGTATTAGAGAAAATCTCTGTACGTATCGTAAACGAAGTAAAACACGTTAACCGTATCGTGTATGATATAACAAGTAAGCCACCAGCAACGATTGAGTGGGAATAGTATTATAAAAAAAGATCCATCTATTGCTCATGCATAGATGGATCTTTTGTATTTTTATCGTTAATCCGAACGAAAGTATAAAAGTTTATAAAAATGTTCGTTTTTAAATTGACAAAACCACAAACTCGAGTTAATATGAGTATGTAATTCAAACGAAAAGTGAATATTATGCCGTCGTATAATATCGGGGATATGGCCCGAAAGTTTCTACCTAGCTACCGTAAATGGCTTGACTACGAGGCGTTTTTATAAAGGTGAGGGGAATCTTATCTTTATTCATAGAACGCTTCCATGTATATGTAATGGAAGCCTTTTTTATTTTTATAGATAAAAGAGGGCTAGGGGAAATACGGCGAGTAATCATATAACGGGGGAAACGTAAGATGAAACGCTATTTTCAGTTTGATGAACTCGGAACAAATTATAAAACAGAGTTCATAGCAGGGTTAACGACATTTCTATCTATGGCTTACGTACTATTTGTCAATCCTGCTACGCTGTCACTTGGAAATGTTAAAGGGCTACCAGCAGGTACAGGAATGGATCCAGGTGCAGTATTCGTTGCCACAGCATTAGCAGCAGCGATTGGTTCGTTAATTATGGGGATATTTGCGAAGTATCCAATTGCTTTGGCACCGGGTATGGGAATTAATGCGTTCTTTGCTTATACGGCAGTGTTAACGATGGGTATTCCGTGGCAAACAGCAATTGCTGGAACATTAATGTCAGGTATTATCTTTATTATTCTTACAGCTTCAGGTATTCGTGAAAAAATCATTAATGCAATTCCATCAGAGTTAAAGTTTGCAGTAGCGGCAGGTATCGGATTGTTCATTGCATTCCTTGGATTCCAAAATGCCGGAATTATCGTGAAAAATGATGCTGTTCTTGTTGGATTGGGGGATTTAACAAAGGGCACAACGTTACTAGCAATCTTTGGGGTTGTTACGACAATCATCTTCATGATTAAGAAAGTTAATGGTGCAGTATTCTACGGTATGATTCTTACAGCAATCTTAGGAGTAGCAACAGGATTAATTGATACTCCAAAAGCAGTAGTGGGAGCAATACCGAGTCTAGAACCAACGTTCGGTGCGGCATTAACGCACTTCGGAGACATTTTCACTGTTGAAATGGCGATTGTTATTATAACGTTCTTCTTTATCGATTTCTTTGATACAGCGGGTACACTTGTAGCGGTTGCGAATCAAGCGGGATTAATGAAGAACAATAAATTACCACGTGCAGGAAAAGCGTTATTCGCAGATGCGATTGCAACCGTAATCGGTGCGATCTTAGGTACATCAACAACAACATCTTACATTGAGTCGTCTGCTGGGGTAGCAGCAGGTGGACGTTCTGGATTTACAGCAGTTGTAACAGCAGGATTCTTCTTGCTAGCGCTATTCTTCTCACCACTATTAAGTGTTGTGACACCAGCTGTAACAGCTCCAGCATTAATTATTGTAGGGATCTTGATGGTTTCATCTTTAGGCGAAATTGATTGGAAGAAATTCGAGATTGCAGTACCAGCATTCTTTACTATCATTTCAATGCCACTTACGTATAGTATTGCAACAGGAATTGCGATTGGCTTTATCTTCTATCCAATTACAATGGTAGTAAGTGGTCGTCGTAAAGAGATTCATCCAATTATGTATGTTATGGGAGTTTTATTCGTACTATATTTCATCTACGTTCGTAAATAAAAGGGGTTTTTGAAAGGTCTAGACTTAAGGGGAGTCTAGACCTTTTTTGCGTCTTCAGAAAATCTTAAGGATTTCCGAGCGTTTTTCTTCAGAAGTTTTCCTATAATAGAAGTTAGGGATTAAAAAAGTGATGGGGGAGATATTGTGGCAACCGAAACAATACTTGTCGTAGATGATGAAAAAGAAATTAGGAATCTTATTACAATCTATTTAAAGAATGAAGGATATAAAGTATTACAAGCAGGGGACGGAGAAGAAGGGTTACGTTTACTAGAGGAAAATGAAGTGCATCTGGTTGTATTAGATATTATGATGCCAAAAGTAGACGGCATTCATATGTGTATGAAAGTAAGAGAATCGAAAGAAATGCCAATTATTATGCTTTCTGCGAAAACGCAAGATATGGATAAAATTTTAGGGTTAACAACAGGTGCAGATGATTACGTGACGAAACCATTCAATCCGTTAGAGTTAATCGCAAGAATTAAATCTCAGTTACGTCGTTATATGAAGATGAATGGTTTTGCTATTCAAAATGAGGACGAGTTAGAAATTGGAGAGATGAAAATAAACATCTCAACCCACAAAGTTATTGTGGCTGGAGAAGAAGTGAAACTGACCCCGCGGGAATTTTCTATTTTAGAATTACTGGCTCGTAATCCTGGGATGGTCTTTAGCGCGGAACAAATTTATGAAAAGGTTTGGAACGAAAGGTCTTTCCAGTCGGATAACACGGTAATGGTTCATATTCGGAAAGTGCGTGAAAAGATTGAAGAGAATCCAAGGAAGCCGATATATATAAAAACAGTATGGGGAGTGGGGTATAAGATTGAAAAAGATATTTAATCCATTTACTTATGTTAGGAAAATTCGAGAATTAATTGGAAAGATAGTGAAGAGTGTGAAACGGAGTATACGAATTCAACTTATTACTGCTTTTACTGCTTGTGCGTTATTAGGATTTTTGTCAGCGAAGGGAGCAGCGCCATTTTTTGAGAATGCGAATCGGCAGGCGACAATCGATTATCGGATTGGTATGGAACAAATTAACCAACAAGCTCAAAGTGTAGCGAATAATTCAGTTCAAGAAAATAAATTAGAGGCTATATCAAGTATGATTGAAATAGAGAATCAAAATTTAGAACGAGGTTCTCGAGCTTTAAAAGTATTGGTTACTGACGAGAGTGGTAAAGTTTTATATAAAACGAAGCAGGCACAAGAAGAGCAAATTGATTTGCATAATACGATTCGTAATGCAGCATCGTTTGCGATTAATTATTCAAACGGTCGAGATGTATTTGAAAATACGAGAAAAGAATTTATATCCTTTTCACCTATTACAATAGAAGATAAGAATTTATACATGTTTGTTAGTGGGATTCCAGAAGGTGAAGTCATATATGATACGCAAGAAGGACCGTTTCCATTTTTCATAGGTGTACTCGTATTTATTTTCTCTTTCTTCTATATAACAAAGAGAAAGATGAAGCAAATTGAAGCGATGGCACAAGGTGTAAAGGAAATAGAAAAAGGAAACTTAGCGTACCGTATTGAGAAAAAAGGTGAAGACGAGATTGCGTCTTTAACTGAGAATATTAATAATATGGCAGAAGAGCTTATGAATAATATAGAAAAGGAACGTAAATTAGAGAAGCAAAAGAACGAGCTTATTACGAATGTATCTCACGATTTGCGTACACCACTGACTTCTATTATGGGTTACTTGCGATTACTTCGAGATTCTAAATATGAAAATAAAGAACAACATGATGAGTACACGAGAATTGCTTTTGCGAAGTCGGAGCAGTTAAAGAATTTAATAGAAGATTTATTTGAGTATACGAAGTTAACAAATGAGCAAGTTATATTAGAAAAACAAGAGGTTTGTATAAATGAGTTACTCGATCAATTAATAGAAGAGTTAGTACCGCAAGCAGAAGAGCATGGACTTACGTTTGTTAAGAAGTTTCCTGAGGAACGTGCCTATGCGGCGATTGATTCGGAAAAGATGGTCCGTGTATTTGATAATCTATTAATGAACGCGATTAAGTATAGTAAAGATGATGGAGAGATAAAAGTTTCTCTTCAAAGGCAGCGCCGGGATATACAAATTGTAATTGCGAATCATAGTGAAGAGTTTACGAGAGAAGAGTTAGGGAGTTTGTTTGAACGCTTTTATAAGAAAGATCAATCCCGGAGTAGAGTAACAGAAGGGTCGGGACTTGGATTAGCGATTGCGAAAAGTATTGTTGAGTTGCAAGGAGGTAGTATTCGAGCTGAATATGAGGATGGTATTATTCAGTTTATCGTCTCGTTACCAATTATAGAAAAATAATAAACGAATAGAATGCTGTATGATAAAAAGGCTTATTTTAAAAGAAATAAGCCTTTTTATATTTTTTTAGAAAAACATGTTGACGATTAGAGTATAGAGGTGTAATATAAAACAAGTCGCCGATGCAATAACGCAGAACGCGGCAAACGAAATAAAAAACTTAGTTGACATTAACTAACGAAGATGTTAACATAAGGAAGTCGCAAATGAGCGACCGAGTA
>NZ_JBQAEO010000030.1:0-20174 GCF_051915365.1 Bacillus cereus group sp. MYBK79-1 | reverse complement strand
GCGTTCATCCTGAGCCAGGATCAAACTCTCCAATAAAGTTAGTTTGTCTAGCATCTAAAAATAAAAATTGACGTTTCACGTTGTTTGTTTCGTTCAGTTTTCAAAGAACTAAAAGCGGGTGAAGAGAATCGAACTCTCGACCAGAGCTTGGAAGGCTCTTGTTTTACCACTAAACTACACCCGCGTGGTCGGGAAGACAGGATTTGAACCTGCGACCCCCTGGTCCCAAACCAGGTGCTCTACCAAGCTGAGCCACTTCCCGTTATGGCGCGCCCGAGAGGAGTCGAACCCCTAACCTCTTGATCCGTAGTCAAACGCTCTATCCAATTGAGCTACGGGCGCTTATTCATGATGTTTTTTCGTCGTTGTATTTTGGCGACTCAATTATCTTATCATACTACATTTTCAAATGCAAGTACTTTTTTGAAAGATTTTTTGATGCGGCCGAGAGGACTTGAACCTCCACAGGGTTTCCCCCACTAGGCCCTCAACCTAGCGCGTCTGCCGTTCCGCCACGACCGCGCGGAAAAAACAAAAGTGAGCCATGAAGGATTCGAACCTTCGACCCTCTGATTAAAAGTCAGATGCTCTACCAACTGAGCTAATGGCTCGTAAATGGCTGGGCTAGCTGGATTCGAACCAGCGCATGACGGAGTCAAAGTCCGTTGCCTTACCGCTTGGCTATAGCCCATCGAAATATTCATCTTCTTCCCGAAGACAAATGTTATTGTAACATAATGTCCAATAAAAAACAACTGCCTAATAGCAGAAGTTAAAATGGCGGTCCCGACCGGGGTCGAACCGGCGATCTCCTGCGTGACAGGCAGGCATGTTAACCACTACACCACGGGACCATTTGGTTGCGGGGACAGGATTTGAACCTGCGACCTTCGGGTTATGAGCCCGACGAGCTACCGTGCTGCTCCACCCCGCGACAATACTATTTATATAATTTATATGGTGGAGGATGACGGGATCGAACCGCCGACCCCCTGCTTGTAAGGCAGGTGCTCTCCCAGCTGAGCTAATCCTCCGAAGTGGTGACCCGTACGGGATTCGAACCCGTGTTACCGCCGTGAAAGGGCGGTGTCTTAACCACTTGACCAACGGGCCAGTATGTATGGCAGAGAAGAAGGGATTCGAACCCTCGCACCGCGTTAGCGATCTACTCCCTTAGCAGGGGAGCCCCTTGAGCCACTTGGGTACTTCTCTGTATGGCTCCGCAGGTAGGACTCGAACCTACGACCGATCGGTTAACAGCCGATAGCTCTACCACTGAGCTACTGCGGAATAATAAAGACAATTTGTATCTTATAAAATTTCTTATCGTAAGTCAAGATGTTTTTTCACAACATCTTGTACAAACGTGACATGTTTATAATATACTGGATTGCGTTTTCACTGTCAAGATGTTTTCTTTATCAGGTTCAGTTTCCCTTTACACTTTCCGCAGACATATCTTTTTGTATTTATTTGACGTCTTCTTACATATTGAAGCAAACAGCCCATACATTCATACGTATAAACCTTTTTTTCCTTCTCTTCATTAATTATTCGTTTACAGAAGCGTGGCGCATCAACTTCTTTTAACAATTCACGAAAATCTCTATCCCGGTGCTTATAGCCCCTTCCTGTAATATGTAAGTGATAATGACACAGCTCATGTTTAATGATTCCAACTAACTCTTCTTTCCCATACATTTCGTAATATCGATAATTCAGTTCAATATTGTGCGTATTCAATAGATAACGTCCACCAGTTGTACGCAACCTACTATTGAACATAGCTTTATGTAAAAATGGCATTCCGAAGTATTGTAGTGATACTTCTTCCACCAGACGCTGTATTTCTTGCTCCTCCACTCTCATTCCTCCTAAACTAAAAAATATTTTTACACTTTTCTCCTCCCTTATACATATATTAAATAGTACATATACCCATCCTCATTCAAGAAGCGTGGTTTCTAAAAATATAGCATGAATAGAAATCCACTCACCAACCTCTCATCAATAGTACCTTAGATTTTTGAGAGTAGGATTAAACAAGGAGGGATTCCTATGCCTACGTGGCTAAAAAAACAAATGCAACGCGCATATTTTGAAAAAAACCGGTATCAAATTAAATTACTAAATGAATGCTGGTTTTATTATAGCAAAATACATCAAAGCTCATAATCCATTACACATTTTATCCCATAAAAAAAAGAGCAGTTTCATCTGCTCTCTTCTCTTACTATTCAATCGGCAACATGGATAGTGCAACGCGACCTTTTTTCGTATCAATATCATCTACCCATACCTTGACGATTTGTCCAACAGATACAATATCTAACGGATGCTTCACATATTGTTTGCTCAGTTTAGAAATATGTACTAAACCATCTTGTTTTACACCTACATCAACAAAAGCACCAAAATCAACAACGTTACGAACTGTTCCTTCCAGTTCCATACCACGTTTTAAATCTTCTAATTTCAAAATCCCCTTTTTCAGAAGCGGTTTAGGCAACTCATCCCTCATGTCTCGCTCTGGACTAATGAGTGCATCTATAATATCAACTAATGTCGGCTCCCCAACTCCCGTTTCTTGCGATAACTTAGAAATCTCCACTTCTTCTAAGCTCTTTTGTAATTGCAATTGCCCTACGTCATCTTTTGATAACCCTAGACTCTTCAATAACAATTCAACATTTTTATATTGTTCTGGATGAATACCCGTTCGATCTAACGGATTTACCCCTTCTAATATACGTAAGAAACCTATGCATTGTTCATATGTCTTCGCACCTAGACGCGGTATTTTCTTTAAGTCTGTTCGTTTTGTAAATTTCCCTTCTTCTTCACGCTTTGCCACAATATTTTTCGCAACAGTTTTCGATAAACCCGAAACATATTGCAATAACGCAACTGAAGCTGTATTTACATTCACACCGACTTGGTTAACTGCCGTCTCTACTACAAATGTTAATGATTCATTCAACCTCTTTTGAGATACATCATGTTGGTATTGTCCAACCCCAACTGATTTAGGATCAATCTTCACAAGTTCAGCAAGTGGATCTTGCAGACGTCTCCCAATAGAAACAGCACTTCTTTCTTCAACCTGTAAATTCGGAAATTCCTCACGGGCTAAATCAGAAGCCGAATACACACTCGCACCAGCTTCGTTCACAATAATATAGAAGACTTCTTGTTTCACATTTTGTAATACATCAACTATAAATTCTTCCGATTCTCTAGAAGCTGTACCATTCCCAATCGCAATCATTTCAACTTGATATTTATCTATAATAGAAAGAACTTTCGTTTTTGCATCTTCATATTTACGCACTGGTGGATGCGGATAAATAACATCAATATATAGAACCTTCCCCGTATCATCTACAACGGCTAATTTACAACCCGTTCTATATGCAGGGTCTACAGCTAACACAACCTTTCCTTTCATTGGAGGTTGTAATAACAAATTACGTAAGTTCTCAGAGAAAATATGTATCGCTTGTTCCTCAGCTGTTTCTGTTAATTCTTTTCGAATCTCTCTTTCAATGGAGGATTGAATTAATCTTTTATAACCATCCTCAATTGCTAACTTTACATAATGTGCACTTTTAGAATCGTTATCACGAATTACTCTCTTATATAAGAAAGTTACTATCTCATCTACTGGTGGAACAACAGAAACTCTCAATATATCTTCTTTCTCACCGCGATTCATCGCTAATACACGATGCGGCACTACTTTCTGCAACGGTTCTTCATAACTGTAATACATTTCATATATATTCTTTTCATCTTTCTCTTCATCTTTTACGGACGAAGACATAACACCTTTTCTAAAAGTAACATTCCGAATCCAACTACGATAAGCTGCTTCATCTGAAACGATTTCTGCAATAATGTCTTGGGCACCTTGTAATGCTTCTTCTGCAGATTGCACTTCTTTCTCTGCGTTAATAAACTCCACTGCCTTCTGATTCGGATCTTCTTTCTTATACAACAATAACCATTCCGCTAACGGCTCTAGTCCTTTTTCTTTTGCAATCGTTGCTTTCGTTCTTCTTTTCTCTTTATATGGACGATATAAATCTTCTACTTCTTGCAACTTTGTAGCTTTAACAATTTGCTGACGTAACTCCCCTGTCAGTTTCCCCTTCTCATCAATAAGACGAAGAACCTCTTCTTTCCTGCTTTCAAGTTGCATCATATATTGCCATCTCTCTAAAATTGTACGAATTTGCACTTCATCTAAAGAGCCTGTCCATTCTTTTCGGTAACGAGCAATAAATGGAACTGTGTTACCTTCTTCTGTTAATTGAATAACATGACGAACTTGCTTTTCGGTAAAGCCTAATTCCTTCACTAACATTTTCATTAACGCTTGTCGATTATCTACCATTTCCATATACAACCGTAACCTCCTCTATAATAAAAAAAGTTGCCCTGCAAAGAGAGCAACTTAAACTGCCGATTTAAAAATCTATTAGTCCTAAACTAATTTGTAGCGCTTCATCTACACGAATCATCATCACCTCATCTAAGTGAGTGATTTTGTCCGTTAAGCGCTGCTTATCGATTGTTCGAATCTGCTCAAGTAAAATAACAGAATCTCTCTCAAAACCGTACTTTTTCGCATCAATTTCCACATGAGTGGGTAATTTAGCTTTTTGAATCTGTGCAGTAATAGCCGCTACAATCACCGTTGGACTAAAACGATTTCCGATGTCATTTTGAATGACAAGAACCGGACGAACGCCTCCTTGCTCAGAACCAACAACTGGGGAAAGGTCTGCAAAATACACGTCGCCGCGTTTTACAATCAAAATATTACCCCCCGCTAACTAAGCGTTCTACTGTATGAGCTGCTTCATACTCTGCTAAGAAAGCTTCCGATGCAATACCAAGATTAATTTTTCCCATTTCAATGTACCCACGTCGCATTGATTCATGTTGGTAGCGTTTCTTCGTCTTATGTTGACGCAATAACAGTTGTGTTGCCTGGCAAATTAGTTCATGGCGATTCTTATTCTCTTGTTTTCCAATTCCGTCCAATTCCGTTACCATTTGCTTTGGCAACCGAACCACGATTTCAGTAGTTACACTTGATTCGGACACAAAAATACACCTCCACCGTCAACTACACACCCAAATATATATATGACACCTATTGTAATAATACCATTGTATGGAGCCTGTTGCAAAGACTTCCTTATTCCTTGCTTATGTTTTCCAATTCACAAACAAAACATTCATATTCTTTTATTTTTATCTTATTACAAACAAGAAACGAAAGAGTTTCCCAGCAAAATTCACGTTAAACTATGTTAAAAGTAATGATAAGTAAAAAGCTCCTCATCAAAAACGAGCTTATTCTTAACCAATGAACAGTCCTCTCAAATGACAAGAAGCAAATCATACTACCTTCTATATATTGTTCAAATAATTGATTACTTCTACAACCTTGCCGTGCCGTATGAATATTCTCGGCACACGGAAGCTTATCGTTGCAATAATTTCATAATTAATAGTCCCGGAATATTCAGCAACCTCAGTAGCACTAATATACTCATCACCTTGTTTTCCAATGAGTGTAACTTTCGTACCAAGCGGCACTTCACAAGGAAGGTGTATCATGAACTGATCCATTGTTACTCGGCCTACAATCGGTACCCTTTTACCATTTATAAGCACTTCAAACCCTTGTAACCTTCTAAGCCATCCATCTGCATATCCAATCGCAACAGTTGCAATCCATTCTTCCGTTTTCGTTCGGTAAGTGACGTTATAACTAATCCCATCCCCTTTAATCACCTGTTTAATATGAGCAACTTTCGTATGCAGTGATAGCGCTGGTTCTAATTTAAACGGTAAAAAAGGGCGTATTTCTACAGACGGGGATAACCCATACATCGCAATGCCGATTCGTACTGCATTAAATGTAATCCCTTGAAAACGTAACGTTGCAGCACTATTAGCTGTATGGACAAACTTAGGATCCACTCCGAACTCTTTCAGCCAACTTAACTGCTGCAAAAATGTGTTATATTGCTTATCAAAGTAAGAAGTCTCCACCTCATCCGCTGTTGCAAAATGTGTATAAACTCCTTCTAATTCTAAAAATGGCGCACCTTCTAAACTCTTTAAAAATCCTTTTAATTCTTTTCGTTCGCGTATTCCAATTCTCCCCATACCACTATCGAAATTAATATGGTATTTCATTGTAGATGAACCATCCCAAAGTTTGATCGCTTCATCCACCCATTCTTTTTGAAAAACAGTTAACGCTACATCATTTTCAGCAGCTACATTGACATCACGAGGCGGGGAAGGACCTAACACTAAAATTGGCACAGTAATACCAGCCCTTCGAAGCACTAAAGCTTCATCTAAAAAGGCAACCGCTAACCTTGTCGCCCCTGCTTCTAATGCTGTTTTAGCTACCGGCACATAATCGTGTCCATATGCATTCGCTTTGACTACAGCAAAAATCTCTACATCACTTGGAATGAAATCTTTAATGTGTGTAATATTGTTATAGATCGCATCTAAATCCACTTCCACCCAAGTGTCACGGTAAAATGGTGCTTCTTCCATAAATACACTTCCTTATACACGATATGCGAAGCTCATTCTTTTATATGCTTCTTTTATGAAATCCACCCTTCAAACTAAGAAAAGACGTGGTGCACATATATCACCACGTCTAAGAAGTTTACTTCACTTGCTTCTCTGTAACTGAACGAGCAACCATTAATAGCTCCTTCGGCTCTAAACCTTTAGACACGAGCATATATTCTACTCCGTTATGCGACCACGTTAAAGAATCTTTCGTCAGTGCGCCAATTGTAAAGCCAAGATCAACCAATTCTCCGCTCACCCTTATCGCTGACGAAGCCTCTGCAACTTTTGCCTTTTCTTGTATTAAAGTAAAGGATTTCTTACTTCCAGTGTATGTGAGTATCGCACGCTTGCCACTGTCTGTCTTCAACTCTTGTTCATCTTTCAAAACCATACCTTGCGGCGTATCACGCGGATACAAAATAGCAAATGGTTTGTCTTCTTTCGCTGTTGTTTGAACATCTACTTGCGCTCTAGACATATTTTGTTTCGTATCAAATGCACCTTTATCAAATTTCGCATCAAATTTCACTTTTGAGAAATCTACTTTCACAAGAACATTTTGATCATTATCCATTAACTTCACCGAAACTGGTGTTAAATCACTTTTCTTCAATGTAATCTCTTGCTTCGGCAACATGTTTTGATGTTGATAGTTTGTTTTTGTTTTAAAAATATAATACTTATCTGTTTTTTCAAAAGTAAGGTTTTTCTTATCCTGCAAAATATCTCTCACAAGGGATTCATATAAATAAGCCTGGCTACTATTTTGCGGCCAATCACTTTGGAAACGGAAACTCTTATTAAGCGCTGGCGTTAATACAAATACCCCTTCTTCATTTCTTAAAATAATTTGGCTTTGATCTTTTTTCGCATTCTGCAAATTCACACGATAAAAAGAAGGTTCCTTATGCCATATTTCTACCTTGTACTCCTGAGGCTCATTCCCTGTTTTGATAGATAATTTTGCTTCAGCTTGATAACTTTTCATCCCTTTTACTTTCGCCTCTAAATCTCTCACAACATCATCTTGTTTCTTTTCCATACAACCCGCCAACACAAAAACGGTTAATAAACCGACAAGAACTAAAAACAGACGCCTTTTCATCACTTCAGCCCCTTTGCCCCTATAAATGAATGGAAGATGTGCCTTCCTTATCGCTACCTCAAATATATGAGACAAAGATATAAAATATGCAGACTAGCGTGACGAGCTTTCTAAAACAACTTGAGCAACAGCAAATTCCTTACTATGACTAATTGATAAATGAACAGTATGCTCTGTACTTGTAACGAGAATCGGCTTACCTCTATCATCATTCCTTACTTCAATATCTAAAAAACTTACTTCTTTTCCAATACCAGTTCCTACCGCTTTTGAATACGCCTCTTTCGCTGCAAATCTTCCACCTACAAACTCTGTAAGGCGACTTCCCTTCAGCTCCTTAGCAACATTACGTTCACTTTCAGTTAAAATACGCTCCATAAATTTAAGTTTTCCATCTAGCATTTTTTCAATTCGATTCAATTCAATAATATCGATTCCAATCCCTACAATCATTTCAAAATCCCCTTCTTCTATTTAGCTTTCTTTTTTCATATTGTAAGAATAACAGAGAATCTTTCTGATGCAAAAGGAGTGATACTCACAACATGCTAATACCTTCTGCCCGCATTTCCTTACAACCAATCGTCATCGCTTTACTTCTCATACAATTAGTCATGATTATGTTAGGCGACTTTCTTCTCTTTCCCATGGCATCCTACAATGAATATATCGCCAAAGGAGAATGGTGGCGTCTCATAGCTTCCTTACTTGTACATGCAGACCTACAACATTTCCTTTCTAATAGTATTTGTTTATTTGTGCTTGGCTCTTCTATCGAAAAACAACTAGGGCACTTTTCTTTCATCATTATTTTTTTCCTTTCTGGTATTCTTGGAAATGTTTCTTCTTATCTTATTATGCCTCTTGAATATATTCACGCTGGGGCATCTGGCGGTATTTTCGGATTACTAGGTGCACAGTTATTTCTATTGTATAGTCGATATCGTTCTTCCAATCCGATAGACATTGCTATTTTTTCAATCATGATATGTATATTACTACTATTCACTTTCTTCAACCCCTCTGCTAACCCTATCAGCCATTTAACAGGATTGATCATTGGTGGTATTTGCACTCCTTTATTAATAAAAAAATCCGATGGTGCAGAGCTTATTTAATATAAAAGCTCGCACCATCGACAATTTCTACATCTGTTTGTTTACTTAAATCTCTCATTAGTTGAAATAATGACTCATCCTTCTTCTTCGCCTCAATCATACAATCAATTTGCGAAACACTTCCCTTTATCTTTTTTAAAAAAGATAAAAAAGTATCTACATCAATAAAGTCCGCATGCGCTCTCGGGTCTTTTCCCTCTCTAGGACTAGAAATGTGCATTTTCACTGGTAACAAAGACGATTCCCACGTATGTACAACACGCGCCCAATCTTTATGCCAATCTTCTCGATCATGATTCATCATATGGTGATGCAAATCAAACACGACTGGAATATCTAATTTTTCACCTAAATACAATGTTTCTTCTAAAGAAAAAGTCGTATCATCATTTTCTAATATGATCATCTCTTGGATACTTCTTGGAACACTTGACCAATTTTCTATAAAGCGTTCTAACGCGAGTTCCTTATCGTTATAACCTCCACCCACATGTAATACGCATCGTTGCTTATGTGCAATTCCCATACCTTTTAATAATTTTTTATGCATCTGCAATGTCTTTACAGATTGTTTAAAAATATTCTTCTCAGGTGAATTCAGTACAACAAAATGATCTGGATGAAAATCAATACGCATATTCATTCGAATAGCGTAATCACCTAGCACTTTTAAATTTTCTTTTAAGGGGCGAAAATAGTTCCACTCTAACAACTCCTCATGATTCGCTAAAGGAACAAGTTTGGAACTAAGCCGAAAGAAAGATATATCATGCCCTTTATTATGCTTTAATAACCGTAAACAATTTTCTAAATTCGAATTAGCAATTCTTTCGAGTTTACGAATTGCAGCCTCTCGATCATCAATTCGTTGAAACTGCGCATATGTCATCGTTTGAGATGGAGATGCATTCTTTAAATGTACACTCATCGCAACATACCCAAGCCTTACAAGCATGTAGCACCTCTTTTCTACACAAGTTATTATGTAGTATGTACAATTACAGAAATAAAAAAAGAGAATGCCAACAAAGGGCATTCTCTTTTTTTATTAAGCTTGTGGACGGCTATGATGTTTTCTTTCGCCACGTCCATTTGAAGATCCAGGGCGACCTTGACCTTCACCTTTACGACCACGGCTACCACCATCACGATTACGATCACGGTTACTAGCATCACGATTGCGATCACGGTTACGGCCATCGCCACCACCGCGTCCATCACGATTGCGATCACGGTTACGACCATCGCCACCGCCGCGTCCGTCACGACTACGATTACGGTTACCATCGCGGTATCCGCCTCCGTTACCGCCGCGTTTTTTAGAACCGCCACCTCTTGAAACAACTGGTGGTTCTGACGTTAAAGCGATTGGAGTTGTATCCGGCTCTTTTGTCATCATTTTTAAAGCAGCAGCTACTACTGTTACAGAATCATTCTCTTCTAACATTTCTTCTGCAATACGCTTGTAGTATGATAAATTATCATTTTCAATTGTACTTTGAAGTTTTTCAGCGATTAAACGTTGTTGACCTTCTAATGCCTCGTCAAGTGTCGGTGCTTCCATACGATCAACTTTACGTTTTGTAGTGCGCTCGATATTTTTTAATTGTCCTGATTCACGTGGTGTTACAAATAACATTGCAATACCTTTTTTACCTGCACGGCCAGTACGACCGATACGGTGAACGTATGATTCTGGATCTTGTGGGATATCGAAGTTATATACATGTGTTACGCCTGAAATATCAAGACCACGTGCAGCAACGTCTGTTGCAACAAGAACTTCAATAGCACCTTCTTTAAATTTACGTAATACAGACATACGCTTCGCTTGTGTTAAGTCACCGTGAATACCTTCTGCTGCATAACCACGTAAGTTTAATGCTTCTGATAATTCATCAACACGACGCTTTGTACGACCGAATACGATTGCAAGCTCTGGAGATTGAATATCTAGTAAGCGTGTTAACACGTCAAACTTTTTCTTTTCTTGCACTTCTAAATAGAACTGCTGAATGTTTGGCATTGTTACTTCTTTTGCTTTTACTTTAATGTGTTGAGGCTCAGTCATGAAACGCTCAGCAATACGACGGATTGGATCTGGCATTGTCGCTGAGAATAATAATGTTTGATGTGTTTCTGGCACATCTGTTAAAATCGCTTCAATATCTTCAATGAAGCCCATGTTTAACATTTCATCCGCTTCGTCAAGAACAACAGTCTCTACGTTTTGTAAGCGAAGTGTTTTACGGTTAATATGATCTAAAATACGACCCGGCGTACCAACAATAATGTGTGGGTGTTTTTTTAGAGCACGAATTTGGCGGTTAATATCTTGACCACCATAAATTGGTAGAATACGAACGCGCTTATGTTTACCAATTTTGTATAACTCTTCTCCAACTTGGATTGCTAATTCACGCGTTGGCGCGATAACAATACCTTGAACTGCTTCTTTATTTGTATCCACTTTATCTAATAGTGGTAATCCGAATGCTGCTGTTTTCCCTGTACCTGTTTGTGCTTGCCCAATAATATCCTTACCTTGCAATGCATGTGGAATTGTTTCAGCTTGAATCGGCGTAGCCTCTTCAAAGCCCATACTTTCAACAGATTGTAGTAAAGACTCACTTAATCCTAATTCTCGAAATGTTGTCAATGTTACTTCTCCTTTTCTATCCTATACTTATCATTTAAAAAAAGGCGTTTTCCGAATTTGCGGAAAAGCCCTTTTCCTGAATGCTCACGTATATAAACGGGCGTATATTCTTCGCGAAAATACTTCTAAACGTTATTACACTTTATCAATTATAAGTTTTGTATGTGCAAAAAGCAAACCCAACTGTTACCTTATTTTCATATTCAGAGCTTTTTTCTTCACTTTTATTTTTTTATGTTTACTGTAAGCGCTTATTATAAGTTTCTTCTATTTTCGCATCTATCATCCCTATTTATATACACCAATTATTTCAACATCGTAATTACTTCTTCTAATTTCATACCGCGCGATGCTTTTATTAATATAACATCTTTCACATCAACTACTGCTTGTAACTCTTTTACTAGCTCTTCTTTATTATCATACGCTTTTACACGCTCAATAGGGAAATTAATTTTTGCTCCTTCAGCAATTTGAGCCCCTAATTTACCATATGTGAACACATATGCAATTTTTGCTGGATCGATTAATTTACCTACTTCATAATGAAACGGTACTTCTTGATCTCCAAGCTCTAACATATCGCCGAGCACAACAATTTTTTTAGCAAATCCATCTAAACCATTCATTAAATGGAATGCCGCTTCCATAGCTGTCGGACTTGCATTATAAGCATCATTGATAATTGTTAATCCATTATCCGTTTTTACAATTTCCATACGCATGCCCGTCATTTGAAGTGTTACTAAACCTTGTTTCATTTCTTCCCATGTTACACCAAAATGTTTCGCAATTGCCATTGAAGCAAGTGTATTATACACATTATGTTTCCCCAATACTGGTAAGTAGAATGAAATATTTTCATCTCTATTCATTTTAAAATGTGTCCCAGTCGCCTGTAATGCTACAGTCGTTGGATAATAATCATTTGCTCTAGCGTCACCAAACGTAACTGTTTCAGCCATTAAATTCATTTCAGGAACACGATTTGTTAATAATGGCTCATCTCCGTTATATACGAATACTCCACCTTCTTGTAATCCTGTCACAATTTCCAATTTCGCTTCAGCAATTGCCTCACGAGAGCCTAAGTCCATTAAATGTGCCTCACCAATGTTCGTAATGATAGCTGCATTTGGACGTGCTAACTTAGATAAGAATTCAATTTCCCCTCGGTTTGACATACCCATTTCTAATACAGCTACTTCTGTATTTTCTTCTAAGTTTAAAATAGTAAGAGGTAACCCGATATGATTATTAAAGTTTCCTTCTGTTTTTTGAACTTTGAATTTAGTCGCAAGAAGACTTGTTACAATATCTTTTGTAGATGTCTTACCGTTACTCCCTGTCACACCAATAACTTTCACATCCAATTGATCGCGATAGTTTTTCGCTAACATTTGTAATGCTGATAGCGTGTCTTCTACAAAAATAACGGGAAGATTCTCAGGTGGATTTGCTACATCTTTCATCCATAATGTCGCCACAGCTCCATTTTCAACAGCTTTATCTACAAAAGCATGTCCATCGAAACGTTCACCTTGAATTGGAACATATAAGTTTCCCTTTTCGATTTTTCTCGTATCAATAGACACGCCTTGTATAGTAATCCCCTCATATTGCCCTGCTAATCCCGTACCATTTATCATCTGTTCTACTTGTTTCAACGTTCGCTTTATCATGAAAACACTCCTTACATAGAGGAAGCACTATTCCTGCGAATAGTGCCCCCTCCTTTTTTGTTAGATTGTATATTTAATTTTTTGTTTTTCTTCGTGACGCTCAATTGCTAAACGAATTAGCTCTTCAATTAATTCCGGATACGGTAATCCAGTATGTTGCCATAGTAGAGGGAACATACTAAACGGCGTAAATCCTGGCATCGTATTCACTTCATTAATATATACTTCTCCATCTTTCGTTAAGAAGAAATCAGCTCTTGTTAAGCCAGCACCATCTAACGATTGGAATGCAATAATCGCATCTCGCTTAATAACGTTAGACTCTTCTTCTGTCATTTCAGCTGGAATAATTAACGCTGTATCGCCATCGATGTATTTCGACTTATAATCATAGAAGTCTTTTTTCGGTACAATTTCACCTACAACTGAACATTTCGGCTCATCATTACCTAGTACACCAACTTCTACTTCACGTCCAACAATATTTTCTTCTACAATAATTTTGCGGTCAAATTGGAACGCCTCTTCAAATGCATTCTCAAGTTCTTCACGATTTTTACACTTATTAATACCAACACTTGAACCAAGGTTTGCTGGTTTTACGAAGCAAGGATATCCTAATACTTCTTCTACTTTTTCATATGCTGTTTCACGATCTTTTTCCCATGCGCTACGAATGAATGATGCATATTTTGCTTGTTTCAATCCAGCTTCTGCAAAGATATTTTTCATAACAACTTTATCCATACCAGCAGCAGATGCTAGAACACCATTTCCTACATAAGGAATGTTCATTAATTCTAATAATCCTTGAACTGTTCCATCTTCACCATTTGGCCCATGTAGTAATGGGAAAATAACGTCAATAGCATTTTCCTCAGAAGCTGCAGATGGAATGATTTCTGTGCTTAATGATAACGGAGAAATCGCATTTTCTGCACCGCTCATTTTTAGAACTTCAACATCTGTTACTTCACCTTCAATACGCTCACCGCGCACCCATTGACCTTGTTCTGTAATATAAATTGGATGAATCTCGAATTTATCTTGATTTAATGCTTTAATAGCAGCAAGAGCCGTTTGTAGCGAAACTTGATGCTCAGCTGATTTTCCACCGTATAATAAACCTAATTTAATTTTTGTCACTGAAATCACCCTAACCAATTGTTTTCATTTTTCTATTTTAGCACTTTTTATAAAAATAGGTAGTTCCTATTTGAAATAAAATGTAACTTCCACAAATAAATAAATGACACCACTTATTGGTTTTCTATACTTTTTCTACTTAAATTTCTTCATAAATATATAAAATTAAATTCTAAAATAAAGTGAAACTTTAATTAGCGGAGGCCATCCCCACTAATTATCAACCCGCACCAATCGGGCATTTACGGGCAGTTATCTCCCGCCGAATTTCGAGGTGGAAGACTTACTGCCCATTAAAGCGGGATAAAATTGGAATCCAATCTAGTTATGTACCTAAAATATGTAGAAATCGCCTTTTTGTGTATGTCATCTACTCATTAAGAAGATTGTTTAGTCAGTGTGCCTTTTTTCCTTTGTTCAACGAGACGATCTAAAGAAACATATACAATACCTGCAACTACACACCCTACAGCTAAAATTGTAAATAGAACGTGGCCAAGTAATCGATCTAACAAAAAACCTCCTAAAAGTGGTCCAAATGCACTTCCTGTAATCCACTGCAAACTGGCAGCTCCCATATAAGTCCCTCTCAAATGTTCAGGAGCCAAATTAGCTACAAACGTCATCTGTACAGGCGACATAATCATCTCACCTAACGTATATATGGCATAAACGAACAGCAACGTTATTAAAATAATCGTAGCATTTACATCAAATTCTCCAAACCACTTCGGTAACCATCCTATAAAGAACAAACCAATCCCGAACAAACATGCACCATATAACATCGTCTTTCCGACAGGTTTATCTGTGGCCCATTTTGAAATTTGAAATTGGAACAACACAACTAATAGTCCATTTAAAGCCATTACATATGGGTATGGATTGTTAGTTCCAAAAATACCTTTCATTTCATTATCAAAGTGTAGCGGCAACATACCTTCTGTTTGAGAAAATCCCATCGAAATGATGATACCTGCTAACAAATAAATCATTAGTGCCTTATCTCGCATTACAATTTTCCAAACTGCCTCAGATTCCTTTTCTATATTCTCTTCCTTATTTGTCCCCTTCGGCATTGTCTCTTGAATAAGAAGTAATACTAGTAATGCATAAAACAGCATCGTAGAAGAGGCAATAATAAACACAAGGTTCTTTGACAACACAACTACTGATGCTCCCATTATCGGACCAATCGCAGCACCTATATTGTGCCCCATTCGTAATAAACCATATGCTTCTGTTCTTTTTTCTGGCATTGTTACATCCGCAACCATTGCTGATGCAGCTGGATGAAATAGCGAATTACTTAATCCTAAAAAAATAGATAAAATCGCATACGGAATAAATCCTTCTATAAATAAAAAACCAAGCATCAATAATGCATTACTTACCATCGAAAATATCATAATTGGCTTTCTTCCATATATATCAGCAATTCTCCCCCCTATAATTGCTCCAAAGCTTGCAGCAATTGGAGAAAGCGCCATAATAACTCCGACCTGTAATAATGAATCTACCTTATCTTTTAAATATAATGCGAAAAAGGGCATTAACATCATCATTGCAATTCCATTCAATGTCTCACCGACAAATCGAATCCATACGTTACGATCCATCGCCCTTAACTCATGCCACGTACTTTTCATATTCCCACCCCTTTATTTAACCAACAATTATCTTATAACACTTTCAGAACAATGTAAATTTTCAGAAATAAAAATCCATCCTAACAGAATTAGAATGGATTTTTCTACTTATAAATTTGCGGCATCTTGTTTTTTACTATTATTTAAAGCCCTATCCCTTCGACTATAGGAGTAAACAGCTATACTCCAGATTCATCCACAACAATCCCTGTCGAAATAAGTAGAAATTCTTATGAATATGCACGATCCTTATCATTCTTTCTATATATCTTTCTATAACTTTTTTTGGTATTATTATACATGTCGATTCCATAAAAGAGGCATGCTCCCTTGGTGAGCGTGCCTCTTTTTACCTATTTCACAGTATATGAACCCTCTTCAATCCAGCTATACATATATTTTTCATCTTCTGTTTCATGTGCTTGTTTTACAATACGAAGTGGACGGAATGTGTCTATCATAACAGCCAGTTCAAGTGTTTCTTTCTTCCCTATACTTCCCTCTGTTTTCCCAGGATGTGGCCCATGAGGAATTCCGCTCGGATGGAGTGTAATAGAACCTTCTTCCACACCTTTCCGGCTCATAAAGTTTCCTTCTACATAGTACAGTACTTCATCACTATTCACGTTACTATGATAATATGGTGCCGGAATAGATTCTGGATGATAGTCGTATAAACGTGGTACGAAAGAGCAAATAACGAAATTGTGACCTTCGAACGTTTGATGTACTGGAGGTGGCTGATGAATACGGCCTGTAATTGGTTCAAAGTCCTCTATATTAAAGACCCATGGATATAAATAACCATCCCATCCAACAACATCTAACGGATGGTGCCCTAAAACATGCTTATGCATATATCCTCTCGACTTTGTCATTACAACAAACTCACCTTTGTCATCATATGTCTCTAATTTTTCAGGGCCACGAATATCCCTCTCACAAAACGGACTATGCTCTAACAATTGTCCGTATTCATTACGATAGCGACGTGGCGTTGTAATTTGGCTATTTGCCTCTACAACAAGAAACTTAGTCTCTCCTGCATCTGGAATAACACGATAGATCGTCCCAATTGGAATCGTTACATAATCACCTTTTCTATAGTGAATCGTCCCAAACATCGTTTCAATTTTTCCTGTCCCGTAATGAACAAACAACATTTCATCTCCATCACCATTACGGTAGAAATAATCCATTTTTTCTGTTGGACTCACTACTCCAATTAACAAATCTTCATTTCCAAGTATGAAGTTTCTTCCACTTATTGCATCACCATTTTTTTTATTTTCTTTCGTGCGGAAGTGGCGATGAGCAAGAGCCACATCTTCTTCATACTGCAACTGACAAGAATGCGATAAGGCCGAATGCGATACTTCGGTTGGCATATAATGATGATACAAAATAGATTGTGTACCAGAAAAACCTTTCGTCCCCATTACTTGTTCGCGATAAAGCGACCCATCTTTTTTACGGAATTGTACATGTCGTTTATGAGGTAGCTCCCCCATGTGACGATAAAACATGCCCATCACCTGCTTCCATTTCTTTTTTGACCGTATTACATAATGTACCTAAACCAGTAATCGTAAGCTCTACAACATCTCCATCTTGCAACCACTCTTCCGTACCCAGTTCTAAAATACAACCTGTTCCTACTGTCCCAGAACCAATCACATCGCCTGGATATAACGTAACGTCTTCCGAAGCACGTTCAATCATTTCAGCAAATGTATAGTAAATATCTTGGAAGTTCCCCTTTGATAATAACTTTCCATTTACATGAGCAGTCATCTCTAACTCATAACAGTCACCGTTACGATAAACATCTAATTCTTCTTTCGTAACAAGGTGCGCTCCTAATGAAGTTGCAAAATCTTTTCCTTTCGCCGGACCGAGTCCTACCTTCATTTCTGTTGCTTGTAAATCCCTTGCACTCCAGTCATTCATAATACAATAACCAAAAATGTAGTCCTCTGCTTGCTCACGAGAAATATTTCTTCCTTCTTTCCCAATTACGCAAGCAATCTCTAGCTCATAATCAAGTTTTTTAGATTTTTTCGGACCAATTACAAAATCATTCGGACCAATTACAGCACGATGGTTCGTAAAATAAAAAACCGGTATATCGTACCATTCAGGTACAACATCTAGCCCTCTTCGGCCACGAGCCGTTTTTACATGCTGTTCAAACGCGTAAAAATCTCGAATACTACTCGGATTAGGAATTGCTGCCGCTAATTGTACTTCCTTTAAGGAATATATACCTTTTTCCGGATTCTTAATCTTACGCAATACTTCTACATACTCATCCGCTTTCTCTAAAAAGGCGAACATAGAAGAAGGTAATTTTCCATCACTAGCAAGATTCATATCAATTACTTTGTCACCTTCAAGCCATCCAGCTCGCATTTCTTTCGAAGGAAGACGAAATGTAACAAATTTCATCATGATTCCTCCCTATGAAAATGAAATTTCCACCAGCAAAGAGACTTTTACTGGTGGATACAAATCTTATAAGTTTCCGCGACGTTCCTGTTCTCTTTCAATTGATTCAAATAATGCTTTAAAGTTCCCTTCTCCAAATCCGCGAGAACCTTTACGTTGAATAATTTCAATAAATAAAGTTGGACGATCTACAATTGGTTTCGTAAAGATTTGTAGTAAGTATCCTTCCTCATCGCGATCTACTAAAATCTTTAATTCTTTTAACCTATCAATTTCCTCATCAATTTTTCCAACTCGTGCACTTAACTCATCATAATAAGTATCAGGTGTATCTAAAAACTCCACACCATTTGCACGCAACGCTTCCACTGTTTTAACGATATCGCTTGTTAATAAAGCAAGATGTTGTACACCTGCTCCATTATAGAATTCTAGATATTCTTGAATCTGCGATTTTCGCTTTCCATCTGCCGGTTCATTAATAGGAAACTTAATACGACTTCCATTCGTCATTACTTTTGACATTAACGCCGAATACTCTGTGCTAATATCGTCATCATCAAAATGAATCATTTGTTTAAAGCCCATAACATTCTCATAATAGCTAACCCATTCTTCCATTTTCTCAACATTACCAACTACGTGGTCTACAGCAATTAAACCTGATTCTTCAAATGGAATATTAAACTCCACCTGTTGGAATCCTGGCATAAATGTTCCTTTATAATTTTTACGCTCTACAAGCGTGTGAATTGTATCACCATACGTACCAATAACTGCTTTTTTCAGTGTACCGTTCTCGTCTGTTAATTCCACAGGTGGAGCAATCGCGACGGCACCACGTTTCACTGCTTCCGAGTAGGCTTTGTCAACATCGTCAACGAGTAAAGCAACATCTTTTACACCATCACCATGTGTCTTTACAAATTCTGCGATACGATTGTCGCTACTTAAAGCTCCAGACACAACAAAACGCATATTTTTTTGCACAAGAACATAAGATACCTTTTCACGGTTACCAGTTTCTAATCCAGAGTAAGCTACAATTTTGAATCCGAATGCTCTCGCAAGGTAATAACTTGATTGCTTTGCATTTCCTACGTAAAATTCCAAATGATCTACATCACGTACCGGAAAAAAGTCCTCCATTTGTGCAGCTAGCGTATCCATAGATTTTTGTTTCATAAAATTCTCATCCCCCTGTAAATAGATTAAATGTTCCATACTTAAAACCAATCGAAAACGCTTCCAACATCAATTAATAGAAATTAGTTAGCAAGCTAACAAATTCTGACTTTTAAAATTTTCTATCTTTTCCGTCAAATTCCTCTTTTTTTCTTACATATAAAATTCGACTTTTTTCTCTTTACATGACGGAGGGAATATTAATACTTGAAGGTATATATGAGAGGAAAACAAAAAAGACCCCAACATATTAACTACTTACTAATATGCTAGAGTCTTTATTTTTTTTGAATGATTGTATTTATATGTCTCATACTAATACATTTGCAAGGAATAGAATAAATGATGTTAATACTACCGCTCCACCTAATGATCCTAATAAATCTGTTTTTGTTACTTGTAACACTTGTTCACTGTTCATACTCCTCATTCTCCTTTCAGTTTGTATGATTTAAAACTTCTATTATACTAATACACTTGATAGAAATACGATTAATGCCGTTAATACTACTGCTCCACTTGCTGATCCTACGAAGTCACCTTTTGTTACTTGTAATACTTGCT
>NZ_JBQAEO010000029.1:0-33610 GCF_051915365.1 Bacillus cereus group sp. MYBK79-1 | reverse complement strand
GTTAGTGGAGGGCTATTTTTCTAAATTCTATTATTTCATGTTGTTTGCTTTCATTAAAATCAAAAAAGATATCAGAGTGTTGGGAACCCTAAAGGGTTTCCCAACACTCTGTGAAAAGACACTCTAGGGAGTGTCTTTTCTTTTTTGTATGTAATTATGCATATTATATTTATTTTCAAGTGAAGAGGATTAAAATATGAAGTGTAGACAGACTTTATAAAGCAGAATTTTATACAAACATTTCCCTCTACTTTTTGTATCTAACAATCGTATAACAATAAATAATTCTGTTTTATAGTGTCTGTTTATGAAAGTGTCTTCTTTGAAGGCACTTTTTTTGTTGTTTTAATGTAGATGAGTTTCCACTGTTAATATAGTGGAAATTATCTATACTAAACATTAGCAATCTTCCGTATAAAGATTATCAATTTACTATATATTCCAGTAGTGTTAACCTACATATGAAAGGCTTTCTTTTTCAAAATATTACCCCTAATAAAATTTTGAAGAAGTCAACTGTCTCCAAACTTGCCATTCATGCTTAGAGAAAAAGCACTCACCTCGAGTGCTTTTTCTTATGGAAACATGCTATTTTTGTAGGCGGTTTTCATAAACTAAAAGTAAGGAAATGAAAGTAGGTGACAAAATGCCGTCAATTGTGGAAGGTGTTATTATTGAAAATTGTAACGGAACAATTAACTTAGGTGATAAATATAACGTGCAGCCAATTGAAAAAACGAAAGCTTATAATGGATCGGGATCATCGAATACAGGAATGAAAGTACAAACATTTAGTGGTATTAGTACAGCGGATGTAAAGGATAGCGATGCGAATGATCAGGGAATACAATTTACTTTATAGATAAATATGTAAAATTGCATAAAATGATGAACTTGTCCTGTGCTACAATCTAGCTGTGAGCTGTTAATGATTCTTCTGTATTATAGTTGTTAGATTAGAAATATAACATCCTATCAAAAATCATACGTATAAAAAAGACACTTCAAACGAAGTGTCTTTTTTCATTTTAGTGATACCCTTTAGCAGAGTCTTTATGAATTTTATTTTTAAAGATACTGTAGCTCCAAAGTTGATATCCAATAACTATTGGTACCATAACCATTGCAACGAAGAACATAATTTTTAAGTTTAATTGACTACCAGCTGCGTTATATAACGTTGTGCTGTATGCATCGTTAATACGTGACGGTAACATTCTTGGGAACATGCCTGCAAAGCCAGTCGTCATAAACATCGCGATTGTTAAGCAAACGAATGTGAAGGCAAGACCGATTTTATGTTTGTACACCATAATAAGTGCGAGTACACTCATTAACATAGCAAGTACTGGAAGAATGAATAGTACCGGATACTCTGTGAAGTTTTGGAATAAGTTTGTGCGATTAGCAGTTGCTACATAGAAGATAGCTAAAATGATAGCAGCTGCCATTGAAAATGGTCTTGCGATTTTATAAGCACGATCAGATACTTCACCAGTCGTTTTGATCATAACCCAAAGGGCACCAGATACGACGAATATAGCAGTGAAGAACAGGCCACCTAAAATACCGTAATGATTTAGTAAGCTAAGTAAATTTCCTTCATAACCATTTTTTCCGATTTGTAGTCCGTAATACAGGTTAGCGAACGTAACTCCGAATAAGAAGGCGATTAGGAAACTACCAATTGTAAATGCCCATTTGCAAGTTTTTTGCCAAATTGGTGAATCGTCTTTATGCATGAATTCAAGTCCAGCAGCACGAGCGAACAGTGCAAGTAATACTAAAAATAGTGGTGTATATAGGTAACTAAACATATTTGCATATGTGATTGGGAAAGCAGCAAATGTTGCGCCGCCAGCTGTAATTAACCATACTTCATTACCACCCCAGAACGGGCCAATTGCTTCTTGTAATTGATTTCGTTCTTGTCGGTCTTTTGCAACGAAAGGAAAAATCATTCCGTTACCAAGTGCATACCCGTCAAGAATGAAGTAAACTGTCCAAATTACGCCCCATAAACCAAACCAGATGATTGCGAGCATATCATGAGACATGAGCTGTACCTCCTTCAGTAGCAGGCTCTTCTAATGCTGGTCCTTTTTTCGCGAACTTCAGCATTAAGTATACGTCTGCGATTAAAAGTAAAGTGTAGAACAAGATTAAACTAATTAATGAGAACCAAATTTGTGGAACGGATATAGGTGATACAGATTCTGCTGTACGCATTAGTTTATAAACTGTCCATGGTTGACGCCCTACTTCAGCAACAATCCAACCAGCGTTAATTGCGATATATGGTAGTAAAACAGACCATATTGTAATTTTTAAATAACGTTTTGAGTTTTCTAGTTTTCCTTTTCGGTTTAAGTAGAAACCGTACCAAGTTAATGCCATAAAGAACATACCAAGTGCAACCATTAAGCGGAAGCTATAGTACACGAGGTTAACATTTGGACGTTCATCTTTCGGGATATCTTTTAACCCAACAATTTCTCCATCAAATGAATTTGTATAGAAGAAACTTCCTAGTTTCGGAATCGTAAGGAATTCAAAGTTCTTTTCGTTTTTTACATCAGGAATTTGAACAATCGAGAAGCCTTGTCCTTTTCCAGTTTCCCAAACAGCTTCCATCGCAGCACCTTTAGCTGGTTGATATTTAGCTGCTGATACACCAGATTGATGTCCCATAAATGGTGTAATTGTTGCGGCGAATAATCCTAACATTAAACCAAACTTAAATGATTTTTTGAAGAATTCAACTTCATTTTTACGTAATAAGTGATAGGCACTAATCGCCATAACGAAGAAAGCACCAACGATATAACAACCAATTACAGTATGGAAGAACATATTCCAAGCATATGGATTTGTAACAAGTGCCCAGAAGTCGTTTAATTCAGCGCGGCCGTTACGTACGACGTAGCCAACAGGGTTTTGCATGAAACCGTTTGCTGTAATGATCCAAAGGGCAGAAATATTTGTTCCAAGTGCAACCATCCACATACAGAAGGCACGGAACTTTGGTGAAATTTTGTCTTTACCGAATAACCATATTCCCATGAAAGTAGATTCTAAGAAGAAGGCAACGAGTGCTTCGATTGCGAGAGGTGATCCGAAAATATCTCCCATATATTTGGAGTACTCAGACCAGTTTGTTCCAAATTGAAACTCCATTGTAATCCCGGTTATAATCCCCATTACGAAGTTAATTGTAAATAATTTACCCCAGAAATTTGCCATTTTGCGGTATGTTGGATTCAATGTGCGGGCGTATTGAGTTTCCATACATGCCACTAAAATAACAAGTCCGATTGTCAAAGGTACAAATAAAAAGTGATAAAAAATAGTAATTGCAAATTGAAAACGACTCAGTAACAGAACGTCGGACATAATAAATATTCACTCCTTTTTAACATTATCTACAGTTAGTTTATAGAGAAAATAGTGGTAAATCATGTGGGACTTGTTACAAAGCTGTGTGTATATTTTGAAAGAATTATGGCGGTTATCTGAAAATATCTTATTTTTACTATAAAGCAATATCCTTTTTGAGTTTTTTAAATTTTGGTACACTATATAAGTAATGTAAATGAGAGAAAAGAGGGTTCTTTACTATGAAGTCATTAGAAGAGATTTTACAATACAATGAGAAATTCGTTGAAGAGAAAAAATACGAAGAGTATGAAACAGGAAAATTCCCAAATAAAAAAATGGTAATTATCTCTTGTATGGATACTCGTCTTGTTGAACTATTACCGAAAGCAATGAATATGCGTAACGGTGATGTGAAAATTATTAAAGTAGCAGGAGCTGTTATTTCCCATCCGTTTGGAAGTATTATGCGTAGTATTTTAGTTGCTGTATACGAGCTTGGTGCTGATGAAGTATGTGTAGTTGGCCACCATGATTGCGGTATGGCTAAAATTCAAGCGAGTAGTACAATCGAGAAGATGAAAGAGCGCGGTATCACAGAAGAGAAATTAGATACACTTCGTTATTCTGGAATCGATTTAGAAAGATTCCTACAAGGGTTCTCTAGTGTAGAAGAAAGTGTAGAACATAGCGTATCAGTACTTCGTAACCATCCGTTACTTCCTGAAGAAGTACCTGTTCACGGTCTTGTTATCGATCCTGACACAGGAAAATTAGATTTAGTTGTGAATGGTTACGACAATTAAGAATTTACTTTGTCATCCTTTTTATCTGGGACAGGATCAAATCCTCCTGGGTGGAAAGGGTGACATTTTAATATGCGCTTACAAGTAAGCCAAAAGCCTTTGAGGGCACCGTGTTTTTGAAACGCTTCTAATCCGTAATGAGAACAAGTTGGATAAAAGCGGCACGTTGGTGGTGTCATCGGAGAAATGAACTTTTGATAAAAGCGTATAATCCCAATAAAAATCTGTTTCATAATGGTCTCCTTTTCAGCATAGTCTTAAAGTATTATAGCATGACTGTACATAATACTTTACTAATGTTAATTTCCGTTATATCATATTGGATATAACGGAATTAAATTAAAAGCGGGAGAGATGTTGTATGCCATCAGTAGAAAGCTTTGAATTAGATCATACGATTGTAAAGGCGCCTTATGTAAGACATTGCGGAGTTCACAACGTAGGTAGTGACGGTATTGTAAATAAATTCGATATTCGTTTTTGCCAACCGAATAAACAAGCAATGAAACCAGATGTTATTCATACGTTAGAACATTTATTAGCATTTAATTTACGTAAATATATTGATCGTTATCCGCATTTTGATATTATCGATATTTCACCGATGGGCTGCCAAACAGGATACTATCTTGTAGTAAGCGGAACACCGACAGTTCGAGAAATCATTGATTTATTAGAACTAACATTAAAAGATGCGGTTCAAATTACAGAAATTCCGGCTGCAAATGAAACACAATGTGGCCAAGCGAAGCTTCACGATTTAGAAGGAGCACAACGCTTAATGAACTTCTGGTTAAGCCAAGATAAAGATGAACTTGAGAAAGTGTTTGGATAAAGTGAAACTTTAATCAGTGGGTGATGGGGGAGGGGCCCTATCACCCACTGATTATTAGTTGAACCAATCGGACCTTTACAGGCAGTTAAACTCCTACATAACTTCTTCAATTTTACATAATTTGGAGGTAGGAGTCTTACTGCCTGTTAAGGCGGGATAAAGAAAAACTGCCTGTGAAAGGGCAGTTTTTTTATTTGTAGAAATGTATGTATGAAGAGTATTGACTCTAACGTATACGTCAAAGTTTATAGTAGAGATAAATAAAGTAAAGGGAGGAAATGATGGATAAGTATAGTATTGGTGAAATTTCAAAAGAAACGAGTGTAACGACGAGAACACTTAGATATTATGAGGAAATTGGATTGTTAAAACCGTCTTATGTTGCTGATTCAGGATATCGCTACTATTCAAAAGATGACGTAATTACATTGCAACAAATCACAACTTTTAAAAAGCTGGGTTTTAAGCTTTCAGAAATAAAAGAAGTATTAAAAGAAGAAAAGGGGATTTCAGAAGAAGACAGATGGAAACGTGCGATTCAAAATGAAATTCAAACAATACAAGGGGAAGTAAAAAGGTTACAGGATTTAGAAAAGCTACTATATACAACATTTCATTCCATTGAATTGACAGGAGAGCTTAGAACAGAAGATTTAATGTTGTTTATAAAATCAGTACAAGGAATTGATCAGAGGGAGAAATTTTGGAAAAGGTATTTTAATGAGGAAGAGCAGCAGATTATTCAAGGTTTACCAACATTTGAAGAAAATGATAAAAGAACGAAAGAGTGGCTGCAAGTATTAAGAGAAATTCGCGAGCGTATAAATGAACCAATAGATTCACCAGAAGTGCAACAATTGGCGGGAAAAGTATTGAATTTCTCCATGCATGTATTTCAAGAAGATGAACAATTAATAAATAAGTATTGGGAATTAATTAGACCTGAAGAGGGAGAGATGGCAAAAGTGTATGGACTTGATTCGGAAACAATGAAGTATATAGATGAAATGGTGGAGTATTATTTGAAAAAGGAGGAAGATAAATGACAGCTATGCAAAAAGAGAAGCTATATGGAAAGGAACACGCACGATTAGAGCGTCAATACTTTTATAAACATGTGGGCATTTTCATTCTTGCACAGCTACTATTTATTTTTGTAGTAGGGCTTGTACCAGCTCAAGATTTGCCAAGCGGTTCTTATTTTCTTCATATGAAAGAATGGATTTTGAACAAACAAATCGGCTTTTATCAAAATGAAACTGTTAATACCATTGTCAGTGTTTGGACATCGGTACTTATGATTCATTTTATATGGGCGATGTCTTACATTCTTTTTCCGAAAAAGAAACGTAGCTCTTCAAAACAAGAAATAAGACAAGAGGTAAAAGAAGAAGTGAAAAAGAAAAAAGAGATTAGTACAAATAGGGCGTGGCTGTATTTAGTATTTGGAGGCTTAATCGAAATATATTGGGCAACGGGATTAAAAACAAATTCGATGAGTATTTTGACACTTATTGCAATCTTAGCTAGTTTTCATCTATTAATTGAAGCGACGAAAAGAATCCCAATTGGAACCGCATATGCAGTATTTACTGGAATTGGGACAGTTGGAACGATAGTAGTAGATATTGTGTATTTTAAAGAGCCATTTTCGTTTATTAAAATTTTCCTTGTTTGTTTATTAGCATTATTTATTATCGGATTGAAATTTAGTGGCGACAAGGAAGAGGTGAAATAAAATGGCGTGGATGTATTTAATTATAGCTGGGCTTTTTGAAATCGTCGGTGTAATTGGGATAAAGAAAGTAGCAAAAGATAATAATTGGACGAATAATATTATTTTAATAGGTGGCTTTATTATTAGTTTTCAATTTTTAACGATGGCACTGCAAGAAATTCAATTATCAATCGCATATGCAGTTTGGACTGGAATTGGGACGCTCGGGGCAGCGGTTGTCGGTATTTTATTTTTTCAAGAACCGAAAAATGCTTTTCGGATTATTTGTATCGTTGGAATTATGGGGACGATTATTGGGTTGAAAATGGTGAGTTAAAGAAGAGCGAAACATGCTCTTTTTTTTTATGAAAGTATACTAGACACCCCAACATATAAAACAAAGGCGGAACCAACAAAATAAACAAATGCTTTTGCTTTTTGCCGCTCTTTTATTTCATCAATTCCAAAAAGGATAAACATAATACTTAAAAGGATAAAGACATAAGGTAAAAGGATGGTGAAGTTTGCAAAGAAGCTAAATAGGGCAAGAGAAAGAGCGATAGTGGCTATTATAATTCGAATATTTTTTAACATGTAATCCTCCTTTAAAAGAACAGTATAAATGGAATAACAAAAATAATCGTAAAAAGACTTAAACCGATGCTAATAGTTCCAATTTGTTTTTGCTGTTTTTGAATCGTCTCAATTCCTACTAAAATGCCATATAAACTAAAGAGGAGCAAAATGATAGGTGAAAAGATTTGAAAGTTCATTGTAAATGTGCTGTATAAACATAAGATCAAAGTAATAAAAACGATGGTTAGTTGTAATTTTCTTATATGCATTTTAACCTCCTAGTAGAAAGTTAGTTATTGAGAGACAGAAATTATAATAGCAACGATTAAAGTGAATACGCCAGAAAAGAAGGAGAGTATACTGTGCACTTTCTTTTGTTTCTGTTTTTCCTCTGCACTCATGATGAAGGTCATAATAGATAAGGCGATAAGCATATAAGGCATTGTAACAAGTGCGTTTGTAAATATTACGGATAGAGCGAGAGCGATGACGATAAGAGCGGATATAATTTGAAAGGTTTTTAGCATACAAATCTCCTCCTTTTAAATAAATAATTTACCGAAATAGTTCTGAGAAGCCAAGAAGTAAAGCACCAGCTCCAGCCATAAAAGCGAGTATGCTGCTGGATTGTCTATGCTTTTTTATTTCTTCCATCCCTATAGTGAAAGCCATAGCCCCTAAGAAAATGAACATGTAAGGCATAATAATTTCTCTGTTACCGCTAATAAAGCCATAGATTGCGATAGATAAGGCGATAAGTGAAAAAGTAATTCGAGCTCCTTTTAACATAAAGTCTCCTCCTTCTATTTTATCCCGCATTTAACGGGCAGTAAGACCCCCACCTCAAAATTCAGCGAAAGCAAAGAAGTTAGGTGGGGGTCGGGCTGCCCGTTAAAGCCCGATTGGTGAGGGCTAATAATCAGTGGGGGATGAACAAAATCCCCACTGATTAAAGTTTCATTTTATGTAGGTAATAATGAGGACAATCCAAGAGAAAGCTCCAGCAGTAATACAAATAAAGCCTGTTCCTGAATCTTTTTTCTTTATTTGTTCAATTGCAATGAGACATAGTAAAGCTCCTAATAGAAATTGTGAAATTGGTAGAAAGTTATTTTGACCTGTATAGAGTCCAATTGCGGACATAATTATTACAGTGAGTGCGATTAGAATACGAAATACACGAAGCATATTATGAACTCTCCTTATTATTTTTTGCATAAGGGTTATCTTCTGGTTTATCAATAGAATGTTTATATGCATAGCCTTTATTAATCGTCATGACGGAGAGTACTAGTATGACTAGGACGATGATAATACCGATAATTAATATTTTGAACATGAAATCCCTCCTTTTCTTTATTTTACATAATTTTGTAATTGATGAAAACAATAGAAATTAAAAGGATGAAAGAAGGGTGTTACATGGAGCAGAAAAAAACATATTATATATCAATAGGAAATGGTCAAATTTCACAAGTGAAGACGGCGGATACGTATAATTTTGAGATTTCCGCAAGTGATGAGGAAATTACGGAGTTAAGAGAGTACTTTGATCAAGCATATGTAGAGGATTTAGGTTCATTTGTACGTTCTCACGTTCCATTTGTTGAGTATCATCACGATTCAAATAATGACCGATATGATGAACAACTACAAAAAGCATATAAAATGATTTACGATTTAGGAAATCATGAGACGAAAGAATTAGTCGCGCAAATGGGAATAATCAATGGATTATAATTGGATAATATTATGCAGAAAAGCGAGAATATGCTACAATTTGTGGTAGGAAAAACTTGTAACCATCAATAGGGGAGTAATGGCATGTACAAATTTAAAGATTATTACCACAACACTGTACAATTATCGTTTGAACGTTATCCATTTTCTCCTGAGCCAAAGCATGTTTGGGTTGTATGCCGGTATGGGGATCAATGGTTATTAACACATCATTTACGTCGCGGTCTTGAATTTCCAGGTGGTAAAGTGGAACTCGGGGAAACACCGGAAGAAGCGGCAGTTCGAGAGGTTCATGAAGAAACCGGCGGCATAGTTTCTGATTTAACTTACTTAGGACAATATAAAGTATCTGGAAAAGACAAAATAATCATTAAAAACATTTATTTTGCAACAATTAGTGCGGTAGAAGAACATACGCATTACGAAGAAACGAAAGGCTCTGTTTTATTAACAGACATTCCTGACAACATTAAAACGGATAGAAAATTTAGCTTTATAATGCGCGACGATGTATTGGCGCGCACGATGAAACATATAGAAGAAATCGGCTGTTTTACGAAGTAAAGTGGCCGGTTTCTTTTTTTGTGTGTAACAATAAATGTAAATATATCTTTACAATATTTTGGGTATATTATACAATTTTGTAAAGATATATTTACATTTCAGGAGGGGAAAGATGGATAAAAGAAAAGAAACGACTGTTACTGTTTCAATGTTTAAATTAAATTTTTATTCATGTTGTATAGCATTCGCTCTGGCGATTGGAGTTAGTTTTTTACATTCACTTCTTTCAGGCGGGGTTCAATTTGAAATTACGTTACCAACCCTGTTTCTTTTTATTATCGCAATGATTGTTCTTGTTTGTATTCATGAAGCGATACATTTAATAGGATTTCGCTATATCGGAGGTGTTCCGTGGAGTGAACTAAAATGGGGCGTCAATTGGAAATTAGGTGTTGCATATGCGCATTCTAAACAGGCGATTACAGTAAAGCAAATGAAGAAAGTGTTAATCCTGCCGTTTTTACCAACTGGAATTTTGCCAATTGTATTGGGATTAGCTATGAATCTGGAGCCACTCTCATTTTTAGGAATTTTACTAACAGCAGGTTGTATCGGTGATATTGCCCTATATCAAAAGGTTTCAAAGTTTCCAGATGATGCGCAAGTGAAAGATCACCCGAGTAAACCGCAGTTTACAGTATATGAATCATAAAGGAAGAGGAGGCGCTAGAGTAGCGACCTCTTTTTTGTTTGTCAGCTTTTGTCGGTAAGTCGATATATTGCAAAAATCGCCGATATAATTTGAGTTGTGGTCGATATATTTGAAAAATCGCTGATATAATTTTCTAGAGGTTGGTGCCGATCTAAATCGAATAAGACTGCTCGAATCATGAGAAACCTCCTTACAGTTTGTATAATTAAGTATCGCATATTCGTTAGAAATTGATTATGATATTTTGGTAGAATGGAACGACGGAGGTTTATATGAAGAGACTGTATAGCAAGTTAGTAGGGTTTATCGTCGCAATTGGTTTAGTAGCAGGGTGCGATAGTTCTATGAAGAGTGTGAAGGAAAAAGAAATTTGTAAAACAGAAGAAGAATGCGTGGAAATAGGAGATAAGAAACTTCAAAAAGTATATGAAAAAATAGATGGGTTATCTGAGCTTGAAACAGTAGAAGATTATGATATAGAAGAGCATGAAAGTGCGGATATGAAAGAAGCAGAACAGAAAAAAGAAGATGATGAAAATTATTTCTTTTTAGCTTCTTATTATATTGATGGTGATGAAATTGTAGATCCTTATTTTGAGAAATTGGATCGTAAGCGATTGAATAAAGTTTTTGCCGATGACAAAGTGGCAAAAGATGATTTATTAACCCAGCGGGAAGATAGAGGGTATCATGAAGACTTATGGGATATGTACCGCACTCTCATTCCAGCTAAATATCGCGGGAATATAACAGAATTTGATTTAATAACGGACGGTTATGATGGTGTTGTTGCCCACGTTATGCCGAGTATGGAGAATCCGAAAGATTGGACCCTAAGCTTAGATACACTTGATTCTGCGGTAAATATCGATGAAGTGATGAAAACATTAATTCATGAGACGGCTCACGTGTTGACACTCGGACATAAGCAAATACCAGTAGATGAAAAATATTTGAAAGATTTTGACGAAGATAAAGATATTTCAAAGTACAGAAGTAGCTGTGAAACGCTTTTCTTACAAGAGGGGTGTGCGAGGGAGAAATCTTATATTAATCAATTTTATAACTCTTTCTGGAAGGATATTGAGCAGGAGTGGATAGAAAAGAAAGTAGAAGAAAGTGAAGAAACTCAAATTGAATTTTTTAAGGAAAAGCATGAGGAGTTTGTATCACAGTATGGAACGACAAATGTAGCGGAAGATATTGCAGATACGTTTACAGCGTTTATTTTGCAAGATTCCAAAAAGGTGAAAGAAGGATCGGAGTTAAAGTATAAAAAAATCGCGTTCTTCTATCAGTTCCCTGAGCTTGTAAAAATGAGAGCGGAAGTGTTGTCGGGATTATATGATGTTTCGAAAACGATAGAACAGCAAAGTGGACACTAATGCGAGTTATATAATTTAACTAAGAAAACGTAAAGAATTTTAGTTCTTTACGTTTTTCATGTTTATAAAATTGAAAATTCTGTCTTTTTGTTAAAAAGAAGAAGGAACTAGAGCTATAAAATAGAATTAGTATAAAAATGTCACAAATTAGACACAATTATAATGCGCATATTGTAGGGACTAAAAGTTTACTCTCGAGGAGGTAATGAAACGTATGAAAACGATTCTTGCGGTTGCTGGTCTCATTTGGGTAATGTCTCACGGTTTTCCGATTTTTGAAGGAGAGCAAATTCGTAGTGCATTAAATAAAAAGTATGATGATTATCATGTAATAGATCGAAAAGAAAATGTCGTTACAGTACGTGTGAAAGATTGTTTCCATACAGTTACAGTTGCGAATGGCAACGTTACAAATGAAACAAAGATGTGTGATAAAAGGTAAAGAAAGAAGCTGACTATAGTTTATCGTCCTAAGTCAGCTTCTTTTTCGTTTTCCAATTAGAAGTTTTTCAAATGCCTCAACAAACACATACATAAGTGTTGCGAGGACACAGGTGAGTAGTACGCTCAGTAAAACGAGCGTGAAATTAAATACTTGGAATCCGTAGCTAATTAAGTAACCAAGACCTTGTTTAGAGACGAGAAGTTCGCCGAATATAACACCGACCCATGATAACCCAACGTTTACTTTTAACGTTGAAATAATTGCTGGGAAGGATGCAGGGAGAACGACTTGCTTATAACATTGCCATTTATTTGCGCCAAATGTGTCCATCACTTTTATATAGTTAGAATCGACTTCTTGAAATGCGCTGTAAATAACGAGAATGGTAATGATGATGGAAATGATTACTCCCATTGCAATCGACGAAGAAATATTTGGGCCGAAGATTACAATGATAATAGGGCCAAGTGCCACTTTTGGCATGGCGTTTAGGACGACGAGATATGGATCAAGTACGCGGGCGAGAAGGGGGATCCACCAAAGGAAAGTAGCGATAATAGCTCCGAGCACTGTTCCAAGAATGAAGCCTACTCCCGTTTCAAGTAGTGTCGTCCATATGTGGACCCAAAGCGAACCGTCAAGCCATTTACTAAGGAAGAGATCCCAAATGCTTGAAGGAGAGCTAAAGAGTAAAGGATCAATCCACTCTTTTTTGCTAGCTATTTCCCATAGTGCAAAGAAGAGAATGAGCAGTAAAAGTTGTAAAGATCGTGCTAACCATGCGCGCCTACGTTCTTTCTTCCGAAACTGTTCATGTAGTTGCTTTATATTATCCAAGGCGCTCCAGCTCCTTCCATATATCTTGGAAGAGGTTTGGGAAGTCATGGTGGTGGCGTGATTCTAACGGTGATAAGGAACGGATGCTTTCTGGGACGATAAATGTTTTTGCAATTTTCCCGGGATTTGCTTGTAGTAAATAAATACGATCACTCATCGCAATGGCTTCTTCAATATCATGTGTCACGAGTAGTGACGTTTTTTTAAAGTTACGTAATAATGTGAAGACGAGATCTTCTAGTTTCAATTTCGTTTGATAATCGAGCGCCGAGAATGGTTCATCTAGCAATAAAATTTTCGGATCGGTCGCTAACGTTCGAACGAGAGCGGCACGTTGACGCATACCGCCGGATAGTTCACGAGGGTATTGCTCTTCTACATCATGTAGACCGACTTGCTTTAAAAGCTGTAAAGTATGTTCTTTCGTCTGTTCATTGTAAATTTTTCGGGTGTGAAGTCCAAGCATAATATTTTCTTCAATTGTTTTCCAAGGGAACAAGTAATCTTGCTGCAACATGTACCCCATAGATGAGGTTTTCGTTGTAATGGGCTCACCATCTAAAAAGACGATACCTTCAATTGGATCAAGTAGCCCAGCAATAATGGAGAGGAGTGTCGTTTTGCCGCAACCACTTGGACCGAGTATAGAAATAAATTCGCCTTCTTCCACTTGTAAGCTCATATCTTCGAGAATCAGTTTGGCATTCTCTTTTGCGAAAAAGCAGTGAGAAACGTTACGTATTTGTAAAAAACTCATACACTTCGCCTCTATTTCTTAATAACGCTTTCGGCAATTTTTGTATTGACGAGCGCTTCATGTGGAACTTCTTTTTGTAATTCGCCAGCTTCGTTCATAATCGTTTGGAGCTGTTCCCATTCTTCAGCATCTAATAGCGGATTGGTCGCATAAGAATGTTGCTTTTTATACCGTTCAATTACTTTTACTGTAATGTCTTTTGAAGTGTCTTTAAATAATGGAGAAACGGCATTAGCAATCTCTTCTGGACTATGTGTATCAACCCATTGTTGTGCTTTATAGAGAGCACGTGTGAATTTTTCAGCAGCAGCTTTATCTTTCTTTAAGAAACTTTCTTTTGCCATGAATGTTGTATACGGAACAGTACCAGATTCATTTCCGAACGAAGCGACGATATATCCTTTTCCTTCTTTTTCGAATATACTTGCAGTTGGTTCAAAGAGCTGTACAAATTCCCCAGTACCAGATGCAAAGGCATTTGCAATGTTAGCAAATTCGATGTTTTGAACTAAGTTCGTATCTTTATGAGGATTAATACCATTTTTCTTTAAAACGTATTCCCCAACCATTTGCGGCATGCCGCCTTTACGCTGTCCTAAAAACGTAACACCTTTTACGTCATTCCAATTAAAAGAGTCTAATTTTTTACGCGAAACTAAAAATGTTCCGTCTGTTTGTGTAAGTTGTGCGAAGTTAATGACTGGATCTTTTGCACCTTGTTGATGAACGTAAATGGACGTTTCAGAACCGACGAGAGCAATATCAATTCCACCAGATAATAGGGCGGTCATCGTTTTATCTCCGCCAGCTGTTGTTTGGAGGTCAATATTTAATCCTTCATCTTTAAAAAATCCTTTTTCAATCCCGACATATAACGGGGCATAGAAGAGAGAATGGGTAACTTCGCCGATGCGAATGTTTTGCGTTTCTTCTTTCGTACCTTCTTTTTTACTGCTGCAAGCAGCAAATGTGAAAACAGCTAGTAACATGATACAAAAAACAGCTATTAATTTTTTCACTATATGACACCTCCTAGAAGTCACTCTACAAGCATGATATGTAGGTAAGTGCCCATATGTGAGTGTAGATAGCAGGAATTTTTTTGGTGATAAAGAAGTACAAATATAAGGGGTGATAAAATGGAGTACGAATATGATGATAGCGTACATTTACATCTTGATTATTTCGGAACAGAATGTGATATGGAATCGATTGCTTATAAAAGGAAGAATGAAGACGTATGGGATGTGTATTTTAATTTTGGGGCATATGGTCTTCAGAAAGATGAGGTCGAGACAGGTAGATTTATGGACGAATATGCTGGTCATTACGTTTTTTCTGTACATGCTCGTGATCTTAGTTGGGAATTTGGAAGTGCTCAGTTTGAAGAGTGGGTTTTGAGGAATCAAATAGTAGAAAAATCGCTGCAAAAATAGGGAGGAATTTTGTGGTCGATTTTCTCATTTTATTGTTCATTTTCGTAGTCGGATTTTTTATTATGCAAGTACTCGTTTACCGATTTGCAAAGAAAAACATCCAAAAATATACAAAGAAAAAATGGATTCATATGTGGCTAGAGATGAATATGAAAAAGGGCCCAAGATTAGACCTTTTTGATTTTGTAGTTATCGTATTTGTATGTATTATATGGAAGGTATGGATGTATTCTCTTCTATAATAAATATGTCCATGTCTGTTAAAATGAAGGAGAACCTGTCATTGTTGGTAGGTTCTTTTCTTATGGTAATATTTTCATGAATCATAGTTTGTTTATTATGCTACTAGAATATAGAAGAGATGAAGAAGTTGTATTTTTTAAGGGGAAATTAAGGATACATGTGTATATTACAAGCACATAGGGAGACTAGCTGCATACAAATATGTTATTTTGTATATGACAATATGTTTGTGGATGCGAGACGAAGGGGTAAAGGAAAGAGGGAATAAATTGCGTTTTAATGTTTTTACACAGCGACGAAGAAGAGATGAATTTCATTTTAGTTTTTCGGCTCAGCAACCGAGAAATAATCTATTAATTTCTATCATTCTTAGTGGAATGTGGGCGATCTGTTTAGAAACGCTATTGTTTGTTATGTTAAGGTCTTTCGAATTTGAGAGAGCTAAAGATTTTTTCAATGGAACAATACAGCTAAGTATACTCATTATTATTTTGTGGGGTGTACTACTGTACATCATTCATTTAAATAAAGGTATTGGTCATAAGCTTAGGCCGGCTATTCGAGTTTATGTCGTATTATTTTTAATTGCTCATACAATGAATTGGATGTATATCATAGTGCAGGAAGATATGAGTCTTATAGCAGTAAATGCATGGGTGTATTTACAATATGGCCAGTATATATTAAGCCTGCTATTTATTTATATGGTATACGTTTTTGCATATAATTTGCTTGGAAGAGTTTTCTTAAGTACAACGATAACTAGCTTAGTTTTAATTATTTTTGTGATGGTGAATCATTTTAAGCTCATTTTTAGAGGAGAACCATTTTATCCGTCTGATTTCACACAGGTTGGTCATATGGATTCCGTTATACCAATGGTTATGGATTATTTCAGTTTTAGGACTATTTCTTTTACAATAATTAGCATTGTTTTGATTGTGTTTGTAGTTATGTATATACGAAAGTATATTCCAGTTATAAAATCACATATTATTATGAGGGTTATTTTCATATGTGGCTCTGCGTTTATGTTGTATGCATATAGTAACTATCCTACTACCTTTATGAATAATATATTTACAAAATCTGGGGTAGACATCCGTGCGTGGAATCAAGCTACAAATTATAAGGTGAATGGTTTTGTTATTGGATTTTTAAGTAACTTAGATACGACAGTTATTAAAGAGCCAGAGAAGTATTCAAAGGAAAATATGCAGCAAATTGCAAAAGATATAGAAAAACAATATGGCGGTAAAGTAAAAGCGCAAAAAAAAGCAGAGAAGCCGAACATTATATTTATTATGAGTGAAGCATTCTGGGATCCGACAAAATTAGCGAATCTTTCATTTAGCGAAGATCCAGTGCCGAATTTACATCATTATACAGAGAATTTCCCAGGGGGACAAACGATAGCTCCTACATTTGGAGGGAATACAGCAAATACAGAATTTGAAGCATTAACGAGTTACTCGATGAGTCTTTTAATGCCGGGTTCTATACCATATCAACAAGCTATCCCAAGTCAGAAAGAAGTTCCATCTATTGCCAGTGAGTTGAAGAAACAAGGGTATTATGCAAGTGCGATTCATGCTTTTAATCGATCGTTTTATAAACGAGAAGATGTATATAAAACATTGGGATTTGATAATTTTAATGCAGAAGACACGATGAAAAATAAAGAAGTAGTGGGAGACAATATTGGTGATTTATCTATGAGTAAAGAAATCATAGATGAATTAAAGAAGAGAAAACAACCTACGTTTATTCATGCAGTGACGATGCAAAATCATTTTCCATATACGCCAAATATGTTTGGAGAAAATAAAGTAGAGATTAGTGGATTAACAGAAGAGGAATCAAAGGCAGAGTTAGAAGCATATACAGAAGGGGTAAGATTGTCTGATGAAGCGTTGCAATATTTAATCGAGCAGCTTGAAGATTTAGACAGGCCTACTTTATTAGTCTTCTTTGGAGACCATTTGCCTATGTTAGGAACTAATAAGTCTATTTATAAAGAAGCAGGATATATAGAAAATGAAGAGACAGTAAGAGAAAGATTACTTATGTCAGAAACGCCATTGTTAATGTACGCAAATTTCGATTTGCCAAATGACAATTTAGGTTTAGTAAGCCCGATTTATTTTTCTAGTCTTGTTTTTGATTATGCAGGATTAAATCAGTCACCATTTTATCAATTTTTATCGGAAATGCATAAAGAAATACCAGTTCTTAGAGATGAGTTAAAGGTTAATAAAGATGGAGAAGAGATAACAGATTTAACAAAGAAACAAAAAGAAATGTTAGAGCAATATAAAATGATCCAATATGATTTACTTGCTGGAAAGCAGTATAGTAAAGATATACTTTTTAAATAGAACAAACAAAAAGAACTTGTATAACAATACAAGTTCTTTTTTATAGTATTTAACGGGGTAACCAGACAAGCTGGGTTTAGGGAGTATTACCTGTACATTTAGTATAAATGATAATGTAATCGTTTTATTAATTGATTTGTGAGAAATATGTGAATTTTATTCTTTTCAAAAACTACGTTCCTATCAAAACGATTTGGCATAAATTTTTATGAATGCAAAAACTTTATAAGTTCTGCATTTAATTCATCCGCTTGATCAATTGGAGAGCCGTGACCGCTATTTGTAAGAGGGTGTAACTGAGAATTTTTAATCCGTTTTTGCGTGAGTTCAGCGCTTTTGTATGGGATAAGTTGATCGTGAACACCGTGGAATATTTTTGTTGGGACGTTAATTTTATTTAAATCTTTCGTTACATCTTCATTTGCGGCAGCTTGCAATATTTTGATGAGAGCGTAGGAAGCAGACTGCATACCGAGATAAGAAAACCATTCTAACGTGGCAGATCCTAAGTTTCTATTAAAAAATGATAAAGATACATCATTTAAAAATTTTGGCATATTGGCATACATTTGATTAATGAGGGTATCTGCTTGTTCTTTTGGGACACCATAGGGAGATTCTTCATTTTTAACGAAAGAGGGGGAAACAGCATCGACTAATACAAGTTTAGAAATACGATGACCATTGTAGCGAGACATGTACCGAATAGAAAGAGCGCCACCTACTGAAAAACCGACTAATGTAGCATTTTCTACTTGAAGTGCTTCTAGGACAATGGCGATATCGTCTGCTAAACGATCGTATGTGTAACCAGTCCATGGTTTATCAGATTGCCCGTTTCCGCGTATATCCATAGCGATGCAGCGGAAGCCATGCTGTGGTAACACATTGAGTTGATATTGGTACATTTGATGATTTAAAGGCCAGCCATGGACGAAGAACACGGTTTTACTACCTGGCCCGGGATTAACGTCTTGCACAAAAATATGCACATCTTTCTCGACAGTAACAAACATACATTATCCCCCTATCCTATTCATATGCTCTATCCCAAAAGCGTTGTTTCGTCATAGCTTTAATGAATTCGTTTGCAAGTTGCGTAGGATTTTGTTCTATTAAGACACCAGGCTTTCCTTTAATATTTAAAGATTGAATAACAGTAGATCCATTTTGGAAGGCACCAATTGGCTTAAAATGATTATATGATTCTACGACAAATGAACTCGCTTTATTAAGAAACTGTTCATCAAGGTTTCCACCAATAAGAAGTAGCCCGTCATAAAGAAGTGAGGATCCTGTTAAAAAAGTATCATTCACGTCCCAACGTACATTTTGCGTTCCTTGCACGATACCTAATCGTTCGGAAACAATCACTGGCTGTAACCCAACTTGTTTCAATTGATTTAGTATATATTGCGCGTTTTGTCCGTCATATCCATTTGCAACAATGACACCTACTCGTAATGTATTAGGACTAAATGTCGTATTTGCCATACTGAGTGCTGGCGATGATTTCGTAACGTTCGATTCTTGCATGTTTGGGATTTTTGCTCCGACCGCTTCAGCGACTAACGTAGCTAATTCAGTACTAATATGCCCAATCATATTTACGACTTGTTGACGGACCGATTTACTTTTTACTTTTCCTAATTCAAAGGAGAAGGCTTGCATAATATGAACCTTTTCAACGTTACTCATACTATTCCAAAATAAACGTGCTTGAGAGAAATGATCTTTGAAACTGGCGGCTGTTTCTCTCGTTTTATGTCCTGATACAGTGGAAGGATATGTAACGAATCCACCCTTTGTACCGGGGACTGTGTAAGGAGTGTTATTTGCTAAGGAATTATTATGGTAAGCGATTTTTCCTTTATCAATTATATATTTAGAGGCACCATCTCTTTGGTTGTTATGAAATGGGCATACCGGACGGTTAATCGGTAATTCTTGATAATTGGTACCGACGCGTGCCAATTGAGTGTCTGTATAAGAAAAGAGCCTACCTTGTAAGAGCGGATCATTGGTAAAATCAATACCACGGATGATACTTCCAGGATGAAGTGCGACTTGTTCCGTTTCAGCGAATACATTCTCGACGTTGCGATTTAATGTCATTTTTCCAATGATTTTAACGGGGAAATCTTCTTCAGGCCAAATTTTCGTCGCATCTAATATATCGAAATCGTATTTAAATTCATCCTCTTCTTCTAAAATTTGAATACCAAGTTCGTACTCAGGATAGTTTCCGGCATTAATATTTTCCCATAAGTCACGACGATGGTAATCTGGATCAGCGCCGCCTAATTTTTGAGCTTCATCCCAAATTAATGAATGAATACCAAGTTTCGGCTTCCAGTGAAATTTTACGAATCGAGACTTTCCATTTTTATTCACTAAGCGGAATGTGTGAACGCCAAACCCTTGCATCATTCGAAAGCTTCTTGGAATGGCACGATCAGACATAATCCACATCATCATCGCAGCAGATTCTTGATTATTGGCGATGAAGTCCCAAAATGTATCATGTGCTGTTTGTCCCTGTGGAATCTCATTGTGCGGCTCTGGTTTAAGGGCGTGAATAAGATCAGGGAATTTAATGCCATCTTGAATGAAGAAAATGGGAATATTGTTTCCGACTAAATCAAAATTTCCTTCTTCTGTATAAAATTTAACGGCGAACCCTCGTACATCTCGATTTGTTTCATTCGCCCCCTTTGATCCAGCAACTTCAGAGAAGCGAACAAAAAGGGGTGTTTTTTTTGAAGGGTCTTGTAAAAAGTGGGCCATTGTTAGCTCTTCTAAAGATTCATATAGCTCGAATATACCATGTGCACCGTATCCACGTGCGTGAACGACTCTTTCAGGAATTCGTTCACGGTCAAAATGAGCAAGCTTTTCTCGCATTAGGAAATCTTCTAGAAGGGTAGGGCCACGATCACCAACGGTTAAAGAGTTTTCATCATTTGAAATTGTAACACCTGTATTTGTCGTCATTTTCTTGCCTTCATTCTCACGGGTGAAGGCTTCCATTTGTTCTGTTTTTTTATTTTTTTTGCCGTCCATATAAAACACCCCCCATAATATACGTATTATTGTTTATAGCTTTTATGCTTATATATCGTCTGAAGATGCTTTGCTTTATTGGGATGATTTCCCTCAAATGTTCGATTTATCTTTGTTTGTCTATGAAAATCATTTATTATAATAAATGGTATTCTTCGAGATATTATTTTGAAGGGGTGTTGAAGTGAAAGGAAGTTTTCTATCATATAAAGAAGAAGAAAGGAATGCAAAAATTTTTTTATGGGTGCTATATGTCATTGTTGTTTCATACCAAATTTTCTACGCAATCGTATTAGAGAACAAATCGCTAACGGATAAGGGACATAGCATACTATGGCAAGTTATTTGCGGAATTGCAATACTCGGTGTGAATGTATATTTAATAAAAAAAGAGAAAGCGAACCTTGTTAAATATACATGTGCATTTGCATACATAGGAATAGAAATCGTTAATATACTTTCGTATATGCTTTATAATGAGGCGGCATTTGATGGAGTAAATATAATAGAAATTATTTTCATCTTCTTTGTACCTATATTTTTAAATGAAAAATATTTTGTGTTTGTACTTTCGACTATTGTAGGGAAATATGTTATTTATTTATTTGTATTAAAGGAAGTAAAAGGATTTATGTTCCTCATTATGTATACACTCGTATTAATAGCGGCATACATTATTTTAAATCGATTTATACAATACCTTTCAGCGGTAAAGGAAAGTATTAAGATTGCTAGTGAATCACAAAAATTAGCAGTAATCGGAAAAATGGCAGCGACTGTAGGACATGAAATTAAAAATCCACTTGCTTCATTAAAGGGGTTTACGCAATTACAACGAGAGAAGCATGGGGAAGATCCTGTTTATAAACAGATGATTTTTGAAATAGAAAATATGAATAATATGATAAGTGAGTTGATGGAAGTTGCTACGTGTAAACCTTCTATTTACGAGAAGCATAATATAGGAGAAATTACATTACAAGCAGTAACGATTGTTCGCGAAAAAATGAATGAATCCAACATTCAGCTTGTTTCTAATATGGAAGAAAAGATGTTAGAAGTTGAATGTGATGAGCGGAAAATAAGAGGAGTCTTGCTATATGTCATAAACAATGCTCTGGAGGCAATGGAGCAAGATGGCACTTTAGATGTAAGATTAGAAAATAAAGGGCAAGATTATGTAATGCTAAGTGTAATTGATAATGGTTACGGTATTAAGAAGGAAAATTTAGCGCGTGTTAAAGAGGCTTTTTATACAACGAAACAAGATAAAATTGGCCTAGGACTTACGGTAGCAGATCGAATTGTCAACGAACACCTTGGTAAGTTACATATTTCAAGTGAAAGAGATAAGGGAACGAGAATAGATATTATTCTTCCAAAAAAGTGTGGAAATAATGAAATACAAGTGGGAGAAAAGCTAGGAGTTACCATATGAATAAAGGTTATATATTTAAAAATGAAGAAATAAAGGCACTGAAAATATATTTAAGTTTATTTTTTATTATATTTTTTGTATACGATCTTGCCTACGAATTTATTGTACCTTTAATAGGAGGAGAGCAAGTAGGAGTAGGAGAATTTGAAGATGGTTTAGGTTTATGGCTCTATTTTCTGATGGTGATCTTATTTTTCATTGGAATATACTTTATGAAATGTAAAAATCCATTTGCAGTGAAATATATTATTCTAATTGGATATAACCTATTAGATTTTATCCATAATTTTATGATTTACTACGGTAGTGATGCTGAGTTTGATGGTGGAAATATAGTAGAAGGATTTTTTATTTTATTTGCCCCACTCTTTGTGAATAAAAGATATTTTTGGTTAGTTCCGAGCATACTTGTTGGGAAATACGCTCTTATAGGAATCATTATTCAATCGTCACTCGTTATAATCCCAATGGCATTATATAGCGTATTTACTATCATATGTTGGATTATGTTTTTGAGATTTCAGTCTTACGTTCGTACGCTTGAGATGATGGATAAAGAAATAGAACAAACAGAAAAGCTAGCAACTGTTGGGAAAATGGCAACGGTTATTGGTTACAAAATTAGAAGACCTCTAGCTAATTTGGATAAATTTGTGAATAAGCAAGCGATTAAATATCCAGAGGATAAAATATATAGTGATATTATGAAACAAGAAGTAGAACGAATTCATACAATCGCTACAGAACTTAGTGGATTTGAGAAATCTAAATCAATAGAATCAGAAGTTCATAGTATAGAAGAAATTATCGCTTATGTTATCCGAGTTATGGGGAAGCCTGCTTTAAAGCAAGGAGTGCACATACAAGGTATTTATAGTAAAGATATACCATCGATTACATGTGATGAAAAACGATTAAAACAAGTATTTTTTAATTTAATTAAAAATGCGATTGAAGCAATGTCAGTTGGCGGAACGATTACGATTAAAGTGACTGTAGAAGATGCAATCATTGTTCGAGTTAAGGATGAAGGATGCGGTATCCCAAAAGACAAAATTCCGAAGCTAAATGAAGCTTTTTACACAACGAAAGAAACGGGAACAGGTTTAGGTTTAGTAGTCACAGAAAAAATTATTAAAGACCACAATGGTAAAATGAGTTTTGAAAGTGAAGTTGGGGTTGGAACGACGGTGAAGGTTATATTGCCGATTCGTTGAATGTAAAAAACATCACTTTTGACTAAGTTATGTTTTTTTATCAGATTAGATTCATAATGATAGGATGGAAATCAATGAAGAAGAAATGAATAAAGATAATAAAGCGACTCCAAACATTTCTGTAACAGAGGACCGAATTGTAAAGGTTGAAAGAGTGAAATCAGTAATTATACCGGTGACTGGTATGTAGTTACTCAAATAAAAAAAGCTGGAGAGTACAAATTTGTACCAACAGTGAAGTTTGAAGGGAAAGAAATCTCCATTTTGAGATTTCTTTTTTATTTTGCTACGTATAAGTAAATGATGAGTAGAAATGGAGGAAACTTCAGTTAGTTAAAAGTTTACTTTGTTTCATATGTGTTTTTATAAATATATAAATTTACCCTTGAAAAGTATTAAATAAGCGTATATACTAAAAAATGTATTTAGAGGTAAAGTTATGAATTTTACGATGAATATTGTTTATATTAATAAAATTCAAAAAGATATTTCCTTTTTGGAATTTTAATAGTATAATGAAAACAAGATAGTAAAATAATAGGATATAATTGGCACACTATTCGAAAGGATAGGTCGCAAAGCTTAAGAGTCTAAGGTAATGAAAGTTACTATGATAGTCTGGTTGCAGTTTGGATTTTCCCCCATCTTGTTATGGAGGAAAATCCAAGAAGCAACCAGATTTTTTATTTTTCAAGAAAATGGTTATACTACAATAGGATATAATTGGCACACTATTCGAAAGAGTAGGTCGCAAAGCTAAGAGTCTAAGGTAATAAATATTACTATGATAGTCTGGTTGCAGTTTAGATTTTCACACATGTTGTAATGTATGAAAATCTAAGAGGCAACCAGGCTTTTTGTTTTCTAAAAAGCAAGCAAGGTGTAGAAAAATAAAATAAATAGGCACACTATTCGAAAGGGTAGGCCGCAAAGCTAAGAGTCTAAGGTAATAAATATTACTATGATAGTCTGGTTGCGATTTGGTTGTTCGCACATATTGTGATGTGTGAAAACCGAAGAAGCAACCAGGCTTTTTGTTTTCTAAAAAGCAAGCCAGGTGTAGAAAAATAAAATAAATGGGCACACTATTCGAAAGGATAGGCCGCAAAGCTAAGAGTCTAAGGTAATAAATATTACTATGATAGTCTGGTTGCAATTTGGATGTTCGCACATATTGTGATGTGTGAAAACCGAAGAAGCAACCAGGCTTTTTGTTTTTTGTGAGGATAGATTTTAAACATATATAGCTGCACGAACTGATGACTGATTATTTTTTATATTTAGATAAACAAGAGAGGAGGAATCTTAATGAAGAAGCGGATAGGGAATTTTGGACGTATACTTCTCGCAGGAGGAATACTTTTCACACAAATTGGTGTGTTAGATTACTCCGCAACAAAGGTTTACGCGGTTACAAATGATGAACAAGGAAGATTTGTTGTTCATATGGATAAACAACAAATAAAAGTTGATGAAAACGTAGTATTAAAGATTATGAATACAAATAAACAAGATACTAACATTGAACTTAAATTATCTGAAGGACAACTCTTCAGTGAAGAAGAAACGAAAAAAATGAACGAAAACAATAAGGCGATTAAAAACATTTCTGTAACAGAGGATCGAATTGTACAGATTGAAAAAAACGAGAACAGTGATTACATGGGTGACGTATATGTCGTTATTCAAGTGAAACAAGCTGGAGAGTATACATTTGAACCAACAGTGAAACTTGAAGATAAGGAAAAGAAGATTGAATCTACTTTACTGCATGTCATTGAGAATAAGCAAAATTCAAAAGCTGTTGTTCCTGAAAGTGATAAGAAATCTTCAGAAGAAACTGAGAAACAAGAAGTAAACAAAACAGAGAAAGTATTAGAAGAAAATAAAAAACAAGAAATAGAATCAAAGAATGCTGAAGTTCCAAAAGAAACGGAGCATGTAGAAACAGAAAAGGCTAACGAAGAACAATTACAAAAAGAAAATGTAAAAGAGGACAATAAGCAAAACGAAAATAGTGGGAAATTATCTGCTATTCAGCCTGAGAAGCTATTAAAAGACCAATCGCTACTAGCTGCTGGCCCGATTACAAGTATTCTTAAGTATCCAGACGTAAAGGTAATCAATAATAGAACTGGTGAGGGACCTTCTATCCCAGGTAAATATGCTTTTAGATTTGTTTGGAGTCCACAAGTAACATATGAGGTAAAAGGTAGTACCAACGATAGATATGGTCAAAGCCAATACAGGTTTAGAAATTCAAGTAGAGAACAATATGTATTAGTTAAAAGGGCTGGTGAATATCAAGGGAAATGGATTGATGTACGTATTAATATTCACTCCATGACAGCTTCATCAGTAGATGTTAAAACACCGACAACTAAATCGGAAGCAAAAAACTTCTTACAATTATATGGAAATGGAAAAAGTGGTCAAACGTATAAAGCGTCCTTTGAATTCTATGAGCATGGAACCAGTAAAAAAGTACCACTAACGGCAATGTGGAATTTTAAAAGGGTCAATAGTTATAAAAATGTAACTTTACGTAATGATGGTAATCATTTAACGAATTTATATGTGTATGATACGAGTTCAATTAGATATCAGGATCGAGGAAACAATAAAATAGAGTTTTCTGGTACTGCTGGTCCAGTAGCTACCCCAGAGGCAGACATGACAATTACATTTGATGATTTAACAGAATTACCGCTTGAAGTGAAATTAAACGCTGGTGGTGTTAACTTATCATATGATCAATTAGCAATCGCACAAATCGAAATTCCAGCTCCAAGTGTCATAGGAGATGTTGTGGAAGATAATTCTCGGCAGTTATCTTATAAGGTATATCAAAACATGCCTGCCCAGTCTAAGAGTATTCATTATGCAAAATCTTTCGTATTAGAAAGTGAAGTAAATAAAGATTTTACTGTCAATAATGTGTCCATTCAAGATGTAGAGAGTGGAGATGATGTAAGTAGCTTCTTTGATATTAGTACGAGAAACAATAAAGTCATTGCAACTGCGAAAGCAAATGCACTAAAAACAGAAGAATTCAATGGGAATATTTATGAGATGACCATTACAGGTTCCCCTGTAGCAGGAGCCAATGTAATGAAGTATTACAAAAACGGTTACCTTGAAATACCAGTATTTGCTCAAAACTATTTAGATGGTGATAAGAATGGACAAGAGAGTAATCGAGATGGTATTGCAAAAATAAGATACAAAGGTATACCAACTGGTAAACCAGTCCCGCAAAAAGTAGTGCAAGGAACAGATTTAACGAAGATGGACATTACAAAATTTGTGACAGACTTATCTGTAGATACAAATTTAGATGTTGATAAACCGATATCAGTAGTTAAATTAACGAACGTTCCAGATACGAAAAAGTTAGGGAATCATACTGTGACAGTTGTAATTGAGACGAAACAAGGTGTACAAGCGGAAATTCAAGTTCCGGTTACTGTCGTGGATGGGACTTTAAAGTTAATTGATGTACCACAGGAAATTTCTTTTGGAGATTTAACAATTCCATCTAAGCCAACGACATACGCACCGAAGTCCATTTCGAACCCTTTAAAAGTAACCGATGAACGCGCTCAAAAACAAAAATGGAGTGTATATGTAAAAGAGATTACACCTCTTACTTCAGAGCAAAACGATAAATTAACAGGTGCATTAGTGTATAAGAAAAATGGGAAAGACACACCGTTAAGTAGTTCTAATATAGAAGCACTCTCTTATACTGCTAAAAATGATGAGGAAGTGGCGTTAAATTGGAAAGAAAATGAAGGTGTTCATTTACAAGTTAAGCCAGGACCGAACGTAAAAGCAAATACAAAATATGCTGGAAAGTTAGAATGGACTTTAACTGACGCTCCTCTCTAAAAAATATATGAAATATATAAATTTTAGAAAGGAGGAAGGTAAATGAAAAAAATAGCTTCTTGTATAGCTATCACATTCATATGCACACCAATCATACTGTTAAGTGCAGCACATGCTTCGAGTTTGAATTCGAAGGCAAGTATTACATTTTCAAATAGTTATACACCAGTTACATCAACTGATCCGACAGAGACAAAAATAAAAAAAGAGACAGTTGATAAAAATGGTACTCGTATTATAAAAGAAAAAGATAAAAATGGAGATAAATATTTACCGAAAACTGGAGGCCAGACACGGGACTTTACACCATATATTGGGTTGTTTTCAATCATATTATCTCTATATGCATTCAAAAGAATTAGGGAAAAGCAAGTGTATTCGAAATAGAAAATAGATAAAAATATAAAAATAGATAAAAAGGGGAAGGTACATATGAAACTAGCAAAATTAGCACTAATCGGAGCGGTAACATTATCAACGGTATCGGTAGGAACATCAGCATTTGCAGAAGAGAAAGCAAATATGAAATCAAAAACAGATGTTACATTTATTGAAGATACAAGCACAACAGATCCGAATAACCCAGAAAATCCAAATGAAAAAATTACACCAGAGAAACCAGAAGAGCATGAAGAAGGAACGGCTGGTCCATTAAGCATTAACTACGTTTCTAACTTACACTTCGGTGAGAATGTGATTTCTGGTAATGACCAAACTTACTTCGCGAAATTAGATACAGTAAAACAAGGCGACAAGCTGATTAAAGTTCCTAACTTCGTATCTGTAACGGATAAACGTGGTACGAATGCTGGTTGGAAGTTAAAAGTAAAACAAGATGATCAATTTAAAAGCGGTACGAATGTATTAACGAATGCGGCATTAACGTTAAGTAATCCAGTTGTAAACTCTGTAACAGATAAAGCATACGCGCCTACACCGTTTGCTGGTTCTGTCACTTTAAATCCTGGTGGAGATGCAGTTGAAATTACAACTGCAGCAAAAGATAAAGGTATGGGAGACTGGACAACTGCATTTGGTAAAGGTGAAAAACAAGGTGAAGAGAGTGTTAGCTTATTCGTACCAGGTACAACTGCGAAAGTGAAAGATGCAAAATACGCAGCGACATTAACTTGGACGTTAGAAGATACACCTAACTAAACTACTTTAAGTTTGAATATTATGAATAAACGAATATTAAAATAAAAAACAAAGGGGCATATAAACTATGAAACTAGCAAAATTAGCATTAATCGGAGCGGTAACATTATCAACGGTATCAGTAGGAACATCAGCATTCGCAGCTGAAAAAGATGGCGGGAAATTAGATTCAAAGGCATTCATTAAGTTCGAAAAAAATACGGATGAGGTTAACGTTGTTAACCCAGAAAACCCAGATGAAGTAGTAGAACCAATCGATCCAAACACAAAAGGTACAAATGGTCCGTTAAGTATCGATTACGTTTCTAACTTCAACTTTGCAATGAAAAAAGCATCAGGTAATAACGAAACATACTATGCAGAATTAGATAAAGTAAAGAAAAAAGCGGATGGCTCAGTAATTGACGTACCAAACTACGTGCAAGTAACAGATAACCGTGGTACAAATGCAGGATGGCACTTAACGGTAAAACAAAATGGTCAATTTAAAACTGCAGACGATAAAGCATTAGATGGTGCAGCGTTAACGTTAAAAAATTCAACTTTAAAATCAGCTGCAGGTAGTGATGCACCAACAGCAGCACAATCTATTACATTAAATCCAAATGGTGATGCATCTGACTTAATTGATGCTAAAGTAGATCAAGGTATGGGTACATGGGTAAATGCATTCGGTAAAGATGCAGTAGAAGCGAAGAAAAGTGTAGAGTTATCTGTGCCAGGTAAAACGAAAAAAGAACAAGCAGAATACACAACTTCACTAACTTGGGAACTAACAGACGCTCCTATGTAAGGTAGCGAAAGTTTATGATAAAATAGGAATATAAGAAGAGATAAGGGAATGTATTTCACCTTATCTCTTTCTTGTCTATAAAATGAGTATGAAGGGGACTACATAAGAGATGACAAAAAAAATATTTACTAGCTTATTATTAATTGCGTTCTTTATGGTAAACAATTTTTCAGTATATGCTGCAGAAATGAAGTTTGCGGTGACGGCAATTATACCAGAAAATCAAATTGATAAAAATCAAACGTATTTTGATTTGAAAATGCAACCAGGACAAAAGCAAACGATTCAAGTACAAATGAAAAACGATACGAATAAAGAAGTTGTTGTAGAAGCATTTGCGAATACAGCAATTACTAATAGCAATGGAATTACAGATTATAGTACAGTAGAACCAAAAATGGATTCTACAATAAAATATCCATTCTCTAAAATTGCTAAAATGCCTAAAGAAACGAAAGTACCGGCAAATAGTACGGTTACAGTTGATGTGAATTTAGAAATGCCAAGCGAGTCGTTTGATGGCGTTATTTTAGGTGGTTTATACTTTAAAGAAAAAGAAGATGAAGCTGCTAAGAATAAACAAGAAGGCGTACAAATTGAAAATAAATATGCATATGCAATCGGTGTTGTTTTACGAGAGACAGATGCTGAAGTAAAACCAGATATGAAATTAAACGAAGTGAAGCCAACACAAATAAATGGACGTAACGTTGTAACAGCGAATTTACAAAACGTAAAACCAGCAATGTTAAAGAATTTAAGTGTTGATGCAAAAGTATATAAAGAAAAAGGGAAAGACGTTTTATTTGAAACGAAAAAAGAAAATTTAAGAATGGCACCAAACTCAAACTTCGATTACGCTATTAGCTGGGAAAACAAAGCGTTTGATCCAGGAATGTACCGAGTAGAAATAAAAGCTACTGATGGTGATCAAAAATGGGAATGGAAGAAGAACTTTACAATTGAAGGAAAGACAGCGGATAAACTAAATGATTCGGCTGTAGAAGCGAAAAAGGATTATACGCTATATTACATTATTGGTGGAGTTCTTTTAGTAGTCTTACTACTCGTTCTTGTATTTTTCTTAGGAAGACGTTCTAACAAAGAGAAAAATAACGAAAAATAATAATATATTGATAGTATGAAAAAATGGATATACTTCCATAAAATGAAAAACAATAAACTCGTCTGTTATTTTTTAAAATTTATTTGTATTTCTATTTGTTGGCCCCAATTATTGGGGTCTTTTTTTATAAACAAAAATAGGGGAGAAGAATTAGATAGGTTCGAGCCCCACCCCTCTTGTGGTAGTGAAGTAACGTCTATATCAAAATTAATGTCTCTTTCACTAAATATTCATAGGCAGAGTGTGACACACCGTGGAGTAATGCTTCTATTTCTTTTAATGTACTTTTTATTTGTTTATACTAAAATACGAAGCAGATAGGAAACAAATAAAGCCTAAAATCCAACCAATAGAAGGAGAATAGGGAAGTATATGTTGTAATACTATTCCGCTAGAAATAAAAAAGCTACCGAGTAGACCTAAGAAGATGGGGTATCGCAGTGATTTAAACATGAGTGATATGACCTCCTTTATAACATACATTGTATATTAGTCTTAATTTTCTGTATATAATTTTAGAGAAAAATGGTGGTACAATATAGGAAGGATACGAGAAGAGAGGATGAAGATTAACGTATGTACGTTACTGTAACAGAAGCAGCATATAAAAAGATTATGGATACGATTCCGAATGAAGCAAAATATATAAAGTTATTTTACGATAATGAAGGTTGCGGTTGTGTAATGAGCGGAATTATCGATTTAGTAGCTGTAGCAGAAAAAGATGAGCGCGATGTAGATATCGAATCTAGCACAATGAACTTTATCGCAGATCGCACAAAGCTTGTATTTATGGATGATAAGTTAACAGTTGATTGGCATGAAAGTGGAGGAACTTTTCAGCTGAAGAGCCCGAGCCAATTTTATAATCCGAATATGAAGTTACACGTTCGAGTGTAAGTAAGGAAAGGTGGTTCCAAAATGTATTTTGGAACCACCTTTTTTATTGTATAAGTCGATATATTAGGGGAATCGCTGATATAATGCGAGTTGCGCCGATATATTAGGGGAATCGCTGATATAATTTCATGTACCAAAAAAAGAGAACCTCTCCAGACGATACAAAGATTTTTTCACATAATGAAATGTACATATGATTGAATTTTCTGTATAATCTTATTGCGGAGGGGATACGCATGAGAAAATGGGGGATGGAGTTATTAATTTTAAGTGTCGTTATTATTTGGGGGATTAATTTTACGATTGCGAAATATGGACTTTTAGAATTTACAGCCATTGAGTTTACTGCGCTTCGAATGATATCGGCGGCACCGCTTATGTTACTCCTTACATTTTTTATTGAAAAGTCGGTTCATATGGAGCGAAAGGATATACCTAGATTAATCATCGTTAGCGTTGTAGGTATTGTACTGTATCAAACATTATTTATGGAAACTGTCAAATATACATCCGCTACAAATGCCTCTTTACTCATTTCTATTTCACCTATTTTTACAACTGTATTTGCGATCTTCTTAAAACAAGAAAAGTTTTCTTCTCGAAAGCTCATCGGCTCTATCATTGCCTTTGGCGGTGCAGCGTTAGTTTTAGTAGCAGGACATTCACTTGCTAGTTCTATTTACGGAAATGGAATTGGGCTCATTACATCGATATGCTGGGGGCTTTATCCTGTTTTAGCGGGACCATTAATTAAAAAGTATTCAGCACTACGTGTTACCGCATGGTCAGCATTAGTTGGCGCGATTCCGCTTCTATTGTTAAGTGGACCACATGTATTTATAATGCCATTTCAGATTACACACGGAATGACACTATTCGCTTTACTATATTCTATTTTCTTTGTAACAGTATTTGGTTTAGTGATGTGGTATGTTGGTATTCAAAAAATTGGAGCGTCACATACGATGGTATACATGTATATAACACCGCTTGTAGCTGTTTTATTTGCAGCTATTTGGGCAAATGAATATGTATCTTTTCAACAAATAATCGGTGGAATTATTATTTTCTTCGGTCTATGGTTTGTGAAATCAGAGAAAATAAAAGTGCATTCTATTACGGAGGAACCTATATCAAAATAGGAAAACAGATCACCTATGGTCTGCTTTCCTATTTTTTTATTTTTGGTAAGAAGACGAGAAATAAGATAGCAGTAATAAGTGGAATTAAGTTTAAAAATGGAATACGGAAAAGTGTGATAAGAATAATACCTGGAAGAAGAACACCGAGGACAGCGTAGAAAATACTATGATTTTTCGTGTACCAATACAATGAAAGTCCAATAAGTGCAGGGATAATGAGGTGAATGAGAGCCATTAAAAAATAAATCATTAGACGCCCCCTTTATTTGTGTACTTATTACATCATATCCGTATGTTCATAGATTGATATCATTTTTTTTATAAATGGACGAAAAATGTTTGGAAAAACGTCACAAATTATGAGGATATGATGTTTGAAATCTTGTATAATATTATTTCCTAAAAATATTTAAACAACATAAACGTACTGTTTATGTTGTTTTTAATTTGAGTGAAATGGATGTAAGTAGTATAAACTGGAAAGAAATTTTTTTGTTGGATAGATAAAAATTACTGAAGAGGAGAACAGCATGATTAGTATGTCATTAAGGTCGTTTAAGATTCAATCGTATTATATACTAGGTATTCTTTTGCTAGGCTGGATGGTAACACCGTTTTCAGCACATTTTCTAGGTGCAGGAATTGGACTTATTGTAAGTATGTATTGTGTTTGGCTTTTAGGGAGACGAATTGAGAAGCTTGGAGATAGTATCGTAAAGAAAACGAAAGCACCGACGCTCGGTATGTTTAACCGTTTTGCTGCTGCTATTTTGGGTGCTATTATTATGTACGAAATTGAGCACCATATGGTTATGTGGGCATTTGCAGTAGGGATTCTGGGTGGCTATTTCTTAATCGTTGTGAATTTAGGCTACTATAGTATGAAAGATGAGGAAGAATTAACGAAGAACTAAAAAGATAAAAAGATAAAAAGATAAAAAGATGAAAAGCCTCTTTTTAGATGGAATAGAGGATCCAGCGAAGGACAGAAGCGGTCAGAACCTTTTTTAGCCCCATGCGGTGTGAAACCAGAGGGATGTAGTGAGTAGAGATATAATTTATATGTTCGAAGCCGTGATTTGTATGTGTGAAAATTCAAGTATATAAATTGAAAGTTGCTTTACTATGGAATAGAG
>NZ_JBQAEO010000028.1:0-37033 GCF_051915365.1 Bacillus cereus group sp. MYBK79-1 | reverse complement strand
CCAAAATGGTAGAACAATACCAGAAGGTTTACTTCAGAAGGTCCCTTCATTACTTACTTTTGAAGAAGAAGAAATTATAACTAACCCTATTACTGAATCTACAATTCTTGATTTAATGAATTCAAAAATACAAGAGCGAGAGATTACAAACCAAAAAACTATTAAAGCTATTCATGATGTTTCTAGTAAATGCAAAGCAATTGGAACGACCGATTTAGTTGCTGCTGAAAACTTTGTTATTAAAGTTGTAGAAGAGAAAATGTCAAAGCTTGGCCAGAAACAAAAAGTAAGAACGGATAGAGCGAAATCATCTGGATCTAAACCTATACGTACTGAAATGACCCCAGAATGGGTTGGAGAAGAAGAAAAACCTAAAGATGAATCTGCAGTAATGAATGAAGTTAAATTCGATGAGTTTAAAAACATCGTTCTCCAAAACGCTAATAAGTTAAATAAAACTATCGATATCGAAATGATTACATTAGATAATCACTTGCAAATGGGAACATATACAAATTTAGGGTTTAGCGTAAAAGAAGTTATGGAAATTTTTAAATCAGCAGGTTTATAAAATAATAACAAAGCCCTTTAATTTCACATACCGTAATAAATTATAAATATTAACATATCGAAAAATTATTAAAGGGATTATTGCTTTAATAAAGAAATGTTTCATGTACAATAAAAATGTATTAATACAACAGTAATATTAACGTTAATGTTGCGATAACTTTATATAATCATCTTATTAATAGTGTGGGAGGTATAAAAATGGCTTATAAATTGGCTTTTGTGCAAAACAAAGGCGGTGTATTGAAGTCTTCTATGACTGTAAATATAGCTGGCTTATTTGCTAAACAAGGGAAAAAGGTATTAATTGTTGATGCTGATCAGCAGGGTGACGTTCTACTGTCATTCGGTAGAAATCCGGATGAATGCAAGATAACGTTGTATGACGTTCTTGTGGATTATGTACCAGCAAAAGAGGCAATTATTAATGTCTATGAAAATATTGATGTATTACCGTCTAATTCAGATATGGGCTTGTTAGATTTTGATATTCTACCTAATCAGGATAAGTATATTAATCCATATCTTTTATTGAAGGTAGCTTTAATATCTGTCGAAGAAGAGTATGATGTTATTCTTTTTGATAGCCCGCCTAGTTCTGGATTAATTCAAAGTAACGTTATTTGTTGTACGGATAATATCATGATACCTTTCCAACCAGAAAAATATAATGTTAGATCGTTGATTAAGTTAATGGATGCCCTAAATGGATTCCGCGAACAAAACAACCCAAGTTTAAAAATTACAGGTGTAGCGTCTACACTCGTGCAAAAGAATACGGTTTTACATCAAACGGTTATGCAGGATGCAAAAGAATTTTGTAAATCTGAAAATGTACATTATTTTGATGCATTTATACCTAAAAGTATTCAGTTTGCTAATGCAATTGCTAATGAAGAATTACCGTTAACTTTAGCAAAGAGAAATAATGAATTTGCATTTTACTATAAAAATCTATTTAAGGAGCTGAATGAAATTGACTCGCAAAGTATCTAACCTTTTCCCAAATAGCGCGACAAGAGATAAAGAAAAAGAAACAGAATCAAAACAACAACAAAATGATAACGCTAATATTAATGTTAATGTTAACGAAACAACAACGAAACAAGAGCAAAATGAAACCCCAAAAGAAACACCTGAAAACAATGACGTTAACGATGAAAATAATGAAATATTAACGGAACCAAATAATGATGTTAATGAAGAAGAACCCGAGGTTCCTAAAGTACCTGAAATTCCTGAAATTCCTGAAGTTCCTGAGGAACCAGGTAAAAAAGGATCTGAAGAAGAGGAAGAAGACGATGTTCTTGCCTTTTTGAATGAAACTAATAAGAAGGTATTAGTTGGTTTTTATTTAGACGAGGATATCAATAAAGTAATTAAAAAGCTTTTAGGTAAGAAACCAGGTAGAGGCGCTCAATCACAGTTAGCAAATAATATATTCCGTAAATTCTTTGAAGAAAAAGGGTTGTTGTAATATGGCTTTTGTAATACGTGGTGAAGGTTTTATATTAACCGATTGCGAACCAGGAAAAGAAGATAAAGAATTAGAATTTGACACTTATGAGGAAGCAGAAAAAGCATTAGAACTTATACAATTCCCTATGAAAAAACCTAATGCGAAAATAATTGAAATTTAATTTTTAATGTGACGGAAATACCGCCACATTGTGTGCTAGGGTGTAAATAAAAAGGAGGAATATACATGTTTGATTTAGAACCGTACGATTGTGATATTTGTAAGGCGCGTGAATCTGTTGAAACGACAATAGATGATATTGAAGGTCTTCAAAGAGAAGAGTGTACAAATTGCGGGTATGTTTTCAATGGGGCTGCTGACCCGTGGGAGATTGAAGAAAATGAAAAAATTGTACAGATGATTACGCAAGATAGAGAATGTCATCAAAAAAAATAATAATTATGAACAAAAAAAGCCGACTCCTTAATTGGAATCGGCTCTTATTTTTACTTGTCTTCATACCACCAACCTTTACGATCAAGCCAGTCTTTCATACCTTTTAATTGAGCGTCTGAGGTTGGATTAGAAATGAAATACGTTTCTCCATTAGGTTTTAAAATAAATTCAGCTGTCATTTTTAGGGACGTTAATGCCCCCATAACATCAGGCGTTTCATAAGGTGAAAAAGCACCTGTTTGGATGATGTTTTGTTTAGCTGGTGGAGTAGGTTGACTTGTACCAGAAGATTGAATGGATTTACCCACAATAACCTCCGCTACTGCTTTAGCTGCTTTATCAAAATTAGCGCGATACTTTTGCATATCCGTTTCATTATCAATAAAGCAAATCTCTGGTAATAGTCCAGTTTTCGTCTTATTAATCCACCCTAACTCAGTAGAAAATTTAATCCCTCTATCTCTTAATCCAAAAGCATCAGCCATCGCTTTCGAAATCTTTGCCGCTAATTCTCTGTTACCATATGAAGGATGCAACCAAACTTCACACCCTGTTCCTCCTGGTGTAGCGTTTAAATGAAACTGTAAATCTACATCGCTATCTTTTACTCGTAAATGGTTATTTGCTGCATTACTCCAAACTGCGGTTTTTGTTGTTCCAACCTCATCTGAGCAGTTTACATATTTCCATCCTGCCGCTTGTACATATTTAGCAACAGCATCTAAGAACTTTCTATCCTCCACATGCTCAATTCCAAATTTACTATCCGCACCTGGTACAATTTTATTATGACCACCTGAACCTGCGAAACACCCCATTATTCAACATCTCCTTTTTTCTCTTCTTGTTTTTGTTTACCACCTAAAATTTCAACTGCATTCGTTAGTGCTGAAGGTAAAGTAATCCCCATACGGCCTGCGTTTTCTAAAAGAGACAACAACTCATTTCCAATGAATAAAAAGATTGTCGCTTCACGAACCGCACTATTTGTTCCCATAATCACATCAACTTGAGTGGCTGCTGCAACTAAAAGAAAAAGCACCACCTTTTTGGCGATGCCTTTAAAACCGACTTTACTTTTTAATTCTCCATTGAATCCTGCAGCAATTACGCCTGTCAGGTAATCAATGATTGCCATTGTAACTAAAACCTTCAATGTTGCATCCCATCCTCCCAAAAAGTACCCGCAAAAAGCTCCAAACGTAGCTATAAATGTTTTCATTAATACATCAATACGATCCATCTTTCCACTCCTTTATTCAAAATAAAAAAGCCTGCTGCTGCACGCTTGTCTTTACAATCTATATTTTATTTATCCTAAATAGCCAACTACTACGCTATCTGTAATTAAATCTGCTCTTCCATTGTCAGTTAGGTATTTATCGATACGCTCCTTATACGCCTTCATTTTGATAATAATAAACGTATAAGTAAAAGCTTCATCGATTATTCGTTGTGCCATATATTCAGCCATTAGTTACTACCTCCTTCCAATGTTTCTGGCGTAGTAGAAATGATGAGGTCATCAATTGCTGATTGCATAAGTATCAAACGTTTCTTTAACTCTGCTAATTCATCCGGCGTTGGATTTTGTATAATCATTTCATCCATAGCTTGCTGCATTAATTCCTGTTGCTTTTTAATTTTTTCTAATTCCGATGGTTCTTCTGGTTGCGGTTCTACTGGTTCGGGTTCAATTGTTTTCACCCACATACCATCTTTGAATACAGGCTCGTAACCTAACCATGGACAAACCTCTAATGTACAATTATCAGGGATGTCAGGCTCATAACCTACAATGACATCTTCCTCGTATGGTACTTTGATAGGTTCATATTCCACACTATGCATAACACAATCAGGACAATCATGCTTGTCAATTGGCTCCTCATAGATAGGTACTTGCTCCTCTCCTCCCTCTCCTTCAGGTTGCGGAATCTCAACAGGTACATACGTACCATCCTCAATAGATTGGTGTAACTCGCATAGCTTCTCCTCTGTAACGATTTCTTTCTGTTCTTCTCTATAGAAAGTTTGTTTCTCTGTGATCGCCTTTTCTTCTAAAGGAATCATTTCTGTGAACTTCCCGTTTTCGTCATAGCAATAACCGTAATATTTAGCCATGTCCTTTCCTCCTTAATCTACTACGTAAGTTAACAAGATGCGATACGTTTTATTTTTAGTAAGAATTTCAACTTCTCCATTTAACCTAATAACTACGTCACTTGAAGTCCCATCGCTTGCCACAATTGTAGAAGTTACTCCGTCTACAGGTCTCATATCAGCAGGTAGTGTTGTTATAACTCCATTGTCATTCCCATTTCTAGATATCACCATTCTAAGAGTTACAGTATTCCCTCTCCTTGTCGCTACGGGAGTATAAGTTGAACCGTATTGAGTGGCATTTTCTGTCAGCGTTAAAGTAGCTCGTCCGTCTTTTGTTTTCGTAACGATATTCGTATTAGGAACCATAAGATTGAAAGTCTTAGTTTGTGCCGAGTAAATCCAAATATCTTGAGACCCTAGTACATCCCTCATAGCCAATCTTCCACCTTGATAGGACCAATTGTACGCTTCATTGCCACTTTCATTAATAAAGGAAATCTTTCTCGTTGCTTCTGTATTTGGGCTTTGTAACAATAAGTTACCTGTCATCGTATCCCCTGTTTTCTTTAGGAGGTTTGTCGTACTACCTACAATGAACTCTTTAGTTTTACTATTATAAGTCCAAATAACTTGGTCTTGAGCTTTATCATAGAAGGCAAAAATACCTGACTGGTTATTTCTGAATAAGACATCGCTCATGGGATTCTTGAATTCAAAATCACCAGTCTCCATAACTACAGTTCCTCTAAGAGTCCCGCCAGTTTTCGGTAACGCTCCCTGTGCTAATTCTCCCGCTTTAATAATCGGGTCGAAATCTACATCTTTAAACTTCTCTCCTAATTCAAGAGCCTTTTTAATAATTGTGAAGTCATTTGTGGACTCAACTGCACCGTCACCCGCTAACGATTCATTTACCACAAATAAGAATTTCTGTGTATCAAGGATTCTGTCTTCTTCTTCAATGTGGATCTGTGCGATAACATTACCAATCGATGTTAACGTTTGTGTTTTTAAGAGAATTTGATATTTCCCTTTTAATGGGTTAATCGGTTGGCAATCGTTTTGAAATACGCGAGTTCCATCCGGTTTTTTAAATGACATCCGTACTGATTTCGCCTTACTTAAATCAATTTCTTCTCCCTTATTTGTTATTGTTAGTAACAATTTAGCGGAGTTTCTATCATTCTGCGAGAAGCGAATGGCACTAGTCGTGGATATATCATTTACTAAATCTACATTGATTTCATAAGTTTTAAATGTCATAAAATCACTCCTTTATGCAAAATAAAAAAGACCAGCGTTTGCTGCTCCCTTGGGTTTAACTAATTAATTGTTGAACCATTTTTTCTAGTTCCTCCACACGCTTATTCATACTTTCCATCTCATCTTGATGACTTTTTTTCAATACTTGGATTTCTGCATCATACTTTTGCTCTAATTCTTGAACGGCTGCCGTAAGTATTGATAATGTAGCATAGTTTTTTATTCCATCCTTGTCGGATGTTGTGAATACGGAATCTGTTTCTTCTGCAATTAAGCCATAGTAGGTTTCAATATCAGCTGTTGTGTAAGGTTCAGTCCTCTCAGGCGGTTTATTCATTCGCATCTGATACAGCTCGTACATGTCTTTTTTCATGACATATTTTTTTACCTTCAGCCCTCTTATTTTTTCAAGAGGAGAAAACGGTAATTCATGTATAGATGTTTTGAATTTCTCTGACGATTTATTGATGTGCTCCGTTGCATAAGAGTTTCCATCAGCCCAAAAATTAGCCTTTGTTCTTATCCCTTCGTAAGCCGTTATTTCCGATAGTTCTAGTCCTCTGAATTGGCTGCCATCGCCATTTTTCAGCTGTAATAGTTTATCGTATCCTGTAGCTCTAGAAGAACGTAATGTGTGATTTATTCCTATGGATAAATCAGAATCCACTCCGCCACTTTTAGCCCTGAAGCTTGCAACACGTGAACCATTATTATTAATTACAACCACGTCTTTGCCATCGATATTTATCGATCCATTTGAATCTAGCCACATTGTATTTTGAGCTGTGATACCGACATTACCCATTTGTGTTAATCGCATATTGCTCTCTAACCCATTTAAATCTACATAACGATAATAAACACCGTTACCATCTTTATAAATGCTCCCAAAGTTTTTTCCAGAGCCATCACCTTCACCTAATATGATATATGGGTTACGTGTTTTACTTTTCCATTCATTTTCAAAACCTATTACCATCTTGTCTGACCCTTGGTTCACAAAACGAATAACCTGATTTTCCATATGCAAATGTTCATTAGTATTACTCGTCTTAATTGTCATCCCCATGAGTAATCCTGCAATTAACCATTCAGCTTTTACTTTACCTACTAAATCGATAAGCTCTGATTTAATAAGTACACTTTGCGGATTAATATTTAGTTCAGAAGCAATATCACCTTTTCCGACCTTCGCCTTTATCTCTCTCGCGTTTACTTCTAAAGTGGATGATAGCTTTTGCATCTGCTGATTGACAGCTTGAGCATTTAAACGTATCGCTTCATCTGTTTCTTCAATACTAGTCTTCATAGCTATTAATTTATCATTGAAACCGTTCGACGTTACCTCTAATTGTTTTTCTAGTAGCTTTAAAGCTTCGTTACTCGCTTTATCCCACAAGGAATTTCGAATCTTATTGTATAGTTTTTGCATTTCTTCTCTTGTATCGATGACTTCTATATAATCACCAAACACATATTTATTTTCAGATGGATTCGTAAATGATTCATCGCCAGCGATAGCGCGAGCGATTAGATATAATTTAGGGGTAAATCCTGTATCTTTAATCCTTATAATGTCACCTTCTGTAGTTTCCTCGTGTGACAATCCAAATATCTCATCAAGTGCAATTGCATCCACTTCATATTGAACAGTAGAATTCATCCGTTTTTTAAATTCAATTTTCATAAGTGCCATTAAGCGCTCTGGTGACATGTTTTGATCTTCTGTTTCTGGTGTATAAAAACCAAATTTGTGTTGACCATTTTCGTTCCAACGCTGAAAAGCTGAACTATCGACAATATAAGGGAGACCGTTATTAATACTCTCTACCGTTATTAATTTGTCATTTTCCCCTCTTACAAACCCGACTAACGCTGTGCAAATGTTACTCGAATTTTCTCTGCGGACAATACCTTTTAAATCTTTACCTAAAGTGACCTCTTTACCAGTATCTTTCCCCCGTCTTTGCACCATATCTACGTAACGGCCGACAATTCGAGAGCCGATAACTTCGACCCGAAATACAATTTCCAAATTAAAAAGAGCAGCAATATCCTTTAGAAATTTTAACGGATCGATAAACTCATCGATTGTCATGGTATGAAAACCGGAGTATTCAATAAATCCTATTTCATACTTTGTTCCAGCTAAGGCAATAGAAGTTAATTCACGTGCCGTCTTCGATTCGAATTTTTGTGGTTTAATAATTCCTGCTTTTTTCAATAAAACCCATTCTGCAGAAGCGTATACCGTAAGAGAGCGTCCATCTGAACTTTTAGCTGTATCATCGATTACATACGGGACTATACGCCCGCCGCTAACTTCTTTTAAAACTAAATTTTGTTGCATTAATGTTGCTGCTTGTTCAGTTCCATCAAAAACGGTGAAATCAAGTATATCTACATTATTTTTAATTTCCCAATGCCTTTTATCGTCCCAATAATCGCTTGATTGGATAGCCGATACAATTTCCCCTGATTGGAAATCTGCAATATGAAGTGTTCCGCTAGGCTGCCTCATAGGTATCTCTCCCTGAACAATACTGTCGCTTTCACATCAGGTGGGGATATATCAATTCTGTTATACCCCTTTATAACAGCCGGGAAGTTACTGAAAATATCCTTTATATTTATAGCATTCTTCCCATTTATGGTGACGAGACTTTTTTCGGTATCAATGATAATTTTGTCGCCAACATCATAGATAAATGACCTTGCGTTATCATCAACCTTATTTACTTTCCAAATTTTCAAGTCATCAATTTGCATGATATCAACTGGTGTATAATTATCCCACTTGCAAATCGCAATCATAACTTGCGCGATTTTTCGGTTTGTCATTGGGGTATTATCTAAATCGTGCCATTGTTCGACTAGAGAAGCTCCATCTGTTTCAGTACCATCTATAAATTTAGCTACATAAACAGACCATTGCTTGCCCCTTCTAGCGATACGTAAGCGCCCCCGGAACTTATTAAATGTAGTCGTGTATCCTCCACTTGTATCTACTAATTTTTTAATACTATTAGGCGTTCCGCTATTACCAACTCTCATATATGCCTTTGTAATTTCCGCATCTGCATATAAATCATTCATATTGATTCGAGCTACTATATTACTGGTATCATCTAGCAGAAGAACTTCACAACGCCCCATTTCTCCGATGCTTTTGGACTGAAAGGTCATCCATGTCTCCATTTCAAAATCTTGTAATGGTCCACCTGGAATGTTTTTCTTAGCTATTGCACCGTAAAACCCTTTATCTTTCCCGAAATTTTCACAATACAGCGCGTGACCGCCTCTTGACTTGAAACTACCTGTACCCTTCATTTCTTCAACTTGCCCAGTAACAGGAGTCCATCCTACAGGTGTAGTCATTTCATCCCACATGACACGTTCTCGTGCTTGCACTGGCGTTTCCTCCACAGTTCGAGGATAGCCAAGACGGAAATAATCACGCTTATTAGGATAATCACCAAACCAAACATCTAAAAAGGTACTTGGCTTTTTAACCTCAATTTCGATTATTGGAGGTGCTTCTACGCTGCCCTGATTCGTTAAATATGCTGTTGTTTCTGTAGACCAATTTTGAACAAACTCACTTGTTTTAGTTGCTCCTAATTTGTATGGCATTGGACAAATAAATGTAAGTGTCCCTTTCCCTCTAAACACCAATTCTTCGAGGTCAACACTTCCATCTAATACTGCTAAATATGTTCTATCCGGTTCATCATCAAAAACCAATTCACACGGTTGATCTGTCATTAGCCAATTTGCTAAATCTTCTTTTATTTTTTGTAAATCGCTCTGATTCTTCGCTTTAATAATAAAAGGAACGTCAATTTGACGTTCCTCGGTTACTGTATTTAATAAATACCCACCTGGTCGATGCGGTACTTTTAATAATTCCCTTCGAACGGGAGCTAACACTGGACGATTAAAGCCCATCAATAAAGAAATATAATCTTTACGAATATTATTAAATGTAAAACTAGAATTACCCAATATGTTTACCCCCTCTCTTAAGAAAACTTAGCCAACCTAACAGTATTTCGATCATTAATATCTTTTATATCTGTAGCTAACAATTCACCAACAACTTTCTTATCCATAATTAAGTAGGTAGGCGAACTATTCTCGCCGGATGAATCGTTATTTAAAATTCTACTAGCACTGTTATCTCTTTCTGGAATTCCACTATTACCACTTTGTACATTTGTAACTGTATTGATTTCAGGAAGATCTAATAAATTATTTAGCAACCCCTTAACTTTTGGGATTTCAAGGTTAATACCGTCAGATATCGCCCCAGGAACATCAGGCATTGAACCAGTTATAAAGTCGCCTAAAGTAATATCCTCTCCTAATTCATCAAAAGCGCCAATAATAGCACTTGCCATTCGTTCTGTCTCTTTAACAGCGTAACTACTAAGGGATACAATCCCATTAGCAAGACCTTGAGTTACGAACTCACCCAAAGCGTATGCCACACGAGAAGGAGAGTGAATATCAAAGAAATCAGCAATTCCATCTTTAATATTGCTTGCTACACGTTTTACAGCTGATACGGCATTTCCGACCATCCCGGAGATACCATTAATAAGACCTTGAATTATATTTTTACCTATGTCCACTAACATGGTTCCGGCATTACTGAAACATTTTTTAATGCCGCCGATAACGTTATTTGTGATTGTTGATAAAAGCTGCCCTATTAGCGATAAAATACCTTTAATCAGCATTCCTAGTATCTGCGCCCCTGCTGATAAAATTTGTGGTAAATTAGCGATTATTGTTTGAGCTATTTTAACAATAAGACTTAGCGCTGTAGAAATTAACTGCGGTAAAATCTGAATAATTCCACGTATTAGCATTGTTAAAATTTGAACGCCAGCCGCTAAAATCTTAGGTAGATTTTGTATAATTGTTTCTGCTATTTTGACGATTAATTGTATAGCCGTTTGTATCAGTTGAGGGAGAACTTTTACGATTCCTTCAACAATCGCAATCAAAATTTTCATTCCGGCTTCTATAATTTTCGGGAGATTCTGAATTAACATTTCAGCAACTTTAGTCACCAACATCACGGCTGTTTGGATCAAATTAGGTAAAACCTGCATAATTCCGTTTATCAAAGCTCCTAAAATCTGAATTCCCGCATTTAGGATTTGTGGGAGTAAACTAGAAATCGCGTTCACTAGCGTAGTTATCATTTGCATTGCCGCGTTTATAATTTGAGGTAAATTTTGTATAATCCCGTCAATTACCGCCATCAAAATTTTGATTCCTGCATCTAAAATTAAGGGTAGTAAAGTTCCAATTGTGTTGACGAGAGAATTCACCAAATCAGTGGCAACTTGTACGAGCGTAGTCACTACGACAGGCAAAACTTGAATCACTCCATTTATTAAGAATGTCAGTATTTTAACGCCTTGCTCTAAAAATTGCGGTAAGTAAGTTGTAAGAATTGTTACAATTCCAGTAATCATGTTGGTTATTGTCGTAGTTAAAAGCGGTAGCATCAAATTGATACCGTTCACGATTGTAGGTAGAAAATGAGATGCCGTAATTAGTAATGCAGGTAAACCACCAAGTAGTATTCCTATCAGTGTAGGCATAATTGTCATGAAGATTTGCCCGAGTTGGGATGTATCTCCACCTAAAGCCAATCTAACGGCCTCTACTAAACTAGAAATAGCTGTTTTGATAATTAGAATCGCATTACCTATTAGAACACCTGCCGTTTGAAATCCTACAGGCATAAGATTTAACCAACCATTCATTAAACTTCCTGTAGATACAACAGAAAGAATATATCTCCCAAAATTTAAGAATGCATATCCTATCTGATCAAGTGGACCAAATAATGATGTAAATGACTCTGACATTGTTGCAATAACATTTCCTACTGCCATAGCTGCATTTTGCCAACTGACAGGAAGATGAGTAATCCAATCATTCAGGCTATCTCCATCTAAAGCAGCAAAGTAAAAATACTTTCCTAAAGCTACGATAGATTGTCCAAATGAGTTAACTGCCAATATCGCAGGAGCGATTGAATTTGCTAATCCCTGTACACTCGGCGGTAAAGCATTTAACGCATCAGAGAAGATATTTCCTGTTAGGGCCACATTTATTAAATAGCTACCTAACTGCGTCAAATCTTTCCCTAATTGCATTGTAGCGCCGAATAAAGAAATAATATGACCTCTTATCGCCGATACAGCTTGTCCCGTAGCCATTACAGCACCTTGCCAAGATTCAGGAAGATGAGTAATCCAATCATTGAGATGGTCGCCGTCTAAAGCCGTGTAGTAAAGGTATTTTCCCAAACTAGCCATATTAGATCCGAACTCTAAAGATTTCTTACCTGCTGTAGCAAATCCGGTTTGCAGGGCTTTTATGCTATTCTGCACCATATCAGATTTGTAAGCACTTTGGATTAATTCAGATGTATTTTTAACAAGGGCACTGCCGAAATCTTTAATACTTTTAATAGTTCCGTCTACAAATCCCTTGAATTTTTCGTTCGTTTTGTAAAAATGGGTAAATCCTACTGTTAATCCTGCTATAGCAGCCGCTACGACCCATACTGGTGTTGATAAGGTAGCGAATGCAGTTGCAACTGGCATTATTATTGGTCGTAATGCGAATAGAATCGCCCTCAATCCTCTGAAGTATCCGACACCAAGGGCTAGAGGTAGCATAAGTGCCATCAATGCAGGGACTAACATAATAGTACCTTGAATGAATCGCGCGAGTGCCGGATGAGCCTCGTTGAATGCTATAGTCATTTCTGCAAGTTTTGTAACAAAATTAAAGATAGGCACGGCAACAGCTGCAAAGGCTTGTCTCATTGGTTCTAAGGCTTTTGTAAGTTTCTCAATCATCTCGTTGTAAGCTTCAGCGTATTTGGGGTTTAGCTCCATGTTAGCTTTATGTAGCGCTCCATACATGAAGTAAACCGACATACCGACGCCTAATGCTAGGATAGGCATTCCCATCATCACCGTATTAAGTCTCATCGCTTCATCCGTCAGAGTTTTCATACTTGCCTGTGGACCATGTAACTCTAATGCAATTTGTGCTGCCGATCCACTACGTGCAACTCTATCCAAACTGTCAACTAATGCAAGAGCAGGTCTAGCGGTATTGTACAACGGGTTTTTCATCTGATCTAAGTTTTTAGTTGTTTTAGATGCAGCAGAAGACATTGCATTCATAGCACCAATAGTTTGAAGCATGCCCATCATTGCTAATCGATTCGCATTAATTTGAGCATCTTGAGAGGCTTTCATCGCTTTCCCTATATCATTCGCTTGATCTATGAACGTTCGGTTTGTACCTTGAAAATCCTTAGAAGCCTGAGCCATTTGATAAAATCCATAAGTCGCTTTTATTTGGTCTTCTTTAAAAGGAATCATAGCCATTTTTTGAGCATAGAAACCTTGTTGCATTTCCATCATCATGCCTCTAGCTTCAGCAGACATATAACGGTATGAGCTTCCTATATCGCCCATAAGACCGCCTATCTCGTTTCCATAAGCACGGCGGTACTGTCTAGCATAATATTCCGAGTCGCCAACCATACCTTGCATTCCCCGGCCCATTTCGTTACGCATCCCTTGAGCTGTTCGGCCCATGTTATTTCCGATGCGATTTAATTCAGCATTAACACGTTGTACATCTCTACGGATGTTACCAGTTTCAAGCCGGGTATCTATATTAACGTGACCATCAGCCATTTATATCACCTACCTTTCAGCATGTTCTTTTGCGCTGTCATACGATCTTGGAAGGCTTTTAATTCTATTGCTTCTCGAATTTCTTTGGCTTCAGGAAGTTCATAACGTTCCTTCATTTTTTTGATATGCTTTCTTTCTTCTGCGTTATATTTATCCTTCGCGGGTATATCGCAAGTTCGATAGTGTATCGCTGTGCGCATCGGCGTCTTTTCGGACAAGTTATTAAATAAAGCTAGGAAATCACTCCACTGTAATATCCCTTGTTGCTCAAACAAATTGATTCCATAGTCATACAAAAAAGACGCAAAAATCATTTCTGCATCTAGTGTAAAGTTAACAATAGGTATTTCCGGCGGTTTTTCATCACCTGTATCTCCTATTGTTTCCGTCATTTCATTTTTCTTCTTATCTGACGATATATTGATATTCAGTTTATCTTTGAATACATCGATAATAAGTTGTTCTTTACGGCGCCAATCAAGTTGCTCTAATATTCTATGATCAACAATGAGCATCATAAGAGCTATGTTTGGTTTAGCCCTATCTGCTACTGTTGTATCATCGAACAACTCCATTATTTTTAAGATGTTATCAAAGGACAGGTTTAGCTCTATATCGACACCTGCCCATGTATAAACATCTCTGTTTCTATCAGTAAGTTTAAACATTACTGATCACCTTACTTTTTAAGATTCGCTAAGTATTTAGACTGTGACTTTTCAGCAGTTTTCATAGATTCTTCAATGTAAATTTCCTGTAAGTAATGTACAAGACCCAGTAAATTAGCAACTGCTCTTCCAGCGATTTCATACAACTCTTCAAATGTTCCTTCTCCTAAGAAAGTCTCCACTACATCTTTTGTGATTTCTTTTTGCTTTTCTGTTGCTGCGTCAATTTCTTCGTCGGTAGCTTTTTCGTAATCAGCAATTGAATTTTGCAGTTCGTTTGTAGAATCTTTAAAGCGTTTTAACGATTTTTGATATTTGTTTAAAGCATCATCATTAAATTCTACTTTGAATAATTTACCTGCAACGTCTACCTCTTTATACGTCTTTTTAAACTCAAATTTAAATTGTGTCATTCTGTTCCATCTCCCGTTTTATATAATGTATTTAAAGGAAAAAGAGCCGTATGAACGACTCTTTCAATAAGATTAAGCTACTGCTTTTGTAAATTTCGGAACTCCGTCAAAACTAATTGTGAATTCAATCTCACCTTTAGCATTTGCATCTCCACCCGGAGATTTAATTTCAGAAATAGTTGCTTTACCTTCCCATATATCCCCGTTTGGTTCGGTTACTCTGAATTCAGTTTTTCGTTCAGGACCTACTTTGTTAGTTTTACTAAAGATATAATCCTGTGCTTTATCTCCATATTTTCGATGCCCTTCAAATCCATAGGACATCATAAAACCGACGATATCACGTTCGGCAGCGCCGCCACCATCGTAATAGTAATTTTCATCCGATTCTTCGTTATTGTCAGGATCTACAGATGTAATACCTGCAGCAATCCGTTCCCATGCCGGTACTTCCGGAGTAGATGTAGCATTAATTTCAAACTTATATCCATGATTCAATAAAAAACCTTGATTTTTTCCCAAATCAATTACCTCCTCTTTCTAATTCCGCACTAAAAAGCACGGTATATATTTGCTCGTTTGCCTCTGTTTTATCGACCCAATTAGGCTCCACATACTTTTCCAATGTAATGAGCTTATAAGAATCATCAATACTATGAAAACTACGCATATGGAGATTATGAAGCTCGTCCGCAATAGCTTCGATACTAGACATCGCTTCTAAGCCGTCAGGACTCTTAACGAGTATTTGAAACTGTTTGCGAATCGTTTCACCTTCGAAATACTGTTGACCAGGAGCAGACGGGATAACCCGTAAAGCTATGCTCTTTCTTGGTGTATTGTTAGTTCCCACATCTAACACATTTGCTTTGATAGGTGCGTAAACAATATTTGGAGGTGAAACTTTATTTAAATGCTTGATCACGCTTTCTACTAACCATTTCATGTAATCACCTACAAATTATCTTTCATTGTTTGTTCTGTGATTCTTTTCCAATCGACTAAATGAGCAGCCTTAGCTACTTCGAACCATAACCCTTGAGCGTTAGGGTTCACATCTTTGGAAAAGTTATATTGTGGATTGTAGTACAAGCGCCTCGCGTATGGAGTGTTCCATTCAATATGACCTTCTCCCGGTCTACTGAATCTGACACCAGACCGTATTAAATCCGTGGTATCTTCTGGAGCATAAAAATTGCTATCCTTTAGAACTTGTTCATCCAATGTAAATTGCGCTTTTTCAGTAGCCCTCATAACTTTTGACTCTATTTGCGCTGTATCAACCTGTACATTAACCCTGATCATCGGAGATATAACTCCGTGTGGTGTGGTCTATTAGGATTTGTTATATAAAGAGGTTCAACTTCTTTAATAAACATTTCCTTTCCGTTCCAAACAATCTTAGATTTTTCTTTAAAAACCTGATTGGCAGGGGACGAATTAACCGAGTCATGAAATAAAATAGATTGAAAAGTAACGCTGTCGCCGGTATTTGCGTTATATACCTTCTCATTAGGTTGTACGCGTACTCTTTTAATTGTGATTGGAGTAGCGTAAGAGGCAGAACCGCCGCCCCAAACATCATCCTCGCCAATGTATTCGTGATACTCAACAGTATGAGGTAGCATGTGCAATGGAATAGGGATTACATTAATCATTCACGGCCACCCCTGTATAAAGTAAGCCAGTTGGTATTAAAAATTTGACTGTACCTTGTGCAACTCGTGCGTCATGCCCTTGTCCTTCAGATTTACCGCCCCTTAGTAATCCATAACGGAACTTACCAACCTGCATAACAGGCGTATCAATCATGGTATTAGAAGAAGTTTCGCCATACAAGGCAATATACTCTGTTTGAGCAGCTGTAGCTTTCATTACTTGTTCTTTAATAAATGGCGCTAATTTGTTAAAATCAACGCCACTCAATTTGTAATCAATTATTTGGTCTACTACATCGGAAGCTCTTGCAATCATACGATTTAACATATCAATATCGTCTACAGGCGTTCCCCTGTAAATGTTCGTATAGTAATCAGTATCTATATACGCCATATGATCACCTATTTATCTGCAGGTTCTTTCTTTAATTTTGCGATTTCAGCCTTTAATTTCTTGTTTTCAGAAACTAAAGCATCCCGTTCTGCTGTAATTGCATCTTTTTCTTTAATAACAGTATTTAATTCAGAAAGTGTTACTTCGCGACCACCTGTAGCACGAGTCACAACTACATAAGCGGTTCTGTCCTCATTAAGTTCTACTTGATCATAACCTTCTGCAAGATATGCATCTAAATTTTGTTCTTCAACTGTTAATACACGGTTCTCTTTTTTTACGACTACGGCCATAATGATTCCCCTCCTATGCTTTTGGCGCTGTTACGAATGCAATACCATCTGTTTTAGTATCAAACATAAATACGCCATCGTATGAGCGCTCAAAGTAAAAGTATTTTCCGGCAGTTTTTGCACTAGGTTCATCAACTGAAACGAATTCATATTTTTCAGGTGCAACCATACAAGATGTATGAATTAACATCATTTGAATCTGCTGTGCTGTTGGATCAGGTTTAGCGCCATTTGTAAAGTTGTATAGTGTCTTCATACGAGAAGAAGGAACACCAATAATTTCAACTTCATCTAAGCGGTTAACTACACGATTGATTTGCCCGTTATTATTTTGAACTCCCATATATCTTGCAATTTCTTTAGCCTGCTTCAATGCAGTTTTAACGGTAGGGAGTACATATAATAAACGTCCTTCTTGTGGAACTTCTTTTTCATCCATATTTTCCATAAGTTCATCGAATACAGTTAAAGCATTTTCGGGAGTAATTGCAATCTCTTTATTTCCGGCGCCATTATCTTTAGATTTCTTTTCACTGAATAAGCGTGAAATCATGTACTTATCTTTTTCAGGGATTTTTTCATTATCATTATAAACACGTGTGATGTTAACAATGGATGCTACCATGTTCGTTTCATCAATATCCATAGGATCAATAAGTGTATCCCAGTAACGGTCATTTGTTAGTGTTTTTGTTTCCCAATCGTTTTCGAAGTTACGTCCTGGAGTTGTAACCGTATCGCGACCATAATCTTTACGACCAGAAGTAACAGTTAGCCGTGGTAATTTAATAGTTTTAGCGTCAGAGAATTTAACTAAACTATTACTTGGTGTATTCCATAATTTTTCAAAGTATAAACGACCAGGATAACGCGTTTGTAATCCTGCTTGGTATAATTCTGCGTAATTTAAGTTGTTAGCCATGTTTATATCTTCCTCTCTTATTTCTTGAATTCTTCAAGCCATTTATTTAATTCCGATTGTGGTTCTCTTTTATGCTGTCCGCCATTACCAAATCGTGGTTTAGGTGGACCCTCTTCTTCAACAACTGTTTTAAAGTGTGGGAATTCCGTTACAACCTGTTCAATAGCTTGCGCGATATCCACATCGTCACTAATCTTTGTTTTCGCTAGTGTAATAACAGCAGCTAAGTTCTTTTCGTCTGTAATACCAGCTTTAATTGCTGTATTTTCCATGCGTAAATCACTTAAAGTAGAGTCTTTTTCTTGTAACTGCGTTTCATAGGTTGTTAATTTGTCATTAAGCTTATCTTGTTCTGTTTTTTGTGACTCCTGATGTTCTTTCCAACTATTCACCGTATCCTTTAATTGATCTGCATTTTCGAATCCTAATGTTTTTAAGAAGTCGGTTTGTTGTTGGTTTTTTGCAGCATCTAATTGCTCTTGCGTATAGGTTACTGGGTCACTTGAACTACTTGCTCCTGGTTCACCTCCTCCTGGTGGTTCAGTACCTTGCGGGTCACCTGCTCCACCATCAGAGAAGAACTGCATTCCATTTACTCGAAATCTATATGGTTTTGGCATCTTAATTCCTCCTATACAATTTGTTCACGGTTGTATTGGCGTTTGCGCTTCGTTTGATTGATGAACTCTCTCATATTAGCTTGGTGTTCTGAAACTTTATTTTTCGCTTCTTTTACACCCTCTGCATCGCCTAACGCTTCCATAACCTTTACTTCTTTCTTAGCTTTTCTGATTTTTCGTTCTAAACTTCTTTGTTTTTGACTGTCTTTATATGCTTTAGAGTTTTCAGCCGTGTCATACGGTTCATAACGCTTCGTAGACTTCCCAGATATATAGGGCCAAACTACGTGCCGGCAATTAACGCCTAATAACCCTGCCGCTTCCCCATATGATGTACTGGAGAATGGAGGGTAACGTTTACTCTTTCCACTTTTAGAATAAATACGACCTTGATACGGTGCGCAACGTGGTCTTGCTCCTAGGTGTGAGCTTGTTTCGATCAGATCCACGTCATACTCATCCATGCGAGTCATTTGCATCTCATTTGCTACATTCTGACTAACAGAACGAGTTATCATATTTACATACGCTTCTGTACTCCAGCGCCTACCAGCCTTATCGATTAAAGCGGGAATTCCTCTTTGCGACCACTCTGAAACAGTCTGCCTAAGTGCCTGCTGTGGCGTTATGACACCGCCTAATAGTTTACCTACAGTTTTGTTTAAAACATCAAGATATACCTGTTGCGACTGTTTTAGCATCGTTGTATTTACAAGATTCAAAGTGTCTAATGCTTGTTTCTCGTATGCATTAAGAATGTCAACTAACGCAGCGCTCGTATGCATTGCAGGAGCAGCCTTTAAAATACCTGCTTGTACTGCTTCCTGATATAACTGTTCATGTTGTTCTACTGCAGTGAATCCAGCGCCCTCTAACACCTTTCGTACTTCTTCAGCCGTTTTGCCACTACGACTAGCAATGGTATTTAATTGTTGCTGATTCAACTTGCCTAATTTATTTAGCTGAACTATACGCCAATGTTGGTATTCCGTGGAATCCTCGGCAGTTAATAGCAATTCCCTATCATATTTGAGCATTCTGGCCATATTTAATAGCAACTCTTCTTCAATTGCGTTGTAGATATCTACAACAAATATAGAGAGTTGCTGTAATTTTTCAGGAGGGAGTGCCATTACCTTTCATCTCCTGGATCATTATTCTGTTTTTGATTGTTCATACCGAAGAAATCGACATCTTCAGGTATAACGGTTTTGTTTTCGGAAAGTATCTCCTTTAATAGCGATTCAGCCTCTTCTGCAGTGACACCATGAATTTTCATAATTGCTCGTTTCTTACTGTTTAACCCGTTAGAAATTAAGATGACTTGCTTATTTATTTCAGCTGTAGCATCTTCAGCGATACTATCATCAAAAGTAACTGTAACTTCATAATCTGCTGCAGGCCCTTTAAATTCACCGTATAGAACGGCAATATCGATAATGCTATCAACTAATTCTTGTATACCGTCCTCAATAATCGTTTCATGTGACTGCTTCGTCCTAAACGTCTTAGAATTCTCACTGACAACTTCAGTAGCCGTTTTAACTCCTTGCCCGTCAAAGCTGAATGCGCCCGCAGAGAAACCAATTTGAGAAGATAAATAGTTTAATAATGCATTAATAGCAGAAGTATGTTCTTCCACTCTTAACTCAACAGACATATCTTGAATGTTATTAGAATTCTCATCAAAGTTAAATGCCTGGTACACTTCGTCATCTGCATCAAAGTAGCGTAATTGCGCCCCGGTGTTTTGATCTATTACAGTTCTAATTGCATTATGCGGTACCAAAATTCGCTTTTTACCTAAAATGAACTCTCTTTGGAAGCTATCAAAGGCGATATCAATTGATTTTAGTGTGTCTAGCGCATTGGCGTAAATAGAAATCCCCAAAGGCGACCCGATATCTAAGTTGTTAGCAGTATTAGGTTTAAAGTATTTAAAAGTAGGTCTAGAAAGATTCTCTATATATACTGCTTCTTCTAAATCAGGATATAACTCCGCTAAAGAAACTTTTACACCTAAATCATGCTTATTATCGCTCTTATACAGCTCGTTCTTGATGATATATGTGCCATTCTCTACTAAATGCCATTCCAGCAGCGTGTACTTTTTACCGCCTTTAAATGTTTCGTTAATAAATACACATTCAGTGATCTGTTTATTGTCCCAGGTAATCGGGATAAAGCAGTCTGCTGTAACGAATGATAGTTTAATACCATTATCCCAATAGACCTTAATAACCATTCCACCAAGCGCAAAACTATATTCTAAATACCGTTGAAACTCTTTTATGAAGTTATTTTCATCAAGAACATGTTTAATATTCTTCGATAGCTCTTTATCAGAAATGTTAATTGTGCATTTTTCATTAAAAACAAGAGTTGCCATTTCCTGCGATACAACTTTAGCCATGTTTAAAGTAGCTCGTTTTCGCTGCTTTTGACCCTCTACCGTTTTGTACTTAACATCATGCCATTCTTTGTAATATCCACTATATAAAGCTTTCCAGGTATCTATGAATTGATACGACTCTTCATTTACCCGTATATCTTTGTGATCGGATACCTTTTTTATCCCACTAATCAGGCCCATTTTATATAACACCTGCCTTATACCGGAGATGAGCTTCTTAAACACTACATCACCTACTTTACATATTATTAATGTGAACCTAATACCAACCTACTACTATGTTAATAACACGCTAATAGATTCATAATACAAATGTATAAATGTAATAACATTATAGTAATAGATAATAAATAACATTTTCACATTAATGTTAATATTAACGTTAAAATTATGATATTGAATTAATAACGTTATAGATGTATTAATATTTTAATTTCAATTTCTGCAGGTTATCATTAACATAATATTGGAATGCATCACACGTATGATCATCTACTTTAATTACTTCAGGATTAGGCGTTTGCAAGGTTTTAGCGTCCCACTGGTAGCGCTTATGTTCCTCGTAAAATACCTTATTATTTTCTGTATCCAAAATAAAAAAACGTCCCTGCGATAATAAATCGTAGACGTTTTCTATCATCGTTACTTTCTTTTTCTTTGCAACCGGATGCAGTCGAACACCGTAATCTTTAAAGTACTGATTACGCAAGCCACCCTCTGCAGAATCGATAGTTTGTTGGTCAATGTATCTTCTAAATACAGAATTAGTATTTGTCACAAATTTATTTAAATCTGTTGAGAACTCACTAGGAGCCCGTTTAACAACTTTGTTTTCAGGTGAATAATAATATGTATCTAGTAGGATTACATCGCCCTTCTTCGTTAATCCAAAGGCTAAATAAGTAGTAGCAGAAACTTGATGTCCTGTATCAATGGCAATATCAATTAATATTAAATCGTCATCTTCAGGAAGTTGAGCAATTTTAGTGAAATGATTCATGTTATAAACCATATCACCTAAACCGATAACGTCACCTTTGTACATCCAGCGCCAATACTCAATATCTGTTACCTTATACTTTTCAATCTTTCGAATAAGCTGCTTAGACAAGAACCCTTTTTCATCTTCTAAATACGTGCTGTGATGTATAAAGAAATCTTCATCCTTCGCTTTATTATCCTTGAATTCATTTACCCAAGCATAAGGGTTACGTGGTGGATTGTAAGAGTAATAGACTTTCACCTCTTTATCTCCTAAATCCTGACGAATAAATGTATCCTCTACAATATCAATATCCTCTATACCTGCAAACTCTGCCAATTCCTCAAACCACACGGCCATAACATAACCTCTAGCGATTTTAGCAGATTTAACTTTCATCGGGTCATCACAACCATAGAAATAAAAAGCTGTCCCTGTATCCTTATGACGTATAACAAGTGGCGATTGACCAAAAAAGAATTCATCTTCTAATTTCAGCATGTATATCGCCCACTTAATTTGCTCATATACAGAAGTAGAAAGATACTTTGCTACTTTGCGGAGTATAACTATATTACCGTTTGGATCTTCCATAAAATCAGTTACAAGCTTCAATGAAATAACAGATGACTTCATTGAAGAACGCCCACCTGACAAAAGGTTTCTTGATCTGTCATCGTTTAACCAAAAATCATAGAAATTAGGGTTTATTAAATCAAGTATTTCTATTACTTCGCTCATTTAATATCCTTCTCATTTCGTCTTTGTTGTTAACGATGATAGTACCAGTACTCTTATTCCCTTTGTCGGTTACTTCTTTTACTTCCGCTTCTGCTTTCTGTACATTAAGCTGCATCATCTTGAGTTCTAGCCTGCGTTTATCGTTCTTATTTGCTAATTCATCAAACTGTTTAATTAAGTTACGGAATTCAGCAAAAGCTCTAGACTGTGCATTTAATAAGTTCGCTTGTTTATCCCAAGCCATTTGAATTTCCCATTCTTCATCCAATCCATGCTCATTCATTTTTTGTTTTCTTAACTCTCTTGTAGTATCATCCTTATCTTGTACAAACATGATTTTTTGAGAGTAAATGATATTGGAGTAATGCAGTGTAATACTCTCCCAAATCATAGCAACCGGATCATTTTGAAAGGCTCGGGCCAATTCTGTCTTGAGTTCAAATACTTCTGCAGGGAGGTACTTTCTAAATAAGCCATGTGTAACGGCGTTGTCATTACCTACTGGCGCACCGTGACCAACAGCATTTTTATTCCCGACAGGCGGACCACCTTTATTACCTACTGCATTTTTATTTCCTTTTGGCGCTCCACGTTTTGCAGTACTACGTTTCTTATTTGCAGTACTACATTCATTTTCGTTTGCAGTACTACAATCAGAATCATTTAATTTAGCCACCCATTTATCCCGACTCTTCCATGAAGAAATTGTTTTTTCAGGTTCCTGAAGCAGCTCTGCAATTTTACGATTCAAAATATCGCCGTTATGTTCTTTGAATAGCTCAAAAGCTTTATCCCTGTTCGGACTTCTTGCTCTTGCCACTAATCACCACCTCATTCTAACTAGAAAAGAATCTTGTTTTGTAAAATAATAGAGTACAAATTAATTTATACAGGGAAATGAATATTATACACACAATGACTACCTATAATCTTATTTATGTAAACTAGGTTGTTGGGAAATGTGTTGATATCAGTGTTTTTGTTAAAAACCTAAAAATTATCAATATGCATTTTCTATACATCGTTGATTTTTCGGGGTTTTTAACAACGAAAAACACTGATTCATTGCATAAACTTCACCTTGTTAACCTTCTGTATTTTTAGTTTCAACCCATGCACCCAAATACTCTTTTTTAAAGGCAACTGGTGTTCTCGCTTGAGTTGTTTGTTTTGTAAATTCTCCCAAAGGTGTTTCCTTCTTCTTCACATCTAATTTAGTAATGATTTCTTGCAGCATTTTCTTTAATTGTTCATTTGGAACTAATTCAGGAACAATATCCACAACTTCCTTATCTGCAGTAGAGATTAAATATGAAGTAATCACTGTTAGACCTTCAATAACTGCTAACATCTCTTTAACTACTCCTGTATCCTTTACAGAAACATTTATACTTAATCCATTTGCTACCTGGCTTTGTAGTTTATATCCTTCTAATTCCCAAACCTTATTTCTAATCCGCTGCATACAGATTTCTTTGCCAATTTCCTCATTATAATTAGCAGGATCTACACAAGCAGAATCTTCTACAAGAATAAAGCCATTCGGTAACTCTGCTGTTACTACTGTACATTTACCTAATATCGTATTTACAGTTATATTAGAATTCGAAATAATACCTTCTACCTGTTCCTCTGTTACTGTATTACCCATTATTCAACTACCTCCCATTCATTAGAAAACAATTCAATAAATGTTTCTTTCCAAGGCACCCTACCAAATCGACTTTCTACATATAAATAAGGAGCAGTCATTTTACTATGTTCATCAGGAAACTGAGCGCGCACCACAACATCTTTACTCCATTGCGGTAATCTCATTCCTTTGCCTTTTTTAACTGCTTCTAATGCTTCACCAAACGTCATTAATAATACCTCTCTTCTATTTATGTTTATTGTGTACTTTTTACATAGCAAAGAAAAAAAGCCCTATTACAATTAAGTAACTGGGCTTTTTACAACATACAAAGAATTTTTCAATTTATATTAGGATCTTTCCGGACCCTTCTTTGAACCAACACACACGGTAGGCTTGTATTGGCTCAAAGAAGAGCAAAAGCTCTCCCTCGTTTAGACCGAATATCAATAAATACATACAAAGTAGGGCTCGTTACCTCCTACTAATATGTTAAGTTAAATAATTTTATAGATACAGGAGAGCAACGTTATACGTCCACTCAATCGCAAATCTATAAAAGCTGATTTCGGCTTTCATATATAGGTGGCATTCGTAAGGCGAAAATAACCTGTTTTTAAATTAAATCATGCAAAATAGACTATCTTCTAATTGTCTTGCTATTTTAACATCAGATCGCTGTATTGATTTCTGAATGGTTCCCTTTGATACTTTAAACAAATTGGAAATTTTATCCATAGATAAGCAATTACCCTTAAACATTATGTAAATCTCTCTCTCGTTTTCTGTTAATGTTGATAATGCATCTTCTAATTTAATACGTTCCCATTCAGTAAGTACATTCTCTTTCGGCTTATCATCCCACTCGTATAGTGTTTCTGCACTTCTCAAATACTTTTGCATTAGTAACGGATTTGCTGCCGTATTACGTTGATATGCTGCCCTACGTTCTATGCCTCTTATTGCTCCTGGTTCTTTTGCTGTACGCATCCATTCCAACGCATAACGTAAATCACTAATCATATTGCTAATAATTGTTTTATCTTTATCTGGTGCCGTTTCTTTTAACGCTTCTAACTGCTTTACTTTCTCTCTGTACTGCTCCATTAGTTCCTTCATCCTATTTCCTCCTTTTGTAATAAAAAAAGGACGTTGGTTATATACAGGAACTAATCTCTTCCTATACATAATCAACGCCCTTAAATGTGGACTATTAATTTGTTTTTATAATTTTGTTTATTTAATACGGTATGTGAAATTTTTATTTCAATCCTCGTTTCTTTAATTGCGCTGAAATACATGATGGATTTTTGATACCTAACTTAGTTGCTATATCCTTATAAAGCATTCCCTCACGCTTCATCTTCAAAATCTTTATACAAAGTTTGTCCCAATCCTTAGGGGTTCTAACTTTAACCTCTTTTTTTATTTTGGTACCGCCCAAATATGTTCCCAGGGCATTTATCTCTTTTCCTATTTCACACTTTGTCCAGCAATGATTGGCATTACGGTCTCTTCTATGCTCACACTCTACGCAATTATCATCCATTAAATTTAGAATTCTTAAACGGGCAGTTGCTTTATTCATGAAACATCCGGCCAATCTAATTTATCTATATGACCCAAATAATCCACCAAAGCACGATCAGTACGCTCTACAATAAAAGCATGTTTTTCAAATTCTTCTCGCGGTATAGATTTCCGGCCGCCTTCATATGATTCCATTACATATTTTGAAACTAATGATAGTGGCACTAAATACGTCACTTTATCTTTCCAAAACTCTATTAAAAAGAAACAAATAGCTCCCATTGCTTGTGTATCTTCCAAATAATCGACCTGGTGACGACTTATATTGTCTAGCGGGAATCGTGTTGTATGCTCTGTTGATTTCGCCTCAAAGTATACTGCTCTCCCTTTGTATACACCGTCATAATCTACTGTCGATTTACTTTCCCATGCACTTTTCGTTATATTACCTTTCTTGTCCGTTTTCAGTACCTTTACTGGAGTAGGGCGTTTGTTAAATATCCCTATCCTTCTCTCCTTATACATGCGATTCGATATATTAATTAACATTTCAAATGGCATTCCTTTATTACCGTAACCCACGCTACTTCCCCTCTTTCTATTAAATAACTCCACGTTTTACAAATATATTTCTCCATGCAGCATCTACTCGTTGCTTTTCAAATTTCTTAGCGCGTCTTTTAATATACTTTTTTATTTTTTGTTTCTTGCGATTTGCCATTTCTGTAATTCCCCTTTGCTACAAAATGAAATTTTTATATTATTTCTCTACGATTAAGTACGCTTTTTCTTTTCCGTGCGTTGTTTTTTCAATTGCCCACAAACGTTGCGTTCTGCCATCATCAGACTTTTTATATTCTAATTTAACTAGCTTTCCGTTCAGCTCTGACAACTTAAAGGTTTGAACGCATTTCTGAACCTCTCCACGTTCCCCTTTTCTGCTTAATAAAGTTAATTGATTTGGTGTATTCCATGCTGGTAAACCGAACTTATCTCTGAACCAAACCATTCTAGTTCCAAAAGCATCAGTTACCTTTGTAACAATCGCTTCATGTCCTAATGCAGTTAGGATTTTATCTCCCACTTGAAATTCCATATTATATATCCTCCCTATTAATTCATTGACTATTACGTTCATCAAACTCACGCATCTTATCTACGTAATAATTATGATTAGCTCTTTCAGCTAATGTCGCTAACAAGTCCACCTTATAACCGTTGTTAATTTCATCACTTTGTAAGAACGAAATCACTTCATTTACAACCTCATCATCTGTGACATCGGACCATATTAACTCAATTAACCTCTTAATATCTTTTTCCATCATATCCCTCCTTTCTGCCAAAATAGCGTTTTTATTGTGTTTTAACTCTTATAACGTGCAAACATAAGTCTTTCCTAAAAAACACGGTATTCCCGCCAGTCACAAGTGATTTTCTGATCCATTTAAAAGTTGGATCTAATCTATTAGGAAACTTCCCATCAAGCTTTCGTATCGTTGAGATTTCGAAATTATTCATTCCCATAAAATTTTCTTCACCTATTTTTGTCATTTGTCTATTTCTTGTATGTCTCATCTGCTCCATTCTCCCTTTCTATTCGAATAACGATTTTGTTATAACCCCCTCAAATAATCAGAATTATGTTAAAATTAACCCAAAACATTTAAGGAGGAATTATCGATGACCACACAATATATAAAACCTTCTACATGTCCATGCTGCGAACACAAACTTGAGCAACACGAAGATTACAAAGCTGGATATTATTGCAACAACCCAGAGTGCCAAGAAGCTAGAACACATTTATATGTTGCACAAAAGGTAGAGGAGTGATCTCTATCTTTTTTTGTACAATAAGGATTTTATAACGTTACACTCTTTTTAACTAAGCGCTCTCTGTAATATCCCACACGATAAAAATACGTTCCCTTCACTCCCATGAGGTCCTCGCTTTCATGCACTTCTATATCTCCGTATTTATCACGTAACTCTTGCAAGTCATTTACTTTTTCTTCAATTCTCATATTCCGCTTAATTTCAAACCCGTCTGCTTCCATTACTTTGCGATGTTCCTTATACTCATCACGATTTTTGTAAATAAAGAATCGTTCTTCACGTTCAATCGTTTGGAAATAATATTCCTGCATTACCTATTCCGCCTTTCATCACAAGATAACTATTTTGTTATAAACTCAGCTTCATCATCGTTAATTAATAAACCGTTGCATTTTGCCTCTTCCTTAAACTCTTCCCACGAACACGATCCATCAAATCTTTCACCGTAATCGAATCGTAAAATCACTATGCCATCTATTTCAAATCGCATCTGCCCACCTCGGTAACGACAGTAGAACCTTTTGCCATCTACTGTCTCGCCATCGAATGTGGTTGGGCATCCGAAACACGTTTCCTCTATATTTTTGAGTTTGATATACATAATCACCGGCTGCCATCCTTTCTACAAAATAACGCTTTTGTTCAGTTTTTCACTGGTATTTTCACTTCTTCTTTTAGCACTTCAGCGAATATCGGCATAATTTCACGACAGAATCGTTCACATCCATAATCATCATGAAAATATATTCCACCTTGTCCAAAATCCGTATCACAAAGCCCATAAATGAATTCTTCTGAATCAAATACTTCCATTAGATATGAATTACACATTACTGTATGGTAAAAATGATCCTGGCTACATTTATCATCAATACTGTTCAAAGCATCAAAGGCATCCCTTGCTAAATCTTCATCTATATCCCTGTTGTATCTTTTAAACAAAATCGTTTTAATATAAGGATCAATTGTTTTACTGATATTTACCGCATCCGTTAAGGAGTCACGAGATATCTTTGAATATAAGTAACCTTGAGCATAAGCTTCACAATCTCGACCTAAACCAATTAAAAATGTCTTAAAACAGTCCCCGAAAGCTCCCCATCGATATGAAAAATCTCCTCCATCAGCTTGAACATTGAAAAATCCATCATCACTTATATTGATAACTGCCCAGTTCCCTGTGTTTGGAACCTTGATATCATATCTTTCCGTAACTGATTTCTTAACTGTATAACTCATATCTCATTCCCCTTTTATACAAAATTCAAATTGTATTATGTTTGCGTTTAGCATCATGTACAATTGCACCACGATATAAAAAATTCCTAGCAATATATAAAGCTTCATGTTTATCTTTTGCATTTATTTCTACAGTAAGTTCCCCATCCATAGGCGGTAACTCATACGTAATAACAAATTTATACATCTTAATAGCCGCTCGCTTGACGTTTAAAATTCTCTTCATTTTTATCTTTATAGGCTTGTACAATATCCTCGTATTTAAAGCCATATAAGTAGCAAATACGGAAGAATACACCGAACATCTTTCTTAATTCCGTTATTGGACAATTTCTATATAAAATCCATTGTCTTTTCGCTTTAAATACTTCCATACTCCACATTTCAAATAACCTATTAATGCTGTAAATATTTCTTTGGCACATCTTCGCATAATGGAAACATCCAATAATATTCTTCTGATCTCTAGTAGTAGCATTTATTTCTAAAACGATGGATAAAAGAAAATGCAGTCCATCTACTAGCTCCTCTAGCAATTTATTTTTATCCGGCGCTTTAAATTTAGTACTCCAATATTTAAATGACCTTGTTTCATTCCAAGCCTCATTCACCTCTACTTGTAACGCATAAAACTTCAATTCAATACGATCTTCAGCCTTATAGCTAATACGCTGGTCTAATTCCTTTTGCATAGATAGTAATTGTCTTAAACTAAATTTCTTTCCTAGTTCTGCATCTGTGATTCTGTGTAGTTCTAACATTCTTCTGCGCCTCCATTATTTCCAGGAGTTCTCCGACAGACAACTCGTACAATTGCCTGCCGTCCTCCGATTTGTAAAAGTTATAATTATGAATCAACCGACCTATAATTCTTTCTTTCCTGCCCATGAATCCTCCGAGCGCTTTTTATAATGTAATTTTTCCAATGTCCGAAATGTAATTGTGACTATAAATAAACCGAATATTGAAAACACGAGGTTCATAACTTATCCCGCTAAATCTTCCTTAAAGAATAATGGCTCTAAATCTTCTGCCATAACCTCATATGTTTGACCTGAATTAACAATGCCTACTGTTACCACATTTCCTTCCTGGTGCATTACTGTTAATGCGTATACATCATCAGATACCCAATCACCCGTAATGTACTGTCCTGGCGTTCTCCCTTTACGTCTAAACACTTCACGCCAACCTTCATCATCAATTTCTACTGCAGTAGCAAAACGACATTTTTCAATGTGATTAAAACCATAATCTCCTGTAATAGATCCTGCGCTTTTCCATTGACCCCAAATTTCTACTTTTTCATTAATAGTATCTTTAATAACTTTTTCCACTTGTACAATTTGATTTCCGTCTTTCATTTCACAAACAACCCAATGACCAGGAACCACTTTTGTTTCATCAATTTGTAAATTCATCATTATTTCCCCCTCTTAATCTAACGCTTCTATTTCTTCCAACGATCTACTAGAAACTTCAATACTACGAATATGAAAATCATAATGTTTACGGTAACGCTCACGAATTATACCTGCTGCCTCTTCTTTTGTTTCTGCTTCACAAAATTCCAACTTAAACCCACTGTTAGTAACAATATCCACCATATAGGTATCAATTACTGGCCCATAAATAAAATCGTCATCTATTGTAATTTGCTCAGTCATTTTTCGGCTCTTTTGCTAATGTTAATGTCAGTTGTCTTTCTAACAGGGTTCCAATTACAGCATTCATCCAAAGATTAGGATTGATTTTCCGTTTTAAAAACTCAATTACAGTAATTAATTCTTCTGTAGATAATGGAACAAATTTACCTAGCTTCTCTTGGTTGAATTTACCCCCGCGCTTTTCTATATTTAAAGAAATGTTATTTTCTCTTACAAATCGTTCTGCAGTTACTAAATCAAATTGCCGTACTTTTTCTCTGCCGTATTTTTTTGTTATTTCAGTAAGAGCATCTTTAATTACACGGAAATCTACTACCTTCAATGATTCTTCCGTTTGACCACTGCAATGCTTACAAAGCGTTTTTTCTAATCCTTCTATATACATTGTTTTTACATCTGCAGGTGGTATTGTATCAGCGCAAATATCACAATATTCCCCTACATCAAAGATTTCTAACATAAGAAACAACTCCTATTTATTTATTTTTTTAAGTTCAGTCTCATAGAAACAATCATTTTCGTCCGGTTTTCCGAATTCATCAAGGTTGTCACTATTAACAACCCTGCGAATCGGATATTTACACTCATAACCTTCTTTTTCTTTTACGATTACTCGTTTTGCTAACTCTTTTTTATCACCCGCGCACATGTAATGTTTTGGCCGCCCATGTGCTGGAATTAAGAAACTATATTTTTTTGAACGATATACTGTTTTCATAGGGTTTCTCCATATGATATAATTACAAAAATTAATATTTTTTAAAGGTCCCGTTGCAGCGGGCTTTTTTTATGCATTTTTTCGAATTTGTTCTACAACTTCTTTCTTTCCACCAACATCTTCTAATCGTTTCGCTACATCGAGAACACTTTCTCTTTCCTGCTCCCTCTTTTTCTCACGATCACGTTTCATTTTCTTGTAATACATAGCTGATAATTCTTTTGATATGTCTAGTTCTCTCATAACCTTTTTTCTATGTAGCTCATGAAGTTCTACATATGCAATTTGATTACGATCTTTGTTTGCTCTTTCCATCTGTTTGTATAAGATGTCTTGATTTTGAATACATTCTCTAAGCTCTTTTCCTAATTTCTCGGCTGCTTCTAAATGCTCTGGAAGAACCCTGCTTTCTAAGCTCAACCGTATTCACCTCTTTTTCTAACTGTTCAGCTTCATCGAGTTTCCTCTCAATGAAGCTGCCAATTTTATAAATCGCAAATGCTGTAATTGCAATACCTAAACCAAAGATACAAACGGCACTTGTACTTTCCACCATTACAATATCCATTACGCTATAATGAATACCTTTTCTGATTTAATTTCCTCTTCAAGCGCTACTACTAAATAATCTTTAATGTTTTGAATCGCTTGTAGTTTCCACGCTCCACCATCAGCCTCAAATAAAGCGCACGTTGGACCTGACTTCATACGGAAGATAAATTCACTTTCAGGCTGTTCAATTTCAACGAACGTTCTGTAAGGCTGTAGAGTTACTGGATTAGGTACTTTTACATTTCCACGTGTCGAAACCCCTGTTTTAGCTGTAACAGCTTGTGACACCCCGTCATCGCCAATTTCTCGTACTGTTTCATCCGCAATAGTTCCAATCACTTGTAATACAATGTCACGGTCATCATTTTTAACAAATCCCGATTGCATACTAATGTTAAAGTTCTCTGTATCATGGAATCTCTCAAAACTAAAATGAGGAATTAACGCTTCTGCTTTTACAAATTTGCTACGATTGCGATTACCATTTAATGCAGTGAACAAGCTTACTTCTGTGGGATTTTCAACATGAATCATAATTGTTTCATCTGTATCAAAATTAGATTTTGCATAATCTACTAGACTTGATAAGCTTCGTACAGTTAAAGCACGAGGCGTTGGTTCTTCTACTGCGTGTAAATTCCGATTAGAATATGTTTCACCATTAATCTCCACTACTTCTACATTTTTTTCTAGACCTACTACATATTGAATAGCTTCTTTTGTAATTGACATTTTTCATTTCCCCTTTTTAATTAGTTTGATTTTCTTTGTAAATCTACAACAACGTTTGGATCTTGCGGAACTTCAACCTTTTCCCCTACATCAGTAGCTAAATCACCTTCACGATCCATATACATCTGTCCTTGTATTCCGGAAGCAAGCTCCTGTCCAATAAAATTACCGTCATTATCTTGACCAAGTAAGATTTTTGATTCTACTTCTTCTGCAGGTGCTAAAGTAGATTTCGCTTGTACTTTACAATCCCAAACGTCACGCTTTTTATCACCCACAAATGTAAGTGTTACTGTAATTTTCCTAGCTTTTTTGGGATCAGTATTTAAATCCGCCATATTTTCAGTTACACGTACAAACTCTCTATCAAACTGCTCCGCTAATGCTCCATCAGCGAATGAATTTAAATCAATCATGTGTTTACCTCCTACACTAATCGAGGACGCCAAGTTTTGATGTAATCAATTACCTCATCAAATTCTCTTTGTCTCACATTGTGATAACTATTAACTGCAAATCTTTCTTTAACATCTTTCCAAATTGATGCGAACACTTTTTTCCTTGTGTCGTGAATAGATTTATTAACTGTGCCGTTATCCCACAAGCAATAAACCCTACGATTAACAGCCCCACGAATAGCTTGCTGCTGACTATAATCAACAGTCATTCTTTCATTTAAATCATCCTTAATTTGTTCAACATCAGTTTTTAATTTCGACAAATCTTCTTCGTGTTGCAATCCCAGTCGCATAGTTGCTAAGAACTGTTCCCGAGAAGTAGGTGCCTTAGATAATTCATTTTTTTGATGTTTTGTAATAAATTCTTCCATTCGGGCAAATTCATTAATAAACAACTCTTTAAATGCCGCTGCACGTTTTCCGGTGAAACTTGTAATCAAGAAAGTAGCTCCATCACGCTTTATAAAGTACTTTTTATTTCTTTTACCGCTTGGATCTCCGTATTCACTCAACGCAAAATTACGTTGAGTGAATTCTATACTACATTCCAGATTTTCAATTGAACGGATTACATCCGAATGTCTTTTTCCAAAAACATCTGCAATAGTTAGAGAATCTGTGACTATTGATTGTCCTTGTTGAAAAACCAAGTTCTCATCCATTCCATTAACCACTGACAGTGAATCGTAACTCATTCCAATTCACCATCCCTTTTTCCCCGATCGTCATCACGTTCGGTTTCCTCCTCCATCAAAGACCCTAAAGCTTCTAAAGAAAAACCTCTTTTTTCAACTTCATTCAACAATGTTGTAATATCACGGGTCATGTTGTCCCTCCTATTTGTTGAATATAATTCAACATAATATTTAAAAAAATTACTTGAATAAATCACCATATTCAATATGTAAAACATCACATATTTTTTTTAAGCGGAAATCAGGAATGTTTACAGTCCCTTTTTCTATCTTATTAATAGATGACCTATCCTCATATCCAACCATTTTAGCAAGAGTTTCCTGTGAAAAACCCTTGCTTTCTCTATGTCGTCTGATGATATGAGGATTATATGAAATCTTCATTCAATCACCTCTCTCACAAAACAATAATAACATCATGTTGAATCAAATTCAACAAAAAGGCAAAATTTGTTGAATTATTTTCACCCAAGTATTGTTGAATCAAATTCAACAATATGTTAAAATGTTGAATATAAGGAGGTGACACCGTGGAAAACACATTCGGTATACGACTAAAAGAACTTAGAAAAATCAATAAAATGACACAACAAAATTTGGCTGATAAATTATCCATTTCGAAATCGCTTATTTCTAAATACGAAAGTGGATCAGCAAAACCTTCATATGAAAATCTATCAGACTTAGCGAATTTATTTAATGTAAGCACTGATTATTTAACTGGAAAAATTAATACTTATAAACCAGATGAACAGAAAGAAAAACAAATCAATGACCTTTTAAAAAAGTTTGATAAATTAGATAGTAAAAAAAGAGAAAAAATACTGAAAGTAATTGATACTTTGTTAGACATTTAAAGAAGTTGTTCCAGCAACTTCTTTTATATTACCCACTTAAAGAACGTACGTTCCTAATATTATGAACATATTATATCACAAAAAGGAACATTTGTTCTTTTTTGGATAGATTTTTTATAGATAACACATTTAAAATATCTATTTAATAGACAAATATAGTATGTATACACCATAAGGCTTATACTTTTTGTATGAAAGAGTTCAGTAAAATGTTAAAAAAACTTAGAAATTCACATTCATTAACTCAAGAGCAATTAGCCAACAATCTTAACCTATCACGAGGGCAAATTAAAAATTATGAAAACGGATTCGAGCCAGATTTAGAAGCTTTAGATCGTATCGCCACCTTTTTTAATGTATCAGTTGATGTACTGTTAAATAGAAAAGATATTCCTGATGATTATCAATTAGCTAAACTTATGAACATTCAACAGAGAATATACGCAACTTTAGATAAAGATCAACAAGAGAAATTCTGTAAACAATTATCTAGTTACGCAGAGTTTTTAGAATACACCAAAGAAAATCTGTAATGTTGCAACACATCTGATTACCGCATCACAACTGACTTTATATTACAACCTGTAAAATAAGGAAACTAGTAGTAAAATCTTCTTCAATATACAAATAAAGTAATAATATAATGAAACAGTCTTCTTTCGACAAGAATAGACTGTCTTTTTTGTTTTTTTCGACAATATCCGACATAAAATGGAAAAATGTTTAAATTTTGCAAATAAAAAAGGGGAGACATTCATTATCCAAGTGCCTTTCCCTTTTTTATTTAATTCGACAAAATATAACAAAATAATTGTAACTGCTTCTGTTATGATTGTCTCGAAAACCTCATAGCAGAAGGAGAAAATACATGGCTAGCACAAAATACACTAAATTAAATGAACGCTTTGGCGTGATTGAATATCCAGTTACTCTTATAGAAATGGCTGATATATCAAAAGAGCTACCAAAAACAGAAAGAAAGTTCTACGAATATGCTTTTGATGCATTAAAGAAAGTCATGAAGTCAGGTGAAAAAATATATTCATTTGAAGTAGCAGATCCGAAACTAACAAAGACAGGTTTTATTGTGATTGGCGAACAGAACCTATACCTTGTAATGATGAAAGGTGGTTTTTTTGGAGGCGCTGAAGCAGAGGTTATAAAATATAAAGATATTAAAAGTGTAGATTTTGACATTATTCAAGGTCCATTAGGAATATCGCTTATGAACACTGGTATTATTTATTTAGAAATGAAAAAGATGTTCGGTAGTAAAAAGAGAACTATCTGTAATATTCCGGACTACAATATTGATGCTATTTTAAAAGAAATTCGTAATAGGCTGAAATAACCTGTGGATAAGTCTAGTTATCCACATAAAAAGACACTCATTCTTCGAGTGTCTTTTCTTTTTGTCTTCTTTTTTCGTCAAATGTCTGCTATTATTAGTGGTATACGATATACTAATTGCAAATTTACATATTAATTTTTAAAAAATATAAAATAAAAAACCCCGACGGAATTTTTGAAGTTGCTGTAAGTTTGGCCGCCTACTACCAACTTTCAAAAATTTGAACACGAGGTTTGTTTCAACATTATTAAAATTGTATCGCTACGTCTATGATAGCATATACTTTTAAAAATGTGAATAACAATCCTCTAGTTTCCTATACCCATTTTTGGGCGGGGTGGAAAATGGAGGATTTTTTGTTATGTCAAATTTAACAAAAGTAACAGAAGAGCAAGAAGTAAGAGAATTACAACGTGTAGTTATTAAAGAAGAATTAGTTGAGTTAACAGGAAAACATTTCGAAGCAGCACTATTAAACAATTTAATCTTTTGGCACGGAATCACCGAGAAAATGGACCAAAGCCTATTAGTGCAAATTAGCCAGTTAGAAAAACGTGGGGCGAAACAAGGCACTATTAATAAAAAGAAAAAACAAATTCGTGATGGTTGGTTCTTTAAAACGGCTGATGAACTATCAGCGGAGTTAATCGGTTGGGGAAGTCCTCAAAAAATTGGCAGAGCATTAAACGAGTTATCTAAAAATGGTTGGATTGAAAAAGGTAATAATCCCGATCCAAAAATGAAATGGGATAGAACAACTTGGTTAAAAGTAAATATCAATAAAATTGCTACTGATTTATTAAAAATTGGTTATGCATTAGAGGGGTATTCATTGGTTCAAGAAACAGAAGAAAAACCCAAGGTGATTAAATCTAAGAGCACAAAAAGCGCGTTGTTACGCAAATTCCATTTTGGAATTTGCAAATACCATTTTGGTAGTTCCAAATTCCAAAATGGTAGAACAATACCAGAAGGTTTACTTCAGAAGGTCCCTTCATTACTTACTTTTGAAGAAGAAGAAATTATAACTAACCCTATTACTGAATCTACAATTCTTGA
>NZ_JBQAEO010000027.1:0-42004 GCF_051915365.1 Bacillus cereus group sp. MYBK79-1 | reverse complement strand
ACCCATCATAAGAAATCTCTCCTTTTCCTCTTTTTTATCAGTGTTGACACATAAAAAGAGGTTCAGACACAAAAACAGGCTGTGGAGAAGACTTTCTCCACAGCCTGAAAAGGAAAGAAGGTATCTTCTTTCCTTTTTATTATAGTTGTTCAAATTCATTATTACTTATCCCGATTAGCTATGTATTATGGTTGAATCCCACTTTCTAATAGCTCAGTAAATACATTAGTATGAATAGGTTTGCTGTAATAGTAACCTTGAATAAACTGACATTTATTTTTTTGAAGGAAATGCACGTGTTCTTTCGTTTCTACACCTTCAGCAATGACAGACATTTCTAATGTATGTGCTAATGTAATAATCGTTTTAATAATTTCCATTCCATCTTCACACGTTTCAGACATTGTAATAAACTCTCTTGGGATTTTTAACGTGTCTATTGGATATAAAGGTAAATACGCTAGTGAAGAATAACCTGTACCAAAATCGTCGATTGAAATGTGAATCCCTAAACTCTTTAGTGTGCGGAGTTTTATCAATGTTTCTCGCTCATCCATCATTGCAATTCGTTCTGTTAATTCAAGATCGAGAGAACTGGCTGGTAAGTCTGTAGTTGCCAAAGTAGAAGAAATAGACTTTACAAAATCTTCTTGTTCAAATTCTTTAGCAGATAAGTTTACACCAATTTTTAAATGAGAATAACCGAGTGTGTGCCAACGTTTCATTTGCTCACAGGCTTGCTGTAATGTCCACTTTCCTATTGGAATAATTTGAAGTGTTTCTTCAGCAATCGGAATAAATTCATATGGAGAAATAACGCCTAATTCGGGATGGTTCCACCTGATTAAAGCTTCAGCACCGATAATTTTGTTAGATTCGCTATCAACTTGAGGTTGATATAAAAGGAACAATTCTTCATTTTGTATTGCGTTTGGTAAATCTTTTTCTAATCGTAATCGTCTTTCAATTTTTTTAGCAATTACATCGTCATAAATAGAGACAGAGTTAAGTTCTTTTGCTTTCGCATTATACATGGCAATATTAGCGTTTTTTAATAGTGTTTTGATATCGATTCCGGAATATGGATAAATAGCAATGCCGATACTCAGTGATAAAGTTAATGTATGCTCATGTATGATAAACGGTTTTTCTATGCATTCAAATAACTGGTTACATAATTGGAATAAGGAATCTTCGTCAGTATAGTTTTCAATTAAGATTGTAAATTCATCACCACCAATTCTTGACAGATGAGTATGTGATGGAAGACATGATTGGAATCGCTTTGCTACTTCTTCTAATATGTAATCTCCTGCCGAATGTCCAAGTGTATCGTTAATTGCTTTAAAGCGATCTAAATCTAAGTATAATAATGCGAACTCACTGTCTGTTGTTTTAGCATTTTTTATAACTCTTTTTAATTTCTTATGGAAAAAGGCACGGTTCCCAATTTTCGTTACAGTATCATGGAATGCTAAATATTTTATTTCTTCTTGCTGTTTTTTTAGTGCAGTAATATCCTTCACCATAATATAGCTTCCTGAAATTTGTCCGTCTATCATAATAGGAATGATGGTAACGTATAAAAAATAAGTAAAGCCATCTTTATATTGAGAACTAAGTTGTAAGGATGCCGATTCTTGTTGTTTCACTTTTTCTAATGCAGATGCTAGTTTATGTTTATCTTCTTCTAAAATAATCGAAAAACAAGTTTCACCGAGTAACTCATTCGTTGGTGCTCCCAGTAACATACTCCCAGCTTTATTTACATTTAAGAAGATTCCATTTAAATCAATTGTAAAAATAGGATCAGGATGATATTCATATAGTGATTTGAATTTTTGTTGTTTCTGAGATAGAGCCTCTGATTTATAAACTAAATCAGAAGTTCGTAAAGTAACTTTTTCTTCTAGTTGAGCATTAAATGCCTGTAAACGTGTTGTTAGGGAATTGTTTTGCATACGTACAATAGAATGACGAATGAGTACGAAAATAAAAGTAATACAATTTCCTGTAATGAGAGTTGCAGATGCTGTTTGTTCTTTTAATGTAAAGCCGATTAGTATTGCAACAGCAAGATAGGGAAATACAACTAAAGCCTTTTTTCCTATTATAGGGTTAACAATGAAATAATTTTTATGGCTATTATGATCTTCTGAAATAGATCCAGCTATTGCAATAAATAATATAGGTATTCTATATAAAAGACGTAATAATGTTATCGTTTCAGTTGATAAATGATTATTTAAGTAAAAATAAATATAGTTAAAAGTTGCAGAACTTATTAATACAAAAATAAAGATGTGAATTTTCCGTTTGGAATTAAAAATTGTTGGACGAAAAAAAAGACTAACACCTAGTAGAAGAAATAATAAATCTGCAATTGGATATAGAAATGAAAGGAAAACATCTCCTAGTGAAAGAGAGAATATATTTAAATTTGGTTGATTAAATAAATACCACTCCAATGTGAATATGGAAGTAAGTACGATGCATATATCACAAATAAAGAACGCTTTTTCCCATTTATCACATTCTTTTAAAATTTTATAGCAGAAAGCGATAAGACAGAAGAGTAGAAAAAACATGTAAAATACATCAGAAATAGTAAATTGATGTATTGGAATTTCGAAGAAGCTATCTTGATATGTATATACTATTTTCCCTAATAAAAAGCTACCGATTGCTATTGTGATACATATCCAAAACGGATTTGAACTAACTTTTTTAGAATATATAGAGTAAATGAGTGATACAAATGTAATGGCTTCAACGATAAGTGAAGCGAAGCGTACATCCGAATTTGAAAATTGAGTAGGGAACAGATAGAAAAACATAAAATAGATTGAATAGCATATCAATGTTGCGATTAATATACATATTTGTAAATTTTTATTTAATTTCAATAAAATCACCTTCTTTAATTATGCACTATATTCGTAATATCTATACATAATAATATTACTTAAGAATTGTATCAGATTTCCTTGTAAAAATCATGTTTATAAGGAAAGTGTTAAAGAGTGTAATACTTCTTAAAATTGAAAAAGTATTGTTTTTAATAATATGTACTTCATCAAGATTTCAAATGGAAAGTGTATATTTAGTCATCCTTTGAAGTTTAAAGGTTTTTTAGTGGTTTGTAAGTGAATATGCATAATTGCATAAAGATAACAGATTCCGTTTTATGTAAATAACTTTTAGTATGAACTAAACTTTAGTATGCATCTATTCTCATACTAATGAGGGATTTCAAAAAGATGTTACGTATATACAATAATACGTAAGCATGTATAAAATTTTTAGTATGGAAGGCAGAGCATGAAGAATTGGGTGAAGTTTCGAATAGCACGTCCAACTGATCGATTTGAAAAGGTTATAGAATTCTATGAAAAAGGATTAGGCTTAAAACGTATAGGTGAATTCTACGATCATGAAGGCTATGATGGGGTCATGTTTGGACTCCCAGATGAAGAGTATCATTTAGAATTTACAAGACATATAGATGGGAGCCCATGTCCAGCTCCGACAAAAGATAATTTACTCGTATTTTATATGTGTGAAGATAGTGAAATGAAAAAGGTGAGCAAAAGGCTGCATGCATTGGGATATGATGAGGTCGAACCTGAAAACCCATACTGGAAAGACAAGGGGATAACGATAGAGGATCCAGATGGCTGGAGAATTGTGTTGATGAAATTAGAGGAATAATGTGTAATGAAGCTTGAAGTTCAAGTAGGGGGTAATACGTAAAAGAGCTTTCTTTTGAGGGGATAAACTCATGGAAAGCTCTTTTGTTTATAATCTGAAAAATAAAATTTGAAATTATGTTCTGAAAAATTATAAAATAAGAACGTATATTCCTGTTGGTTTGAGAGGAGTGTCTGTAAAGATGAAGAGAACACTAGGGGGGCTTTTTTTATGATATGCCGGATTAAGGATGCAGAAATATATTATGAAATCATTGGCGAAGGAAAACCAGTCATTATTATACATGGTTGTGCTCCTGATCATAGGTTAATGCAGAGGTGCATGGAATCAGTATTTCAAAAATATAAAGGTTACCAAAGAATATATATTGATTTACCTGGCATGGGGAAATCGAATGCTCCAGATTGGATAAATAGTTCAGATCATATGTTAGAACTGTTAATTGCATGTATTGAAGAAATCATTCCAGCGAAAAACTTTTTATTAGTAGGAGAATCTTATGGTGGATATTTAGCTAGAGGTATACTTACAAAGCTGTTTGAACGAGTTAATGGATTACTATTAGTATGTCCTGTTGTTGTAGCGGAGCAAGAAAAAAGGACTCGCCCGAATAAACAGATAATTGTACAAGATAAGGAGTTTTTAAATACACTAACTTCCACTGATAGAGAAGAGCTTTGCGAGTTAGCAGTAGTCGCGAATGAATATACATATACGAGATTTAAAGAGGAGATTAAGCCGGGACTAGATATTGCTAATTATGAATTTATTGAAAGGTTGCAACAGAATTATTCTCTTACTATGAATTTTCATCATAAGATATATAAGAAACCCGTTCTTTTATTAGCTGGAAGACAAGATATATCAGTAGGTTATCAAGATATTATAGGAATTACTGATGATTATCCAAGAGCGACATTAGCAGTGTTAGATATGGCAGGGCATAATTTGCAAATTGAACAACCTGAATTATTCGAGAGTTTAGTAGGAGAATGGATTAGACGAACAAATCAGCAAAGTTTATAAAAGACGAATGAATATTTTCAAGGAGGAAGTATGAGTACATATATTTATATGGTTAGGCATGGGGAATCACCAAAATTAGAAGGAAATGAAAGAACGCGTGGGTTAACTGAGAAGGGAAGTTTAGATGCTCATAGAGTAATTGAACTATTAAAAACAGAGGGAATTGATACTTTCATTTCAAGTCCGTATAAGAGGGCTATGTTAACGATAGAAAAAGCAGCTGATTTCTATGAAAAAGAAATAGTAGTATATGAAAATCTCAAAGAGTGTATGTTTTCAAATGAGGATCAGATTATATCAGATAAAGAGGTGTATCCACTTGTAAAGAAGATGTTCTCTGATCCAGATTTTGCACTAACAGAAGGAGAGTCATATAAGGATTGTCAGGTAAGGGTAGTGAAAGTGTTAAAGGAAATATTAATGGATTTCCAAGGGCAAAAAATTGTAATTGGCACACATGGACTTGTAATGACTTTAATGATGAATTATTTTGATAAGCAATACGGGTTTGAATTTCTTATACATACATCGAAGCCTGATGTATACAAGCTAGAATGTAACGGGGAACAATTAATAAACGTAGAGAGGTTATGGACAGGAGAATGAAATTGCATATACGGAGTATGTTTTAATGGATATTTTAAAAACATACTCTTTTTTTTATAAAGAATCTTTATCAACTATTTTTAGAATCTTAAATCAATAAGTAATTATTCAGTTTCTGAATAATATAAATAGAAGTTGGCTTAGAGAAACTATTTTAAATATGACAAAACTCCAAACGTTGGATTTCTATTCAATTGGAGAAAAACATGTAAAATTTTGTCTTACGGTCCCCGTTTACTTTTCATTTCATTACATATAGGCTTTGTGGTGTAAGGGGGGGAAATCACCTTTACACAAAATTTATAAGGAGGACATTGTGATGAAAAAGATTAAAAAGTTTGCGGGAGTTGCTTTAGCGGGGACGATTGGATTAAGTGGACTACTGTTTTTAGAACCAAGTGTAAGTGCTGCGGAAGCACAGCAAGTGAAAGAGGAGAATTTCAATACAATTGATGTATCGATGAATCTAAATGAATTATATGTATTAAGTGGCAGAAGCATTGATGTTCTTTCTGGAGATAAAGAAGCAATTCAGCTAAATAAATACACAATTCGTTTTAGTAAATCTGGGAAGTACGTTATTAGGGTAAATGGTTGTATTTATAACGATGTATATACTTTTATTGTGAATGAGTAGTATATATTCTTAAATTGTGAGGTAAAAAAAACACCCTATTTGCGGTCAGAATCGTAAATAGGGTGAATTCATTTGTATTAAGTGATGTTTTATAAATTTTCATTAATTTGCTCTTTGTTTTTGCTATGTAAAGTATGTAAAAGTGTTTGAAACATCTTAAATGATTGCTGAAAGATTGGACTTTGAATAAAGGTGTACAGAAAAGTTACGATGAAAACAGGACCTCCTAGTATAAATCCAATAACTAGTACAACACATTCTACTATAATTCTAGCACGGCTAATAGACAGTCCTGTTTTGTCGGAAATAGTAAGCATGAATCCATCGCGAGGTCCAGCACCAATCCCAGCCGCAACGTACATTCCTCCCCCAATACCTGTAATTGCAATACCAGCAAATAAAATGAGTAAGTTTATCCATAAATAATCACTAGCGTTTGGAAGGATATTTGATTGTAAGAAAAAGTCCATAATGGGACCGATAAGTAGTGCGTTTAAAAATGTACCCACATTAATATATTTTCGATCTACTAGTAAAGAAATGAGAACGAGACATAATCCACATATGACACTCCACGTACCAATGGTCCATCCAAACCTTTGGTAGAGAGCCATGTTTAAAACTTCCCAAGGATGTAAACCAAGAAATTTAACTTTGACTGCAAGGGCATTTCCAAGGCCGAAAAAAATTAATCCTAAGAAAAAAAGAAAATAGCGAAAGAGAGTTAGCCTCATTTTTAATACCTCCTATATTGTATAATTATGTATATTACATGTAAGATTCTTGATGTACAAATATTACGACTTTTTAGCTGTTATTTAAAATTTAAAAAATACAAATGAAATATATATTCGCAGTCAAAAAAGTTAAAATATTTCGTTTTAAGGATTATAATAGGGAAAGAAATATAAAAGGGAGTGAGCGAGTTTGAAACAAGAACTTATTGAAAGATTTACGAGATATGTAAAAATTGATACACAATCAAATGAAGAAAGTCATACAGTACCAACAACACCTGGACAAATTGAGTTTGGTAAGTTATTAGTGGAAGAGTTAAAAGAAATTGGGTTAACAGAAATAACGATGGATGATAACGGTTATGTAATGGCAACACTTCCTGCTAATACGGATAAGGATGTTCCAGTAATCGGCTTTTTAGCACATTTAGATACGGCAACAGATTTTACAGGGAAAAACGTAAAACCACAAATCCATGAAAACTTTGATGGCAATGCAATTACGTTAAATGAAGAGCTAAATGTTGTGTTAACGCCAGAGCAGTTCCCAGAGTTACCATCATATAAAGGACATACGATTATTACAACGGATGGTACGACACTTTTAGGAGCAGATGATAAGGCTGGTCTGACTGAAATTATGGTTGCAATGAACTATTTAATACATAATCCGCAAATTAAGCATGGGAAAATTAGAGTTGCATTTACGCCGGATGAAGAAATTGGCCGTGGACCAGCGCATTTTGATGTAGAAGCATTTGGTGCATCATGTGCTTATACGATGGATGGAGGTCCATTAGGTGGTTTAGAGTATGAAAGTTTTAATGCTGCAGGCGCTAAGTTAACGTTTAACGGAACGAATACACATCCTGGAACAGCGAAAAATAAAATGCGTAACGCAACTAAACTTGCGATGGAGTTTAATAGCTATTTACCGGTGGAAGAGGCACCAGAATATACAGAGGGTTATGAAGGATTTTATCATTTACTTTCATTAAATGGTGATGTTGAGCAAAATAAAGCGTATTATATTATTCGAGATTTTGACCGTGAAAATTTTGAAGCACGTAAACATAACGTTGAAAATATTGTGAAGCAAATGCAAGAGAAGTATGGACAAGATGCAGTTGTTCTAGAAATGAATGATCAATATTATAATATGCTTGAAAAAATCGAACCAGTGAGAGAAATTGTTGATATTGCATATGAAGCAATGAAAAGTTTAAATATCGAACCAAACATTCATCCAATTCGTGGTGGAACAGATGGATCACAATTATCGTATATGGGATTACCAACTCCGAATATTTTCACAGGCGGTGAAAACTATCACGGTAAATTTGAGTATGTTTCGGTAGATGTTATGGAAAAAGCTGTTCAAGTTATTATAGAGATTGCAAGAAGATTTGAAGAACAAGCTTAAAAAAGAACCAAGTAGTGCAAATGTGCTACTTGGTTTTTTAGTATAATACTCGCCACAAATAAAAAGTTGCGTAAGACTCCCAGTTAGTCCAATTTGCTGCAAAATCTTTTATTTCATGTTTGGTCGGTTTACTTTCGGAACCTGTTATATATTTAATTGCATTGTGCAAGCCAACATCGTCAATTGGAAAGGCGGAAGGAAAGCGTAAACAGCGCATTAAAACATAGTTGGCAGTCCACGGACCTATACCATGTATAGCGGTTAATTGTTTTTCAGCTTGTTTCACATCTTGTATTTGCAGTAAAGATTCTTTTGATAGTTTTCCTTCTGTAATAAGCTTTGCAATACCGATTAAATATTCACATTTTCTAGTCGTCATTTTTAATTTTTTGAGATCGTCTACGTGTAAATGTGCAATTGTTTCAGGAGAAGGGAATATCCAATGTTTTCTATCGTTCCACTCTACATAACTTCCAAAGTGTTCGACTAATCGTCTTTTTAGCGTATAAGCATATGTGAGATTAATTTGCTGACCGATAATTCCCCAGGAAAGTGCCTCAAATAAGTCTGGAATACCTAAAGTACGAAGCCCATAATATTGTTCAATTGGCCTTTGAAGAAGTACATCATGTTTAGCTAATGTATAAAAGGGAGCTAAATCAGTAGTTAAATCAAACCACTCTTTCACATAGTTAGCTACAGCTTCGTGTATCGATTCTTCAGATGTATATAATTCTTCTAAAAAATGTATTTGAATATATCCATCCGTATTCATACTAATTTCAACTAAAGGATTTACGCCCTTAACAGGGATAACTTTATAAATTTTGTTATCTTCAATGTGGAACATACATTCATTGTTAGAACGTGATAGATAGCGTAAATTCTCTTGGAAAATAAATTCTGTTGGAACTGCTAAAGTTAATGCGCTAGTATATTCTGCTGTCATATGCATTCTACCTGCGACTTTTCTAATGTAAGCAACTCTTTCTTCATTTCTAATCCACCTCTAAAACCAGTTAGTTTCCCATTCTTTCCAATAACACGATGACAAGGAATTGTAATGAGAAGAGGGTTGGCAGCAATAGCGGTAGCAACAGCACGTACCGCAGTAGGTTTTTGTATTGTTTCGGCAATTTCTGAATAAGAATATGTCTTTCCATAAGGAATTTCACGTACCGTATTCCAAACAGATAATTGAAATATAGTTCCGTAAGCATCGATAGGGAATGTAAAAGTTTCTCGCCTACTTTCTAAATACTCAATAATTTCTTTCGTATATGTTTGTAGATAATCGGGATTACAGGTCAATATATGTTGTGGCAATTTTTTTCTAGCCCATATATTTAGTTCTTCAATGTTTTCACCTTGAGATCCAATGAAACATAGTCCATCTTCAGTTGCAGCGATATGAAACTGCCAATTCTTATGTGTAAGTAGTGTCCAATATATAAATTTATTGTTGCAGGAATTCATTATTGTATCCCTCTTTCATTTCGTTCTTTTTTCGATACTCAGTAGGAGTAAATCCGGTTTTCTTTTTAAATAAAGTTGCAAAATACTCAGGGTTTTCTATTCCAGCAGCAGTACTAATTTCTTTAATGGATTGATTTGTTTGTAATAGCTGTTCTGCCGCTTTAACAATCCTAAACTGCTGTATATATTCTATTGGACTTATTCCTGTCGTTTTTTTGAAAGTGCGTTGTAAATGAAATGGGCTACCATGGCACATCTCTGCAAGTATATCGAGAGTTAATAATTCATCGAAGTGTTTTTCAATATAATCTTTAATTTGTTCTACCCACTCTTCATTAGGTAAAGTGATCCCATTTGGCTTACAGCGTTTGCACGGGCGAAAGTTTTCACTTAATGCTTGCTCTGCATGATAAAAAATTCGTACGTTGTTTTTATTCGGTATTCTTGATTTGCATGACGGCCTGCAAAAGATTCGGGTTGATTTCACAGCATAAAAGAATTTGCTATCATAGGATGAATCATTATGAATAATCGCTTGCCAATGCTCATTTGTTAACGTAATTCCATTATTGTGCAAAGAACATCACCTCTGAAATTAGTATAACCTGAATAAAGTGTGTATGTATGTATTCACAAATGTAAGAGCAAGATTACAAAGGTGAAAATATGATTGTTTTCTATTTTGTGATAGCATGAAATTTGGAAATAAACATCAAGAGGAGGGCTATAAGTGAAGTTAATTTCATGGAATGTAAATGGTTTGCGAGCAGTTATCGCAAAAGGTGGTTTTTTAGAATATCTCGAGGAATCGAATGCTGATATATTTTGTTTACAAGAGATTAAATTACAAGATGGGCAAATTGATTTAAACTTAGAGGGATATTATACATACTGGAATTATGCTGTGAAAAAAGGCTATTCAGGAACGGCTATTTTCACGAAAAAAGAACCGCTTTCTGTTACATACGGTTTAGGCATTGAAGAGCATGATCAAGAAGGACGAGTTATTACTTTAGAGTTCGAAGATTTTTACATGATAACGTTATATACACCGAATTCAAAACGAGGATTAGAGCGTTTAGATTACAGAATGAAATGGGAAGACGATTTCCGGGCGTATATTAAGCGGTTAGATGAGAAGAAACCAGTTGTTTTTTGCGGTGATTTAAACGTTGCTCATAAAGAAATCGATTTGAAAAGTCCAAAAAGTAATCGTAAAAACCCTGGATTCTCTGATGAGGAACGAGAGAAATTTACACGTATTTTAGAAGAAGGGTTTATTGATACATATCGTTATCTTTATCCTGATCAGGAAAGCGCATACTCATGGTGGTCGTATCGTATGGGAGCGAGAGCGAAAAATATTGGATGGCGTTTAGATTATTTTGTTGTTTCCGAAAGAATGAAAGACAAGATAACAGAGGCGAAAATTAATAGTGAAGTGATGGGATCAGATCATTGCCCAGTTGAATTACATATAAATTCCTAAAAAAAGAAGTATCTTCCTGGAAATGGGCGGATACTTCTTTTTTTCTCAGTTTGTTAAAATTTTTCAAATCTTTCTTGAAATAATTGCATATTAAATATATACTTAGTAACGATAATCATTATCAGTGAAAGAGGTTATCAATGGATGAGGTGTAAAAGAATTATAGCTTAGGGGAAGTGAACGAGAATGAGTTCTGGATAGAATTATTAATCTAATGAAATATATATGTAAGACAAGTTTCATATAGTTAAATTTTATTAAGAATATTGTTTGAAAATTCGAGAGGAGATATATAAAGATGAATAAGAAGTTATTTACATTAGGGATGGTTACAGTTTTAAGTGTAGGATTAGCAGCATGTAATAGTGCGGATAAGACTTCAGGAGAGCAAAAGCAACAGACAAAAGCTACGGAAACGAAAAAAGACGAAAAACGAAAGATTACATATTTAGGTAAAGAATATACAGTACCAGCAAAAGTAGATAAAATTGCAACAGCTAGTTTAGAGTCAATGGAAGATGCGGCAGTACTTGGAATTAAACCAGTAGGTGCCATTACTGTTGGGGGTAAATTACCAAAGTATCTTGAAAAAGATTTAGAAGGTGCAAAATCTGTTGGTGAGAAAATGGAGCCGAATTTTGAAACATTACTTCAATTAAAACCAGATGTTATTACATCAAGTACGAAATTCCCAGCAGAAACAGCTGAAAAGTTTACAAAAGTAGCTCCTACATTCCCGGTATCACACGTTTCAACAAATTGGGAAGATAACTTAAAGTTAATGGGAGAATTAACTGGTAAAAAAGATAAAGCAGAAAAAATTATTAAAGATTACAATGCAGATGCTGAAAAAGCAAAAGCAAAACTAGGGGATAAGTTAAAAGACAAAAAAGTTCTTGTAATCAGACTTAGAGCAAACGAATTATTCCTATATCCAGAAGGAGTATACTTCAATCCTGTAATTTATAAAGATCTTGGATTAACTGCTCCAGAGCAACTTAAAACTGTAAAAGCACAAGAGAAAATTTCATTTGAAAAACTTGCTGAGCTTAACCCAGATTATATTTTCTTACAATATGAGACAACTGAAAATAAAAACCCGAAAGTGCTAGAAGAAATTGAAAAAAATCCAATTTGGCAAAGTATGAATGCTGCGAAAGAAAAGAAAGTATTTGTAAACGTTGTAGACCCAATGGCACAAGGTGGTACTGCTTGGAGTAAAACAGCATTCTTAAAAGAAGCAGTGAAAAATTTATCTAAATAATACAATAAGTAAGGTGCGTTGAATGATATGCAGAAAACAAATGCAGTACCAGTGACTATATTATGTATAGCACCCATACTCATCTTATTTACAGTTATACTTTCTATTTTGTATGGGGCCAAAAGTATTGATGCTGAAACAGTGTGGAACGCATTATTTCATTTTGATTCAAGCGATGTAAACCATAATATTATTATTACTTCACGTTTACCAAGGGTAGTTGCAGCTCTTTTAGTCGGAGCATTTCTAGCCATATCAGGAGCACTTATGCAGGGGATGACAAGAAACTATCTTGCATCCCCTTCTATTATGGGTGTGACGGATGGGGCAGCCTTTGTTATTACACTTTGTATGATTTTTCTTCCGGGCATGTCATCGATTGGTATGGTTGTATGTTCAATGCTTGGTTCTGCACTAGGAGCCGGTATCGTGTTTGGTTTTGGTTCGCTCCTTCAAAATGGCTTATCGCCAGTTAGGTTAGCGATTATCGGAACAGTTATCGGAACATTTTTAAGCAGTGTATCGGCCGCGATGGCTTCATATTTTCAAATTTCTCAAAATGTTAGTTTTTGGTTTAATGCAAAGTTAGACCAAGTGGACCCTAATATCATTAAAATTACGATACCGTTTGGGATAATTGGAATAATTTTAGCACTGTTAATATCAAAATCTATTACGATTCTTTCTTTAGGCGAAGAAGTTTCTATTAATTTAGGGCAACGTACAAAACTAGTTAAAGCGATGGCAATTTTATCAGTTATTTTCTTAACAGGGACAGCAGTTGCTTTAGTTGGGAAAGTAGGTTTTGTAGGTTTAATTATTCCGCACATTACCCGCTTTATAATTGGGGTAGATTATAAGTGGATTTTGCCATGTGCAGGCGTTATTGGTGGCGTTTTCTTAGCATTATGTGACGTTTTGAGTAGATTTGTAAATTATCCATTTGAAACGCCAATTGGAGTCGTTACTTCCTTAATTGGAATTCCTTTCTTCCTTTATTTAATCCGTACAAGAGGAGGAGAGAGACATGCTTAAAAGTTCAAGTCAACGTTTCGGAATGACGATGGGGATTATTATATTTTTAATACTATGTGCGATTTATATTAGTTTAACGAATGGTACGTTTGATATTACGATTACAGATGTATTTAAAACACTCTTTAGAATAGATCCAGTACCAGATCATGATTTAGTTATTTTTGAGTTTCGTCTTCCGCGCATCGTAATTGCTGGATTAGTAGGATTAGGCCTAGGCGTTGCAGGTGCTGTAATTCAAGGGATTACGAGAAATGGACTGGCGGATCCAGGTATTTTAGGAGTAAATGCCGGAGCAGGAACAGCAATCGTCATCTTTATGTTTTTCTTTCAAGGACAATTAAAGAGCACAGACTGGGTTTCTATTATGATGATGCCGATGTTTGGTTTAGTTGGCGGATTAGGTGCAGCTATCATCATTTATCTGTTTTCTTGGAAAAACGGTAAGTTAGATTCGCAGCGTCTTTTATTAACAGGGATTGCAATTGGATCAGGATTTGGAGCATTTTCTATGTATTTATCACTCAAAATGAAGTCAACTGATTTCGAGATGGCTGCAGTTTGGGTGTCAGGAAGTATATATAATGCAAACTGGAAGTATATTATTGCAATGCTACCGTGGCTTATCATATTAATTCCGCTTATACAAAAGAAAGCTTATTTATTAGATTTATTTCAATTGGAAGAAACGAGTATTACAAGTTTAGGTGTTTCAGTAGAAAGAGAGAAATCTATTTTACTACTAAGTAGTATCGGGCTTGTCAGTGCATGTGTTGCAGTTTCAGGAAGTATTGGTTTCATTGGATTAATGGCACCGCATATAGCAAAAAGACTTGTCGGTATTCAGCATAAGCATATTATTCCTACGTGCGGAGTAATCGGAATGTTCCTTGTAATTGCTTCAGACTTTATCGCAAAAACAGTCTTCACACCTGTAGAGTTACCAGTTGGAATCGTCATTTCTATTGTCGGTGTACCGTATTTCTTATATTTACTTTATAAGGCGAAAGCGTAAGAGGAGGAATAAAAGTGAGTATTTTAAGTGCAAAAAATTTAGAAACGAGTTATGAAAAGCTTACAGTGTTTCGCGATTTAAATGTGGAAATACAAGAAGGAAAAGTAACGACAATTATAGGACCAAACGGGTGCGGTAAATCGACATTGTTAAAAACAATGGGAAGAATTTTAAAGCAAAAGAGCGGTAAAGTATACTTACAAGGACAGGATTTAAATGCAATTCCAACGAAAGAAATTGCGAAGCAGTTAGCTTTACTACCGCAAACTCCAATTGCGCCAGGAGAGCTTAAAGTAGAAGAATTAATTTCTTATGGACGCTATCCACATCGAAATAACGTAAATAAGTTAACTTCAAAAGATAAAGAGATGATTGATTGGGCATTAGATATTACGAAAACTTCTGAATTTCGAACGAGACAAATTGCCAATTTATCAGGTGGTCAAAGGCAAAAGGTATGGTTAGCAATGGCTTTAGCACAAGAGACAGAAGTGTTACTACTAGATGAACCAACGACATACCTTGATATGTCTCATCAATTAGATGTATTACAAATTGTGGAGAAGTTAAATAAAGAACATAATTGTACGGTCGTAATGGTACTACATGATATTAACCATGCAGCAAGGTTTTCAGATGAAATTATTGCAATGAAGGAAGGGGAAATCGTTACAACTGGTATCCCAGAAGAAATCATTACAAATGAAGTGTTAAAAGAAGTATTTCATATTGATGCGCGTGTCATGATTGATCCGTATAATGGATCTCCTGTTTGTTTTGGATACGATAGTGTTGCCGCTCAAGAAGAGAAAGTAGAAATATATGTAACGAGTTAAGAGGGAGGGATATAAGATGAAAACTACTATTGAAAAACAGCAGATTATAACAACTAATACAGAACAGTGGAAAATGTATTCGAAATTAGAAGGTAAGGAATATCAAATTCATATTTCAAAGCCGAGGCAACCAGCGCCAGAGTCAGGATATCCTGTTATATACGTATTAGATGGTAATGCCTTTTTTCAAACATTCCATGAAGCGGTTAAAATACAATCAGTTAGAGCAGAAAAAACAGGTGTTTCACCAGCCGTTATAGTAGGTATTGGTTATCCAATTGAAGGGGCATTTTCAGGTGAAGAAAGATGCTATGATTTTACTCCTAGCGTAATTTCAAAAGATGCCCCTTTAAAACCAGACGGTAAACCGTGGCCTAAAACAGGAGGAGCACATAATTTCTTTACTTTTATTGAAGAAGAATTAAAGCCGCAGATTGAAAAGAATTTTGAGATTGATAAAGGAAAACAAACGTTATTTGGGCATTCACTAGGTGGTTTATTTGCTTTACATATACTATTTACAAACGTAAATGCTTTTCAAAATTATTTTATTAGTAGTCCATCTATTTGGTGGAATAACCAATCTGTGCTTGAAAAAGAAGAGAACCTTATAAGTGAATTAAATAGTGCCAAGTTTGAAACGGGAGTGTTCCTTACAGTTGGGTCACTAGAACGAGAGCATATGGTTGTAGGGGCAAACGAATTGTCAGAGCGCCTTCGCCAAGTAAAACACGATCAGTTTAGATTTACGTTTTATGAGGCTGAAGGGGAGAATCATGCATCAGTTGTGCCCACATCTTTAAGTAAAGGATTAAGATTTATTAGTCACGTATAGAAGACGTATATGAAAAAGGTAAGCAATTGCTTACCTTTTTTCATTATTTTTTAATTGCTGCGTATCCATCAATTAAAAAGCTAGTGAAAAAGCGAGTAATTTGAGTAAAGCCACATTCCTCCATAATAGTTAGTAGATTTGTTTCGGCAATAGGGTATATTTCTGTTTCAAAAGAATTTTCAAATCGGTTCCAATCTTCTAATGGAATTTGATTTTGCATCATATGGTTGCGCCAAGCATTTAATTGCGCAGAAAAAATACTGGTATAGGGTATACCATTTATTGAAGAGAGAAAGAATGGAGCACCGGGCTTTAAGCGATTACTAATTTTATTAAGTAATTCTTTTTTCTCCTTCATAGTTGGGATGAAGTGAAGAACAAGCATACAAGTAGCAGCATCAAATAATGGATTGGTTAATAATGAATGCACAGTTCCGTGTACAAAGTGAATTTGATTTTGTATGCCTTCGTTTTCAATTCTTTTTTTGGCTAACTGTAGCATGCTTTTAGATGGATCAACACCTGTAAAAGATAAGTTGCTATTTTGTTTACCTATTGAGAGAATTTCTTGTCCACCACCAGCACCTATAACTAGTAAATTTGGATTCATATTTTCTTTAGGGAGTGTCGTAAATAAAAAATGGTTCACCATTTCATAAAGGGTAAAATATCCAGGGATTTTCAACGGAATTGTTTGTTCATATGTATGTACAGTACGATCATTCCAGCTCATATTTTAGCCTCCTCTTTTACAATAAAGTTTCACTTTATTATGAAATGAAATGGTTAGAGGAAACAATCCCATAAATCTGGGGGGGAATCAAGATGATTTATGAACAGGAAACGAAAGAAATAACAGTGTTAATGAAAAGCGAGAGATCAATTAGACAATTTCAAAAAGAGTTTTTAAATATATTAAAAAAGGTAATTCCTTTTGATGCTTCCTGCTTCACGGCTATAGACCCGCACACATTTTTATCAACCGGGGCATGTACAGATCGAATAATTGAACAACTGCATTCGCAGTTATTTATGAATGAATTTTTAGAGGATGATTACAACAAATTTAAAGATTTAGCAAGAAAGTCCCCACATGTTGGTGCGATACGTATTGTCACAAATGATACTCCGATAAAAAGCGCTAGGTATCGAAATATTTTAAAACCAGCCGGTTTTATAGATGAAGTAAGAGTGGTTTGTATGAGTAAAGGAAAATGTTTTGGACACTTAAGTTTGTTTCGAGATAATACAAACGTACCTTTTCAGCATGATGAATGTAAGTATTTATCGAAGGTGGGTTTATTGGCAGGAGATACTTTAAGAACATCTTTTATCATCCATTCAGAAGAACAAATGGAAGTAGTAGGGATGGGCATGATTATATTAAATGCAAATCTTGAACTAAATTATTGGGATGAAACAGGATACATATGGTTATCAAATTTTAGAAAGTATGAACAATTAAATAAAGATGACATGCCGAGGCCGATACGTGCAGTTTGTTCGCAAGTAAAAGTAAATGAAAATAATAAAGAAGCGACAGTTTGTATAAGTTTAACGTGTGGACAATTTTTAGTTATTCGTGCGAGTAGGTTAGAAAGTTACAGTAGTTGTCATACAGGGTATAGGGTTGTGTTTGAAAGAGCACGGCCAGAAGAAGTTTTTCCTCTTCTTGCAGATTCTTATAATTTGTCTCAAAGAGAGAAAGAAGTGATAGTAGGAATTGTTAGAGGGATGTCAACGAAAGAAGTGGCAAAAGAATTGTGCATTTCTACATATACAGTTCAGGATCATTTCAAGTCAATTTTTGAAAAGGTTGGAGTATGCAGTAGAAACGAACTTATATGGGAACTTTTTTCTAGGTTTTGTTTTTTAAAGGAAGAATACTAAAAGAAAAAGGGTTTAATTTATCCGGTATCAACATTCGGGAATCTCATAAGATTAGTAGCTGCGGGCTAATAATCAGTGGAATTTTTAATATAAACGAGAAACATTCAAATGAATATTTGAATGTTTCTCGTTTATAAGGTATACTACATACATAATCAAATATGTATTTGAATAAGAGGTGTTACACATGAAGGAAGAACATTGTGAACTTTGTTATCATGATGAGCAAAAAGTAAAACATGCAAGTGATATGTTAGAGAAAGAAAATATCAGTAGTGTAGCGAAAATGTTTAAGGCACTTGCAGATGAAACACGTTTGAAAATTGCTTATGCGTTGTATACGGAGAAAGAACTTTGTGTACGTGATGTCGCAAGTATTATTCATAGTAGTATTGCAACAGCTTCACATCACTTAAGACTATTACAAACGATAGGATTAGCGAAAAAGCGTAAAGAGGGGAAACTTGTTTTTTATTCATTAGATGACTCTCACGTAAATGGATTAATTGAATTAGCGTTTAGTCATAGTAGTGAAATGAAGAATAAAGAAGTTGATATGTAATTATGCATTTTCATAAAGAAATATCTTTATGAAAATGCAACTTTAAAAGGAGAGGAGATAATAAGTATGAGTAAGCTTGTTTTAATACGACACGGACAAAGTGAATGGAATGTTGAAAATCGGTTTACAGGTTGGACGGATGTTGATTTATCTAGTAAAGGTTTGGAAGAAGCAAGAGAAGCCGGAGTAATGCTGAAAGCTAATGGTTTCTCATTTGATATCGCATATACATCTGTTTTGAGAAGAGCGATGCGTACGTTATGGATTACTCTCGAAGAAATGGATTTGATGTGGATACCTGTTCATAAAACATGGAAATTAAATGAGCGACATTACGGTGCGCTTCAAGGATTAAATAAGGAAGAAACAGCGAGAGAATATGGCGATGAACAAGTAACTTTATGGAGACGTTCAACAAATGTACGCCCACCGGCACTTACAAAAGATGATGAAAGATATGAAGCATCACATCCGAAATATAGAGATGTAAAAGAGTATGAATTTCCGCTTACAGAAGATCTAGAAGATACAGAGAAACGAGTGGTTTCATATTGGAATGAAGAGATAGCTCCTAATGTAAAAGCCGGTAAACAAGTAATTATTGCAGCACATGGAAATACAATACGTGCTTTAGTAAAACATTTAGATCAAATTTCAGATGAAGATATAGAAAATGTAACCATTCCAACAGGAACACCATTGGTTTATGAATTGGATAACGATTTAAAACCAATATGCCATTATTATTTCAATAGGAAAATAGAAACTTTAGAAGAAAGTTTGGTGTAAAATAAACGGTTTATTATACCCTACCTATGTATTGTATGTTAATAACGGAGATGATTTATCGTGTTACATTATACAGTTGTAAATAAAAAGAGTTGTGAGTCATGCGGATTATGTGCTTCTATAGCACCTGATATATACCAATTAGATGGAAGAAGAAAATCTTTTGGTGTATTAGATAATAATCAAGGAATAATGGGGATCCCAAAAACTTTCTTGCAAGCCATGTTGGCGGCTAGTGATGGCTGTCCAACAAGTTCAATTCAGGTAAGAAAAGAGCCATTTATAAAGAAAGTAAAAATTTAATAGAGGAATTATGAAAGACAAAACAAAATTAAAAGGAGGCATTTATATGGGACATCATCACGGTCACCAACATCATGGGCATGCTCACGGGCATTCCCATGGACATCATCATTTTGAGGAAAGTAGGAAAGGAAATAGAAAAGGGTTAATTACAGCTTTAGTAATTACAGCAACTATTATGTTCTTTGAATTTTTTGGAGGACTAGTTACAAATAGTTTAGCTTTATTATCAGATTCAGGACATATGTTAAGTGATACAAGTTCATTATTATTAAGTTTAATTGCTATTGGATTAGCAGCTAGAACAGTTACTTCTACAAAAACGTATGGATATTATCGTTTTGAAATTTTAGCGGCACTAATTAATGGTATTACATTATTTGTTGTAGCAGGGCTTATCGTATGGGAAGTAATTGGTCGTTTTTTTGAACCACCAACTGTAGCAAGTGGTCCAATGATGTTAATCGCATCAATTGGTTTACTAGCAAATTTAATTAGTGCATGGGCACTTATGAGACAAGGTGACGTGAAAAATAATGTGAATTTACGTAGCGCGTATTTACATGTTCTTGGAGATGCTTTAGGGTCAGTGGGAGCATTAGTAGCTGGTGCACTTATGTCATTATTTTCATGGTATATTGCAGATCCAATTATTTCAGTAGTTGTAGCTTTATTAATTTTAAAGAGCGCATGGGGAGTAACAAAACATTCTATTCATATACTTATGGAGGGTACACCGGTTGCAATTGAACTAGAGAAAGTGAAGCAAGCGATTAAAGGAGTAGAAGGTGTACGTGATTTACATGATCTTCATATTTGGACGATTACATCTGGATTAGATGCATTAAGTGTCCATGTAATGATTGATAAAAAGCAAGATGATCAAGAAGTACTTCAAAATATTATTGATATGTTAAAACAAGAATTCCATATTGAACATGCTACAATTCAAATTGAAACACTTAATATTAAACATAATGAAATGATTGTCTAGTCAAATGCAAACGAAAGGCTATGGGGAAATTCTCCATAGCCTTTCGTTTGTGCAAGTAGAATTGTCCTTTTTGAACGTTTTGTTTCAACTTTTCGTCTAAAGAGACAAAAAGTTGTCACAATTCAGTCACAATTAGCATAAACATAAAATAGACGAAATGAACTTATTTCCAAAAAGGCTTGATTCATTCCATTCATGATTCGCAGAGCTGAAAAAGCATGGATTAAAAGTTCACTATATTCTCAAGGAGGTAGATCGTATGAAAACTATTCTTGCTATCGCTGGGCTTATCTGGGTTTTATCACATGGCATTCCAATTTATGAAGGAGAACAAATTCGCAGTGCTCTAAATAAAAATTTTAATGAATATCACGTTATTGATCGGCAAGATAATGTTGTGACAGTTCGTGTAAATGACTGTTTTCATACGGTAACCGTTGAAGGAACTTCTGTAGTGAATGATACAAAAGTATGTGATCAGCAATAATTATATATAGGAAGAAAAAAGTCTCAATTTATACGTGTATAAATTGAGGCTTTTATATTTATGGATGAATAATAAGTGGGGATAGATAATCTACGTTTATTATTCTTTTTTGAAAAAAGGAAAGGGTATCATGGTAATTGAGACTGAGAAGCTAATAAGTTGTTAAGAATAAGCATAGAGCTTAAATATACTCATATGGGGTATCATACGTAGATATTTAATGCTATAATTGGTATACTCGTAAAAGCAATTGTTTTATTGGATGAAGAGAAACTTTAAGAAGGTGATAATATGGATCATAAAGAGCATGAAGCAGTAACACATAGATCAGAAAAAGAAAAAGAACAAATTATAAATAGATTAAAGAGAATTGAAGGGCAAGTCCGCGGTATTCAAAATATGATTGAAAATGATCGTTATTGCGTGGATATTTTAGTGCAAATTTCAGCGATTAATGCAGCGATGAAAAAAGTAGGAATGGGTGTATTAAAAAACCATACAAGTCATTGTGTTTCAGGTGCTATTAAAGATGGCAATGGTGACGAAGCAATTGAAGAATTAATGACAGTATTTGAACGTTTTTCGAAAGCGTAAAAACAAGCTAGTATGTCACTGGCTTGTTTTTTTGTTTACCTTTATATAGGATTTCGGGGTATTGGTGTGAAAAAGTGTATGTAAAATAAACTTTTAGAAAATAATTGAAAAATCACGATACAAAACCATTGATTACCTTAGGGGGGTATGGTAAGATGTAATTGTGATTAACAAACAATGAAGAAACAAGAGGAGGATTTTAAATGGAACAGTTAACATTACAAGTTGAAGGTATGTCTTGTGGACATTGTGTAAATTCTATTGAAAGCAGTGTGAAAGAACTAAACGGTGTTGAGCAAGTGAAAGTTCAATTAGCAGAAGGTACTGTTGAAGTTACTATCGACTCATCAGTTGTAACGTTAAAAGATATCGTTGCTGTAATTGAAGATCAAGGGTACGATGTTCAATAATTATTTTTAGATATGGAAATAAATCGTACTTTGTAGGAAGTACGATTTATTTTGTTAATAATTATACCTTATGAGGGTATATAGAGGTGAGAGACATGAATGAACAGAAAGAGGCCAATCTTCAAATATCAGGAATGACATGTGCGGCATGTGCAAATAGAATTGAAAAAGGTCTAAAAAAAGTAGAAGGTGTTCATGATGCAAATGTAAATTTTGCACTTGAAAAAACAAAAATAATGTATGATCCCCAAAAAACAAATCCGCAACAATTTAAGGAAAAAGTTGAATCGTTAGGATATGGAATTGTAAGTGATAAAGCTGAATTTACCGTTTCAGGGATGACATGCGCAGCATGTGCGAATAAAATAGAAAAACGTTTAAATAAGTTAGAAGGTGTGAACGGAGCGACAGTAAATTTCGCTTTGGAATCAGCTACAGTAGATTTTAATCCTGATGAAATTAATGTAAATGAAATGAAGAGTGCAATTACGAAATTAGGATATAAATTAGAAGTGAAATCAGATGAGCAAGATGGATCAACTGATCATCGCTTACAAGAAATTGAGCGACAAAAGAAGAAATTTATCATTTCGTTTATTTTATCATTCCCGTTACTTTGGGCAATGGTAAGTCATTTCTCATTTACATCATTTATTTATTTACCTGATATGCTTATGAACCCTTGGGTGCAGCTAGCTCTTGCAACTCCAGTTCAGTTTATCATTGGTGGGCAGTTTTATGTTGGGGCTTATAAAGCGTTACGAAATAAAAGCGCCAATATGGATGTTCTCGTGGCACTTGGAACGTCTGCAGCGTATTTTTACAGTGTGTATTTAAGTATTAGGTCGATTGGTTCTTCGGAACATATGACAGACTTGTATTTTGAAACGAGTGCAGTGCTTATTACATTAATTATTTTAGGTAAATTATTTGAGGCGAAAGCAAAGGGACGCTCGTCAGAAGCAATTAAAAAATTAATGGGATTACAGGCGAAAACCGCTACTGTTGTACGAGATGGAACAGAAATAAAAATTTTAATCGAAGAAGTGGTAGCTGGTGATATCGTTTATGTAAAACCTGGCGAGAAAATTCCGGTAGATGGGGAAATTGTAGAAGGAAAGTCAGCAATAGATGAATCGATGTTAACAGGTGAAAGTATTCCAGTTGATAAAACAATTGGGGATCTAGTAATCGGTTCTACAATAAATAAAAATGGGTTTTTAAAAGTTAAAGCGACTAAGGTAGGAAGAGATACTGCATTAGCTCAAATTATTAAAGTAGTAGAAGAGGCCCAAGGTTCAAAAGCTCCTATTCAAAGGGTAGCAGATCAAATTTCAGGTATTTTCGTACCGATTGTAGTTGTGATTGCTATTATCACATTTGCAGTGTGGATGCTATTTGTTACACCTGGTGATTTTGGCGGAGCACTTGAGAAAATGATCGCTGTACTTGTTATCGCTTGTCCATGTGCATTAGGCCTTGCAACGCCTACATCTATTATGGCTGGATCAGGAAGATCGGCTGAGTATGGCATTTTATTTAAAGGTGGAGAGCATTTAGAAGCAACACACCGATTAGATACAGTTATTTTAGATAAAACAGGTACTGTGACAAACGGGAAGCCTGTGTTAACAGATGTAATTGTAGCAGATGGATTCCGTGAAGAAGAAATACTACGTTTAGTAGGTGCGGCAGAAAAAAATTCAGAACACCCACTTGCAGAAGCAATTGTAGAAGGAATTAAAGAAAAGAAAATTGATATCTCAAGTTCAGAAACGTTTGAAGCGATTCCGGGATTCGGTATCGAATCAGTTGTAGAAGGGAAACAATTATTAATTGGTACACGTCGATTAATGAAGAAATTCAATATTGGTATTGAAGAAGTTTCTAAATCGATGGAAGAGCTAGAACGAGAAGGAAAAACAGCAATGCTTATTGCGATTAATAAAGAATATGCTGGTATAGTGGCCGTTGCAGATACTGTAAAAGATACTTCAAAAGCAGCTATCGCAAGACTTAAGAAAATGGGTCTAGACGTTGTTATGATTACAGGAGATAATACACAAACTGCTCAGGCAATCGCTAAGCAAGTTGGTATTGATCACGTAATTGCAGAAGTATTACCAGAAGGAAAAGCAGAAGAAGTGAAAAAACTGCAAGCGCAAGGTAAGAAAGTAGCGATGGTTGGAGATGGAATAAATGATGCTCCAGCACTTGCTACGGCGGATATCGGTATGGCAATTGGAACAGGAACGGATGTAGCGATGGAAGCGGCAGATATTACGTTAATCCGTGGTGATTTAAATAGTATTGCTGATGCAATCTTTATGAGCAAGATGACGATAAGAAACATTAAGCAAAATTTATTCTGGGCACTAGCTTATAACGGCTTAGGAATCCCAATTGCAGCATTCGGTTTCTTAGCACCTTGGGTTGCTGGAGCCGCGATGGCATTTAGTTCTGTATCCGTTGTATTAAATGCATTACGACTGCAAAGAGTGAAATTAAAAAAATAAAAATCTATAGAGAATTGCATATGCTTTTAAACAAAAAACAATACTTTGAAATAAGTATTGTTTTTTGTTTATATAGAAAGAAAAAAGATATAATAAAGCAGAAATATTGAATACTAGATGGTAGAAAAGTTAAATGATAGTTTAGTAAGGAGGTTCATATATGTTAAAAGATACGATTGTTAGAACATTCTATAAAGAGGATTTAGAACAAGTATTACAGTTGTTCTATGAAACAGTTCATACAATTAATGCAAAAGATTATAACGTGTTACAGCTACAGGCATGGGCACCAGATCGACTAGAGAGAGAAAACTGGTTACAGTCTTTAGAGAAGAATATTAGTTATGTAGCGGATTATAACGGTATGATAGTGGGGTTTGGTGATTATAATGATGAGCATTACATAGATCGCTTATTTACACATAAAGATTATCAAGGAAAAGGGATAGCTTCCTACATACTACAGAAGTTAGAAAAAGAAGCAGTAAGCTTAGGGCATAGGGAGATATATACAGAGGCGAGTATTACAGCAAAAACTTTCTTTGAAAGTAACGGTTTTATTTGCATAAAGGAACAAAAGAAACAGCATAATGGTCAAATTTTTATTAATTATGTAATGAAAAAATAGCCCTCTCATAAATGAGAAGGCTATTTTTTCATTATTTTACAGCTTCTTTTAGTTCTTTACCAGCTTTGAAAGCAGGTACTTTAGAAGCTGCGATTTGCATTTCTTCACCAGTTTGTGGGTTACGGCCTGTACGAGCAGCTCTTTCGCGAACTTCGAATGTACCGAATCCGATAAGTTGTACTTTTTCACCAGCAGCTAAAGTGTTAGTGATTGATTCTACTACAGTTTGTAAAACTACAGTAGCTTCTTTTTGAGAAATCTCAGCATTTTGTGCTACGTTTTTGATTAATTCTGTTTTGTTCATGTTTTTCACCTCATATGTAAATAATGCTATTTAAGTTGTTATTATAACGTATAAAACATTCGAGAACAAGTGTACGCACATATATTCGTAAAAAAAATGAAATTTGTAATATTTTTTTAGATACACTGTATAGAAGGTTCATTTAAGCGGATACAGATTTTTTCTTTAACTCGGTGTGCTCTTTATTGGAAGGTAGTTTCTTATTATAAGATATGAAATAAGGTAACGCTACAAATAACATACCGCCTACTAAGTTTCCGAAGAAAACAAAAATGAAGTTTGGAAAATATTCAATCCAAGTTAACTGCTCGGCAAAAATTGCAGCTGGGATAACAAACATATTGGCTACAACGTGTTGAAATCCAATCGCAACAAAAGTCATAACTGGGAACCAGATGCCGATAATCTTTCCGATAAATTCTTTACTTCCCATACTGAGCCAAACAGCTAAACAAACGAGCCAATTACATCCGATTGCAGAAATGAAGGCTTGTAGTGGTGTATTTTGTAGTTTAGCTTGCGCAATAGAAACTGTTTTCGCTAAAAAAGCGCCCTCTGTTAATCCGACGATATGACCGAAAAAATAAGCTACGAATACAGCACCTATGAAGTTGCTAAACGTAACAATAATTAAATTTCGTATGAAATGAAATAAAGTAATTTTCTTTTGAAGCCAAGCCATAGAAACTGTCATCATATTGCCAGTTACTAACTCACCGCCTGCAAGAATAACGAGTATAAGACCGATAGGGAATACAGCAGCGCCTAGAAAACTAGTAAATGATCCCCAAGATTTTGGCATTGTTCCGATAACATGGATATCGAGTAAATACCCTAATGCTATGAAAGCACCACCAAAAAAACCGAGAATTAGCATAGGGAGTAATGATAGATGAGCTTTTTTTCTTCCGGAATTCGCAGCAAGTTCCGTAATTTCTTCTGGTGTAAATACAGACATGAATAATCTCTCCTCAATAAAATGATAGAATGAATAGAAGGAACATTTTTAAAAATCTATGTATTATAAAAATATGTTATGACTTCTGCATAAGTTTGTCAAAGTGAATGAGGGGAGAATTGGATATAACTAACATTGTTCATGTTGTCACATTAATGTAACAATAAGGCTGTAAAGTACTTCTAGAGGTGAGAACATGAATACGCATCATGTAAAAAAAGAACAAAAAAAATCAATCATAAAAATATTTATAATCAGTTTTATAAGTATAGTAATGATTTCAGTAAGTTTGTATTTCTATGCGACAGAAATAGAACGAAAACTAGTAACAGTTACGTGGAATGAAATAGAAGCATCTACAATTCCTAAAGAGTTTAATAATAAAAAGATATTGCAATTCTCAGATGTGCATTTAGGGCCAGAATTTACACTGAAACAACTAGAAAATTTGGTGGAGAAGATGAATACGTTACATCCAGATGTAGTAGTTTTTACAGGGGATTTAATAGATAAGTTTGGATCGTATAAGGCGGAAAGAGAAGAAGCGAAAAGTATTTTACAGAAAATACATGCGCCATTAGGGAAATATGCAGTGTTTGGGAATCATGATAGGGGCGGTGGAGGTAGTTTATTTTATAAAAAGTATATGGAGGAAGCTGGTTTCTCTGTGTTAGTAAATGAAGTGCAAAAAATTAAAGTGGAAAACGGTAAGTATATTACAATATCAGGTTTGGATGATTTTTTATTAGGGAAGCCACAAATAGATGCGACTTTAAAACATGTAAGGCAACAAGATTTCAATATGCTATTAGTACATGAGCCGGATGTTGTAGATAAAGTAGCTCGTTACCCAGTTGATTTTCAAATGTCAGGCCATAGTCACGGAGGACAAGTTCAAATTCCTTTTATAGGTCCATTAATTACTACAAAACTAGCTGAGAGCTATGTGGAAGGTATGTATGAATTAGAAGGGAAGAATAAGCCGTTACATTTATACGTAAATCGTGGTATTGGGACAACCCGAATGCCTGTTAGATTTTGGAGTGTACCTGAACTTTCAGTATTTGTATTGAAGCAAAATAGTAACTAGACTATCTTAGAGTAGTAGAAGGGCTTTCAAAGAAAGTGCTCTTTTTTATTGATTAAACACAGAATATTATGTAACTTTTAATTAAAGTGTTAAACAAAGAAAGGGGCATTTCTATGATAGAAACATGGCATAAAGAATTGGAAAGTTTATATAACCAAATGGTTTTGTGGCGAAGAGATTTTCATCAATACCCAGAGCTATCGTTTCAAGAAATAGAAACACCGAAAAAAATAGCTGAAATCTTAAAAAGCTTTCATATTAATGTGACAACAGATGTTGGCGGAAGAGGGATAATCGGCGTAATTGAAGGTGGAAAACCTGGGAAGACGATAGCGCTACGTGCTGATTTTGATGCACTACCTATTCAAGATGAAAAGCAAGTTTCATATAAATCAAAGGTTCCCGGCGTAATGCACGCTTGTGGCCATGATGGACATACAGCAACACTTTTAGGCGTTGCCAAAATATTAAGTGACCATAGAAACCAGCTTTCTGGCAAAATAGTTCTTATTCATCAACATGCAGAAGAGAAAGACCCTGGCGGAGCAATTGCTATGATTGAGGATGGTTGTTTAGAAGGTGTAGATGTTGTGTTTGGAACACATCTATCTTCTCAAATGCCTATAGGAATGGTTGGAGCGAAAGCTGGAGCAATGATGGCGGCAGCTGATACATTTGAAGTGAAGATTCAAGGGCGAGGCGGTCACGGTGGTATGCCGCATCATACTGTTGATGCTATTATCGTTGCAACACAAGTAATTAATCAGTTACAACTTTTAGTGAGTCGGAAAATAGATCCGCTTCAATCTGCGGTATTAACAGTTGGTACATTCCATGCTGGTCAGGCGGATAATATTATTGCGGATACTGCTACGTTTACAGGGACCATTCGAACGTTAGATCCTGAAGTGAGAGAATATATGGAGAAGGAATTTAGCCGAGTTGTTGAGGGGATTTGTCAGTCTCTTCATGCTAAAGTTACTATTCAATATAAACGAGGTTATCCAATATTAATAAATTATGTAGAGGAAACGCGTCATTTTATGACGGTTGCGGAACACGATCTTGGCAAAGAAAGGGTGATGGAGGTGCCTCCTATTATGGGTGGAGAAGATTTTGCATACTACTTAGAGCGTGTTCCAGGAGCATTTTTCTTCACAGGTGCGGGTAATGAAGAAATAGGAGCAACATATCCACATCATCATCCTCAATTTGATTTTGATGAACGAGCGATGTTAATTGGTGGTAAATTACTTTTAAGTATTGTAAATAGTTATGTAAGAGATGGAAAAGAATCTTTTCATCATGTAGAAGTGAAAAAGTAATTTATATAAATAAAAACCAACAATAGGTCATATAACCTATTGTTGGTTTTTATTATTTTTGCAAGGGAATCGCATCAAAATATGTTCTATAGTTATTAGAGAATTCAAAGTTGTTTTTTGCATCCCAATTAATAGACCAAGACATTAGGCCGCGGAATGCAGGGTAGCCACTCTGATTTGAAAGCTTATACTTTCCTCCAAAAGGAATTCCTTTAATGATATAATCTAAAGCTTTTTTCATTTCAGTTGGCGAAATATATCCGCCACTTGGAGCGGCCGCTGGTGCTGCAGGAATTCCAATCATGACTTGATCCGAACGAAGAGCTGGGAAAATATTATTTGCATTACCACCTACAGGAAAACCATGCAAGAGCATATCTGCCATAGCGACCTCGTAATCTGCAGTACCTTGATTGTAGTTATTACCGTCCATTCCAATCCCGCTACCAGCGTTGTAATGTTGAACGTGAATGTATGTTAGTTTGTCTTTCACTCCGTAAATAATTGGTAAATATGCACCCCAGATGCTTCCGTATGCACTATAACCACCTTGAACATAAGCTGTTTCAGGAGCCATGCTTAATAGAAAATTTGGACCATAATGATCTGAGATTGTCCGAATAGCTGAAATAAGATTTACGATTTGAGGAGTCGTTGGGTTTTTGAAATTAGTGTCATTTCCGTTTAAGTAAATGCCTGATTCAAGGTCAATATCTATTCCATCAAAACCGTATTTATCGATTAGAGATTGTATGGAATTAATAAAACGTTGCTTAGCGGTATTATCAGGAAGTAAAACGACGCCATTTTGTCCACCTATTGAAAGAACTATTTTTTTTCCTTTACTTTTTAAGTAAGCAATATCTGATTTGAATTCTGCATCTGTACCATACACAGGAGAAAATTCAACAGTGGAACGATCGCCACCAGTTTCACCGAAAGATACGTTGATTACATCCCATTTTGGTGAAACGTCTTTTAATTTAATAATGCCAGTACCGTTATCGAAGTTATGCCAGTATCCAACGAGTAGTTTTGATCCTAAATTGTTTGCTGCTTGTGCTTGAAAGGGGGCCAGTGGTAGCAGTAAGAAAATTACTAAAGCACAACAAATGAATTTAAACTTGTTTAACATATCAACACTCCTATACAAAAAGTTGTCTAGATGTATAATCTTGTTTATTTAATGATATCTGAAAATTCACTCTTTTGTAAGGTGACTATAATTTTCTCAACAATTGTATAGGGGAAATTATTAAACCTAATGAAATAATTTCTGAAGGAGGTCGAATTACGATTGTTGAATTCAGAATATTTTGATATATTTTAAAGTATAAGAAAAGATTTTTCGCATAATACTCTTACTGCCCGTTAATGCGGGGTAAATTTCAAAATTAAGTTTGGAAGGGGATGTACAAGAGTTGGATAAAAATCTTAAGAAAGACCTCAAAATACGCCACATTACAATGATCTCAATTGGCGGGGTAATAGGAGCTGGTTTGTTTGTTGGAAGTGGTGCGGTTGTGCATTCAGCAGGTCCAGGTTCTATCGTTTCATATGCATTAGCAGGACTTCTAGTTATTTTCGTTATGAGAATGCTAGGAGAAATGGCAGCTATTAATCCGACAAGTGGTTCATTTGCAACATATGCAAGAGAAGCAATTGGTCCATGGGCGGGGTATACAATTGGGTGGCTATATTGGTTTTTCTGGGTAATTGTTATTGCAATAGAAGCTACAGCAGGTGCTGGTATTATTCAATACTGGATTCCAGAAATCCCACTCTGGTTATTAAGCTTAATATTAACGATTTTATTAACGTTGACGAATGTTTTCTCGGTGAAATCATTTGGAGAATTTGAATATTGGTTTTCATTTATTAAAGTAATAAGTATTGTTTTGTTCCTTTGTCTTGGACTAGCTGTTATTTTAGGATTTGTACCAGGAACGGAAGCACCTGGCACTTCGAATTTAGTAGGGCAAGGAGGATTTATGCCCAATGGTATAAGTTCGGTGCTACTTGGAATCACCGTCGTTATATTTTCATTTATGGGATCTGAGATTGTTGCAGTGGCCGCTGGAGAGTCTGCCGAACCTGTAAAAGCAGTAAAAACAGCAACAAATAGTGTAATTTGGCGTATTCTCGTATTTTTCATTGGATCGATCGCTGTAGTTGTTACACTTCTTCCGTGGAATTCGGCGAACATACTAAAAAGCCCGTTTGTGGCGGTATTGGAACATATAGGGATACCAGCGGCAGCGCAAATTATGAATTTTATCGTTTTAACAGCTGTACTTTCTTGTTTAAATTCGGGTTTATATACGAACTCAAGAATGCTTTTTTCAATGGCAGAAAGAGGAGATGCACCAAAGGCATTTTTAAAATTGAATAGTAGTGGTGTTCCGGTTCGGGCGGTTTTATTTGGAACTTTCTTTGCTTACATTGGAGTTGTTTTTAGTTACATATCTCCAGATAAAGTATTTTTATTTTTAGTGAATGCATCTGGCGGGATTGCGTTACTCGTTTATCTCGTTATAGCAGTTTCACATTTCAAGATACGTAAAAAAATGGGGAAAGTAGAACAACAAAATTTGAAAGTGAAAATGTGGCTTTTTCCATATGTAACATATGTTACAATTGCTGCGATTATAGCAGTTTTAGTTGCAATGCTCGCAATTGAATCTTTACGTTCACAGGCACTATTAACGATGCTTGTTACTGTTCTTATAATAATTTCTTATTTTATTTTCAATAGAAATAAAAATAGTACAGTGTTGACTCCTAAAAGTAAAAATGAGGAATCTGTTCGATTCTAATTTCTTGTTTTAGAATAGAGTTACACCCAATCATTGCTATAAAAGAATCATATATAATCATAGAAACAAGTAATTACTATTGTCATAGTGAATATAAACTTTTTTCTTGACTTTTTATATGAAGGCGAGCAAAATGGTAAAAAAGGAAGGGGGGATGACGATGGAAGAGTACGTATTAGAGCTGTATAACTTGTTATATACGACAGAATGGCAAGATATTGTTTCGTTTCTAGGAATAATGTTTTGTATGAAAATTGTAATTGTGTATATGGAAGAGCAAGGTATGTTCTATTCCTTCTCATCTCCGTTCGATGTGCAACGCGAGCCGTTGCTGAACTATGCCAAGGTAAATTACGAACAATTTCCTTTTGTGATTTTCTTTATGATTCGATTTATAACAGCAATTGTAAAGAAAAAGGAAAGTGACGATGAAGAGTACCACTCAACTTGTAATATAGCGTCTGCTTTATAGGCTAAATACAAGGAGGAGATTTATATGTGGTTTCGATTTCTTATGATTGGTTTCTTTTCATTAACAGCAATTTCTTTAATGGGATATCAAGTGTCTGAAATTTATCAAGCATATAGCAATACGTTTTTTAACAAAAACTAATTACATTGCTATTTAAATAATAAAGCGATAAAATCCTTCTTAAGAAGTTTTATTAAGAAGGATTTTTTTCTTTACTCTGTCTTACTGTGTCAAACTATTGTCACATTTACACTGTGAATAATATGTTAAAATAGTGAGGTTACGTATACATATTTGAAGGAAGAGGAGTGACCATTTTGGTGGATCAATCAACTAATCAGAAAAGCTATGCTCCTATTGTGATAACGCTTTCTGTAATTGTAAATGCGATTATTTTATTTTTGTTCTTTGGACCTGTTGGCTATGAAGGAGAAGTACATTTTGATGTAACAATTTTACCAATGTTAAATGCAATTTTTAATAGCTTTACATTCGTATTCTTATTAGCAGCTTTATATTCTATTATTAAGAAGAATGTGAAAATGCACCGTAGTTTCATCCTAGCCGCATTTACAACGACGTTGCTATTTTGTGTTTCTTATTTATCGTATCATTACTTGGCGCCAGCAACACATTTTGGCGGAGAAGGATTCATTAAATATGTGTACTTCATTATTTTAATTACACATATTATCCTGGCAGCAATTATTGTGCCGCTTGCATTGTTTGCACTTGTATTTGGTTTTACAAATCAATTAACACGTCATCGTAAAATTGTACGTTGGACGATGCCAATTTGGTTATATGTAAGTTTATCTGGTGTTATAGTTTACTTAATGATCTCACCTTATTATCAATAAAAAATCTCAGCCTGTAGGCTGGGATTTTTTTGTTAGGCAAATATTTTTGTGAAATGAAAAAAATATGGTATACAAAAGTATAGTTGCTTTTCATATAGAAGGGATGGTAAAGGGATATGCAAAATTTTGTATTTCGTAATCCAACGAAACTTATTTTCGGTAAAGGTCAATTAGAACAGTTAAAAACTGAAATTCCACAGTTCGGTAAAAAGGTTCTTCTCGTATACGGGGGAGGCAGTATTAAAAGAAACGGTATTTATGATAATGTAATTTCTATTTTAAAAGATATAAATGCAGAAATATTTGAATTGACAGGTGTTGAACCAAATCCGCGTGTATCAACTGTAAAGAAAGGGATTCAAATTTGTAAAGAGAATAGTGTTGAATTTATTTTAGCAGTTGGTGGAGGAAGTGTAATTGACTGTACGAAGGCGATTGCTGCTGGTAGTAAGTATGATGGAGATGTGTGGGATATTGTAACGAAAAAAGCATTTGCTAGTGAGGCATTACCATTTGGTACGGTACTTACGCTTGCGGCAACAGGATCTGAAATGAATGCTGGTTCTGTTATTACAAACTGGGAAACGAATGAAAAATATGGATGGGGTAGCCCGGTTACTTTCCCTCAGTTTTCAATTTTAGATCCAGTTCATACTGCGTCTGTACCGAGGGATCAAACAATTTACGGTATGGTAGATGTTATGTCGCATGTATTAGAGCAATATTTCCACCATGGAACAAATACAGAACTACAAGATCGTTATTGTGAATCTGTTTTAAAAACAGTAATTGAAACAGCTCCTAAGCTTTTAAGTGATTTAGAAAATTATGAGCATAGAGAAACCATTTTATATTGCGGTACTATGGCGTTAAACGGTATTTTAGCGATGGGAGTAAAAGGAGACTGGGCAACTCACAATATTGAGCACGCGGTTTCTGCGGTTCATGATATACCACACGGAGGCGGTTTAGCAATTTTATTCCCGAACTGGATGAAGCATGTTGTAGATGAAAATGTAAGTCGTTTTAAACAGTTTGCTATTCGCGTATTCGATGTAGAAACAGATGGGAAGACTGATCGAGAAATTGCGTTAGAAGGAATTGAGGCGTTACGTCAATTTTGGACTTCAATTGAGGCGCCGGTAACGTTAGCTGATTACGCTATTGGAGAAAATGAAATTGATTTAATGGCGGATAAAGCGATGGCTTATGGTGAATTTGGTAACTTTAAAAAATTAAATAAAGACGATGTTTTAAGCATATATAAAGCTTCTTTATAAGTGAATCGAGTAAAGAAACCCATTTGATTGTTATATCAAATGGGTTTCTTTTTTGCTGTTTATAACTGTTTGTGATTGTTTTTGGTTATTTGTGAATGTTTTTGGTTGATTTTTGTGATCGTTTTCATTATACTGTAATCAAAGAAGAGGTGAATGAAATGTTAACTCCTGAACGACATCAAATGATATTGCAACTTGTAAAAGAGCAGAAGGTTGTTAAATTACAACAATTAGTGGAAAGTACAGAAAGCTCTGAATCAACAATTCGTCGTGATTTAGCGCAATTGGAAAAACAAAGGTTACTAAAAAGAGTTCACGGTGGTGCAGCTGTTTTAACGGGAAAAGGCCAGGAGCCGACGATGGTTGAAAAATCATCCAAAAACATTCAAATAAAACAACAAATTGCGAAGTATGCCGCTAGCATTGTTGAACAAGGTGATTGTATTTATTTAGATGCAGGAAGTACGACATTTGAAATGATTCCATTTTTAATAAATAAAGATGTTACTGTCGTTACGAATGGACTTATGCATATTGAAGCTTTAGTTGAAAATAATATTCGTGCATATTTACTAGGCGGGATGATGAAGAGTAGGACGAAAGCTTTAATTGGTGCTATGGCACAGGAAAGTATGCAAAAGTATCGTTTTGATAAATGTTTTTTAGGCGCGAATGGTGTGCACGAACAGCTTGGTTTTACAACTCCAGATCCAGAAGAGGCACTTTTAAAACAAATGGCACTAACATTAGCGAACGAAGGATATTTCTTAATTGATGAAAGTAAGTTTTCGGAAGTTGCATTTGCGAAAATTGCCAATGTTGAAGAGGCAAATATTATTACAAACCATTTAGAAATTGATTTAGAAAAATATAAAAGACAAACCAATGTAATTGAGGCTGATAAACAATGATCTATACAGTTACTTTAAATCCATCTATTGATTATGTAGTACAAGTGAATTCTTTTGATTTAGGCGCAGTAAATCGAGCAGAGAAAGATATGAAGTTTCCTGGTGGAAAAGGGATTAATGTTTCTCGCGTTCTCCATCGTTTAGGTGTTGAAAATATAGCGCTTGGATTTACTGGTGGATTTACTGGTCAATTTATTAAAGATGTATTACAGACGGAAGGTGTAACAACAAATTTCGTCCAAGTAGATGGTGAGTCCCGAATTAATGTGAAAATAAAAGGGCGAGAAGAAACAGAATTAAATGGGCAAGGACCTAGTGTGACAAATGAACAATATGAACAATTAATGAAACAAATTGAAAGTATGAGGCAGGGAGATTGTGTTGTACTAGCTGGAAGTGTACCGGCGTCTATCTCAACTACTTTTTATGAATCCATCGCAGCACTTGGAGCTGAGAAAGGTATTCGCGTAGTAGTCGATGCAAGTGGAAGTGCGCTGCAGCATGTAATTAAAAATAAACCATTTTTAATAAAGCCTAATCATCATGAACTTGGTGATTTATTCGGAGTAGAGATTTCAACAGTAGAAGATATTTTACCGTATGGAAGAAAATTAGTTGAACAAGGTGTAGAGCATGTTATTGTATCAATGGCTGGAGATGGGGCTTTATTATTTACGGCAGAAGGTATATATGAAGCGACTGTTCCAAAAGGTATTGTAATTAATTCGGTTGGAGCCGGAGATTCTCTCGTTGCAGGATTTGTAGGTAAATATGAACAGACAAAAGATATTGAAAAGGCATTTCAATATGGCGTTGCAACAGGGAGTGCAACAGCATTTTCAGCTGATTTATGTGAAAAGGAAAAAGTAGAAGAATTATTGTCGCAAGTAATTGTAGCTAAGCGATAGGGGGAAGCAACATATGAAAATTACAGAACTATTAAAAAGGGATACAGTTATTATGAATTTGACAGCTTCAAATAAAGAAGCTGTCATAGATGAATTAGTTGAGAAATTAGACGGCGCAAATCGTTTAAATAGTAAAGCGGAATTTAAAGAAGCTATTTTAAAGCGGGAGTCACAAAGTACAACTGGAATTGGGGAAGGGATTGCGATACCTCATGCGAAAACAAAAGCTGTTAAGCAACCAGCGATTTGTTTTGGTAGAAGTGTAAGCGGTATCAACTATGAGTCGCTTGACGGACAACCAGCGCATTTATTCTTTATGATTGCTGCAAGCGAAGGGGCGAATAATGCTCATTTAGAAACGTTGTCTCGTCTTTCTACATTATTAATGGATGAAGGGTTTCGTAAGCAATTATTAGAAGCAAAGGATGAAGAGGAGCTTCTTCGTTTATTTGATGAAAAAGAGAATGAAAAAGAAGAGGATGAGATTGAAGTTGCAAAACCAGAAGGAAATGAACCGTACGTATTAGCAGTTACGGCTTGTCCAACTGGAATCGCTCACACGTATATGGCTGCGGATAGCTTGAAAGCGAAAGCAGCAGAGCTAGGGATAGCGATTAAAGTTGAAACGAATGGATCAACAGGTATAAAAAACGGTTTAACGAAAGAGGACATTGAACGAGCGACAGCTATTATCGTTGCGGCAGATAAACAAGTAGAAATGAACCGTTTTGCTGGAAAACATGTTATTCAAGTGCCAGTCGCTGATGGGATTAGAAAAACGGAAACGCTTCTTAATCGAGCTGTAAAACAAGATGCACCAATCTTTAAAGGTGTAAAAGAAGATGGGAAGACAGAAAGTACAGAGAAAGAAAAAGGATTAGGGATTTATAAGCATTTAATGAACGGCGTAAGTAATATGCTTCCATTCGTTGTTGGTGGCGGGATTTTAATAGCGCTAGCGTTTTGGATTGGTGGTATTAAGGCAGAAGGACCTTTAGCTGAGTTGTTAATGTCTATTGGAGGAGGAAAAACAGGGGCATTTTTATTCCTCGTACCAATTTTAGCTGGATTTATTGCGAGTTCTATTGCTGATCGTCCAGGATTTATGCCTGGTGTTGTCGGCGGATTTTTAGCGGCACATGCGAATGCTGGATTTTTAGGTGGATTAATTGCTGGTTTCTTAGCTGGATATGTTGTTTTAGGATTGAAAAGATTGTTTTCAGGATTACCAGCACAGTTAGAAGGAATTAAACCTGTATTGTTATATCCGGTCTTTGGAGTGTTGATTACAGGAGTTGTTATGCAAAAAGTAGTAATTCCGCCTGTAGTAGCATTGAATGAAATGTTAACAGGATGGTTAAATGGTTTGAACGGTACAAATGCTATATTATTAGGTCTTATTTTAGGTGGCATGATGGCAATTGATATGGGTGGTCCAATTAATAAAGCTGCATTTACATTTGGTATTGCTGCAATAGAAGCGCAGAACTTTGGGGTTCACTCAGCGGTTATGGCTGGTGGTATGGTACCGCCATTAGCGATTGCATTCGCAACTACTTTCTTTAAATCAAAATTTACTGAAGCAGAACGTAAATCTGGTTTAACAAATTATATTATGGGGGCATCGTTTATTACAGAAGGTGCGATTCCATTTGCAGCTGCAGATCCGGTTCGAGTAATAGTAAGTTGTGTTGTTGGTTCAAGTATTGCGGGTGCATTATCTATGTTATTCCAAATTACATTACCAGCACCGCATGGTGGATTGTTTGTTATCGCATTAGTAAATAAACCGGTGTTATATATTTTCTCGATATTCATAGGCACAGTTGTTTCTGCTCTTATGATGGGGATCTGGAAAAAGAAAGTTAAATAATGCATGTAAAGGGAGTAGCTTTTATTAGCTGCTCCCTTTTATTACAAAAAAGGGGTTAATAATTGGAGAATGATGAATTTTGGTAAAAGATGTAATGAAATATGATTTTTTTGTAACAAAACAGTAATACTGTAATTTTTTCTGGAAAAAAATTCTGGTGTTTGTATGTGGAAAATATATGAAAACTATTGAGGATTCTATTGGAAATGGGATTCGTTAATATGGAAATTTATGTTACAACTCATTAATCGCCTATTACGAATGGTTTGTAATTGTGTGATTTCTAAAAATCCTAAAAATCTGTTGCTATAATGAAAATACGAAAACAAAGCAAATGGAGGCTATTCATGAAAAAATTATTAGGTATAGCAACGGCAGCAGTTTTTGGTCTTGGGATTTTTGCAGGTTCTGCGAAAGCAGAAACGATTGTAACAACAGACGTATTAAATGTTAGAGAAAACCCAACTGTAGAGTCAAAGCTTGTAGGTAAAATGTTAAGTGGAAATAAATTAGATGTTATAAATACAGAAAACGGATGGACAAAAATTAAATTAAATGGTAAAGAAGCGTTTGTAAGTGCTGAATTTACAGAAAGTACATATTATGTAACCGCGGGCGTGTTAAATGTTCGTGCTGGAGCGAATACTGATTCTGAAATTCTTGGTAAACTAAATAAAGATGATGTAATTGAAACGACAAATCAAGTTCAAAATGAATGGTTGCAATTTGACTACAATGGAAAAACAGGATATGTTCACATGCCATTTTTAACAGGAACGGCACCTGTAATTGAAAAGAAAGAAGTTGTAACGCAAGAAGAAGCGCCAGTAAGAGTAAATACGCCGGTTAAGAATAATAAAGTGGTTAAGAACAAAGAATCTGTTAAGAATGTAGAATCAAATAAACCTGTGGTAAAACAGCAGTCAACTACGAAACAAGTTGCGAAATCTACTCAAACAAGTGCACCTGCTGGTGGACGTGAAATAACAGTAGAAGCGACAGCGTATACAGCGCATCCAAGTGAGAATGGTACGTATGGTGGTCGTGTATTAACTGCAATGGGGCATGATTTAACAGCGAATCCAAATATGAAAGTAATTGCTGTTGATCCTAAAGTAATTCCACTTGGGTCAAAAGTATGGGTGGAAGGATACGGAGAAGCGATTGCTGGAGATACTGGTGGTGCGATTAAAGGAAATCGTATTGATGTTCTAGTAGGTTCAGACGGTAGTGCTAATAGCTGGGGGCGCAAATCTGTAAAAGTGAAAGTTATAGAGTAGTGTATATGTATTAATATAAAAGGCGGTTGCTTGAAAGTGTGTAAGCGACCGCCTTTTATGAATTATTGAAAAGGATAAATCGTTTTACCTGTAATAATTTTATATGCACTGCAGAACTGATTTTGTATATACTCTGTATTTTGATTTTCTGGATGTAATGTAGTTTCTTGGAGAGTAGAATGAAAAGAACGTAGCAAACAATTTAAGGCGAAGTATAATTCTTCTTTTGAACAATTTTGTTCTTTTGTAGCAGTAGCTAAAATGAGGTCTTTTGTTAATGATGAAAAATTGATGAGAGATTGTTCCATAGTCAACTCATCCTCTCAAACATATTTTTACTCATGTATATGCGGAATTGGACAAACTATGTTCTTTTTTTGTTTATAATTTCATGTACCGGAATGAAAGAACTTGCAATCATGACGTTAAAATTGGTAAGATTGGATATAATCAATAGATGGAGTACATCACATAAAGAGAGTTGAATGATATGGGAGAAGTGCAACGTGAAAAAGTTGCTGTCATCATTGGACCAACTGCTGTTGGAAAGACGAAGTTAAGTATTGATCTTGCCAAAGCATTGAATGGTGAAATAATAAGTGGAGATTCCATGCAGATTTATCGTACGATGGATATTGGAACTGCAAAGGTAACAAAAGAAGAGATGGACGGAATTCCACATTATATGGTCGATATAAAAAATCCGGAAGAATCATTTTCTGTTGCAGAATTTCAAGAGCGTGTTCGTAAGCATATTCGAGAAATTACAGAACGTGGTAAATTGCCAATTATCGTTGGTGGAACGGGTCTGTATATACAATCTGTTTTATTCGATTATCAGTTTACGGATGATGCTGGTGATACTACATACCGAGAACAGATGGAAAAGTTAGCAGTAGAACATGGTGTGGAATATGTACATAAAAAATTACAAGAAGTAGACCCAGAAAGCGCTGAGCGTATTCATGCAAATAATGTCCGCCGTGTCATTAGAGCTTTAGAAATTTTTCACACGACGGGTGAAAAAATGAGTGATCAGCTTGAAAAACAAGAAAATGAGTTATTATACGATGTTTCCTTGATTGGCTTGACAATGGATCGAGAAATGCTATACGATCGCATTAACTTACGAGTTGATATAATGATGGAACAAGGTCTATTAGAAGAAGTAGAAGGATTGTATAATAGAGGGATAAGAGATTGTCAATCTATTCAAGCGATTGGGTATAAAGAGATATATGATTATTTTGAAGATCGTGTCTCTTTAGAAGAAGCGGTATCACAATTAAAGACAAATTCACGTCGGTATGCAAAACGTCAATTAACTTGGTTCCGTAATAAGATGGATGTCACATGGTTTGATGTTACAGACGGTGAAAAAACGTCAGAAATTTTACGATACATAGAAGGAAAGCTACAACTAAAGTCGAATAATAGTAAGTAGAGAAAAAGAGGAGGATTCGACATGAAGCAATCAATCAATATCCAAGATCAGTTTTTAAATCAACTCCGTAAAGAAAATACGTTTGTTACGCTGTACTTATTAAATGGTTTCCAGCTTCGTGGATTAATTAAAGGGTTTGATAATTTTACAGTCCTACTGGAAACAGAAGGTAAGCAACAGCTTATTTATAAACATGCAATTTCTACATTTGTACCACAAAAAAATGTTTCAATTGAATTAGAGTAGTAATGAATTATTGTACATAACAAAAAAGAGCGAAGTTTCTCGCTCTTTTTTTATTTGCCATAAACAATACATAATAAAATTTAAGCGATTCTAAATACAGTAAGTCGAATGTTAGTGTTGCCTGTTTCAGGAATTGTGATTTCGCTAAGGGTAGGTTTGACAGAAATGTTTGCGCCAGCAGTTAATGTTTCGATCGTAGTGAATGAAAGTGAGTCGCCTATTAGATTTGAAGAGAAGTTATCAGTTGCGACTGCTCCATTTATTGAAATTCCTACGCCGAGTGGTGCACATCCTGGTGCAGTTGTAGAGATCGATACGCTAATGACGTAAATACCTCCGTTGATAACAGTAACTGTATCTGTGCCATTGAAGATAATGTTGTTTACGTTAATTGCAGTATTAAAAATGAAGTTGTTAAATTGAAGTATTGTTTGCTGAATGTTGTTTGTAACAACAATTGTTGCTACAGGGAAGCTAGGTCCAGTAGGCCCGGTAGGTCCAGTAGGTCCACCAGAAGGTCCGGTAGGGCCAGTAACTCCTATACCAGTGGCACCGGTAGCGCCTGTTGGCCCTTGAACACCTTGAGGTCCAGTCGCGCCCGTGTTACCTTGAACACCTTGAGGTCCAGTCGCACCCGTGTTACCTTGAACGCCCTGAGGTCCAGTCGCGCCAGTAGCACCCGTGTTACCTTGAACACCCTGAGGTCCGGTAGCGCCGGTAGAACCAGTAGCGCCCGTGTTACCTTGAACACCCTGAGGTCCGGTAGCGCCGGTAGAACCAGTAGCACCCGTGTTACCTTGAACACCTTGAGGTCCGGTCGCGCCAGTAGCACCAGTATTACCTTGAGCACCCTGAGGTCCAGTAGCGCCGGTAGAACCAGTAGCACCTGTGTTACCTTGAACACCTTGAGGTCCAGTGGCACCAGTAGCACCTGTGTTACCTTGAACACCTTGAGGTCCAGTGGCACCAGTAGC
>NZ_JBQAEO010000026.1:0-48524 GCF_051915365.1 Bacillus cereus group sp. MYBK79-1 | reverse complement strand
ATGATGGCAGAGAGGTCACACCCGTTCCCATACCGAACACGGAAGTTAAGCTCTCTAGCGCCGATGGTAGTTGGGACCTTGTCCCTGTGAGAGTAGGACGTCGCCAAGCAACTAAGCACGAGTCATTTGACTCGTGCTTTTTCGTGTTTTCAAACAGGTACGTAAAAAGAAGTCATGGTAATACAAACACGTTGCCCAAGGATTAATCATATTATATAAGAGGTGGATGTATATTTTTCTGTAAATTGTTAAGGAATAGAAGTATAAAATATGTCCATTTAAATAGGGAGGGAAGGTTATGAAATCACAAAATGAAGTTTGTATTGTTTGTGAGACAGAAAGAAAAGAAGGGATATATGTTTATAATAATTTAATATGTTATGAATGTGAAAAAGATATGGTGAATACGGAGACAGATGATCCGAAGTATATATATTATTTAAAACAGCTTCGGAAATTAGAAGTATCATATTTTTAAATAGGCATATGCCTATTATTTTTTTTGTTCTGTATAATAGAGAAAGAATGAAATAATAAGGAAGAGATATAGATGAATCAAAATCGCATACCTTTATATGAGGCATTAATAAAGTTTAAAGAAAGAGGGCCGTTGTCCTTTCATGTTCCAGGTCATAAAAATGGTTTAAACTTCCCTCAGGAGGCAGTAGAGGAGTTTAAAGATATACTATCTATCGATGTAACTGAGTTGTCAGGGTTAGATGATTTACATAGTCCGTTTGAATGTATAGATGAGGCACAACAATTATTAGCTGATGTATATGGAGTGAAAAAAAGTTATTTTTTAATTAATGGTTCAACAGTAGGGAACTTAGCAATGATTTTGTCTTGTTGCGGGGAACATGATATTGTTCTTGTACAAAGAAATTGTCATAAATCAATTATTAATGGTTTAAAATTAGCGGGAGCAAATCCGATTTTTTTAGATCCATGGATTGATGAAGCTTATAATGTACCGGTAGGAATTCATGATGAAATTATTAAGGAAGCAATTGAAAAATATCCAAATGCTAAAGCACTCATTTTAACGCATCCTAATTATTATGGTATGGGGATGAATCTAGAGGCAAGCATCGCTTATGCACATGCACATAAAATCCCCGTTTTAGTAGATGAGGCACATGGTGCTCATTTTTGTTTAGAGGGGGCATTTCCAAAGTCAACATTAGCATATGGTGCAGATATTGTAGTTCATTCTGCACATAAAACATTACCCGCGATGACGATGGGATCCTATTTACATATAAATAGTCGCTTAGTGAAAGAAGAAAAAGTTTCTACCTATTTAAGTATGCTACAATCTAGTAGTCCATCGTATCCAATTATGACTTCTCTTGATATTGCACGCTTTACAATAGCACGTATAAAAGAAAAGGGACATGATGAAATTGTCGAGTTTTTACGGGGATTTAAAGACGAATTGTGTTCTATTCCACAAATAGCTATTTTACAATATCCATTACAAGACGAGTTAAAGGTTACTGTACAGACACGTTGTCAGTTATCAGGATACGAATTACAGTCTGTATTTGAAAAGGTCGGTATATATACAGAAATGGCGGATCCATATAATGTCCTATTTATTTTGCCCTTGCAAGTAAATAAGGAGTATATGAAGGCTATAGAGATGATCCGAGAGGCATTGCAATATTATGAGGTAAAAGACAAGAAGGAATCTATTCGTTATACTTATAAAGGGGAAATTTCTCCTCTGCCGTATACATATAAACAACTGGAAGAATATGAAACAAAAGTAGTATCTGTAGAAGAAGCAGTTGGGATGATAGCGGCAGAAATGGTGATTCCGTATCCACCTGGAATTCCATTGATTATGTATGGGGAAAGAATTACTTCAGAACATAAAGAGCAAATTATGTATTTAGAGAAAGCAGGCGCTCGTTTTCAAGGCAGTACGAAATATATGAAAGTGTATGATATAGAAAGTGGGTTTTAGGATGAAGGGATTATTTGTAACAATTGAAGGTCCAGAAGGTTCTGGTAAGACAACGTTAATTCAAAGTTTATTGCCATACTTTGAACAAAAAGAACAGAAGGTAATGGCGACGAGAGAACCAGGTGGTATTGCAATTTCTGAGGATATTAGAACGATTTTACATAAGCAAGAATATACGATGATGGAAGCACGTACAGAGGCGCTTCTGTATGCTGCGGCACGTAGGCAACATTTGGTGGAAAAGGTTATGCCGGCACTTAACGAGGACTACCTTGTATTATGTGATCGTTTTATAGATAGCTCTTTAGCGTATCAAGGATATGCAAGAGGATTAGGTATGGATAAAGTATTTGAAATAAATCGTTTCGCAACAGAGGACTGTATGCCTAGTTTAACGATTTACTTAGACATTGAACCAGAGATTGGTTTAGCTCGCATTGAAAAAGATGCAGGACGTGAAGTGAATCGATTAGATATGGAAGATATCTCTTTCCATAAACGTGTGCGTGAAGGATATTTACAAGTTGTAGAACGTTTCTCAGATCGTATTGTATTAGTAAATGCCGATCAGCCAATGGAAAAACTTATAGAAGAAGTTGTTCAGATTATAGAAGATAAATTGTTATAATAGAAGGAAAGAATGAAATAAGTGAGGTATGCATTATGACGAAGACGTGGGAGCAGCTTTCTGCTATACAACCCATCGGTGTAAAAATGTTGATGAATAGCATTGCAAAAGAGCGTATATCCCACGCTTACTTGTTAGAGGGAGGGAAAGGGACTGGAAAGTTTGCAACGGCAATTCAAATGGCAAAGAGTTTCCTCTGTTCTGGGCGGAATGGGGTAGAGCCTTGTTATGTATGTACAAATTGTAAGCGAATTGATTCAGGTAACCACCCTAACTTACATATTGTAAAACCAGACGGATTATCTATTAAGAAGCAGCAAATTCATGATTTACAAGAAGAGTTTTCAAAAACAGGATTAGAAGCAAATAAAAAAGTATATATTATTGAGCACGCAGATCGTATGACAGCAAATGCAGCGAATACACTCTTGAAATTCTTAGAAGAACCAAGTAGTGATACAACAGCTATTTTACTTACTGAACAAAGTCATCAAATTTTAAATACGATTTTATCTCGCTGTCAAGTTGTTACATTTAGACCTCTACCTACGGAATCTTTAATTAGAAGATTACAGGATGAAGGTATTACGGCATCTTTATCAACACTTGCTGCGCAACTCACGAATAGTTTTGATGAAGCTTTAGCTTTATGTAGTGATGAATGGTTTGCACAAGCACGAGCTTTAGTGATAAAATTATGTGAAGCGCTCGAAAAGGATAAAGCCTCTCTTTTTTTTGTACAAGAAAAATGGGTAAAACACTTTGGAGAGAAAGAACAATTACAGCAAGGTTTAGATATGTTGCTCCTTATTTATAAGGATTTATTATATGTTCAACTTGGAGAAGAAGATCGTCTTGTTTTTCATGAGCAGAAAGGGATGTTTGAATCTTTCTCCTATGCTCAGAAGCGCATTGTATCAGCTCTCTTTAATATATTAGAGGCAAAAAATAGAATCAACGCTAATGTAAATGCGCAGCTTGTGTTCGAACAGTTAGTGTTGCGGTTGCAGGAGGGATGACCGTTTTGTATGATGTAGTAGGTGTTCGCTTTAAGAAGGCCGGAAAGGTGTATTACTTTGATCCGAATCAGTTCGATATCTCTGAAAATGAGTTTGTAATTGTAGAAACAGTAAGAGGTATTGAGTATGGAAAAGTAGTTATTACCAAAAAGCAAGTCGATGAAAACGACGTTGTATTACCGCTAAAAAAGGTTATTCGTATTGCAAATGAAAATGATCGTACCATTGTTGAAGAGAACAAACATGCTGCGAAAGAAGCATATCAAGTTTGTCAGCAAAAGGTAGTAGAGCATAATCTTGATATGAAACTTGTAGATGTAGAGTATACGTTCGATCGCAATAAAATTATCTTCTACTTTACTGCGGATGGTCGGATTGATTTCCGTGAACTAGTGAAGGACTTAGCGGCAATTTTTAGGACAAGAATTGAACTAAGACAAATTGGTGTTCGTGATGAAGCGAAGATGCTTGGTGGTATTGGTCCCTGTGGTCGTATGCTTTGTTGTTCTACTTTTTTAGGAGATTTTGAACCTGTATCCATTAAGATGGCAAAGGATCAAAATTTATCATTAAATCCTGCAAAAATCTCTGGTTTATGTGGTCGCTTAATGTGTTGCTTAAAATATGAGAATGATGAATATGAGGCAGCAAAGGAACAACTTCCTGATTTAGATCAACGTATACAAACCCCACATGGTACTGGCCGTGTTATCGGATTAAATATTTTAGAAAGATTAATTCAAGTGGAACTAGTAGACAAGGAACGGATAGTAGAATATACGTTAGATGAGTTAGTGAATAAAGGGGTCGTTTCGAGTCAAACCACAGATTAATGAGGTGGGTGCTTGTGGAGAAAAAAGATATTTTTGCATCGGTTTCTAGTATGGAAGAGCAAATTGGACATTTATACAAACAGTTGGGAGAATTAAAACAACATCTTGCAGAGTTGTTGGAAGAGAACCAACATATAAAAATGGAAAATGAAAATTTGCGACACCGCTTCGAAGAAGTGCAGATTAAGGAAAAACAAAAAACTCAAAAACGTAAAGAAGTGAAGCCGAAGACAACTGATATTGGCGAAGGCTACGATAATTTAGCAAGACTATATCAAGAAGGTTTTCATATTTGTAATCTGCATTATGGAAGTGTGCGTAAAGAGGGAGATTGTTTATTCTGCCTGTCATTTTTAAATAAAAAGTGAAATTACCTTTCCAATAATAATTGGAAAGGTAATTTTTTATACATGAGAGTAGAATGAAATATGTTTTTTTATTAGTAGAAGATGAAATAGGGTAGGTTAAGTGTAAGAAAAGGAGTAACATATGAATTTATATGAAGATGAACGTTTAGATTACTTATTAGCGCAAGATATGAAGATTGTACAAAGCCCATCAGTATTCAATTTCTCGTTAGATGCTGTTTTACTTGCAGATTTTGCCTGGGTACCAATTCAAAAAGGCAATTTACTTGATTTGTGTACAGGTAATGCAGTTGTACCCCTTCTATTAAGTACCAGAACGAAAGGGAATATTACTGGCGTGGAAATTCAAGAACGCTTATATGATATGGGAATAAGAAGTGTTCAATATAATAAGTTGGAAGAAAGAATTCACTTAATACATGGGGATCTGAAAGATATGCCGGGGAAACTTGGACGTCATCAATATGATGTTGTCACATGTAATCCGCCTTATTTCCAAACACCTGCAACTTCTGAAAAAAATATGAATGAACATTTAGCGATAGCTCGTCATGAAATTATGTGTACATTAGAGGATGTTGTATCTGCATGTAGTCAGTTAGTAAAGCAAGGCGGGAAAGTAGCATTTGTACATCGTCCAGGTCGTTTACTAGATATTGTTACATTAATGCGTAAATACAAAATTGAACCAAAGCGTGTACGATTTGTTTATCCTAAGGCAGGAAAAGAAGCAAATACATTGTTAATTGAAGGAATTAAGGACGGAAACGCAGATTTGAAAATATTGCCACCTCTTTTTGTATATGAAGAAAATAATGAATATACAAAGGAGATTCGTTCAATTTTATATGGAGAAGAATAAGCATTGTTTTTATGTAGTAGAGTGCTCTGACGGAAGTTATTATGCTGGATATACAAATCATATAGAGAAGCGGATTCAGACCCATAATAGTGGAAAAGGGGCTAGGTATACGCGTGCTAGACTTCCTGTCGTTTTAAAATACATAGAATTTCATGAAGATAAGCGTACAGCTATGCAAGCAGAGTATTATTTTAAGCAGTTAAATAGAAAACAAAAAGAAGAATATATGCAAAAAGGAGAACATTATGTGGCAACAAAAAAGCTTTCAACAAAATGAAAAGGGAGTTTTATATTTAGTACCAACTCCTATTGGAAATTTAGAAGATATGACATTTCGTGCAATCCGAATTTTAAAAGAAGCTGATTTAATTGCTGCTGAAGATACGAGACAAACGAAAAAACTTTGTAATTATTTCGAAATTGAAACCCCTGTTATGAGTTACCATGAGCATAATAAGGAAGTAAGTGGAAAGAAAATATTAGGGAAGTTAGACGAAAGAAAGACTGTAGCACTTGTTAGTGATGCTGGTATGCCTTGTATTTCCGACCCTGGTTACGATATTGTTGTAGAGGCTGTAGCAGAACAGTATCATGTTATTCCGCTTCCTGGGGCAAATGCGGCCCTTACAGCATTAATTGCATCAGGCCTTGAAACAAAACAGTTTTATTTCTATGGATTTTTACAAAGAAATAAAAAAGAAAGAAAAATGGAGTTAGAGAAGCTTCGTTATGTACAAACTACAATGATGTTTTATGAAGCACCTCACCGCCTGGATGATACTTTAATCTCGATGCAAGAGGTGTTGGGAAATAGAGAAATTGTATTATGTCGAGAGTTAACGAAAAAATTCGAGGAATTTATTCGAGGAACAGTTGAAGAAGCGATTGAGTGGACGAAACAAAATGAAGTTCGTGGTGAGTTTTGTATTTTAGTAGCTGGTTCAACAGAAGAACCTGCTCCAGAAGAACAATGGTGGGAATCTATTTCGATATATGATCATATTGAACATTATATAAACGAAAAAGGAATGAATTCAAAAGAGGCGATAAAAACAGTCGCGAAAGATCGAGATTTGTCGAAACGCGATGTATATCAAATCTATCATGTGGATAAAAAATAAGCTTCTCATAATTGAGAAGCTTATTTTGCTGTTTCGATATAATCTTGAAGTTCGTTTAAGATTTGCTCAGCGCCTTCTTTGCTTAAGATAATTTTACCTTCAGCTAAAGATAGGTTGCCATCAGATACTTCACCAGTTACTTGGCAAGTCATGTTTGGCTTATATTTTTTTAAGATGATTTTCTCGTCATCAACGTAGATTTCAAGAGCATCCTTTTCTGCAATACCTAAAGTACGGCGTAATTCGATTGGAATTACTACACGACCTAATTCATCAACTTTACGAACAATACCAGTAGATTTCATAATTCTTTTCCTCCTAAAGAAATAGTTTATAAGTTTCGAGTCTATTTTCTAGATTCGTCATTTTTCGACAAAATACCCTATGGACATATGATACCAATCATTTACATTTCCGTCAATTCTTTAATTCTATATTTTTTAAAAAGATTTATAGATTTCTTACTTCTTATATATAATAGAATGTGAGTAATTTCTACTATTATTTCACTTTATTTTCAGAAAAATTTATAAATTTTAAGTGGGGACTGTATATTTTCTTGAAATATGAGTAATAGATGATAAAAGTATTAAGTATTAACTCGTTTTTATCCCGCATTAACAAGCGGTAAGATTTTAAATTTAACATTCGGCTGGAGCAAAGAGGTTAAGTAGGAGCCGGATTGCTCGTAAAAGCCCGTAAAAGCCCGACTGGTGCAGGCTAATAATCCGCGGGAATGAACAAAACCCCTCACAGATTAAAGTTTCACTTTATATATAAGTTTTTGATATACTATTTATAAATACATATGAGGTTATCCGGGAGGTCCAAAACAATGACAGAGGAAAACAAATCCTTTTATATTACTACCCCAATTTATTATCCAAGTGGAAAATTACACATTGGACATGCTTATACAACAGTAGCAGGAGATGCGATGGCACGATATAAGCGTATGCAAGGATATAATGTTCATTATTTAACAGGAACTGATGAGCATGGACAGAAGATCCAAAAGAAAGCAGAAGAATTAAACGTTACACCACAAGCATATGTGGATAACATCGTTGCAGGAATTAAAGAACTTTGGGAGAAGATGGATATCTCTTATGATGATTTTATTCGTACAACGGAAGATCGTCATAAAGATGTTGTTGAAAAAATCTTCAAACAACTAGTAGATCAAGGTGATATTTACCTTGATGAATATGAAGGTTGGTATTCTGTACAAGATGAGACATTCTATACGGAGCACCAATTAGTAGATCCAATTATGGAAGGTGACAAAGTAGTTGGAGGAAAAAGTCCAGATAGTGGTCATGCTGTAGAACTTGTTCGTGAAGAATCTTATTTCTTTAGAATGGGTAAATATGTCGACAGACTATTAAAATTCTATGAAGATAATCCACATTTCATTCAGCCAGAGTCTCGTAAGAATGAAATGATTAATAACTTCATTAAACCAGGCTTAGAAGATTTAGCAGTTTCTCGTACTTCATTTGACTGGGGAGTTCGTGTTCCAGGCAACCCGAAACACGTTATTTACGTATGGGTTGACGCGTTATCTAACTATATTACAGCATTAGGTTATGGAACAGAAAATGAAGAGATGTATAAGAAGTTCTGGCCGGCAGACGTGCATTTAGTTGGAAAAGAAATCGTTCGTTTCCATACAATTTATTGGCCAATCATTTTAATGGCATTAGATTTACCTCTTCCGAAAAAGGTCTTTGCTCACGGTTGGATTTTAATGAAAGATGGAAAGATGAGTAAGTCAAAAGGAAACGTAGTAGATCCAGTTACATTAATCGATCGTTACGGATTAGATGCATTACGTTATTACTTACTTCGTGAAGTTCCATTTGGATCAGATGGCGTATTCACACCAGAAGGATTTGTGGAGCGTATTAATTTCGACTTAGCAAATGACTTAGGTAACTTATTAAATCGTACAGTAGCTATGATTGATAAGTACTTTAACGGAGAAATCCCTGCATTTAAAGCAAATGTAACGGAATTTGATGAAACGTTAGTAACGTTTGCTCAAGATACATTAAAAAAAGTAGAAGAAGCAATGGAGAATATGGAATTCTCTGTAGCACTAAGCTCAATTTGGCAATTGGTTAGCCGTACGAATAAATATATTGATGAAACACAACCGTGGGTATTAGCAAAAGATGAGAATGATCGTGAAAAGTTAGCTTCTGTAATGGCCCATTTAGCAGAAGTACTTCGTCAAACAGGTATTATGCTTATGCCATTCTTAACAGTAGCACCAAGCAAGATGTTTGCTCAGCTTGGCCTTACTGATGAAGCACATAAATCTTGGGAAAGCCTATCTACAATTGGCTGCATTCCAGCTGGAACAAAAGTAGAAAAAGGAAACCCGATTTTCCCTCGTTTAGAAATGGAAGTAGAGGTAGAGTACATTAAAGAACAGATGAAAAGCTCTGCTCCTAAAGTAGAAGAGAAAAAAGAAGAAGAGCCGAAGGCAGAAGAAATTACGATTGATGATTTCTTTAAAGTAGAATTACGCGTAGCCGAAGTACTATCTGCTGAACCTGTGAAAAAAGCAGACAAGTTGTTAAAAATTCAACTAGACTTAGGCACAGAAAAGCGTCAAGTTGTTTCTGGAATTGCAAAATTCTATTCACCAGAAGATCTCAAAGGTAAAAAGGTTATTTGTGTAACAAACTTAAAACCTGTAAAATTACGCGGTGAATTATCACAAGGTATGATTTTAGCGGGTGAAGAGAATGGCGTATTGTCATTAGCATCAATTGACCAAAATCTACCAAACGGTACAAAAATCAAGTAATTAAGACAAGAAAAGAGATGTTTCACGTGTAACATGTGTGAAGCGTCTTTTTTCTTTTTACACTCTCAATTTTTGCATTAAAATTATAGTATTGTTATCGTTAAGTTAGTAAAGAGCTTATTTTTTAGAATAAACTTGATTTCAATATAAAAGGAGTTATGTAATATGCTGTTTGATACACATTCACATTTGAATGCAGAGCAATTTGAAGAAGATTTACAAGAAGTTATTGCCCGAATGAAAGAAGCGGGAGTTACCTATACAGTTGTTGTTGGTTTTGATGAAATAACGATCAAAAAGGCAATGGAATTAGCTGAAACTTATGATTTTATTTACGCTGCGGTTGGATGGCATCCAGTTGATGCAATTGACATGACAGAAGAGCATTTAGCATGGTTAGAAGAGCTTGCTTCTCATCCTAAAGTCGTTGCACTTGGAGAAATGGGCTTAGATTATCATTGGGATAAGTCACCAAAAGAAATACAGAAGGAAGTATTCCGTAAACAAATTGCATTAGCCAAAAAGGTAAAATTGCCGATTATTATACATAACCGCGATGCAACTCAAGATATTGTTGATATTCTAGAAGAAGAGAATGCAGCTGAAGTGGGAGGCATTATGCATTGCTTTAGCGGCAGCGTAGAAGTAGCAGAGCGATGTGTTGATATGAACTTTTTAATTTCGTTAGGCGGACCAGTTACATTTAAAAATGCTAAGAAACCGAAAGAAGTTGCCACCGAGATTCCATTAGAGAAATTGTTAATTGAGACGGATTGTCCATATTTAACACCACATCCATTTCGAGGGAAACGAAATGAACCGAGTTATGTAAAACTCGTAGCAGAAGAAATTGCGAATTTAAAAGGAATTTCTTATGAGGAAGTAGCAGAAATAACAACAAAAAATGCAAAAGCTTTATTTGGTGTTGAATAAAAAGGAGTGGGAGAACCCATTCTTTTTTATTTTTGTGAAAAAATAAGGGCGAATGAGGAAGTGTTACAATAAGGAGAGAGAACAAAGTTTTGGACATTCTATTTTTTAAAATGTAAGAATGGGGAAAATAATAATGGAAAAGTCGTCATTTTTTTGTTTTACTAAGTAGAGACGAAACGAGTGTGGAGGCAAGCATGAAAATTAAAGAGATTATCGTTGTAGAAGGTAAAGATGATACAGTTGCGATAAAGCGTGCTGTTGATGCGGATACAATTGAAACGAACGGTTCAGCAATCGGTGATCATGTTATTGAGCAAGTTAAATTAGCGCTGCAAAAAAGAGGCGTTATTATTTTTACAGATCCGGATTATCCTGGAGAGCGTATTAGAAAAAATATTTCTGATAAGGTGCCGGGATGTAAACATGCTTTTTTACCGAAGGAAGAAGCACTTGCTAAAAGGAAAAAGGGTGTCGGAATTGAACATGCTTCTAATGAATCAATTCGCCGTGCTTTAGAGAATATACATGAAGAAATGGAAGCTTACACAAGTGAAATTAGTTGGAGCGATTTAGTCGATGCAGGCTTAGTGGGCGGAGAAATGGCAAAGAGTCGCAGAGAAAGAATGGGTAAGCTATTAAAGATTGGTTATACAAACGCAAAACAGTTACATAAACGATTACAAATGTTTCAAGTTTCAAAAGAAGCATTTGCAGAAGCTTATAAGCAAGTCATACAGGAGGAAAGAAAATGAAGGATATCGCAACGCCAAATCGTACGAAAGACATTGTTGAAAAGTATGGATTTTCATTCAAAAAAAGTTTAGGACAAAATTTCTTAATTGATACGAATGTATTAAATCGCATCGTTGATCACGCTGAAATTGGACCAGAAAGTGGTGCAATTGAAATTGGACCAGGTATCGGTGCATTAACAGAACAATTAGCGAAGCGTGCTAAAAAAGTTGTGGCTTTTGAAATTGATCAAAGATTATTACCGATCTTAGATGAGACGTTAGCTCCATATGGCAACGTTACAGTTATCAATAAAGATGTACTGAAGGCAGATGTACACGAGGTGTTTAGCGAGCAATTTGAAGAAGAGCAAGATGTAATGGTAGTAGCGAACTTACCATACTATATTACAACGCCAATTTTATTTAAATTGCTGGAAGAGAAATTACCGGTTCGTGGATTTGTTGTTATGATGCAAAAAGAAGTTGGAGATCGTTTAGCTGCTAAACCTGGAACGAAAGAGTATGGTTCTTTATCCATTGCCATTCAGTATTATACAGAGGTAGAAACAGTTATGACTGTACCGCGTACAGTGTTTGTGCCACAACCAAATGTTGATTCTGCGATTATTCGTCTCCTAAAGCGCCCGAAACCAGTTGTAGAAGTAACAGATGAGACATTCTTCTTTGAAGTAGTACGAGCAAGTTTTGCACAACGTCGTAAAACTTTAATGAATAATTTATCAAATAATTTAAATGGTTTCCCGAAAGATAAAGAGCTGTTGGATCGAATTTTAACAGAAGTAGGAATTGATCCAAAACGAAGAGGGGAAACGCTATCTATCGAGGAGTTTGCAACATTAAGTAATGCATTAGTTCTTCATAAATTGTCATAAGAATAGAAAAGGGACAGTTCAAATTGAACTGTCCCTTTTGTCACCTTTCCTTTCCTACATTCATACTTTAAAAACAGGTAAGATGGCCTAACGAGTTTGGAGGTAGGAGAATGGCTTTACATGTTGGAGAATTAGTGGAACGATATTCTCATAATAGGGATATCCTTTTTCGTATTATAGAAATAAAAGGTGAGATAGCTATATTATTTGGAGAGGAAATTAGACTGGTGGCGGATGCGCCACTTGAAGATTTAATTAGTATAGATCAACGAGAACATAAAAAAAGAGCGAAGCGTGAGAAAGAAACGATGGAGCGTACGTATCGTTTGTTTCAACAAGATTATGTATTAATGAAACAAAGGCATGAACACACTTCAACTGGTGGATATACAAGTGAGGTGAATTATTTTCAAATGCCAGGACGTGTATTGCATATAGATGGAGACCCGTTATATTTGCGCAAGTGCTTAGACTTATATAATAAAATTGGTGTTCCTGTACAAGGTATTCATTGTAAAGAAACGGAGATGCATGAAAAGGTAGTAGATTTAATAGATCATTTTCGTCCGGACATTTTAGTTATTACAGGGCACGATGCATATACAAAATCAAAAGGGGTAAAGGGAGATTTAGCAGCATATAGGCATTCAAGGCATTTTGTACAGGCTGTTCGAGAAGTGAGAAAAAAATATCCATCATTGGATCAACTCGTTATTTTTGCTGGGGCATGCCAATCACACTTTGAAGCATTAATTCGAGCAGGTGCTAATTTTGCTAGTTCACCATCTAGAATTAATATTCACGCACTAGATCCTGTATATGTGGTTGGTAAAATTAGTTTTACGTCATTTATGGAGAGAGTAAATGTATGGGATGTTGTACGTAATACGATTACCGGCGAAAAGGGACTTGGCGGGATTGAGACGAGGGGAATTTTACGAACTGGATTACCCTTTCAACATTATGAAGAATAAGCAAGGTACATATGTATCTTGCTTTTTTGTCTGGAAAGGATTTAAATCAGCTTGGATAAAAAGAGACAAGAACGAACAGACTATGTAATGATACTTTTACAATATAGTATTTCTTCTATCTATTCGAACGCAGGATGCTTTTATAATGATATTGTCTGTGAGTTGCGGTTAATAATTGGGATAGATATATCGTGTTTTAAGTGTTCAATCTAAATTACAGCGAGGTGTAACGAAGTATATGTCAAAACGTTTAGATGAAATTAAAAGCGAATTAGATCACCATCTTGGACAGAGACTGATGTTAAAGGCAAATAGTGGGAGAAGAAAAACAGTAGAACAATCAGGTGTACTTGCAGAAACGTACCGTTCTGTTTTTGTTGTACAATTGGACCAGCAAGAAGATGCGTTGCAACGTGTATCGTATAGCTATGCGGATGTTTTAACAGAGACAGTAGAGTTAACATTTTATGGTGAACCTCATAATGAAGTGATTTTATAATTGATGTATCGTTACATATATTCCCACAAATGAAAAGCTATATTATTTTGCATACTAATTATACCGTAGCAAAATAAGGAGGGACTCTGCATTGAGTAGACGAAGAGGTGTCATGTCAAATCAATTTAAAGAAGAGCTTGCGAAAGAGCTAGGCTTTTATGATGTTGTTCAGAAAGAAGGATGGGGCGGAATTCGTGCGAAAGATGCTGGTAACATGGTGAAACGTGCTATAGAAATTGCAGAACAGCAATTAATGAAACAAAACCAGTAGTTGTAAGATACTTTCTATGCTACGGTAGCCGAGGAGTGATTCCTCGGCTTTTTGTACTCTAAAAGGTGCCATCATTTTACATAAGTAGTTTCATTCTGAATGCTTTTCGTTATAATTAGGGAAGTGTCATCGTCTTACTATAAATTTATGGTAAAATAAACGATAAAAGATTGAGTACATAGAGTGGGTGAATAGATTGAAGCTACTAGTGAAAGCACCAGCAAAGATTAATCTGTCGTTAGATGTACTGGGAAAAAGACAAGACGGATATCATGAAGTGAAAATGATTATGACAACAATTGATTTAGCGGATCGTTTAGAACTAATGGAATTAGCAGAAGACCGTATTGAAATTTTATCCCATAATCGGTATGTCCCAGACGACCAAAGAAATTTAGCTTATCAAGCAGCGAGATTATTAAAAGAGAAGTTTAATGTGAAAAAAGGCGTATCTATTACTATTGAAAAAACGATTCCAGTAGCAGCTGGATTAGCAGGTGGAAGTAGTGATGCAGCAGCGACATTACGTGGCCTTAATAAATTATGGAATTTAGGGCTTACAATTGACCAGTTAGCAGAGCTTGGCGCAGAAATTGGGTCAGATGTATCGTTTTGCGTATATGGTGGGACAGCAATTGCCACTGGAAGAGGAGAGCAAATTGAGCATATAAAAACTCCGCCTTCTTGTTGGGTTATTTTAGCAAAACCGCATATTGGTGTATCTACTGCTGATGTGTATGGAAATTTAAAGTTAAATCGAGTTACACATCCAAATGTAGATAAAATGGTTGATGTCATAAATGCTGGGGACTACAAAGGGATTTGTGATACTGTTGGTAACGTTTTAGAAGATGTAACGTTTGCGATGCATCCTGAAGTTGCACGTATTAAGGCACAGATGAAGCGGTTTGGGGCGGATGCCGTATTAATGAGCGGAAGTGGCCCAACTGTATTTGGTCTTGTACATCATGATTCACGAATGCATCGTATATATAACGGATTAAAAGGATTTTGTGAACAAGTATACGCAGTACGTTTATTGGGAGAGCGAGAAACGCTTGAATAAAGACGTATAATACGGTATGATTTGTTTAGAATATTCGTGATTTGAGGTGAGAGTATGAAAATTAGACGAAGTACAAGATTAGTCGATATGACGTATTACTTGTTACAAAATCCTCGTCAGCTAGTTTCTCTCACTTTTTTTGCTGAAAGGTATCAATCAGCTAAGTCTTCCATTAGTGAAGATTTAGTTATTATTAAGCAAACGTTTGAACAACAAGGGGTCGGCACATTGCAAACGATACCAGGAGCAGCAGGAGGAGTGAAATATATACCATATATAAGTGCGGAAGAGGCAGAGCTAATTATTGGAGAGCTTTGTAGCCTATTTGAAAATCCAGGTCGTATTTTACCTGGTGGTTACTTATATATGACAGATCTTTTAAGTAATCCTCGTCATATTAATGGCGCAGGTCGTTTGTTTGCTTCTGTTTTTGCTAGGCAACCAATTGATGCGGTTATGACGGTGGCAACGAAGGGTATTCCACTTGCTTATGCAGTGGCAAATTACTTAGATGTACCGGTAGTAATTGCAAGGAAAGATAATAAGGTAACAGAAGGCCCAACTGTTAGTATTAACTATGTATCAGGTTCTTCTAAGCGAATTCAAACAATGACGTTAGCAAAGCGTAGCCTTCCAGAAGGATCAAATGTTTTAATTATTGATGACTTCATGAAAGCTGGCGGGACAATTCAAGGTATGATGAGTATGTTAGAAGAGTTTAAGGCTAATGTTGTTGGTATTGGTGTACTAGTAGAATCCACGGATATTGAAGAACGACTAATTAATAATTTTGTATCATTAATTCGTTTATCAGAAGTTGATGTGAAAGAAAAAGCGATTCAAGTGGAAAAGGGAAATTATTCACTGGCACCATTTGATGAAGGGCTTGTAGAGACTGAGTAAAAAGGTAAAGCAGATCGCTTTATCTTTTTTTTATTCTATTTATAAATTATAAAATAGATGGACAAACTGCTTTCCGTGCACTATTTTTAAAGAGTAAAAATAAATAATAAAAGGGTGAAAAATATGAAAGTTGTTCAAACAAGCAATGCGCCACAAGCAATTGGACCCTATTCACAAGGGATTATTGTAAATAATATGTTTTACAGTTCAGGACAAATTCCGTTAACTGCAAGTGGAGAGCTTGTAGCGGGAGACGTGACAGTACAAACAGAGCAAGTATTTCAAAATTTACAAGCAGTATTAGAAGAAGCGGGTGCTTCATTTGATACAGTAGTAAAAACAACAGTATTCTTAAAAGATATGGATGATTTTAATGCTGTTAATGAAGTATACGGCTCTTATTTCTCTACTCATAAGCCAGCTCGTTCTTGTGTACAAGTAGCAAAATTACCGAAAGATGTTTCAGTTGAAATCGAAGTAATTGCCCTAGTTAAGTAATTCTTTGTAAGCGGTAACCTCCACTAATCTCTATATTCAATTACATTAAAAATTTTTATCTTAAAAATTTTTAAAAAATTAAAGGGAAAATAGAAATTTTGTGGAATTTATACAAATATATCGCTTATTTAGAAAAGGGTGGTGAACACAAGATGGAAGTGACTGACGTAAGATTACGCCGCGTAAACACAGAAGGCCGCATGAGAGCAATTGCCTCTATTACTCTAGACCATGAATTTGTTGTTCATGATATTCGTGTAATTGATGGTAATAATGGATTATTTGTAGCAATGCCAAGTAAACGTACTCCAGATGGAGAGTTCCGTGACATTGCACATCCAATTAATTCTGGTACACGCTCTAAAATTCAAGATGCGGTTTTAACAGAGTATCATCGTTTAGGCGAGTTAGAAGAGGTTGAGTTTGAAGAAGCGGGTGCTTCGTAAAATTCGAATGAAAAGGGCTTTTTAAAGAAAGACCTATAATTTTGCAACAAACTCCTGTAAGCATTTACAGGAGTTTGTTTTTTTTTTGTGTTTTTATATATTTTGTGTACGGAAAATTCGGAATTCATCAAAATGAAGAGTAAAACTTCTAATTTTTTCAAAATCATTTTAAATAGTATAGCTTATTTCTTAAAAAAGATACTAAAGAGTAAAACATCGTATAAGAATTATGGTAAAATTTAATAGTTAAAATGTGTTTCTTGAAATATATGATGATTTAGGATAATATCGTTAATGGATAAATAGGTTGCGATGGAGGGTCTATATGTCAAACAGATTTGCAGTGATTCTAGCTGCAGGCAAAGGCACACGTATGAAGTCTAAGCTATACAAAGTGCTTCATCCTGTATGTGGAAAACCTATGGTACAACATGTTGTTGATCAAGTAACTCAATTAGGATTGCAGAAACTTGTCACAGTCGTAGGACATGGTGCTGAAATGGTACAAGAACAGCTAGGAAACGTAAGTGAGTTTGCATTACAAGCAGAACAACTTGGTACAGCGCATGCTGTAGATCAAGCTGCAAGTGTACTTGCAAATGAAGAAGGAACAACTTTAGTTATTTGTGGTGATACGCCGCTAATAACTGCTGAAACGATGGAAGCATTGCTTCAGCAACATAAAGAAGCAGGGGCCATGGCAACGGTGCTAACAGCTTACATAGAAGAACCTGCTGGATATGGTCGTATCGTTCGTAATGAGAATGGTCACGTTGAAAAGATTGTTGAGCATAAGGATGCAAATGAGAAAGAATTAGCTATTAAAGAAATCAATACAGGTACGTATTGTTTTGATAATAAAGCTTTATTCGCCTCACTTTCTAAAGTTTCAAATGATAACGTACAAGGTGAATATTACCTGCCAGATGTTATTGAGATTTTAAAAAATGAAGGTCATATCGTATCAGCTTATCAAACAGAGCACTTCGATGAAACGTTAGGTGTTAACGACAGAGTCGCTCTATCGCAAGCGGAAATTATTATGAAAAACCGTATCAACCGAAAGAACATGGTAAATGGTGTTACAATTATCGATCCAAGTAACACGTATATTTCTGCTGATGCAATTATCGGTAGTGATACAGTTCTTCATCCAGGAACAATTATTGAGGGGAATACTGTAATTGGTTCTGATTGTGAAATTGGACCGCATACAGTAATTCGCGATAGTGAAATTGGAGATCGTACGACAATTCGTCAATCTACTGTACATGATAGTAAACTTGGTACAGAAGTATCGGTTGGTCCATTTGCACATATTCGCCCAGATTCAGTTATTGGAGATGAAGTACGCGTTGGAAACTTCGTGGAAATCAAAAAAACTGTTTTTGGTAATAGAAGTAAAGCTTCACACTTAAGTTATATCGGGGATGCACAAGTTGGAGAAGACGTGAATCTTGGTTGTGGTTCAATTACGGTGAACTATGACGGTAAGAATAAATTCAAAACTGTGATTGGTAACGGGGTATTTATTGGATGTAATTCAAACCTTGTTGCTCCTGTAACAGTTGAAGATGGTGCTTATGTGGCAGCAGGCTCTACAATTACAGAGAATGTTCCATCAAAAGCATTATCTGTAGCACGTGCACGTCAAGTTAACAAAGAAGACTATGTTGATCAATTGCTGAATAAGAAAAAATCATAATGTGGAGGGTTAATCTAGATGTCGACTCAATATCTAAATTCTAATTTGAAAGTATTCTCTTTAAACTCTAATAAGGAACTTGCTGAGCAAATTGCAAAGCACATTGGAGTAGGACTAGGAAAATGTTCTGTTGATCGTTTTAGTGATGGAGAAGTTCAAATTAACATTGAAGAAAGTATCCGTGGTTGCGATGTATTCATTATTCAATCTACAAGCTTCCCAGTAAACGAACATATCATGGAATTACTTATTATGATCGATGCATTAAAACGTGCATCTGCAAAAACAATTAATATTGTTATTCCTTACTATGGTTATGCGCGTCAAGACCGTAAAGCGCGTTCTCGTGAACCAATTACATCGAAACTTGTAGCAAACTTGCTTGAAACAGCAGGTGCAACTCGTGTAATCACTCTAGATTTACATGCTCCACAAATTCAAGGGTTCTTTGATATCCCAATCGACCACCTAATGGGTGTACCGATTCTTTCAGATTACTTTGAAACAAAGGGTCTTAAAGATATCGTAATCGTGTCACCTGACCACGGTGGGGTAACTCGTGCTAGAAAAATGGCAGACCGTCTAAAAGCACCAATCGCTATTATTGATAAGCGTCGTCCTCGTCCGAACGTATCAGAGGTAATGAACATTATCGGTAATATTGAAGGTAAAACAGCAATTTTAATTGATGACATCATTGATACAGCTGGTACAATTACATTAGCAGCAAACGCTCTTGTTGAGAACGGTGCTTCTGAAGTATATGCTTGCTGTACACACCCAGTATTATCTGGTCCAGCAATTGAGCGTATCCAAAACTCAAATATTAAAGAGTTAGTTGTAACGAACTCTATCGTATTACCGGAAGACAAGAAAATCGACAAAGTACATGAACTTTCAGTTGCTCCACTAATCGGAGAAGCAATCATTCGTGTATACGAAGAAGAATCTGTAAGTGTATTATTCAATTAATTGGATAGAATGAGACGTAACCAAGATTGGTTACGTCTTTTCGTATCGAAAAAAGAAAGTAGTGGTACAAGAATGAAATTGATAGTAGGACTTGGGAACCCGGGTAGAGAATATGAATTAACAAGGCATAATATTGGATTTATGGCGATTGATGAACTTGCAAAGCGTTGGAATATTTCTTTGAATGAACAAAAATTTAAGGGAGTATTTGGTGCAGGATTTGTTAATGGAGAAAAAGTAATCTTATTAAAGCCACTTACATATATGAATTTATCTGGGGAAAGTATTCGACCACTCATGGATTACTATAAAATTGATGTCGAGGACTTCGTTGTTCTGTACGATGATTTAGACATCCCTGTAGGTAAATTACGCCTTCGTATGAAAGGTAGTGCTGGTGGACATAATGGTGTGAAATCAACAATTTCACATTTAGGAACACAAGAGTTTCAACGTATCCGCATGGGAATTGATCGTCCGAAAAATGGAATGAAGGTAGTAGATTACGTATTAGGACGTTTTACATCAGAAGAAGTTCCTGAGGTAAATCATTCTATTGAAAAAGCCGCGGATGCATGTGAAGAATGGTTAAATAAACCTTTTCTTCAAATTATGAATACTTTCAATAGTTAAGGGTATGATTGGGAATATTTTGTTTTATTTTTACCCATACTAGTAGTAATTGGATTTTTTAGGAGGCTAGTATGGAAGGGTATTATTATTGCAGACATTGCGGGAGTAATGTAGGCTCCGTTACTGCAGAAAAAGTGTATAGCGACGTTTTATTTCAACTAACAGAGCAAGAAGTAGTAGAGATGATTCATTTTCATGAGAATGGAAATATATATATACAAACGATTTGTGAATCGTGTCAAGAAACGCTTGCATCTTATCCTGAGTATTATGAATATGAAAAATTTCTGCAATAAAATGTTGTCGCTTTGGCATGTCCAAAGCATTTTTCTGTTTTCTTTTTCCAAAATATTTGCATAAAATATAGTGGCTTGCTCTTTATGTTGAGAGGGGTTTTGAAAATGATAGGTTTATTAGAGCAATTTTATAAAAATGAAGAGATCCAATCGGTTATTAATGGACTAGAAGATGGTTTAAAAGAACAACTTGTATCAGGTATGGCAACCTCTTCTCGTTCGTTATTAATGGCGGCCTTATATAAAAAAACAAAAAAATCACAACTTATTGTGACGCATAATTTATATCAAGCGCAAAAAGTGCATGAAGATTTAGTGGCGTTACTTGGTGAAAAAGATGTGTGGCTATACCCAGTAAATGAATTGATAGCATCAGAAATTGGTGTTGCAAGCCCAGAATTGAAGGCGCAACGTATCGAAGTATTGAATCGTTTAGCTGCAGGAGAGAATGGGATTATTGTAGCACCAGTTGCAGGACTACGCAGATTTTTACCAATGAAAGAATTGTGGAAGCAAAGGCAAATCGAAATCAATCTAGGGCAAGAGATTGATTTAGATACATTCTTGCATACTTTACATCATATTGGTTATGAGCGTAAGTCGATGGTAGAAGCTCCTGGGGAATTCAGTTTGCGCGGGGGAATATTAGATATTTATCCATTAACTGAAGAGTTACCATTTCGTATTGAATTTTTCGACACAGAAGTTGATTCTATTCGATTATTTGATGTGGATGAACAGCGCTCTCAAGATAAAAAAGAAAGTGTTAGATTTGGTCCAGCAACAGAGTTTTTATTTTCACAGGAAGAATTGAAGTCGGGAATTAAGCATCTTGAGGAAGGCTTAACTAAGACGATGCAAAAACTTTCCGATGATAAATTGAAGACTACAGTGCTTGAGACGGTAAGTCATGAAATTGAGATGTTAAAAAACGGGCAAAGTATAGAACAGATGTTTAAATATTTATCTATTTTCTATAACGAACCTGCTAGTCTGATAGATTATTTACCAGAAGATGGTATTGTGGTTTTAGATGAGATTTCCCGTATTCAAGAAACCGCATCACATCTTGAAACGGAAGAGGCGGAATGGTATATATCACTTCTTGGTGAGGGAACAATTATTCAAGATTTATCTTTCTCACACTCGTTTGAGGAATTTCTTCATCATAAAAAAAGAAGTTTTGTATATTTAACGTTATTCTTACGTCATATAGCACATACACATCCGCAAAACATTGTGAATGTGACATGTAAAACAATGCAAGATTTCCATGGGCAGATGCAGTTGTTGAAAACTGAAATTGATAGATGGAACGAAGGGCATTTTACGACTGTTGTGCTCGGCACAGATGATGAACGTGTAAAAAAACTACAACATATTTTAAGTGATTATGATATTGAGGCAGATATCGTAGAGGGCACAGATATACTATTGCCTGGAAGGTTACAAATTGCTGTAGGTGATTTACATGCAGGATTTGAAATGCCAATGCAAAAACTTGTTGTCATTACTGAAAAAGAGCTTTTTCATAAGAAAGTTAAAAAATCACAACGTAAGCAAAAGTTATCTAATGCTGAACGTATTAAAAGTTATTCGGAATTAAAAGTTGGAGATTATGTAGTTCATGTAAATCATGGTATAGGTAAATTCTTAGGTATCGAGACACTAGAGATTAATGGTGTTCATAAAGATTACTTGAATATTAAATATCAAGGTAATGATAAATTATACGTTCCAATTGAACAAATTGACCAAGTGCAGAAATATGTAGGATCTGAAGGTAAGGATCCAAAAGTTTATAAATTGGGCGGAAATGATTGGAAAAAGGTCAAAACGAAAGTTGAAAAATCTGTACAAGACATTGCGGATGACCTAATTAAACTATATGCTGAGCGCGAAGCTTCAAAGGGTTATGCATATACACCAGATACGGCAGAACAACAAGAATTTGAATCTTCTTTCCCATATCAAGAGACAGAGGATCAATTACGTTCTATTGAAGAGATTAAGAAAGATATGGAACGTGGACGTCCGATGGATAGACTTCTTTGTGGTGACGTAGGGTACGGAAAGACTGAAGTAGCTATTCGTGCGGCATTTAAAGCAATTATGGATGAAAAACAGGTTGCGATTTTAGTGCCGACAACAATTCTTGCACAACAACACTATGAAACAATTCGAGAGCGTTTTCAAGATTATCCAATCAATATAGGGTTATTAAGTAGATTCCGTACGAGAAAACAGCAAAATGAAACAATTAAAGGCTTAAAAGATGGCACGGTAGATATCGTAATCGGAACGCATCGTATTTTATCTAAAGATGTTACTTATAAAGATTTAGGTCTTCTTATTATTGATGAAGAACAAAGATTTGGTGTAACGCATAAAGAAAAAATTAAACAATTAAAAGCAAATGTTGATGTATTAACATTAACGGCAACTCCGATTCCGCGTACACTTCATATGTCTATGCTGGGTGTGCGTGACTTATCTGTTATTGAAACACCACCAGAAAATCGTTTCCCGGTCCAAACATATGTAGTAGAGTATAACCCAGCGTTAATGCGAGAAGCGATAGAACGAGAGCTTGCAAGAGGTGGGCAAATTTACTTCCTATATAATCGTGTGGAGGATATCGAAAGAAAAGCAGATGAAATTTCGATGTTAGTTCCAGACGCGCGTGTAACGTATGCACATGGGAAAATGAACGAAGGTGAATTAGAGTCTGTTATGCTATCGTTTTTAGAAGGGCAGCATGATGTTCTTGTAAGTACAACAATTATTGAGACGGGTGTAGATATTCCGAATGTAAATACGTTAATTGTATTTGATGCAGATCGTATGGGATTATCGCAGCTGTACCAGCTTCGTGGGCGTGTTGGACGTTCTAATCGTGTTGCATATGCATACTTTGCATACAAACGAGATAAAGTGTTATCAGAAGTTGCAGAGAAGCGTCTGCAAGCCATTAAAGAGTTCACAGAGCTTGGATCAGGTTTCAAAATTGCGATGAGAGACTTATCCATTCGTGGTGCAGGTAACCTGTTAGGAGCCGAACAGCATGGGTTTATTGATTCTGTCGGATTTGATCTATATTCTCAAATGTTAAAAGATGCAATTGAACAGCGTAGAGGAACAGATGGGGTTGAAAATACAGTTAATGTTGAAATTGATTTAGAAGTAGATGCATATTTACCAGATGCTTATATTTCAGATAGTAAACAAAAAATTATGATGTATAAACAGTTTAGAGGTGTTTCTGCAATTGAGGATATTGAAGAGTTGCAGGAAGAGATGATAGATAGATTTGGTGATTACCCGCAAGAAGTTGGTTACTTATTGCAAATTGCAAATATTAAAGTATTGGCAATGAAAGAACAAATTGAATTAATTAAGCAAAATAAATTTGAAGTAACAATTCTGTTTTCAGAACAAGCAAGTCAAAATATTGATGGCGGAAAATTATTCATGCTTGGAAATAGTTTTGGACGTATGATCGGTCTAGGAATGGAAGGGTCACAATTGAAAATCGTTATGAAAACAAATGGTTTAGAGACATCGAAGTGGTTAACAATTGCTGAAAATTTATTAAAAGGGCTACCAGATGTAAAAAAAGAAGTCATAAATGCTTAATATAAGATAAAAAATACAATTCGGCGTGCATAGAAGAACTAATGTGTAAAATACTATGTCTAACAGTTGGTGATTTTTACATGAACAGGTAAATTCACCACTTTGATCATCAGTAGAAAGTGAGGCAGCATTAGAATGAAAGCAACTGGAATCGTACGTCGAATTGATGATTTAGGTAGGGTAGTAATCCCGAAGGAAATTCGTAGAACTTTACGTATTCGAGAAGGAGACCCACTAGAAATATTTGTTGATCGCGATGGAGAAGTAATTTTGAAGAAATATTCTCCAATTAGTGAACTAGGTGATTTTGCAAAAGAATATACGGAAGCTTTATACGATAGCTTAGGACATAATGTGCTTGTATGCGATCGTGATTCTATTATCGCAGTAGCAGGCGTATCTAAAAAAGAATACTTAAATAAAAGCGTTGGCGATTTAATTGAGAAGACAATGGAAGAGCGTAAGTCTGTAATTATGACAGATGAAAGCGAAATTTCAATTATTGATGGCGTAACAGAAAAAGTTAGTTCTTATACAATTGGCCCGATTGTTGCGAATGGGGATCCAATTGGAGCTGTTATTATCTTCTCTAAAGAGGCTATTATAAGTGAAGTAGAGCATAAGTCAGTAAATACAGCTGCAAGCTTTTTAGCGAAACAAATGGAGCAGTAAGGCCATATTGAATTTTAGAAGTAGCAATCTTTCCTAATTATGATATTTCTTCTTGAGAAATCAAATATTTGGAGATATATGTATATTGAATGAAGGTAGCGCTTTGCTACCTTTTTTCGTTGAACATTTCTAGCGTTGCACGAACGTATTAGTACTCGTGTAGGCAAGGAAGCTTGTCCTTTTCTTTATGATATAATACGAGGGGTGAGAATAGAAAAAGGAGTTTTCTTGTATGGAATCGAAGAAGTATCAAGCCTTTTGGCGTGGGGCTATTATATTAACAATCGCAAGTTTTGTTACAAAGGTATTAAGCGCTTTTTACCGTATTCCATATCAAAATATAGCGGGTGATATTGGTTTTTATATTTACCAACAAATTTATCCGTTTTATGGATTTTGTTTAATTTTAGCTACTTATGGGTTCCCCATTATAATTTCAAAAATGGTTGCGGAACGATTAGAGCGAGGGAAACAACAAGAAGCAGAAGAAATTATTTGTGTATCTTTTTGGTTTTTATTGGGGATTGGTTTCATAGGCTTTTTTACATTGTTTTTTGGTGCCGAAGCAATTGCAACAGCCATGGGCGATATACACTTAGATAAGTTATTACGTGTTATTTCATTTTCATTCATATTGATGCCGTTTTTATCTGTAGCAAGAGGATATTTTCAGGGGTTCAATAATATGATGCCAACAGCTGTTTCGCAAGTGATAGAACAAACGATTCGTGTTTCTATTATTGTATTTTTATCTCTATTCCTAATTGCTCGCGGATTTGATTTATATACCGTCGGCGCAGGTGCTATGTTAGGTTCAATCGCAGGCGGACTGATTGGGATTATCGTACTTGTACTTTATATGCGTCATGACTTTCGTTCTATATTTTTCAAGAGTGTAAAGAGAATTAAGGGAAAAAAGAGGGTCGTTAAAATTCTGTTTTGGCAAGGATTGGCGATTTGTATTAGTAACTTAGTACTTATTTTTATACAAATGGCTGATTCTATTTCCTTCTATTCCTTACTTATTGGGGCAGGAGAGCAAGCTGAAAGTGCAAAGGTATTAAAAGGTGTTTACGATAGAAGTATCCCGCTTATGCAATTAGGTACTGTCGTGACAACTTCTTTCTCGTTGTCGCTTATTCCAATTATTACAGCGGCGAAGGAAAGAGGAGATCTTACCTTTATTCAAGAAAAGGTAAAGTTAGCAATGAAAATAACATTTGTTATTGGATTTGCAGCGGCGATTGGGCTATCTTGTATTATTCAGCCTACGAATATTATGTTGTTTGAAAATAGCGATGGGTCAGATGTTTTATCCATTTTATCTTTATCTATTTTATTTAGTTCATTGTCGATTACAACTGCTTCTATTTTGCAAGGGTTAGGACAAACATTAAAACCAGCAATATTCGTTATATTTGGGGGTTGTTTAAAGTTAGCTTTAAATTATACATTAATGCCGTATTTTGGTGTGAAGGGAGCTGCAATTGCAACACTAGTTGCATTAATTGTAATTTCTTTGCTAAATAGTGCATTACTTATGCAAGCTGTATCCGAATCGCTTATTGATAAGCGTAATATGTTAGGTGTAGTTATTAGTGGTATCGGTATGGGGTTTGTATTAATAATGTTTATACGTGTGATGCAAATGTCTGGATTAGTAATTGATACAAGGCATAGAGGAATTGCAACACTGGAGGCATTGTTAGGTGTAGTTATCGGTGGATTAACATATGTGTTTTTAATTTTAAAATTACGTGTATTTACAAAAGCGGAAATAGGAACCGTTATGAAAAAAGAGAAAAAAGAAGGTTCATTGAAGAAGAGTGGATAGAGGTGGCAGGTTGTGAGTGGAATCATTACTATTTTAGGATTAGGTGCTGGTGAGTTAGATCAGTTAACGATGGGTGTATATCGAAAAATAAAAGAAGCAGATCACATGTTTGTTAGAACGAAGGAACATCCCGTTATAGAAGAGTTGGAGAAAGAAGGTATACACTATACAGCCTTTGACAGTGTATATGAAGCACATGATACATTTGAAATTGTATATGAAACAATTGCGAATACATTGTTAGAACAAGCTGAAGGCGCAGAAATCATCTATGCCGTACCAGGGCATCCGCTTGTAGCGGAAAGAACGGTTCAGCTACTGTTGGAAAAAGGTGAAGTAGCGAATATTGAGGTGCGAATTGAAGGTGGACAAAGTTTCCTTGATCCTATGTTTGCAAGTTTAAAGATTGATCCGATTGAAGGATTCCAATTAATTGACGCCACATCATTTGAAAGAGGACAATTAGAATTACGTCAACATTTAATCTTTTGCCAAGTATATGACGCATTCGTTGCATCTGATGTGAAATTAACATTAATGGAGATGCTACCAGACGATTATGAAGTGTATATCGTAACAGCTGCAGGGACTTCATTTGAACAAGTTAAAAAGGTGCCGTTGTACATGTTAGATCATGAAACAGAGTTGAATAATTTAACGAGTGTATATGTACCACCAGTGAAAGAACGTGCGTCCTTGTATCAACAGTTTGATGTGCTTAGAGGAATTATTGCAGAACTTCGTGGACCGAATGGTTGTCCGTGGGATAAAAAGCAAACACATCAATCTTTAAAGAAGTATTTAATCGAGGAAGCTTATGAAGTGTTGGAAGCAATTGATGAAGAGGATGATGATCACTTAGTAGAAGAACTGGGTGATATATTATTACAAGTTATGTTGCATGCCCAAATCGGAGAGGATGAAGGTTGGTTCTCTATAGATGATATTATTCGAACTTTATCTGAGAAAATGGTTCGCCGCCATCCGCATGTATTTGGGAATACGGATGTAAATAATGCCGATGAAGTAATTGCCAATTGGGAAGAAATTAAAAAACAAGAAAAAGGATTCGTGAAAGAATCTGTTTTAAATGGTGTTCCAAAAAGTTTGCCACAGTTACTACGCGCCTATGAAATCCAGAAAAAAGCTGGCAAAGTTGGTTTCGATTGGGTTGATGTACAACCGATGATAGAGAAAGCCTTAGAAGAATGGCAAGAGTTCCAACAAGAAGTTACAAATATGGATGAGGCGAAGATGTTAGGTGAATTTGGCGATTTACTATTTGCATTTGTGAATATAGCTCGTCATTATAAAATAGATCCCGAAGAGGCGTTACGTTCAACGAATGAAAAATTCGTCGGTCGTTTCTTATACATGGAAGCAAAGGTAGCTGAAATGAATAAAGAGATGCAAGATTTATCATTAGAGCAGTTAGATGTTTTATGGGAAGAGGCAAAACAAACAGAGCGTTAATAGGGGGATTTGATATGCGTCTAGATAAGTTTTTAAAAGTATCACGTTTAATTAAAAGAAGAACATTAGCGAAAGAAGTAGCTGATCAAGGAAGAATATCAATTAATGGTCAAGTGGCAAAAGCGAGTTCAGATGTAAAAGTAGCTGATGAATTAACAATTCGTTTTGGTCAAAAAATAGTAACTGTAAAAATAAACGAATTGAAAGAAACGACTAAAAAAGAAGATGCAGCAAATATGTATAGTTTAGTTCGCGAAGAAAAAGTAAAGGCTGAAGAAGGCTTGTTCTAAAATCAATTATCCCTTCATACATTACTATTAGCTAGTATAAATCTATGGGGGGATTTACGTGAATAATGGTTACTCACCTATGTCTTCTAATCAACAAAATGTTTCGGTAGAGCATGATATTATTATGCGTGGCAGGCGTGTGATTGATATTACTGGTGTAAAGCAGGTAGAGAGCTTTGATAGCGAGGAGTTTTTACTTGAGACCGTAATGGGCTTTTTAACAATTCGTGGTCAAAATTTGCAAATGAAAAATTTAGATGTAGAAAAAGGTGTTGTATCGATTAAAGGGAAAGTTCATGAGATGCTGTATATTGATGAGAATCAAGGGGAGAAAACTAAAGGTTTCTTTAGTAAGTTGTTTAAATGAGTCTAACAATTCAGTTGTATACGATGCTCTCAATGATTGGAATGGGTGCTTGGATTGGGGCATCTTTAGATACATACCAACGATTTTTAAATCGTCAGGAACGTAAACGTTGGCTTGTATTTATACATGATATACTATTTTGGATTGTCCAAGCATTATTCGTTTTTTACGTATTGCTTCTTGTAAATGAAGCCGAACTACGTATATATGTATTTTTGGCATTATTATGTGGTTTTGCGGCGTATCAAAGCTTATTGAAAGCACTATACATGAAACTGTTAAATTTTCTCATCTATATTTTTATGCAAACAACACATTTTTTTGTTCAAATTATAAAGCTACTCATGATAAAACCTGTTATTATTATAGCGCAGCTATTTATTGCATTTATATTATTCTTATTTCGTATACTGCTTTCAATTGGACATGTGTTATGGAAAATGGTGATTTGGATATTACTTTTCATATGGAAAGTTTTTTTCTGGCCTGTTCGATTTATTGCTTCGCTCATATGGAAACTTCTCCCTAATCGTGTTAAACTTTTTATAATGAAACATGTAGGGTTCCTGCAATATATAGCAAAATTGAAGGGACACATCTTCCAATTATGGGAGCGTATAAAAAAGAAGTTAGGGGGACCTCGGAAATGAGGGAACTGAGACAAAGAACAATCGAAAAACAGAGTCCAAATCCTGTTAAAGAGCATATAATACAAACGGATGAGAACAGGAAGCGACTTTATCGCCGTTTAGCGGTTTTTCTTGTCTTTGCTTTTACAATTATTGCGAGTATTAGTGTAACGTTTTATCAACAAAACAGTTCCATTAGAGCAAAAGAAGCAAAAGTTAAGGACATGAAAAAAGAACTGGATTCATTAACGAATAAAGAAAAGAGTCTAAAAGACGAAGTTCAAAAGTTAAATGATGAAGAGTACGTATTAAAGATTGCTAGAAGGGATTATTTCTTCTCTGGAAAAGGGGAGATAATTTTTCCTGTTTCTAAGTAGAGTATGTCTTATTGACACTATATTTTAGGATTATATATAATAAAGTAAAATTTGACTTTTTAACCACTAAGGAGGAGCATTTTTTTTATGTCAATCGAGGTAGGCAGCAAGTTACAGGGTAAAGTAACAGGTATTACAAATTTTGGGGCTTTTGTGGAGCTGCCAGAAGGCTTAACGGGTCTTGTTCATATTAGTGAAGTTGCTGATAATTATGTGAAAGATATTAACGATCACTTAAAAGTGGGCGACCAAGTAGAAGTAAAAGTTATTAACGTTGAAAAAGATGGTAAGATCGGTTTATCTATTAAAAAAGCGAAAGAGCGTGAAAAAACAGAAGGAGATCGTCCACGTGGTGAATACCAACGCGGTGGCGGTGGCGATCAACAACGTTCTGGACGTCCACAACGTAATCGTTCTTTCAACAGAGATAACCGTGGCGGCGGTAACGAACGAGCTCCAAAAGAAACATTCGAGCAAAAGATGGCACGTTTCTTAAAGGATAGCGAAGATCGTTTAACTTCTTTAAAGCGTAACACAGAATCTAAACGTGGTGGCCGTGGCGCACGTCGCGGATAATAAGAACGTTTAATTCTTAGCATATAGAGAGGTACCCAGGGCGATTGCTCGGGGTGCTTTTTTATATGTGAAAATATATTTTTAAAAAAGTTTTCAAGATGTGTTGACTTTAAATTATATCTGAGGTAAGATACTAATTGTCCGTTAAATAAGACGACATGGCGGTGTAGCTCAGCTGGCTAGAGCGTACGGTTCATACCCGTGAGGTCGGGGGTTCGATCCCCTCCGCCGCTATATTTAATTTAACGGCCCGTTGGTCAAGTGGTTAAGACACCGCCCTTTCACGGCGGTAACACGGGTTCGAATCCCGTACGGGTCATCCTAAAAAGATCATGCAAATTTGCATGATCTTTTTTTGTTAAATAAATTAAGACATACAACACTTCTACAAAATCACCCTATATTTTCTGAATGTTCAATTAAAATGTTGAGAATAAATTACATACCGTGTATATATGTAGAGTTATTTCGAATAAAAAGTCGAACGATTATAAAAGTGAAAACTGTTGTTTTGACAAAAATCCCAATAATCATCTTTTATAATGACAGTAATTAAACTATGCAGGTGGTGTTAAAAATATGCCTAAAGCAGGAAGGAATACTATGAATACAAGTGCATTGGCAATGAATGAGAGTCAGCTTGGAGCAGTAAAGTGGACGAGTAAGTTGCGAATGAAGTTTGAACAAGTTTTCTTTAGATGGGGATTTATTATTGTTGTTATTGGTTTTCTTTTGGGACGAGCATATATATTAACAAACATTTTACCGTTTGCACTACCGTTTTTTGCTGCTGTTTATGTTATGAAGCGGGATAAAATGCCGCTCGCGTTCTTGGCTCTAATGGGGGGCGCGCTTTCAGTTTCGATAGATAATTTATTCTTTACCTTTGCATCTATTTTTACGTTCTTCATTTATAATATCTTCTTTAGTCGGTTTACACGTAAAACTGTTGGACTTGTTCCATTCCAAGTATTTATCTCCGCATTAACCGCACATTTAGTTGTCGTATATTTCGCACAACAAACAGTCACCATGTACGATTTACTTGTTAGTACAATTGAGGCAGGGCTTAGCTTTGTATTAACTATGATATTTTTACAAAGTGTTCCGCTTTTAGTAGAACGAAAAGGTAAACAACAAGCACTAGAGACAGAAGAAATTGTTTGTTTAATTATATTACTAGCATCTGTTTTAACAGGTACAACAGATTGGTTTGTATATGACGCTTCTATTCAACATATTTTTACTAGGTATTTAGTGCTCGTGTTTGCATTTATCGCGGGGGCTGCTACAGGATCTACAGTGGGGGTCGTCACTGGATTAATATTAAGTTTAGCGAATGTCTCCAGTTTGTCTCAACTTAGTTTACTTGCTTTTTCTGGGTTGCTTGGTGGTTTGTTAAAAGAAGGAAAGCGTTTAGGTGTTAGTTTAGGTTTATTAATTGGGACGAGCTTGATTACGTTATATGTAGACAAGCAAACAAACATTGTGACAACTTTAATTGAATCCGGTGTGGCGATTGCGTTCTTTTTATTAACACCGAAACTTGTTATGGATCGTATTGCTAAATTCATGCCAGGCACACAGGAACATTCGCAAGATCAACAGCAGTATTTAAGAAGGATGCGTGATGTTACAGCGAATAAAATTAATCAATTTGCCAATGTATTTGCTGCTTTATCAAATAGCTTTTCTGTATATGGATATGTGGAGGAGGAAGATAAAGAGACAGAAGCAGATTTGTTTTTAAGTACAATTACTGCAAAAACATGTCAAACATGCTTTAAAAAGGACCAATGCTGGGTAGTTAATTTCGACAAAACGTATGATTATATGAAACAAATAATGAGTGAAACGGAAGAGGGGACGTTGCAGCATAATCGGAAGTTAGTTCGTGAATGGGACAAGCATTGTGTGAGAGGGAAGAAAGTGACGGATTTAGTAGCGGGTGAATTAGATCACTTCTATGAAGGACAAAAATTAAGAAAACAAATGAAAGAAAACCGTAGAATAGTAGCGGAGCAACTATTAGGTGTATCAAAAGTTATGGAGGATTTTGCTAAGGAGATCCAAAGAGAACGAGAAAATCATCAAGTGCAGGAAGAACAGATTATGCAAGCGTTTCGTGATTTTGGCGTAGAAGTAGAGCATGTTGATATATATTGTTTAGATAGAGGAAGTATTGATATTGAAATGTTAATTCCAGTTGCATCTAATGAACATGGAGAATGTGAAAAGTTAGTTGCGCCGATGCTTTCTGATATTCTAAAGGAAAATATTGTTGTTAAACATGAAGAAAAATCTTCTTATCCGAACGGCCACAGTTTAATATCGTTTGGTTCAGCAAAAACGTATTCTCTTGATACTGGGCTGGCTACAGCTGCAAAAGGCGGTGGATTTGTTTCTGGTGACTCTTATGCGATGATGGATTTAAGTGTTGGTAAATATGCGCTTGCAATTAGTGATGGTATGGGAAATGGGCAAAGAGCTCATATGGAGAGTAAAGAAACGGTAAAATTATTACAAAAAATACTTCAATCAGGCATTGATGAGGAAATAGCGATTAAATCTATCAATTCTATTCTTTCTTTAAGAACAACAGAAGAGATGTTTACGACGTTAGATTTAGCTATGGTAGATTTGCGGGATGCGAGTGCGAAATTTTTAAAGATTGGATCGACGCCGAGTTTTGTTAAACGCGCAAATAATATTTTGAAAATTGAGGCAAGTAATTTGCCGATGGGGATTATCGAGGATGTTGAAGTTGATGTAGTAGGTGAACAATTAAAAACGGGTGATATCCTTATTATGATGAGCGATGGGATTTTCGAGGGAGCGCAACATGTGGAGAATCATGAACTATGGATGAAACGAAAAATTAAAGAATTACAAACCGAAGATCCACAAGAAATTGCTGATATCATTATGGAAGAGGTGATTCGTTCCTGTGATGGTTATATAAATGACGATATGACTATTGTTGTGGCGAAAGTGAAGAAAAATATGCCGAAATGGGCTACGATTCCAATTGTAGGAATGCAGGCACAATAAATTTTAAGTTGGATGTTTCTCTATCGCTGTTTCTTTCTAAAAACCTAGGTGGATGCCTAGGTTTTTTTACTTTAAAAGATAATGTTATTATTTTTGTGAATATGTACGAATGATGTAAGATAAAAATGTAATTTTTGTATATCTTTTTTTTGCACAATGTTTGTAAAAGTTGTACCATTATAAACAAGGTAACTAACGTTGCTGTTCTTGTTTAATGAAAGGTGATTACGAAGTTGAAAGATACATTTGTTGAAAAGGTAGATGACTTTGTAAAGCAGCATGATGTATTAAAGGAACGTTCAACAATTGTTGTAGGGGTTTCTGGTGGTCCTGACTCTTTGGCTCTTCTATATTATTTGTTAGAAAAAAGAGCAGCAAAACAGTTTGAAATTGTAGTGGCACATGTAGATCATATGTTTAGAGGTGATGAATCTCATGAGGACCTACAGTTTGTGCAGGACCTTTGTAAAGGGCTGGGAGTTATTTGCGAAACGATAAGGATTAATGTGTCGCAATATCAACAGCAATACGGAATGAATGCACAGGTTGCTGCTAGAGAATGCAGATATGCATTTTTGGAAACAATAATGAAGAAATATGATGCGAGATATGTAGCGCTTGGACATCATGGTGATGATCAAGTAGAGACGATTTTAATGCGCCTTGTACGAGGGAGTACTCCGAAAGGGTATGCAGGAATTGCAGTGAAGCGTCCTTTTCATAATGGGTATTTAATTAGGCCGTTACTTGGAGTAACGAAGGAAGAAATTGTTGATTACTGTAATAAGCTAAAAGTAATTCCCCGTATAGATCCAAGTAATAAAAAGGAAGTATATACAAGGAATCGATTACGTAAATATGTTCTTCCTCATTTGAAAGAAGAAAATTCACAAGTGCATGAGAAATTCCAAAAATTTAGCATGCAAATGCAAGAGGATGAGGCGTATTTGCAGGAATTAGCTTTTGAGAAAATGAATAAAGTAATTACAAAAAAAAGTGATAAACAAATTAGCTTATCAATTCCTGCCTTTGAATCCATGTCTATGTCTTTACAAAGAAGAGGGATTCAACTAATATTAAACTATCTTTATGAATATAAGATTCCATCTTCTCTTTCCTCTATACATATTGACAAAGTGATTGAGTTTTTTAAGCGGACACAACCTTCAGGTTCACTTGATTTTCCAGGTGATTTAAAAATTGTTCGCGCATACGAGGAGTGCAGCTTTGGATTTAAACAAGGAATTGTTTCTCCTTTTTTACAAGATTTATCAGTTCCCGGGACAATTACGCTATCGAACGGGGATAGGCTTGTAACAGAGGTGAGCGAAGATATACCAAGTAACATGAATGAAACAGTATTTGTTGCTAAGTATAATGATATATCCTATCCACTTCGTATTCGTTCTAGAGAAAATGGAGATCGCATGTCAATACAAGGTATGAATGGCACAAAAAAGATAAAAGCTATCTTTATCGAAGCGAAAGTACCAAGAGAAAAAAGAGAAGAATGGCCGGTCGTTTGTGATGCAAGTGGGAATATTATTTGGGTACCCTTGTTGAAGCGATCTGCATTTGCTATCTCGAAAGAGACGGCAAAGAAGGATAAATATATGATTATTCACTACAAAAGCAAGGAGTCTTCCGGGAGGATAATGAAATGATGAATCAAGATATCGAAAAAGTATTAATTTCTGAAGAACAAATACAAGAAAAGGTGCTCGAATTAGGCGCAATTATTGCAGAGGATTATAAAAACACAGTACCTCTTGCGATTGGCGTATTAAAGGGCGCAATGCCATTTATGGCAGATTTATTAAAGAGAACAGATACATATCTTGAAATGGATTTTATGGCTGTATCTAGTTATGGTCACTCTACCGTTTCAACAGGCGAAGTGAAAATTTTAAAAGACCTTGATACTTCTGTAGAAGGTCGCGATATTTTAATCGTTGAAGATATTATTGATAGCGGTCTTACGCTAAGCTACTTAGTAGACCTATTTAAATATCGTAAAGCGAAGTCTGTAAAAATTGTTACGTTATTAGATAAGCCGACAGGCCGCAAGGTAGATTTGAAAGCGGATTATGTTGGATTTACTGTTCCGCATGAATTTGTTGTAGGATATGGATTAGATTATAAAGAGCAGTACCGTAATCTTCCTTATGTAGGAGTATTAAAACCAAGCGTTTACTCAAATTAATTAAATACAGGCGTTACAATTGTATAGGAAAGTTTTTCTATGTTACGATTTACAATAGTGTTTATGCCGTGAGAGGAGGTTAGGAATGAATCGTATCTTCCGTAATACCATCTTTTATTTACTGATATTCCTAGTAGTAATTGGAATCGTGAGCTATTTTAATGGTTCTACACAAAAAACGACATCAGTTAGCTACGATAAATTCATTACTAAACTAGAAAAAGGTGAAGTGCGTAATGTGCAACTTCAACCGAAAAATGGTGTATTTGAGGTAAAAGGACAATTTAACAACTCTAGCCAAGGAGAACAATTTGTTACTTATGCACCAAATACTGAGGAATTACAAAAGAAAATTAATGATAAAGCGCAAGGTGCTGAAGTTAAGTATCAACCAGCAGAAGAAACAAGTGCTTGGGTAACCTTCTTTACTTCTATCATTCCGTTTGTCATTATCTTCATTTTATTCTTCTTCTTATTAAACCAAGCTCAGGGCGGCGGTAGCCGTGTTATGAACTTCGGGAAAAGTAAGGCGAAGTTATATAATGACGAAAAGAAAAAAGTTCGTTTCAGAGATGTTGCTGGAGCGGATGAAGAGAAACAAGAGCTTGTTGAGGTAGTTGAATTCTTGAAAGATCCTCGTAAGTTTGCTGAAGTTGGTGCCCGTATTCCTAAGGGTGTTCTGTTAGTGGGACCTCCAGGTACAGGTAAAACTTTATTAGCACGTGCTGTTGCAGGTGAAGCTGGCGTTCCGTTCTTCTCTATCAGTGGTTCTGATTTCGTAGAGATGTTTGTCGGTGTCGGTGCATCACGTGTACGTGATTTATTCGAAAATGCAAAGAAAAATGCTCCTTGTATCATTTTCATTGATGAAATTGATGCAGTAGGACGTCAACGTGGCGCAGGTCTTGGTGGTGGCCATGATGAGCGTGAGCAAACGCTGAACCAATTACTTGTTGAAATGGATGGATTCGGTGCAAACGAAGGTATTATTATCATCGCTGCAACAAACCGTCCTGATATTCTTGATCCAGCGTTATTACGTCCAGGTCGTTTTGACCGTCAAATTACAGTAGATCGTCCAGATGTAAATGGCCGTGAAGCTGTACTGAAAGTACATGCTCGTAATAAACCGCTTGATGATCATATCAACTTAAGAGCAATTGCAACTCGTACACCAGGATTCTCTGGTGCTGATCTTGAAAACTTATTAAACGAAGCTGCTTTAGTAGCTGCGCGTCAAGATAAGAAGAAAATTGATATGAGTGACATTGATGAAGCAACGGATCGTGTTATTGCAGGTCCAGCTAAGAAAAGTCGTGTTATCTCTGAAAAAGAACGTAATATCGTTGCATTCCATGAAGCTGGCCATACTGTAATTGGTGTTGTCCTTGATGAAGCAGATATCGTTCATAAAGTAACAATTGTCCCTCGTGGTCAAGCTGGTGGATATGCAGTAATGCTTCCGAAAGAAGATCGTTACTTTATGACAAAACCAGAGTTACTTGATAAAATCACTGGTTTACTTGGTGGTCGAGTAGCTGAAGAGATTGTGTTCGGTGAAGCAAGTACAGGTGCTCACAACGACTTCCAACGTGCGACTGGTATTGCAAGACGTATGGTTACGGAATTCGGTATGAGTGATAAGCTTGGACCGATGCAATTCGGTAGCTCGCAAGGTGGTCAAGTGTTCTTAGGAAGAGACTTCCATTCAGAACAAAACTACAGTGATGCAATTGCACATGAAATCGATGTGGAAATGCAAACTATTATAAAAGAATGTTATGCTCGCGCGCACCAAATTCTTACTGAAAAACGTGATAAGCTAGATATTATTGCGAAAACGTTACTTGAAGTAGAAACGTTAGATGCAGAGCAAATCAATCATTTATATGATTACGGCAGATTGCCAGAGCGTCCAACATCTTCAGATGATGTAAAAGTAAACATCAATATGAAGAAGGACGATGAAGAATCAGAAGATAAGTAAGAGATGAAGGAGTGACGATGGTCACTCCTTTTTTTATTTGTGGAACGAAATGAAGTAGAAAAAGAATTTAAATAAATCTGGTATTAAAAATTGAAATAGAGCGTAATCTTTTTGTAAAATGATGAGGATAGAAAAGCTGATTATATAAGTATGTGTGATATGATGTTTTTATAAGTTTTATACATACTGCACAAATATAGATTAAATAAGATAAGTGGTGAGAATATGATTTTTGTATTGGATGTAGGGAACACAAATGCTGTACTAGGCGTGTTTGAAGAGGGGGAACTTCGTCAACACTGGCGCATGGAAACAGATCGTCATAAGACAGAAGATGAATATGGAATGCTTGTAAAGCAGCTGCTTGAGCATGAGGGTCTTTCGTTTGAAGATGTGAAAGGTATTATCGTGTCTTCAGTCGTACCACCAATTATGTTTGCATTAGAGCGCATGTGTGAAAAGTATTTTAAAATTAAACCGCTTGTAGTAGGTCCTGGGATAAAAACGGGGCTAAATATTAAATATGAAAATCCACGTGAAGTAGGCGCGGACCGAATTGTAAATGCAGTAGCAGGAATTCACTTATATGGAAGTCCGCTTATTATTGTCGATTTCGGTACGGCTACTACATATTGTTATATTAACGAAGAAAAGCATTATATGGGTGGAGTTATTACGCCGGGAATTATGATTTCAGCAGAGGCTTTATATAGTAGAGCGGCAAAACTTCCTCGTATTGAAATTACAAAACCAAGCAGTGTTGTTGGAAAGAATACAGTAAGTGCGATGCAATCTGGTATTCTTTATGGTTATGTTGGACAAGTGGAAGGTATTGTTAAGCGTATGAAAGAGGAAGCTAAACAAGAACCGAAAGTTATTGCAACAGGTGGATTGGCGAAATTAATTTCAGAAGAATCGAATGTAATTGATGTTGTAGATCCATTTTTAACATTAAAAGGTTTATATATGTTATACGAGCGTAATGCAAATTTACAGCATGAGAAAGGTGAATAAATGAGTATGAAAGATTATTTAGTAAAAGCGTTAGCGTTTGATGGAGAAGTACGTGCGTATAGTGTACGTACTACAAACACAGTAAGTGAGGCGCAAAGACGTCATGATACATGGAGAACAGCTTCAGCGGCACTTGGTCGTTCTTTAACTGCAGGTACAATGATGGGCGCAATGTTAAAAGGTGACCAAAAGTTAACGATTAAGGTAGAAGGTAATGGTCCGATTGGTCCCATCTTAGTAGATGCTCATGCGAATGGGGATGTACGTGGTTATGTAACGAATCCACATGTTGATTTTGAAGGAACGGAACAAGGGAAATTACGTGTATATCAAGCGGTAGGTACTGAAGGATTTGTAACAGTAATTAAAGATATTGGTATGCGTGAGCCGTTTATTGGTCAATCTCCAATTGTTTCAGGAGAATTAGGGGAAGACTTCACGTATTATTTTGCAGTTTCTGAGCAAACACCTTCTTCTGTAGGAGTCGGCGTTCTTGTAAATGGAGATGACAGCGTATTAGCGGCAGGTGGATTTATCCTTCAAATTATGCCAGGTGCACAGGAGGAAACAATTTCATTCATCGAAGATCGTTTGCAGAAGATTCCTCCTGTATCAACGTTAATCGAACAAGGGCTTTCTCCAGAAGAGTTACTGTATGCAGTTCTTGGAGAAGATAAAGTAAAAGTATTAGAAGTGATGGATGTTCAATTTAATTGCACATGCTCACGCGAACGTATTGAGAGTGTGTTAATTAGTTTAGGTAAAACAGAGTTAGAGCAAATTCGCGAAGAAGAAGAAGAGACAGAAGTTCATTGTCATTTCTGTAATGAGCGATACAAGTTCTCTAAAGAAGATATTACAAATTTAATTGAGAGTTTGTAATAAGGGAAATGAGGAAATCCATCCTCTAAATAGATTGACAAACAGGGAATTTTCTGACAAAATCTAAATATAGATAAAACCAATAAAAATACTCGGTGTTAGGAGTGACAGGAATGCGAGTGGCACAATCAGTTTCAGAATTAATCGGGAAAACGCCGATCGTTAAGTTGAACCGCATCGTAGAATCAAACAGCGCAAATATATACTTAAAATTAGAATTTATGAATCCAGGGAGCAGTGTTAAAGATCGTATTGCATTAGCTATGATTGAAGATGCTGAAAAAAAAGGATTATTAAAAGAAGGCGATACAATCATTGAGCCGACAAGTGGTAACACAGGAATTGGTTTAGCGATGGTAGCGGCCGCTAAAGGATATAAGGCAATTTTAGTAATGCCAGAAACAATGAGTATTGAGCGTCGTAATTTATTACGTGCTTACGGTGCAGAATTAGTATTGACTCCAGGGCCTGAAGGAATGGGTGGAGCGATTCGTCAAGCGACTGAATTAGCAAAAGAGCATGGCTACTTTATACCACAACAGTTCAAAAACCAATCTAATCCAGAAATTCATCGTTTAACAACAGGGCCAGAAATTGTTGAACAAATGGGCGACCAATTAGATGCGTTTATTGCAGGTATTGGTACAGGTGGAACGATTACTGGTGCCGGTGAAGTGCTGAAGGAAGCGTATAAAGATATTAAAATTTATGCAGTAGAACCTGCAGATTCACCAGTACTATCTGGTGGGAAACCGGGTCCACATAAAATCCAAGGAATTGGGGCGGGATTTATCCCAGAGACATTGGATGTAGAGGTATATGATGAAATTGTTCAAGTAAAAGCAGAGCAAGCATTTGAATATGCAAGAAAAGTGGCTAAAGAGGAAGGTATTTTAGTGGGTATCTCTTCTGGAGCAGTTATTTATGCAGCAACAGAAATTGCGAAAAAGTTAGGTAAAGGGAAAAAGGTGCTTGTTATTATCCCAAGTAACGGTGAACGTTATTTAAGTACACCGCTTTATCAATTTGAGTCTTAATTATTTGTGATTGAAAAAGCATCCTTGAAAAAGGATGCTTTTTCTTTTTGGATTGGAAATAGGAAAAGAGTGAATGACTAGAAAACTTCATGTAAAATAAGAGGTAGTATAATTAATTTATTTTCACTAGCCTTCGAGTATAACCACTCTATATACATAACGAATGTAGTTTGAGGTGGTTAATCTAAGAGGGTGGAATAAAAGAAGACGGGGTGTTGATATGCAACGAAGAAAATCTTTAGCGCTTTCTATTCCATATCAGTTAGATTTCTTTAAGCAGTACAAATTTCTTTCTAAGGATAAACCGCAACATATTTTGTTAGAGAGTGGACGTGGCGGTCGTTATAACATTGTGGGGTTGAACCCAGTAGCGGTAATCCGAGGGAAGGGTGAAACGTTACATATAAGCGAAAGTGGTAAGGAAACAATAAAACAAGGAAACCCATTAGATTTAATGCAGGAATATATGGAGCGATGGAAAACGGACTATAATCCGGAATACCCCCCATTTCAAGGTGGTGCAATTGGTTACTTTAGTTATGATTGCATCCGTTATATTGAAAAACTCCCTTCCCATGCGGAGGATGATATTAATATACCTGATATATTCTTTTTATTATTTGATGATGTGTTTGTGTATGATCAAAAAGAAAAAGTATTATGGATTATTACACATTATGTAGATAAGCATGAAGAGGCAAAAGAGCGATTAAATGAATGGAAGATTCTTTGGGCGACAGAAGCGCCAGAAGTGAATATACCTTTCGCATGCCCTGAAGAGAAAAGTGAAACAGTTGCTTTTACAGAAGAAAGCTTTATGAAGGCGGTTGAATGTATTCAAGAATATATTGGGGCTGGTGATGTGTTCCAAGTAAACTTGTCGACAAGGCAAGAAAGAACGTTACAAACACACCCGCTAGAAATCTATACAAGTCTTCGTGAGATTAATCCATCTCCATATATGGGTTACTTGGAGCTCGGGGATTTTCAAATTGTTAGTGGATCGCCAGAGTTGCTAATTAAGAAAGAGGGAACCGAAGTAAGTACAAGACCGATTGCTGGAACGAGATCTAGAGGGGCGAATGAGCAAGAGGATGAAGAATTAGCAAAAGAATTAATTGAGAACGAAAAAGAAAGAGCAGAGCACGTCATGCTTGTGGATTTAGAACGAAATGATTTAGGGCGTGTTTGTAAATATGGCACTGTAGAAGTAGATGAATTTATGGTAATTGAGAAATACTCACATGTTATGCATATTGTTTCTAATGTGCGTGGTGAGGTGGATGAAGATAAAGATGCTTTTGATTTAGTGAAGGCTGTATTCCCTGGGGGAACAATTACTGGTGCCCCGAAAATACGTACGATGGAAATTATTGAAGAATTAGAACCTGTTCGCAGAGGGGTTTATACAGGTTCAATCGGTTGGATCGGTTATTCTGGAGATACAGAATTGAATATTGTAATTAGAACACTTCTTGCTAAAGATGGAAAAGCGCATGTACAAGCAGGAGCGGGAATTGTAATTGATTCGAATCCGGAAAATGAATATAAAGAGTCGTTAAAAAAGGCGATTGCTTTATGGCGTGCAAAAGAACGTAGCGAAGAAACGGTTAGGTGAGAGAAATGATATTAATGATTGATAATTATGATTCTTTTACATTTAATTTAGTGCAGTTTCTTGGAGAACTTGGACAAGAGCTTGTTGTTAAACGTAACGATGAAGTGACTATTTCAGATATTGAGAATATGAAACCAGACTTTTTAATGATTTCGCCAGGTCCGTGTAGTCCTAATGAAGCGGGTATTAGTATGGAGGTTATTCAATACTTTGCTGGAAAGATTCCGATTTTTGGGGTTTGTCTTGGGCATCAATCCATTGCACAAGTGTTTGGTGGAGAGGTTGTTCGTGCGGAGCGCTTAATGCATGGGAAAACGTCGCTTATGCATCATGACGGAAAGACGATTTTTTCGGATATTCCTAATCCGTTTACTGCGACACGTTATCATTCCCTTATCGTTAAGGAAGAGACGTTACCTGAATGCTTAGAGGTAACGTCTTGGACAGAAGAAGGGGAAATTATGGCGCTCCGTCATACAAAATTACCGATTGAAGGTGTACAGTTCCATCCGGAATCAATTATGACTTCCCACGGGAAAGAGTTGTTGCAGAATTTCATTCGTAAATACAGTCCAAGTGTGACATCGTGTTAATTTATGTAAATGGTGAGTATGTAGAAGCAAGTGAAGCGAGAATTTCTCCTTATGATCATGGTTATTTATATGGTCTTGGAGTTTTTGAGACATTTCGTATTTATAATGGTCATCCTTTCTTATTGGATGATCATTATGACCGTTTAATGGATGCGCTGGATATATTGCAAATTAAATGGACAATGACGAAAGATGAAGTACTGCTTATTTTGAAGAATTTACTCGTTAAGAATGAATTAGAGCATGCATATGTACGTTTTAATGTATCAGCGGGTATAGATGAAATTGGATTGCAAACGGAAATGTATGAAGAGCCGTCTGTTATTGTTTTTGTAAAACCTTTAGCAGCCCCGGGAGATGTAGTGGAAAAAGAAGGGGTTGTTTTAAAGCAAGTGCGAAATACACCAGAGGGTGCGTCTCGCTTAAAGTCTCATCATTATTTAAACAACATTTTAGGAAAACGTGAAATTGGAAATGTTGTAAATAAGGAAGGGATCTTCCTTACTGAAGCAGGTTATGTTGCAGAGGGGATTGTTTCGAATCTCTTTTTCGTGAAAGGTGATATTTTGTATACACCTTCGTTAAAAACAGGGATTTTAAATGGTATCACTCGTGCGTTTATTATAAAGGTTGCTGAAGAGCTGGATATAGAAGTAAAGGAAGATTTCTTTACAAAAGATGCATTACTTTCAGCTGATGAAGTTTTCGTAACAAACTCGATTCAAGAAATTGTTCCACTTTATCATATAGAGGGACGAGATTTCCCGGGTAAAGTAGGTATGGTTACAAAAAGATTTATAAATCTTTATGAAATGCAGAGAGAGAGATTGTGGAGCAGAAATGAATTGTGAAGAGGAGATGTGTAGTTTGAAGTGGGATTATGATTTGCGCTGCGGCGAATATACATTGAACTTAAATGAAAAAACTTTAATTATGGGAATTTTAAATGTAACACCAGATTCGTTTTCCGATGGTGGGAGTTACAACGAGGTAGAGGCTGCGGTGCGCCATGCAAAAGAAATGCGAGATGAAGGTGCTCATATTATTGATATCGGCGGCGAATCTACTCGCCCGGGTTTTGCTAAAGTATCAGTGGAAGAAGAAATAAAGCGAGTTGTTCCGATGATTCATGCTGTTTCAAAAGAAGTGAAATTGCCTATTTCTATCGACACGTATAAAGCTGAAGTTGCAAAACAAGCAATCGAAGCGGGCGCTCATATTATTAATGATGTTTGGGGAGCGAAGGCGGAACCGAAAATCGCTGAAGTTGCAGCTCATTACGATGTACCTATTATCTTGATGCATAATCGCGATAACATGAATTACCGCAATTTAATGGCTGATATGATTGCTGATTTATATGACAGTATTAAAATTGCTAAAGATGCTGGTGTGCGAGATGAGAATATCATTTTAGACCCAGGCATCGGTTTTGCTAAAACACCCGAACAAAATTTAGAAGCGATGCGTAATTTAGAGCAGTTAAACGTACTAGGTTATCCAGTTCTCTTAGGTACTTCAAGAAAGTCCTTTATTGGACATGTGTTAGATTTACCGGTAGAGGAACGTCTTGAGGGAACGGGAGCTACCGTTTGTCTTGGCATTGAAAAGGGCTGTGAGTTTGTTCGTGTTCATGATGTGAAGGAAATGGCGCGTATGGCTAAGATGATGGATGCGATGATTGGTAAGGGGGTAAAGTAATTGGATAAAATTTATATTCATGATATGGAGTTTTACGGTTATCATGGTGTATTCCCAGAGGAAAATAAATTGGGACAGAGATTTAAAGTAGACTTAACGGTGGAATTGGATTTGAAACAGGCAGGGGAAAGTGATGACTTAGAGCATTCCGTCAATTATGGAGAGCTTTTCGAATTATGTAGGAAAGTTGTTGAAGATAGAACGTATAAGCTTGTAGAGAGCATTGCTGAAAATATCGCTACAGATATATTGAAACAATATGAGAGTATCTCAAGATGTACAATAAAGGTAATTAAACCGGATCCGCCGATACCGGGACACTATCGTGCTGTAGCAGTGGAAATTACGAGAGAACGTCCATGAATAATATAGCGTACATTGCATTAGGTTCAAATATTGGAGAGCGTTATACGTATTTAACTGAAGCGATTCAGTTTCTAAATAAAAATCCCTATATCCAAGTTGAGGATGTTTCGTCTGTATATGAAACGGAACCAGTTGGCTATACTGACCAAAGTTGCTTTTTAAATTTAGTTATAAAAATTTCTACCAATTTCTCACCTCAAGAGTTATTGAAAGTAACGCAAAGAGTAGAAAATGATCTAGGAAGAAAAAGGGAAATCAGGTGGGGTCCGAGGACCATCGACCTTGACATTTTACTATATAATCAAGAAAATATTGAAGCAGAGAATCTTATTGTTCCGCATCCGCGGATGTTCGAAAGAGCTTTTGTTATCGTTCCGTTGTTAGAGATTAATCAAGATATAAAACAAAACATTTCACGTTCACAAGTAGAAGAAATGAAAAGGCGAGAGGGAGTAACGGTATGGAAGCAGAAAAATGGGGAAGACGCATTCGTGCTTTTCGAAAGCTAAAAGGTTATACACAAGAAGGTTTTGCAAAAGAATTAGGGGTATCTGTATCTGTTTTAGGTGAAGTTGAGAGAGGGAATCGATCGCCTTCCCAAGATTTTGTAGTAGAAGTTGCTAAAGCATTAAAGGTCTCCATAGATGAGTTAATGCCAAAGTAACTATGAAGGAAGGAGTAAGTCGAGTGTTAAAAATCGCAAATATTGAGATGAAAAACCCGGTTGTGTTAGCGCCGATGGCAGGAGTGTGTAACTCTGCATTCCGTTTGACAGTAAAAGAATTTGGTGCAGGCTTAGTTTGTGCTGAGATGGTAAGTGATAAAGCGATATTACTTAATAACAAAAGAACGTTAGATATGTTATATATTGATGAAAGAGAAAAGCCATTAAGTTTACAAATTTTTGGTGGAGAGAAAGAAACTCTTGTAGATGCTGCGAAATACGTAGATAAATATACGACAGCAGACATTATTGATATTAATATGGGTTGCCCAGTACCGAAAATCATTAAGTGTGATGCGGGAGCAAAGTGGCTTTTAGACCCAAATAAAATATATGAAATGGTAGCGGCAGTTGTAGATGCTGTTGAAAAGCCAGTTACAGTTAAGATGCGTATTGGTTGGGATGCAGACCATATTTTTGCAATTGAGAATGCAAAAGCTGTTGAGCGTGCTGGTGGACAAGCAGTAGCAGTTCATGGGCGTACACGAGTACAAATGTATGAAGGGAAAGCGGATTGGGATATTATTAAACAAGTAAAGCAAGCTGTAAATATCCCGGTTATCGGAAATGGTGATGTCGAAACGCCACAAGATGCAAAGCGTATGCTTGATGAAATTGGTGTAGACGGTGTTATGATTGGTCGCGCTGCCCTTGGGGACCCGTGGATGATTTATCGTACGGTAAAGTATTTGGAAACAGGTGAATTAATGCCGGAACCGACAGTGCGTGAGAAAATTGACGTATGTATGTTGCATCTAGATCGTCTTATCGATTTAAAGAACGAAAATGTCGCTGTAAGAGAGATGAGGAAGCATGCAGCTTGGTATTTAAAGGGTGTTCGTGGTAATGCAACTGTACGTAATGGTATCAATGCTTGTAATACGCGTGAGGACCTTGCGAATGTATTAGGTGCGTTTGTAGAAGAAGTAGAAGCGAAACAACAAACAATTCACGTTGGTTAATAATAGATATAGAAGATTGACATTCTTCTATACACTTCCTATAATTACGTGAAAGAAAGAAGAACTGCCAGCTAGTTGCTGGCAGTTTTTCTAGTTGAGTAGAAAATGCTATACTGTATATATTGTAAAAATTAATAGAGCTGGAGTGATATCAATACCATGGATAACATGAACCACGAAGAATTAAACGACCAATTGCTTGTTCGTCGTGAAAAGTTACATAACTTACGTGAGCAAGGGATCGATCCGTTCGGTAAACGATTTGAACGTACAAATGCAACAAATGACTTATTAAGCTTATATGGAGAGTTCTCTAAAGAAGAATTAGAAGAGAAAGAAATCTCTGTTTCTATCGCTGGTCGTATTATGACAAAACGCGGTAAAGGAAAAGCTGGATTTGCACATATTCAAGATTTGCATGGACAAGTTCAAATTTATGTTCGTAAAGATGCTGTTGGAGATGAAGAGTATGAATTATTTAAAACAGCAGACCTAGGTGACTTAGTAGGTATTGAAGGCAAAGTGTTCAAAACGAACGTTGGGGAACTTTCAGTGAAAGCAACGGGCTTTACACTATTAACGAAATCTCTTCGTCCATTACCGGATAAATATCATGGATTAAAAGATGTTGAACAACGCTACCGTCAACGTTACTTAGACTTAATCACAAGTATGGAAAGCCGTGAAACATTCGTTACTCGCAGTAAAATCATTCGTGAAATGAGAAGATACTTAGATGACAATGGTTATCTTGAAGTGGAAACACCTATGATGCATGCGATTGCAGGTGGAGCTTCTGCGCGTCCTTTCATTACGCACCATAATGCGTTAGATATGGAATTATACATGCGTATCGCAATTGAACTTCATTTAAAACGCCTTATTGTGGGTGGATTAGAAAAAGTTTATGAAATCGGTCGTGTATTCCGTAATGAGGGTGTATCAACTCGTCATAATCCGGAGTTTACAATGATTGAGTTATATGAAGCGTATGCTGATTATAAAGATATTATGAAACTAACAGAAAATATGGTTGCTCATATTGCGAAGCAAGTACTAGGCACAACAACAATCCAATATGGTGATTATGAAATTAATCTAGAACCAGAATGGACACGTCTTCATATGGTAGATGCAATCAAGGAACATTCTGGAGCAGATTTCTGGAATCCAATGAGTGTAGAAGAAGCGCGTGAACTTGCAAAAGAACATAATGTAGGTATTAAGGATACGATGGAAGTTGGTCATATTATAAATGAATTCTTCGAACAAAAAGTAGAAGATAAATTAATCCAACCAACATTTATTTACGGTCATCCGGTAGAAATTTCGCCACTTGCGAAAAAGAATGACGAAGATCCACGATTCACAGATCGTTTCGAATTATTTATCGTTGCACGTGAACATGCAAATGCATTCACTGAGCTAAATGATCCAATTGATCAAAAAGAACGTTTTGAAGCGCAATTAAAAGAGCGCGAACAAGGTAATGATGAAGCTCACATGATGGATGATGATTATATTGAAGCTCTTGAGTACGGTATGCCTCCTACAGGTGGACTAGGAATTGGTATTGATCGTCTTGTTATGTTATTAACGAATGCACCATCTATTCGTGATGTATTATTATTCCCTGCTATGCGTCATAAACAAGACTAAGCTTTGGAGATTTCTCCAAAGCTTTTTTTATTTGAGTAAGAGCTACGTGGGGATAGTAGCTCTTGATGGTGCGAGAAATTATATTTATATAGAAGAAATGTGCTGTTTTTATACTTTTTTACTAAGTTAAAAATTTTATTAGAAAAACTATTGCATTTTAATAATCAAACTGGTATATTTATATTCGTTGCCACGAAAGGTAACAAGCAAAACAAACGAAAAACAACTTATTGAAAAAAGTTGTTGACGAAAATATAACGAAATGTTATATTGATAAAGTCGCTTCTGAGCGGCAGACAAGTTCTTTGAAAACTGAATGAAACAAACAACGTGAAACGTCAATTTTTATTTTTAGATGCTAGACAAACTAACTTTATTGGAGAGTTTGATCCTGGCTCAGGATGAACGCTGGCGGCGTGCCTAATACAT
>NZ_JBQAEO010000025.1:0-56886 GCF_051915365.1 Bacillus cereus group sp. MYBK79-1 | reverse complement strand
AATAAAAAACGGATAAAGGCAAAATTAAAAATGAGCCCGGTGCAATACCGGACTCGTTTGGATCAAGTAGCCTAATGAAATAACCGTGTCTAACTTTTAGGGGTCACTTCAGAAGATTGGCTTTTTTTATTATTGATAAATCTCTTTATATTTCTTATACTCTGCTTCAGAACATAATACGAAATGTCCTGGGCGAATTTCACGCATTGTTGGTGCTTCACTACCATAATCATGTTGAGATGGATCGTATACGATACGTTTACGATTGCGTTCATAATCTGGATCTGGAAGCGGAATTGCTGATAATAGTGATTTCGTATATGGATGAATTGGATTCGCATATAACTCTTCACTTGTTGTTAGCTCAACGATTTGACCACGGTACATTACGCCGATGCGATCACTAATGTATTTTACCATTGATAAATCATGGGCAATGAATAAGTATGTTAAACCTTTTTCTTTTTGTAACTTTTTCAGTAAGTTTACAACTTGCGCCTGGATTGAAACATCAAGTGCTGAGATTGGCTCATCTGCAATGATAAATTCAGGTTCTACAGCAAGTGCGCGAGCGATACCGATACGTTGACGTTGTCCACCTGAGAATTCATGAGGGAAACGGTTTGCGTGCTCTTTATTTAAACCAACTGTGTTTAATAATTCATGAACACGGTCCATACGCTCTTTTTTTCCTTTTGCTAGTCCGTGAATATCAATACCTTCTGCAATAATATCCCCTACTGTCATACGAGGATTTAATGATGCATATGGATCCTGGAAAATCATTTGCATTTTACGGTTGAATTTCTTCAGTTGTGCGCGTGATTTTTTACCATGTACATTTTCACCATCGAACAATACTTCACCAGCAGTTGCATCATATAAACGAATAATCGTTCTTCCAGTTGTCGATTTACCACAACCTGATTCTCCTACAAGACCAAATGTTTCTCCGCGGTAAATATCAAATGAAATATCATTAACCGCTTTGACAACACCACCACTCACGTCGAAGTGCTGTTTTACATTTTTTACTTCAATTAATTTCTCACGTTGTTTAGTCATGTTGTTCACCTGCTTTCATTTGAAGAATGCGTTTTTCAACGACTGCCGGCGGTTTTACTTCTGGAGCTTGCTCATGAAGTAACCAAGTTGCCGCATAGTGTGTATCACTTACTTTAAATAAAGGTGGGTCCATTTCAAAATCAATTTTCAATGCCTGCGGGTTACGTGGTGCAAAAGCATCACCCTTTGGCGGTTTTAATAAATCTGGAGGCGTTCCAGGAATTGCATATAACTCTTCTTCTGAACCATCTAAACTTGGCATAGATGCGATTAAGCCCCAAGTGTACGGATGTTTTGGATTGTAGAAAATTTCATCTACTGTTCCAATTTCAACAACTTTACCTGCGTACATAACTGCTACGCGGTCCGCAACGTTTGCCACTACACCTAAGTCATGCGTAATGAAAATAATTGCCGCTTCTGTTTTTTGCTGAATGTCTTTCATAAGCTCTAAAATTTGCGCCTGAATTGTAACGTCTAGCGCTGTTGTCGGCTCATCGGCAATTAATAATTTTGGGTTACAAGCTAACGCCATCGCAATAACTACACGCTGTCTCATACCACCTGAGAATTGGTGAGGATATTGTTTTAAGCGCGCTTCTGGATTTGGAATACCTACAAGGTCGATTAATTCTAACGCAACTTTACGTGCATCTGCTTTACTCATCCCTTGGTGTTTAATAAGGCCTTCCATAATTTGATTTCCAATTGTCATCGTTGGGTTTAATGATGTCATTGGATCTTGGAAAATCATCGCGATATCTTTACCGCGCACTTGTTGCATTTCTTTTTCTGTTAATTTCGTTAAGTCACGACCTTCAAATACGATTTCACCGTTTTTAATACGTCCTGGAGGATTCGGAATTAATCCCATTAACGCTTTAGAAGTAACTGATTTACCAGAACCAGATTCTCCTACAATCGCTAATGTTTCTCCTTTTTTCAAATCAAAAGTAACGCCGCGTACAGCTTGTACTTCACCTGCATGTGTATCAAAGGAGACTTGCAAATCTTTTACCTCTAGCAATGTTTTCATTTTTACTTCTCCCCTCTTTTACTTACGCATTTTTGGATCTAACGCGTCGCGTAATCCGTCTGCCATTAAGTTGAATGCTAAGATTAACATACTGATGACAACCGCTGGGATGAACATCATATGTGGATACGTTTGAATTGATTTATAACCATCGTTTACAAGAGAACCAAGTGATGCGAATGGTGGCTGAATACCTAAACCGATGAAGCTTAAGAACGCCTCACCAAACACTGCTGTTGGAATTGTAAACATTGTCATTACGATAATTGGTCCCATTACGTTCGGAATTAAATGTTTTACAATTAATTGTGTATTTGTTGCACCTAATGTACGAGATGCTAATACGTATTCTTGATTTTTTAATTTCAGGATTTGTCCACGAACGATACGCGACATCCCTATCCAACCTGTAATTGCCATTGCGAGTGTAATTGACCATATACCAGATCCCATAATGATTACCATTAAAATAACGATGATTAAGTATGGAATACCATTAATAATCTCCATAATACGTTGCATAATATTATCTACTCTACCGCCATAGAACGCTGAAATACCTCCATATGCAACCCCAATTACTAAGTCAATTGCTGCTGCTAAAAGAGCGATATATAATGATACGCGCGTACCTTCCCATGTTCTTGTCCATAAATCGCGTCCAAGATCATCTGTACCGAACCAGAAATACTCTTTAATATCACGTTTTTCATATTGGTCAACACCATATTGATCTGTACCGTCAAATGGTAGCCAATGAACATTTTCAATAACAGGAATTTTCGGTGGTAATTTCGCACGACCTAAATCTTGCTCTTTATACGAGTGCTTACTTACCATCGGTCCTAAAATTGCTAGTAATATAATAAGCGCTAATAAAATGAATCCGAACATTGCTCCTTTATGTTGGAACAAACGTCTTCTTACATCTTGCCAAAACGTTAAGCTTGGACGGGCAATGACTTCATTATCCACATTATTTTGATTGGCTTGTTGAAATAAGTCTGGAGATAATTTTTGTACATCTTTCATCATTTTTTCCCTCCCGCTAAACGAATTCGAGGATCAATAATTCCGTATAAAATATCGACAATGAAAATAACTAAGATGAAGATCGCACTATAGAAAATTGTAGTTCCCATAATAACTGTATAGTCATTTACTGTAATAGATTTAACGAACTGTTCCCCTAGTCCTGGTACAGCATAAATTTGCTCAATAACTAATGTACCTGTAATTAACCCTGCAACCATTGGTCCTAAAATTGTTACAACTGGAATTAACGCGTTACGAAGTGCGTGCTTGATAATGATAACGCCTTGGCTAATTCCTTTCGCTTTCGCTGTTAAAATGTAGTCAGCTTGCATAACTTCAATTAACTCTGCACGAGCAAAACGTGCGATTGTTGCGATAACTGCCATCGATAAAGCGATTGTAGGCATGACTGTAAACTCTGGTCCTTTCCAGAATGCTACTGGGAACCATCCAAGTTTTACCCCTACGAAATATTGTAGTAATGCGGCGAATACGAACGATGGTACCGACATCCCGAGTACGGAAATAATTGTCGCCCCATAATCGACCCACGTATTGTTACGAAGCGCCGCAACGATTCCTAAAATTAAACCGATAAATGTACCTAATATAATCGCTTGTAAACCAAGTTGTGCTGATGGTCCAATGCGATCCACAATCATATCTGTTACTGGACGGTTATCATATTGGAATGATACCCCTAAATCACCTTTTGCTAAGTTACCTAAGTAACGTGCATATTGAACTGGTACTGGATCATTTAAACCATATTTTTCAAGAATGATTTCTTTTTGTGCCGGTGATAGCTTCTCCTGGTTTTTAAGCGGAGAACCCGGAAGTAATTTCATCAAAAAGAAAGTCAGTGTAGTAATTAAAAATAATGTCAAAGCCATGTACACGAAACGTTTTAATACATAACGTCCCATAGTCAAGCACCTCCCCGTTTTTCTCAAAAGCAATAAGATAGTTTAAAATATTCTTACTTTTATTTTTTTAAAATAAGAGCATATGCCCATCATAGGCATATACCCTTATTCATGATGGAAACCATTTTTAGTTTTTGAGTTCAACCCACTTGTAGCTAAATTCCCCGCCATATTTATGTTCTAATAGGCCAGTAATTGAACCGCGTTGTAAATATGCTTTTCCAGGTTGATATACTGGAGCAATCGCTGCATCTTCAAGCAATTGTTTTTCTGCCTTTAATAGCGCATCCCAACGAGCTTGTACATCAACTTCTGTTTTCGCTTTTTTAATTAAATCATCATATGCTGCATTTGCATAATTTACTTTGTTTTGCGCATTACCTGTCGTATACATTTCAAGGAATGACATTGGGTCCATATAGTCTGGGCTCCATCCCGCATACGACATCGCATAATCTCCACTTGCTTCAAGTTTTAATTTCTGTGCAAATGGCTGCATTTTTGTTGAAACTGTTAAACCTGGTAAGTTCTTTTCAAATTGGCCTTTTAAATACTCTCCGATTTTTTTCGCATCATCAGTATCAAAGTTTAATAGCTCTAACTCTACTTTGTCTACACCAAGTTCTTTTTTACCAGCTTCCCAGTATTTTTGCGCTTCTTTAATATCCTCTTTTATAAGCTTTCCGTTTTCTTCACGGAAGTCTTTTCCATTCGGACCTTTTGCTAAGCCTTTCGGAACAAAACCATATATTCCTTCTGAACCATCGTTTAAGATCACTTTCCCGATGTTTTCACGTTCAAAGGACATTGCAATTGCTTTTCGGATATTTTTATTTGCTAAAAATTTATTCTTTTCATTTAAGCGAATAAATTGTGTAGATGGTCTCTTAATCGTTTTAAAGTCAGCATCTGATTTGTATTTATCTACAAACTCTGATGTTAAGACTACACGATCAATTGCTTTCGTTTCATATAAATTTATAGCAGTTGAACGATCCTTAACAATATTGAAGTTTATTTCCTCAAGTTTTACTTCTTTATTTTCCCAATACGTTGGATTCTTCTTCAGTTGGAAACTTTGTTCATGCTTCCATTCATTTAATACGAATGGACCATTATAAAGTGTCGTATTGGATTCTAATCCAAATTTTGCGCCTTGTTCTGTTACAAACTTCTCATTCAAAGGATACAACGTTGGATAGACTGTTAAACTTACAAAATAAGGAACAGGGTTATCTAATTCCACTTCAAGTGTATGATCATCAATTGCCTTCACACCAAGTTCTTCAACTGGCAATTCTTTTTTGTTAACTTTCTCCGCATTTTTAACATCAAATAGTATGTAAGCAAACTTGGCACCCGTATTTGAATCTACAGCTCTTCTCCAAGAATAAACGAAGTCCTTCGCTGTTACAGGTTCACCATTAGACCATTTCGCATCTTCACGTAACTTAAACACATACTTTTTGCCATCCTCTGATTTCTCATAAGATTTAGCGACACCTGGAACAAGTTTATCGTCTTTCCCCAGACGATACAATCCTTCCATTGTGTTATTCATGATGTTAGAAGATGTTGCATCTGTTGATAATGTCGTATCCATAGTTGGAATTTCAGCTGTCTCAGTTAAATTTAACACTTGCTTGTTTGAGGATTTTTCTTTTGCGCCTGCTTTATTATCCTCTTTTTGGTAACTACAAGCTCCTAACATACTGACAGTCAGCGTCGATGCAAGTAATAACGGTATCTTTTTCTTCATGTTGTGTTACCTCCCCTAATTGCACTTCCTGTACCCTCACTTGTAAAAAAGTAGAATTGAAAGAATAATCTCCAAGTTTCTACAATTTTCATTATACATATAATATAACAATTGTGAATATAGTTTTTTGTTTTTTTGTTAAAATTTTTAATAAAATGTTTATTTTTTTATTTTTTTGTAAAGGGATACGTTAACATTGCTACTATCATCTTGAAATCAGACCTTTAATTGCGTATAATTTTCAAAAAATTAATTCTAGTACATATTATAGCTTTTATAGTATAATAATTCTAGTAATATTTTGACGGAGGGGAATATTTTGAATAAAGTTTTTTTTCATACTTGTATACTAATTTTCATAGCGATAATCGCTTCTAGTATTGGCGCATTCCTCGTTTCATCGCAATTTTTGTTGAATTTTGTCAATATATCGTTTTATGTCGCACTATTTTTTATTCTTGTTGGCGGTTTTTTATTCATATTTCAAAATGGATTTTTCAATGTAACAATTTACGCCTTCCAAAGAGTATTTGGTACGAACAAAAAAATTGAGTCTTTAATTGAAGAAGTAGAGGAACCTGTCGATAAGAAAGAACGTATTTATAAAACATATTCATTCAAATGGACGTATCCAATTTGTATTACCGGTATCGTTCTTGGGTTGTTCTCGACCCTCATTAGCTTTACTATTTTGATGTAGTTTGCAAACACTATCCCATATGATATAATAATCAGCAAAACATTTTGTTATAAAACTTTAGTTCTTTCATATTAAAAGAGCTCAGGTAACAATAAATAAATTTATATGTATGCGATGATAAAGAAGAGTACATATTGAGGCAATTTCAGAGAGCTTGTGGCTGGTGTGAACAAGTAATTGTACAGTATGGAATGGGCTTTTGAGCACCAAACCGAACCGAAAGTAGTAGGCTTTGGCGTTATATCCAAACGTTATTATGGATTAGAGAGATTTCACAGTAGTGAAATAATTAGGGTGGTACCGCGGTCCATTCGTCCCTATAGTTTTTTGGGATGAATGGGCTTTTTTGTTTGCCTTCTCTTCCCCATCACGCATTCAAATTTAGGAGGAATTACTTATGTCAGTTATCTTTTCTGGTATTCAGCCGAGTGGAACGATTACACTTGGAAACTATTTAGGAGCTATGAAGCAATTTACAGAGCTTCAAAATGAACACGACTGTTATTTCTGTATTGTAAACCAACATGCGATTACAGTACCTCAAGATCCCGTACAACTTCGTAAAAACATCCGCAGTCTTGCTGCACTTTATGTAGCATGTGGCATCGACCCTGAAAAAGCTACTTTATTTGTACAATCAGAAGTACCAGCACACGCTCAACTAGGATGGATTATGCAATCAGTTGCTTACGTTGGAGAATTAGAACGTATGACGCAATATAAAGATAAAGCATCGGGTAGAGATTCAGTTCCAGCTGGATTACTAACGTATCCACCATTAATGGCTGCTGATATTTTACTTTACAACACTGAAATCGTACCTGTTGGTGATGATCAAAAACAACATATGGAATTAACACGCGACCTAGCAGAGCGTTTCAACAAACGCTTCCGTGAAGTATTCACTGTTCCTGAAATTCGCATTCCAAAAGTAGGAGCTCGCGTTATGTCATTAACAGAACCTACGAAAAAAATGAGTAAATCTGATTCGAATCCAAAATCAATGATCAGCATGCTTGATGAACCAAAAACAATTGAAAAGAAAATTAAAAGTGCTGTAACTGATTCTGAAGGTATTGTGAAATTTGATAAAGAAAACAAACCTGGCATCTCTAACTTATTAACAATCTACTCTTCATTCTCTGGAAAAACAGTTGAAGAAATCGAAGCAATGTATGAAGGAAAAGGATACGGAGACTTCAAAGGCGACCTAGCACAAGTAGTCGTAGAAGCAATTCGTCCAATCCAAGACAAATATAACGAACTAATCAACTCACCAGAACTAGACGAAATTCTAGACAAAGGTGCCGAAAAAGCCAACCGCGTTGCATTCAAACAACTACGCAAAGTAGAAAACGCAATGGGACTAAGTAGAAAACGTAGGTAACATATAAAGCGGAAGCGGCTCGCTTAGAATGTGAGGGGGATGGAGCTCCTGACGTAGAGGCGCTTTTGCCTCGCAGGAAGGCGCGAAGCCACCGAACATTCTTGCCGCCGAAGCTAAGCTATAACAAATTAAAAAAACCGCCAATCGGCGGTTTTTTTAATTTACCTTTTGCTCGTTTTCCATTTCCCATAACTTTTCAAAAAATGGCTGTCCTTTTACGAGGCGCTCGCATAATTGTTCGTGCTTTTCAGACCAGCCTGTTTTCGCTTCATCGTACAGTTTAGCCCAAATATCTTCAAATTCCATATGTTGAACCATTCCGTATGCTGATGGATCCCACTCTGTGAACCAATAGCGAATTTCTGCTGTGTTTTTCGTTGTATGTAATTGATCTAACGCCATAAATAGTAATTGTTTAAGCTGTCTTTCTTTACGAGTTAAGCCATTCATAATGAAAGGTGATGGTGATAAAATATGATGTTCTTTTTCCATTTCTTCTACTTGGAACTCATACTTTTCTGCTTGTACGCTTTCTACCATCTCATATACCATCTGCTCTTGGCGCGGTATAAGTCTGCTCTTTCGAATTGGTACATTGTAACCAATTGTGTCGATCGCAATAATTCCTTTTCCATCTGTAACTACAAAGCAATACTCTTGCTGCAAACGTTCATGATTTTTACGAATATAAGCCTTATGATGTACGTCTTCCAACAATTTTTGCGGAAGCTCTAACAATTCGTCCTCGATGTAATGATATAATGTGGAATCTACTTTTAATAATGGCACTTGATCTAATAGCTCAATCGTATCATCTTTTCGCCATTCGTAAAAATGACAAACGTTATACCCATTCTCTTCACCTTCAAACCAATTTACCCATACATCATGTAGATATAACATTCACTACCCCTCACTTCACTACTGTTTGTATCAATCATTATGTTCAATTTTGCTAAACTTTATTCCACCTAAGGAAATATATTCTAATTATTATTTTTTCTTCTATTAATACTAAAAAAACAGGAAATAGAGCTCCTGTTTTTTATATATGAAATGTATTTGCTTTATTCAATATTTCTTTCGCATCTATAGATAATAAAGAAAGTGTATCTATAGATGCGGAAGCTACACAATCTTTGACAATATGAAATCCAATTGCGTAGCCAAGCATCTTCGGATAAGAGTGAAATCCATTTAATAAGATGTCATGCTCCCTTGTTCCTCGTTTTATACTTATTCTTTCATGCACAACGTTTTTCCAATAATAAATAGCCTCTTCTTTTGAAAGATACGTCGTCCACGGTGCATTGTTTTTTTCTGAATATCTTTCCGTTACCGCTTGCTCAGCTAGCCCTTCCATAATCATCGTATCAAGTAATGTATATTCTGTTTCTTTCGTCTCAATTTGATGTAACCTGCATATGTGATGATATTCATGTGCCAATAACACTTTTAATTCTTCCACCGAATTCCGTCCACATACGAATAAGAAAATAACGTGACGCATAGATAATCCAGCTCTACCGTTATACTCTTCTTGTACAGTTCGATTATAGGAATCTGATAATAAAATAAAGACAGGGACATCCGGACCTTTTAACCAATTTTTCAGTTTCTCATACTCCATACGTAACTCTTTCCAAATTCCCTTCTTCTCTAACTCTTTAATTTCTTGTTCTCCTCGCATAACCGGGCGATACATACCTTTAGAAATTAAAAAGCGATACAACCTTTCTTTTGGCAGCGGGACATACTTCGTAAACTTCTCACACAGCTTTTCTGGCCGTCCATAATATAGGTGTAACCACTCAGCAGTTTCAACAATCCCCATCTTTATCCCTCCTTTTTCTTATGTATATGCAAAAAGAGAAAAAGGCGTAAAAATAAATAAGGAGTTTTTTCGCAATATAGTGCGAAAAAACTCCTTATTTTATCTATTATTTATACGATTTAAATACTAATACTGCGTTATGACCACCGAATCCTAGTGAGTTACTTAATACTGCATTTACTTCTTGTTGTCTCGCTTTATTCGGTACGTAATCTAAGTCACATTCTGGATCTGGTGTTTCATAGTTAATTGTTGGAGGAATTACTCCGTCTGTAATTGATTTAATTGAGAAGATCGCTTCAACAGCACCAGCTGCTCCTAATAAGTGACCTGTCATTGATTTCGTTGAGCTAATCGCTACTTTATACGCGTGCTCACCGAACGTTTCTTTAATTGCCATCGTTTCATACTTTTCATTCGCATCCGTACTTGTACCGTGCGCATTAATGTAATCAATATCTTCTGGCTGTAGACCTGCGTCCGCTAAAGCTTGACGCATTGCACGCACGCCACCTTCACCGCCAGGAGCCGGCATTGTAATATGGAATGCATCACCAGTTGCACCGTAACCAGCGATTTCCGCATAAATGTGAGCACCACGAGCTAATGCGTGCTCTAATTCTTCAAGAATTAAAATACCTGAACCTTCACCCATTACGAAACCGCTACGGTTTTTATCAAATGGACGGCAAGCTGTTGCTGGATCTTCATTAAATGTTAATGCTTTCGCTGAACTAAATCCGGCAAATGCCATACTTGTCAACGGCGCTTCTGCTCCGCCTGTTATCATTGCATCAGCATCACCGCGCTGAATTGCTTTAAACGCATCACCAATTGAGTTTGCACCAGATGCACAAGCTGTTACTGAACAAGTGTTAATTCCTTTTGCACCTGTTGCGATCGATACTTGACCTGCTGCCATATCTGGAATCATCATCGGTACGAAGAATGGACTCACGCGGCGCGGACCTTTCTCAGTAAAAATCTTAAATTGTTCTTCGTATGTTTCCATACCGCCAATACCAGAACCAATCCATACACCAATTCGAGGTCCGTTTTCTTCTGTAATTTCAAGCTTTGCATCTGCAACCGCCATTTTCGCTGCTGCTACTGCATATTGTGTAAAGCGATCCATACGGCGCGCTTCTTTTTTATCAATATATTTCTCGACTTCAAAGTCGTTAATTTCTGCTGCTACTTTTGCTGGAAATAGTTCCGGATCAATTCTTGTAAGTCGTCCGATTCCAGATACACCCTTTTTAATGTTTTCCCACGCTGTTTCAACATCTGTTCCGATCGGTGTAACAGCTCCTAGTCCTGTAATTACGACCCTCTTTTTTTCCATACAAAATACACTCCTTTTTTTCTCTCAGTCCTTATTTACCCCAACGAAGAGCAACTGCTCCCCATGTTAATCCGCCGCCGAAACCAACAAGTATAATTAAATCACCATCTTGAATACGTCCATTTTGCAATTCCTCTACCATTGCAATTGGAATTGAAGAAGCTGATGTATTACCAAACTTTTCAATTGTCATACTCATTTTTTCTTGTGGTAAATTTAATCTCTCTCTTGCAGATTCCATAATACGAATATTCGCTTGATGCGGTACTAAGAAATCCACATCCTCTTTCGTAAGACCAGCTTTATCCAGCACGCGAAGACAAGATTCACCAAGTTGACGAACAGCAAATTTAAAGACTTCTCTGCCATTCATCATAACATACTCGTCTTGATAAAGATGCTTACCGCCACTTCCGTCTGCTCCTAATTCGAAAGATAGAACGCCTCTTCCTTCTGAAACAGCTCCCATTACAATAGCACCGGCTCCGTCTCCAAATAGTACTGCTGTATTGCGATCATTCCAGTCTACAATTTTAGATAGTTTATCACTACCAACTACTAATACATTTTTATAAGTTCCCGTTTGAATAAATTGCTGCGCTGTAATCATTCCGTACATAAAACCAGCACATGCTGCACCTACATCCATTGCAGCTGCATGTTTCGCTCCAATCGCTTCTTGAATGACACAAGCTACCGCTGGAAATGCACGATCTGGTGTTACTGTTGCCACTAAAATAAGATCGATTTCCTCTCCGCTAACCCCTGCATCTTCAAGTGCTTTTTTAGCAGCCTCTACGGCCATATATGAAGTATCTATTGTATCATCGGCAATGCGTCTTTCTGCAATTCCCGTTCTCGTACGTATCCATTCATCGGATGTATCCATTATTTTCTCTAAATCGTGATTTGTGACTACTTTTTCTGGCACATATCTTCCGATCCCTAAAATGCCCACGTTCACATCGCAGCCCTCCGTTTTATATCAATTATTATGACTTGGTACTAATTTTAAAACATAAATGTATTTTTGTCTAGAATATATTTCAGCTAAAACATAAAGCTAGGCATTATTCACTTTATTGTTTATTAAAAGAAACAGAAACATACCTTTCCCTGTTTCTTTCGAAATATAAAAAAGCCCGAACCGCTTCTATTTGCGTTTCGGGCCTCTCTTCCACCTAAAAAGATGCTTTTTATTCTTGATCTGCTTTCCTTCTAAACTAAGGAGTTCTCCTCACTACTTTTCCTTTATCCTCTTCATATCTCTGGTTTTGCCCCAGTCGAGAATAAAAAAAGGCCCTGACCGCTTCTATCCACGGTTCGAGCCTTTCTTCCATCTAAAAAGATGCTTTAGCTTTTTATTCTTTTTCTGCTTTCCCAAGCTCATATGCTTCGTTCATAACTTTCATCAATAACTCTAATACTGGTTGTGCTTTCTCCATATCAAGCGCAATTCCATTCGAATCTAAGATGGCCTTTGCTTCTGGTAAATGCTTCATTGCGATTTGTAAAAATTGCATGCTTTTCTCATTCATATTACGTTCTTCCTCTCCATTAAAACTTTCACATACATAGTGTAACACGCTCGTTACCCTTCGTATAACTCTTTATATTTTTTCATATGTGCCAATTGTTTATTTAAACCGTATTCTAACGGGGTATTTCTTTTTATCGAAATAACCTCTACAGTTTCATCTCTTTCTCCCTCATTCTCTTTATTCACTTTATCCTCTGCACGTAAAAGGTTCATACCTTTTTTCCATAATGATTTTTTACCACTAAGTAAATTGTATATGCCAAAATGCTCCTCGTTCAATCCATTTTCCCATAAGTATTCACATACATCTTCCACGTACAGTAGATCACTTCCGTCTTCTTCGCTCACATAATGGCACTCTTTCTCATCCAGTTCTGATAAAATGAGCTGATGATATATCATAAAAGATGGTTGCCATGGTCCATATAATGTAGGAACTCGAAATACACTATATTGTGCCTCTCCTTTTTTCAATCCTTCTTCCACTTTCGAAAATAGACGTTTATTTTCAGATTCATCTGCGTTCCCTATTTCAATAGAGGAAATTAGATTTAACTTCAATTTCTGTTCTGCACACAGCCTTATAATCCGCTTTAAATACTGTAATATAACTCTTTCATTCCGAAAGCCATTTTGTTGATTTGGCTCATACAAGCAAAAGTAAACCGTATCGAACTTCTCTTCTTCTACTGATCTCCATCCATCTTCATCTCTTATCGAATAATACGTAAATAACGCATTTCGCCCAATTAACAATAACTTCTCTTCATTAATTTTTGTCATATTCTCGAATTCATCAAAATCAAGACCGTACACTTCTACTTCCTCTGCAATCATTTTATTCACAAGGTGATAACCTACAAACGTAAGTGCACCTATAATTAGCACGCGCTCCATACCACCAACCCTTTCTCCTTGAAACAAATAGCTCCTCATTTATGTATATGGGAGCTTCACAATTCTTCTTCATATTTTTTAAAGAAATCAGTCGTTTGCCTAACCATTTTATATTTCACATCTTGCAGATGGAATAGGACAGAAGTATCGCATTGATTGAATTGCCTCATTTTCTCATATTTACGTAACAACTGTTTTCTCCCTCTTTTTTCTTGTGTTGATACGAAAACTTTAACAGGTACACAAGATGGAAGAAGCGTAAATGTTTTCTTATTTATTTTGGACTCCAATTCTTCTTCTTTGGAATCATACGCCAAACTTAATTCCTTCACTAATCTTTTGTAAAAAAACTTATGCTCTTTCTCAAACTCCACATATTCTGGTAAATCTAAACACGGATTTAACATAATGACAGAGCGTATACATTCAGGGTATTTGTTCATCATTTCAAGTGCTACAAGTGCCCCCATACCATCTGCCATAATGTGCATTTTCGCATTTAATGTCTCTTTTCTCAAAACAACATCATATAAGCGTTTTGCTAAACGAACAGATTGGTCGTTTCCCCAATGCCTTCCGTATAAATTAGAAGAAAAGACCGTGTAGCCTTCCTCAATAAGGCCATGTAAAAAATAAGATCTTCCTGCATGCTGTGTCCATAAACTTGTACCATTCTCAATAAAGTAGTTGTAATCACCAAGAAGCATTACAGAAAATCCATTTGGCTTCTCCGGTAAATAAATGACACATGGTTCTTTTTCTAAGTAAAAAAAACGTTCCGTAATACTCATTTTTCCCCCGCCTTATTTTCTAAACGTATAAAAGTACTCTTCTATAATGTATGAACGGAATGCAAATTTGCGTTGAAAAATCTACAAATATTTTTCTATATTCTTTTTTCAATTGTGTTACAATAAGGACAGATTGAACGAATAGAGGTGTAAAATATGCGTTTCATTTGGGCATTAATTTGGTCGTTCGCGCTTGTACATATGATGAGCTACGTAATTGGCTCTATGACTGGCGGTACATACGATTTTAACCAAGCGTCTATTTTCTCAGTTGTTCTTGCGGTATTAGTACTAGCAATTTCAGCTGCAATTCCAAACGAGCCAGTAGAACAACACTAAAAAAAGAGTCCGGATTTTATCCGAACTCTTTTTTATTTTACTTTACATGAACGACTAATTCGTTATTTTCTACATCAACCACTACATGACTATTGTCAGTAATCGTTCCTGCAATTAATTCTCTCGCTAATTTCGTCTCAACTTGACGCTGTACATATCGTTTTAATGGACGAGCTCCGTACATCGGATCAAAGCCAGCTTCTACAACAAATTCTTTCGCTGCGTTTGTTAATTCTACTGTAATATGACGGTCAGCTAAACGACCTTGTAATTCTTTTACAATTTTATCAACAATACCTTTAATTTCATTCGTTGTAAGAGGTTTGAATAAAATAATTTCATCGACACGGTTTAAAAACTCTGGTCGGAAATGTCCTCTTAATTGTCCCATTACAAGTTCCCTTGATTCCTCTTTAATTGAGCCATCTGCTTCTAATCCATCTAACAAATGAGCAGATCCAATATTTGAAGTCATAATAATAACCGTGTTTTTAAAGTCTACTGTACGTCCTTGCGAATCTGTAATGCGTCCATCATCTAACATTTGTAATAAAATGTTAAATACTTCTGGATGTGCTTTTTCGATTTCGTCTAACAAAATAACTGAATACGGTTTACGTCTTACTGCTTCTGTTAATTGACCGCCCTCTTCATATCCAACATATCCAGGAGGCGCACCAATTAAGCGTGACACAGCGTGTTTCTCCATATACTCAGACATGTCGATACGAATCATTTGCTCTTCACTATCGAATAAAGACTGCGCTAACGTTTTTGCAAGTTCTGTTTTACCAACACCTGTCGGTCCTAAGAAAATGAAGGAACCAATTGGACGGTTCGGGTCTTTAATACCAGCGCGTGCACGAAGAACTGCGTCTGATACTAAGCTTACCGCTTCCTCTTGTCCGATGACACGCTCTGATAAAATTTGCTCTAAGCGTAGTAATTTCTCACGCTCCCCTTCAACAAGTTTTGCGACAGGAATACCAGTCCAGCGTGAAACAATATCAGCAATCTCTTCTTCACTGACTTCCTCACGTAATAAACGATTTTCTTGTTTATTATGCGCGCCCATTTCTTCCGCTTCTTTTAACTCTTTTTCAATCGCAGGAATTTTCCCATGGCGAAGTTCCGCTGCTTTATTTAAATCGTAATTACCTTCTGCCTCTTCTAATTCGCGGCGCAGACGCTCTAAATGTTCACGTAAGTCACGAACTTTGTGAATATCTTCTTTTTCTTTCTCCCATTTCGCTCTCATACCACTTGCAACTTCTTTTAAATCCGATAATTCACGTTGCAACGTTTTTAGACGTTCTTGGCTACCAAAGTCCTTCTCTTTTCCAAGAGCTGCTTCTTCAATTTCCAGCTGCATAATGCGGCGCGTTACTTCATCTAATTCTGTTGGCATAGAATCAATCTCTGTTCGAATCGTTGCACACGCTTCGTCAACAAGATCAATTGCTTTATCTGGTAAGAAACGATCTGAAATATATCGATCTGATAAAACAGATGCTGCTACAATCGCGCGGTCATGAATATTTACACCGTGATAAATTTCAAAACGCTCTTTTAAGCCGCGTAAAATAGAAATTGTATCTTCAACAGTTGGTTCCTCTGCTAATACTTGTTGGAAACGTCTTTCTAGCGCCGGATCTTTCTCAATATATTTACGATATTCGTCTAACGTTGTCGCCCCAATGCAATGCAGTTCACCACGCGCAAGCATCGGTTTTAACATATTTCCTGCGTCCATCGCACCTTCTGTTTTACCAGCACCGACGATTGTGTGAAGTTCATCAATGAATAATAAAATGCGGCCTTCGCTCTTTTTAATTTCATTTAATACAGCTTGCAGGCGTTCTTCAAACTCACCACGGAATTTCGCTCCAGCTACAAGTGCACTCATATCTAATGCAAAGATGGTTCTATCTTTTAAGCCTTCTGGTACATCCTTTTTCACAATACGCTGTGCTAACCCTTCAACGATTGCTGTTTTACCAACACCTGGTTCACCAATTAAAACAGGGTTGTTTTTCGTTTTACGTGAAAGAATGCGAATTACACGGCGAATTTCACTATCACGGCCGATAACAGGGTCAATTTTCCCCGCTCTTACTTCCGCCACTAAATCACGGCCGTATTTCTCTAACGCTTCATAAGTTGCTTCTGGATTTTGACTAGTCACTCTTTGATTCCCCCGAACTGTCATTAAAGACTGTAATAAGTTATCTTTCGTAATATGAAACCTTGTAAGTAATTGATTTATATCGCCTTTTTCTTCAGAAAAAGCAAGCAATACATGTTCAACCGAAATGTAGTCATCTTGCAATTTCTCTGCTTCTTTTCCTGCTCTTACAAGTAGTTGTTGCAGAGCACCTGTTATATATAATTTGCCTGTTTCTGCACCGCTCCCCGTTACAGAAGGCTTTTTCTTAATTAAACTTTCGGCACCTTGCTTTAACGCTTCTATATCGACATTCATTTTTTGAAAAATACGTACTGCTAGCCCATCTTGCTCTTCTAATAATGTAAACAAGAGATGAACAGTATCTACTTCTTGATGATGATGAGATACCGCTAAAGACTGGGCACTCATAATCGCCTCTTGTGTTTTTGTTGTCATTTGATTTAAGTCCATCTTTACAGTCCTCCAAATGTTTGACTTTCTTTGACCTTTGATTTGATTATACGCCAACCTACTTTTTTATACAATAATTTTGCTTATGTATTTTCAAACTTATTATCGGAAAAAGAAAACAGGAACATTCATTATAGAAGTGGTAAATGAATTATAATATGCAACGACAAAAAAGCCGCAATAATGATTGCGGCTTCTGTTACGGTTTTCTTTTATATGTCCACTGACGGTTATGATTCGTGTTATCTGGAAACTTTTCACCCGCAGTTAATTTCACCATTTGCGGGTCTTTCACCATACTTCCTGTTTCACCAATTTCTACATAAATGCCATCATTCGGCGCTTTTTGCCCAGAACGAAACCTGCGATTTTGTCCCATTTCCATTCTCCTTCCATGACGTCTTTGCCTCATTAGTATATCCATTTTAAACGAAAGCTTTTCTGTCATGTTTAGGAAACAAGTACTACATTTCGTTCTTGTACATATACATGAATGACACAAACTTAGGAAGGGATTTCTTTCCTGTTTGTAGAAAAAAAAGAAACCAACCTACTATAGGCCAGCTTCAAAGGAGAGTCAAACATATACGAGAAGATTACATGTTCATTATAAGCTTCTTCATACGAGCAATGTAACCCTTTTCACAATTTGTACATAATGAAAGAAACATTGTTTGAACTTTCTAAAAAGATGTTGACTTTTCTTAATTTCCAGCGAGAAATAGTAGACACCGTAGCACTTTGCGACGTAAGATGGATATATAGTGAACTTTCCATCTTTGGTGTTCTCATCCAGTTTAACCTCTTATTTCTGCATATTAAAACGGAAATACAGATAAAAACAAAAAAATTATTATAAGAGGTGAAATTATGAACAAACAGCATTTAATCGCATTAGACTTAGACGGTACTTTATTAACAGACAACAAAATAATTTCCACTCGAACAAAACATACAATTGCAAAGGCAAAGGAACAAGGACATATTGTCGTTATTTCAACAGGACGTCCATTCCGAGCTAGCTATGATTACTATAAAGAACTTGGCCTTAATACACCAATCGTAAACTTTAATGGCGCTTACGTACATCATCCTCTTGATTCAAAGTGGGGCACACATCACTCTCCTCTTGAGCTAGCAACAGCCCAAGAAATTGTCCGAGCTTGCTTTGATTTTGGCGTAAGAAATATATACGCTGAAGTAATGGACGATGTGTATGTTCGTGAAATTGATGAAGATAAAAAACATATTTTCGAATTCGGCTCTCCAAAGATTTTTACAGGAGACTTATTAAATATTTTAAACGACCATCCAACTTGCTTATTAATTGACGCACATGACGAGCATTCTAGTGCAATTCGTCAACATTTAACTGATATGCATGCTGAAGTGATCGACCATAGAAAATGGGGCGCACCTTGGCCGATTATTGAAATTGTAAAAAGCGGGTTAAATAAAGCTGTCGGATTACAAAAAATTTCTAGTCATTACAACATTCCACAAGAGCGAATTATCGCTTTCGGTGATGAAGATAACGACTTTGAAATGATTGAATTTGCTGGTCACGGCATCGCAATGGGTAATGCAATTCCTGAATTAAAATCACTCGCAAACCATACGACATTAACGAATGAAGAAGATGGTATTGCACTATATTTAGAAGAGGTTCTTGGATTGTAATCTAAAAATTCCCTGCTTATAGTTTCTCGCCAAACGCTCATACTATTATTAGACGCAAAAGTCAGCGCGTCGATTGTTTTCAGCTAAATAAAGGGGGTTTTTCGAATGGGTAAAAAGAACAAATCAAAACGTTTTATCCAACAAGGAGCCGATGCTGTAATGAAGCATGATGCAAGATTCCCATACCGTGGTACATTAGCTGAGGCAGAAAAAGCGAGAAGTAACTCTTCTTTTGGAGGGGTCTAAATGGGGAACTTACTATTCCAACAAGCTAGAGATGCTGTTGCAAATGCCGTATCTTGTTCAAGTGGCACCGAACAACAAGATCTCGTTTATAGAGCAAAAAACGCTTTGCACTCTGCTTATGCAAACTCTTCAACAGCTGAAAAAGTTCAGCTACGTGAAATGCAGGAGCAGTTGCAAAACATTACGAATTTACATTAAAAAAGAGGACCAACTTTGGTCCTCTTTAATCTTTTCGAAACAATCCAAACACCCCAACCGTTTGCAGTACGTTTGTAAATGCACCCGGGTCCACTTGTTTAATAACCCTCTCTAATTCATATAACTCGTAACGCGTAATAACAATCATTAACATTTCCTTATTTTCATTCGTATACGCACCTATTGCTGGTATAGTTGTAATCCCCCTCACTAAGCGCGAATGAATCGCCTTTCGTACATCCGCCCCATTCTTCGTAACGATTAATGCAGTAATTTTCACATGACGCGTATGAATTGCATCGATGATTCGCGTTGACACATACAAAGTTACCAAAGTATACAATGCTTTTTCCCATCCATACACATAGCCAGCAGCGATAATAATCAGTGCATTAAAGAAGAAAAAATACGTACCGACAGGCTTATCTTTAATCTTTGATAAAATCATGGCGATAATATCTAAACCACCTGTAGAAGCCCCCCACTTCAACGCAATCCCCACACCTATTGCCGAAATAATCCCGCCAAAAATCGCATTTAATATGATGTCGTTCGAAACTGCTCTAACTGGGATAATTTCTAGAAACAAAGTCATAAATATAACGCAAAGAAAACTGAAGAAAGTAAAAGCCTTTCCAACCTTTTTCCACGCTAAAATAACGACGGGAATATTAAATAAGCTAAACAATACCCCCGTTGATATATGAATAGATAAAAAGTCACCTAATATTTGTGATAACAATTGAGACAATCCAGCAAAGCCACTCGCGTACACTTTCGCTGGCGTCAAAAATAAATTCATTCCAATCGCATTCAACAAACCTGCGATGATTACAACGATTAACTTCTTTATAAGTTCAGCATAATTCAACTTCAAATCCATTTCTAATCCACCCTTATTATTCATGAATGCACTGCTATACATAGTCTTTACGAAAAAGGAAATGATAAACGTACAACGTTTAGAAATGGAGTTGATACATATGCCACATACGAGTGATAACGACAAAAAAGCACGCGATAATAATGCAAAGCGTACACAAAAAAATGAACAAGAACAAAAAAATATTCAGCAAGGTAAGCGTGCCTATTCTAAAAAGACCGATCACCTTTGATCCCATCGTACATCAACAATATTGTTGATGTACTTTTTTTACATTTCTCAGGAAAAAACATTAAAAATTCACTTCATGTTCACTTCTATATTCTACAATAGCGATAACATATTCGGATGAGGTGTTAGCATGAGAGGGAAACACATTTTCATTATTACTGCACTAATAAGTATATTAATGCTAGCTGCTTGTGGACAAAAAAACAGCTCAGCTACAGTCGCTACAGCAACAGACTCAACCATTAAGAAGAGCGACTTCGAAAAACAGTTGAAAGATCGTTACGGAAAAGACATGCTATACGAAATGATGGCACAAGACGTTATCACAAAAAAATATAAAGTATCTGACGATGATGTAGATAAAGAAGTACAAAAAGCGAAAAATCAATACGGAGACCAATTTAAAAACGTATTGAAAAACAACGGTTTAAAAGATGAAGCTGATTTTAAAAATCAAATTAAATTCAAACTCGCTATGAATGAAGCAATTAAGAAAAGTGTTACAGAAAAAGACGTGAAAGACCACTATAAACCAGAAATTAAAGCGAGCCATATTTTAGTAAGCGATGAAAACGAAGCGAAAGAAATAAAGAAAAAATTAGATGCTGGTGCTTCATTTGAAGAATTAGCAAAGCAAGAATCACAAGATCTACTATCAAAAGAAAAAGGCGGAGACCTTGGATATTTCCATTCAGGCAGAATGACACCTGAATTTGAAACAGCTGCCTATAAACTAAAGGTCGGACAAATTAGCAATCCCGTTAAATCACCAAACGGTTATCATATTATTAAATTAACTGATAAAAAAGAGTTAGAACCCTATGATGAAGTGAAAGACTCTATTCGCAAAAACTTAGAAGAAGAACGTATTGCTGACCCTACATTCGGTCAAAAATTGATACAAAAGGAATTAAAAAAGGCAAATATTAAAATAACTGATAGTGACTTGGAAGATACATTTACTTTTGTGCATGAGCAAGGAAATTAAAAAAGCACGATCTTATTGGAAAAATAAGATCGTGCTTTTTAATCTTTCATCAATATTTTTAACTTTTTCTTCAAGCTTTTATAATGCCAATTGATATGATCTAATTCTATCTCTACTTCAATTAGCGTATCTATTAAGTCTTCTTTAGATTGATGAGAGTTTATAATATTTTCAAGTAATTTTTCAAAACTTTTACTACTCTCATATATATCATTTAAATCGACCGCTACTATTTCACGTTCTTTTTCAGGGGATAATACGGAAAGTCGTTTTATTAATTGTTCTAGTACATTATCTGGCATTATCATACCTCCTTTTCTCTAACACATTATATGCACCTCACAATTAACCACGGATACCATAAGATTTCTTCTGCTTCAATTTCTCTATTATCAATTAAATGGATAATTTGTTTTGCATCTTCATAATTATCAACGAGTGATAAGTCATTTAATTTCTTGCCAAACACTTTAAAGTCCGCTTGTAAATTATTGAAAATAAATGAGTAAAATCCATTAGACTCATAACCGCATATATCAAATCCTAATATCCCATCATTCTTAACATCAGTAGGTAATGAACTTTTGAGAAAACCATATATGGAAACTTTACAGTCATTTTCTTCCCGCTCATTCATTAAAAAGTCCATCCGATACTCTTCTGAAAGATTTAAGCCGATAACTTCTAAGTTTTCTATCCCCTTTAAATAATTTTTCTTAAAGAATCTCGCATCCTCTAAATTTTTAAAAACATTCGGCCAGACAAACCTTTCTTCTTCCGTTAGTGTATCTAAAAAAGTTTGAGCACTTTCATGCCCTTCTTTACTAATCTCTAACCTTCTATTTATTATCTGAGCAATAGGATCATTTTTATTTGAATTACACCAAGGAAAAAACCAATAATCTGGAAATGTAGGGCGAACCCCATTACATATCGTTAAAATTGTTTGTGATAGCCCCTCGATATTACATTCTTTATAGATAAGCTCCCTTTCGTAGGAAATTATGAGGTATCCAGCACTATAATACTTCATTTACATACCTCTTTTCTTTTCAATTAAATTTAAATTCACACTCTCTTTCATATAGATGTAACTATCTATCCTTTCTATATTTTTTAAAATATCCCTCTTCCAATGATTCTCTTGTGGTAAACAAAAAAGAACTATCACTTCCCTAATAAACCTAGAGAAAAGATAGTTCTTTGTAGTCTCATTTTACTTCTTAAAGTACGTCCAACCTTCTTCTTGATAAACTTTTTCTTCTTTCATCAACTTACCAAGCGCACGCTTAAACGCAGCTTTACTCATATTGAAGCGTTCTTTAATGTCTTCTGGGTGGCTCTTATCCCAAAACGGCATTGCTCCGCCTCGTTCTTCCATATATGCATAAATTACAGCAGCATCATCTTCCATTCCTTCTTCTTTACGAGGAAGAAGTGAAATGTTAATTGTACCGTCATCTTTTACATCAATAATACGACCCGTTACACGTTCACCAATGCGTACTTGTTCTTTTCTTTCCGTATGGTGTAAGAAAGCACGGAAATGCTCATCAGTTAGTATGAATGAACCAACTTGAAGTGAACGATACACACGTCCATTTACGTTTTTATTACGCATAGATGGCGTCGCATCTACGATAATCTCTTGCATATCACTGTCTCTTGCCGGAAGAGCAATAAGTCGATCACGATTCGTTAATTTTAACGTACAATATAATTCGTCTCCAACTTCAGGCCATACTGGCATATAAATTGGGAACTCATCAGCTGGGATTAGTATATCTTTTGATACACCAATATTAACAAACACGCCTAAACTAGGAATAACTTCTACAACCTTTACCCAGTTCCAATCAAAAGTTGTAATAAGTGGCTCCTTCATTGTTGCTGAAACACGATTTTGATGATCAAGGTATAAGAATACATCAATCGTATCGCCTTCTTCAATTTCTCCAACTAATTCGTTTTTATGTAGGAAAATTTCTTCTTCTTCATTCCCAACCATATATCCGATTTCCGTTTCACGTAAAACAGTTACCTGTTCAATCGCTCCTAATTGTAAATACATATTTTTAATTCCCTTCTCTATATAAAGTGAAACTTTAATCAGTGGGGGTTTTGTTCCTTCCCACTGATTATCAACCCTCACCAATCGGGCGTTTACGGCAGTGGATCTCCCACTTAACTTCTTTGCTCTAACTGAATGCCCGTTAATGCGGGATAACATTATCTTTTTTATCATTCCAAACAAAAGTTAATTATAACACGATTTCCCCTTTATTTGTCCAACAGCCCAAAATTCACTATAATAAAATGAGGTTACATGATTATAAGTATGAAAACACTTAAGTCTAAGCTCGTTTTCAGCTATACTTTAGTATGTACAGTACATAAAAAGATTAGAAATTTATTTGGAGGTGCTAACTATGGCAAAAGAGAGTTCTTTTGACATCGTTTCGAAAGTAGAATTACCTGAAGTAACAAACGCAATTAACATCGCATTAAAGGAAATCCAAAACCGATATGACTTTAAAGGAAGTAAAAGTGATATTAAATTAGAAAAAGAAGTATTAGTTTTAACTTCTGACGACGAGTTCAAATTAGACCAAGTAAAAGACGTTCTAATTGCTAAACTTGTAAAACGTAACGTTCCAATTAAAAACTTGGATTATGGAAAAGTTGAAGCTGCGACTGGTAACACTGTTCGCCAACGCGCAACACTTCAACAAGGTATCGATAAAGATAACGCAAAAAAAATTAACAACATTATTAAAGAAATGAAATTAAAAGTAAAAACACAAGTACAAGATGACCAAGTACGTGTTACAGCGAAAAGCCGTGATGACTTACAAGCAGTCATCGCAGCAGTTCGCAGTGCTGATTTACCGATTGACGTACAATTCATTAACTACCGCTAAAAAGAAAAACATCCTCTACACAGAGGATGTTTTTCTTTTTAGCGAGTAGGGAAACTCACAATCGGATAGTTTGCATAAAGTGAAACTTTAATCAGTGGGGTTTTCCTCATCCCCACTGATTATTAGCCCTCACCAATCGGACTTTTATGGGCAGCCCGCCCCCCACCTAACTTCTTTACTTTCGCTGAATTTTGAGGTGGGGGTCTTACTGCCCATTAAAGCGGGATAAATCAAGGAAGCCCTTTTGAAAATCGATGCAAGATCATCCTCCCGGCTCAAATGTAACAAATTATGAGTATAAGAATATTTTCCACCCTTTCATGTAATGTAAAATGAGTAAGGAATTTGTTTTATGAAAAATATTCATTAAAAAAGAGTTAGAAGTGGTTATTTGAAAAAATTAATACTATGGTTTTTATTAACTACATTCTGTCTACATATTGCAGGATGTTCTAATAATATGACTACACTCAAGGATAAATCTAAAACTTCAACACCAGCGAAGTGCAAACACATCAACAAAGCTTGGTATAAGAAACATATGTAATGCAATGCTCGAATTACTTTAATTTTAATACTATATAGACGGAAATATAAATTATCAACAAGGATACAAACTTCAAAAATGATTTTAGAATCAAGTGTATAGAAAATAATAAGATGTTTATAAGCGTAAAACCTACAGCAATTTCCCCTGTGGGTTTTGTTCTATGTATAAGTAATTTTCAAGAATTTATAAATGTTTTTTTAAATATTTTTCTTTAATCCTTTTTATATAATGCTCTTTTTCTGTTAGTTCAAATATAAATAATGCTTTTTTCATGTTATCAACAATATCTTCTTCATTATGTTCTTTAATCCTTAATAAATTCCAGCCCTTTAAATAGTATAGTTCACCTAATAGGTATAACGTGTTTAAATTAATAGCTAATTTGATGCCCTTATCAAGGTATTTCATTGCCTCTTCATGTTGATATGCCTGACCTAAACAGTTCGCTAAATTAAAAATGATTTTTAATTTAATTTCTCTATCTCTAGGAAAATCTAACTTATTAAAGTTAGTTAAACATTTTCTTAATATATCAATACTTTTTTCATATTCTTTGTTTTCCGCATAAAATATAGACATTGTCTGCATAATATCTATTTCTCTTTCTGATAAAAAATCAGCATTGGTTAACGTTAGTTTTAATGCATTATTTAAAAGATCTAACGCCGTTTTTGTTGATCTATCAACCATAAATATAGCAATTGCTTCATGCCATAGTAGAAATTGTTTATCTTCTTTCGTCTGGAAAGCATTTTCATCTTTTTCTTTTTTTACTATCTCATAAAGTTCTGTATATTGTTTTTGCTTTATGCAATCTCTTATTACACATTTTACATTTTCTACATATTTCAATCTTTTATTTTGAGTTAGTGCAAATATATTATTCGGATCAATACCAAGTCTTTCAGATAGTTGATATAACAATATACTTGATGGAAAAATCATACCTTTTTCTATTTTGCTAATTTGACTTTGCGAACATATTCCATGACACAATTCAGATTGTGATATATTCTTTTTCACTCTAAGTTCTTTAATGGTAATACCCAAATCGTAAAATTCCATTTTTCCTCCTCAAATGTGCAAACCTTAATGAGTATAAGACTATTTTTCATCCTTTAATGTAATGTAAAATTCATATAGTTGCAATTATTGTTTGTTCTAACGGGCTTTTCACTTCTTTGCTCAGCTACATTTCGAGGTGAGAGTCTTACTTCACAGAAAAACAGACTAGGGAGAAAGTTTTCTCCTTAGCCTGTCCCACCAAGATTTCGCATTTATTAAGAGCAACACCATATTGCTTTATCAAATGATTTTTTAGGAATGTATACTTTATCATTTTCAATTTTGTATTTTATATCATTTCTCTTCAGAACTGCCGTATCAACAGAATGAACACTATCGCCCCACCGAACAAATTCTCCATCATCACGGTTGTCCCAAAGATAAAAACTTATGAATATGATAAAAACACATAAGCATAGAGCGAACCACTTCTTTTTCCGCAAATACCTCACCACCTTAAACTAAAGAAGAACTACTAAAAAAACGCTACTCATTTCCGTCTTTTTTTAACCGCAAGTAAAAACGCAATAAACAATACGTTCACACCAACGATTAAAGAGATAAATAGCCAATTCACACCTGTTTCCCCGTTAACTTTATACACATTTGACTCTTCACGCTTTAAAACGAGATAAAACTTTCCGTTTTCTTCTCTTATAATTTCATCTTCTAACAACCCTCGTAACTCTTGTTTTTCACCAATCGTACTTACAGGTAAAGCAACTTTTTGTGTTTCTTTCGTATTATTAATCGCTACTACTGTCACTTCATCTTTATACTTTCGTTTTAGTACACTCATTCCATCTTTATCATATAAAAGCTCAAACGTTCCGCGTCGCAAAGACGGTCTCGTTTGTCTCAGTTCACCGAGTTTCGTTATATGCTGCATAAATTTTTCATCTGATTTAAAATCCATTAATCGCCTATTATCTGGGGTATCCCCTCCATCTAATGCAATTTCAGTCCCGTAATAAAAATTCGGAATACCTGGTGCTGTCAATAAATATGTAAGAGCTAGTTTCAAACGAGACGGCGGATAATTCATATTATCTTTTGCAATACGGGCAAATCTTTTTGTATCTTGATTATCTAAAAATGTAACGAATTCCCCTTCTTTTTTACTCACATCATATAAAGGTTCCACCGATACATCGACTTTGGAAAACGATTCTACTATTTTTTTGTTATATTCACTATCTTCCTCTGTCATAATACGAAAATCTTTCTTTATCGCTTGCATATCTTTTTGCACGTCATCCCAGAAAGAACGCGATTTTTTTTCACCATGTATCACATAACTTCCATCTAAATCGACTTCTTTGATCCACCATTTCATCGCGTCGATGACTTGTTGTTCGTTTTCTCCAAGTGGAAATTGAAGTACAACTTTCATTCCTTTTGCGTGCGCTTCTTGTACAAGTTCTTTCACATCATTTTCTGTTCCGAAATGTTCATTTACCTTTTGAAAATTGTGCACGTCTAACCCATCGTACTTTCCACTTTCAAAAAGTGGAGAAAGTATAACAGCGGTAAAGCCCATTTCTTTTATGTAATCCAGTCTTTTTATAATCCCTCTTATATCTCCACCCTGATATCCTTCTAAATTGCCAACTTCTAACTGTTTGTCATTTTTTGGTTCTCCATTATTAAAGCGATCAATCATAACGGAATATATAACTTCATCTCGCCACTCTCTTTTTTCATCTGCAAACGTATGTATTGGTACAAACAAAACGACAGCTAAACAAAAACAAATAAATAGTTTCCTAGTCCGTATTTTCCTCACACGCATCCCCCATGTTTTTTAATTGTAAGAATATTATACCAATTATTCAAACGAATCGCATACGTTGATTTCATTCTCCTCAAAATACTTCATGTTAGATTTCCTTACATGAAGTATAAAGTTTTCTGAATTTTTAGTTGATTTTTCTTTTCGTTTCGAATATGATATGAAACATAACATATTGATGTTATTTTTTCTAACATTATAGGAGGAGAGAGAATGAATACAGGCGATACGGTTTTTATGTTTGTAACGACAGTAATGGTCATGTTAATGACACCAGGATTGGCACTTTTTTATGGGGGCATGGTTCGCAGTAAAAACGTACTCAGTACGACAATGCATAGTTATAGTGCAATGGCTATCGTTTCGATTCAGTGGATTGTGATCGGATATTCTTTATCATTCGGACCAGATTGGCACGGACTTATCGGTACACTCGATTGGTTCGGTTTAAACGGAGTTACCTACGCACCAAATCCAGACTACTCATCTACTATTCCTCACAACTTATTTATGATGTTCCAACTCATGTTCGCCATTTTAACTCCCGCTTTAATTTCAGGTGCATTCGCCGAAAGAATGCGATTTTCTGCTTTCCTTATTTTCATACTTCTATGGACAACAATCGTTTACAATCCTGTCGCTCATTGGGTATGGGGCGTTGGTGGGTGGCTAAGAGAACTTGGCGCGTTAGACTTCGCTGGTGGTAACGTCGTTCATATTACATCTGGCGTGGCCGGCCTTGTATTAGCTATTTTTCTTGGAAAACGAAAAAACATAAACGGTACTTCTCCTCACCATTTACCATTCACAATGTTAGGCGCCGGTCTACTATGGTTCGGCTGGTTCGGTTTTAACGTTGGTAGCGCATTATCTTTAAATGATATAGCTTTAACTGCATTTATTAATACAAATATAGCCGCTGCTGCCTCCGCATTAACTTGGATGCTTTCAGAATGGCTCTTCCAATCAAAACCGACTGCGATGGGAGCTGCTTGCGGAGTTGTTTCCGGTTTAGTCGCTATTACACCAGCTTGCGGGTTCGTTACACCTTTCTCCGCTCTTCTTATTGGAGCCATCGGCGGCGTATTATGCTTCGGAGCAGTCTTTTTCTTAAAAACAAAATTTGGATACGACGATACACTCGATGCATTCGGATGCCACGGTATCGGCGGCACTTGGGGTGGTATTGCGACAGGTCTATTTGCAACTACTACTGTAAACAGTGATGGCGCAAACGGATTATTTTACGGAAACGCCGCTTTACTGTTTAAACAACTGATAGCAATCGGCGCAACATATGCATTCACGATCATCATGACGTATGCCATTATTAAAATAATTAACTTCTTCCTCCCTGTTCGAGTAGATGAGCATGAGGAACATATGGGACTTGATATTTCGATGCACGGGGAGAAAGCTTATGAGTATACGGAGCGGGTGAACTAAAAAAGAGATGCAATCTATTGGTAGTAGATTGCATCTCTTTTTATTGTAGTTGTTGGCGTTGTATACCTCCTATGGTATTTAGGCGGATATATCAGCGATTATTCGGATATATCGACGATTTTTTAAATATATCAGCGATTATTTCAATATATCGATTTACCAACAAATTCCGACATAACGAAACTGAAGAATACCCCGGCGTAATTTTATGCAAAAAAAAGACGACCGTTTAACAGTCGTCTTTTCCTACTTATTTCGGAGCATTTCCTACATATTGCGTAATATCAACATTTAAAGCTTGCGCTAAACGCATTCCGTAATCGTGATCTGCACGGAAGAAGTTACAAATAGCTAATAATTTCGTGCGTTCATTTACGTCTTTTAAGTCATTTGTTAAATTCGCAATTAAGTTGTCTTGCTCTTCTTTAGAGAATGAACGATAACGCTCACCTGCTTGTTTGAAGTCATTTGGTTTTTCAATTTTTTCACGAGATACATAGCCTTCAACTTTCATAGTTGAATCGCGGTAAGTTGGGTCTTCAACTGGATTTTCAGCATGACGGCTCGGTTCGTAGTTGATTGTAGATGGGTTTTGATTGATTTGCATCGCACCATCACGTTGTTGGTTATGAACAGCTGCGTATGGGCAGTTTACAGGAATTTGTAAGTAGTTTGCACCAAGACGATAACGCTGTGTATCTGGGTAAGAGAATAAACGACCTTGTAATAATTTATCTTCAGATGGTTCAATACCATTTACAGTTGCACTTGGAGAGAACGCCACTTGCTCTACTTCTGCGAAGAAGTTTTTCGGGTTACGATTTAAAGTCATCGTCCCTACTTCAATTAATGGGAAGCGATCTTCTGGCCATACTTTCGTTGGGTCTAGTGGATCAAAGTCTAAAGAATCTGTTTCATCTAGTTGCATCACTTGTACGTGTAAATCCCACTTCGGATAATTTCCTTTTTCGATTGCATCGAACAAGTCACGAGTTGCATGATTGAAATCTTTTCCTTGTACTTCTTGCACCTCTTTTGCACTTAAGTTACGTACACTTTGCTGTGGTTTCCAGTGATATTTAATGTAGACGATTTTACCTTCTGCATTAATCCATTTAAATGAATGGACACCGAAACCTTCCATTTCGCGATAGCTCGCTGGTGTACCATAATCAGAAAACACCCATGTCATCATATGTGTAGATTCCGGACTTAACGTCATGAAATCCCAGTAACGATCTGGCGTTTGAATATTTGTATCAGGTGCTGGTTTTAAAGAATGCACCATATCAGGGAATTTAATTGCATCACGAATGAAGAAGACCGGTAAATGGTTACCTACGATATCGTAATTCCCTTCTTCTGTATAAAATTTAACAGCGAACCCACGTGGGTCACGAGCTGTTTCCGGAGAACCTTGACCATGGATAACCGTTGAGAAACGAACAAATACAGGCGTTTCAGTTCCTTCATTTTGTAAAAATGCTGCTTTCGTATATTGCTTCATGCTGTTTTTCGTTACGAATACACCGTGAGCACCTGCACCACGTGCATGTACAACACGCTCTGGAATACGTTCACGATCAAAGTGAGCCAGTTTTTCTACTAAATGATAGTCTTCTAATAATACCGGTCCACGGCGACCAGCTGTACGAGAATTTTGGTTGTCTCCAACTGGAGCACCTTGGTTTGTTGTTAAGCGATTATTTGGATTCATCTAGGGGGATCCTCCTCTTTCTTTCATAGTAATTATTACTTATTTAAAATTATTATAAACTAATTATTATTCAAAATTAAGTTCTTGTCAACTATTTCCTTCATTTTTTTGGAAACAATTTCAGCTAAGCAATCAATAAATACAGATTGTGAATTTGGCATATTCGGTCTAAAATATGTCACGTTTAATTCATCAGTTACAACTTTACATTCGTAATCGTTGTCATATAAAACTTCTAAATGCTCTGCCACAAAGCCAATTGGGCAATATACAAAAGATTCATATCCATGCTTTTCAAATAAATCTCTCGTTAAATCTTGTACATCCGGTCCAATCCATGGATCCTTTGTATTTCCAGCACTTTGCCAACCAATTGTATAGTTCTGAATATTTGCAGCTGCTGCGATTAAATCCGCTGTATGTTGCACTTGCTCCACATAAGGGTCCCCTGCTGCAATAATTTTTTCTGGTAAACTATGTGCTGAAAAAATTACGACTGCTTTCTCTTTATCTTCAATCTTTGTACATGTTTCTTTTATTTGATCTGCCCAATAGGAAATAAATTTCGGTTCCTCGTACCATTGTTCAATCGGTTCAATAACAGGGCCACCGATTTCTTTTGAAAGACGAATCGCACGGTCATTATACGCTTTAATACTAAATGTAGAATAATGCGGCGCTAATACGATACTAATCGCCTGCTCAATTCCATCGCGCTTCATCTCTTCTACTGCATCTTCTATAAATGGAGTAATATGTTTTAAACCTAAGTAACAAGTAAATTCATACTCTGTAAACATATTATTCATTGAATCTGTTAATTTATGCGCTTGCTCTTTCGTAATTTTTGCAAGTGGTGAAATTCCACCAATCGCTTTATAGCGCCCGATTAAGTCTTGGAGTGCTTCTTCGGAAGGTTTACGACCGTGGCGAATATGTGTGTAGTACGCTTCTACATCGTCTAATGATTCTGGCGTTCCATACGCCATTACGAGTAAACCTATTTTTTTCTTTGTCATCTATATAACACCTCAATTTTATAAATGAGAATCTTTTTCAAGAACATTTGTTTCCAATTATAACAACTAATAATAAGTACGTCAAAATAATTATTCTAAATAAATATTATTTCTAATATGATTTTGAATTTTATTTGACAATTTATTTAATAAAAAGCGACTTACATAAAAGTAAGCCGCTTTTCCCTTATTCTTTAATATTTACCCCATACTCTTTAAACCAAACATGAATTTGCGCTAAATGAGCTAAAAGTTGCGGCCCAGTCATTAATTGACCGAACCAAGGTTTTTGAAACGCACTACCGCCTGACTCAATTAATCCGCTCAGTTGCTCTTTATCAAATAGTTCGTGTAAAATTGATCCTTTATCCGTTAATAAATCCTGTAGCCATACTGTGACTGCGTTTGTATAGTGCGGATTATGCGTTTTCGGATACGGGCTCTTCTTTCTATATAAGATATCATTTGGAAGTAATCCTTCTAACGCTTTACGCAATAGACCTTTTTCGCGGTTTTTATACATTTTCATTTCCCAAGGAATATTCCACGCATATTCGACAAGTCGATGATCCGCAAACGGAACGCGCACTTCTAAGCTTGCCCCCATGCTCATACGGTCTTTTCTGTCTAATAATGTTGTCATAAACCATACCATGTTCAAGTAAAATAATTGTCGTCTCTTTGCTTCAATTGGGCTTTCTCCCTCTAAAATAGGAACTTCTTGAATGGATTCTTCATAACGCTGCTGTACATATTGTTGTAAGTTTAATTTATTTCTCCATTCTTTCTTTAGCAATTGTTCACGCGCTTCTGTAGAGCGCATCCACGGAAACGCACTCGATTGCAAATCATCTTCTCTATAAAACCAAGGATAACCACCAAATATTTCATCTGCACATTCCCCAGATAAACCTACGACAAAATCTTGTTTAATTTCACGACAAAACCATAATAATGACGAATCAATATCTGCCATACCAGGTAAATCACGAACGAGTACGGCTTCTGTTAAATACTGCGCTAATTGTTCATTTGAAATGACGCAGCGATGATGAATCGTTTCAAACGTATCCGTCATCAAATTAATAAATGGTGCATCTGAATTTGGCTGGAACGCATTCGCTTTAAAGTATTTGTCATTATCTTCATAATCAACAGAGTATGTGTGTAATTGCCCTTTTCCTGACCTTGCATATTCTTTCGCAGCAATTGCTGTTATAGCGCTCGAATCTACACCGCCTGATAGAAAAGTACATAGTGGTACATCAGAAACGAGCTGCCTTGTAATCGCATCTTGTAATAAAAAGCGTGTTTTCTCCACTGTTTCTTCAAAGGAGTCTTCGTGCTTTTTGCTTTCCACATTCCAATATCTCCATATACATAAACCGTTCTTTGAAAATGTCATCGCATGCCCTGGACGTAATTCTTTTATACCAGCATAAATACCATGACCAGGCGTTCTAGATGGACCAAGGCCGAATATTTCAGATAACCCTTCTAACGTTACTTCTGCCTTCACATCTGGATGCGCCAGTATCGCTTTTAACTCTGAACCAAATAGTAATCGCCCGCTGTCATATTTATAAAATAGCGGTTTTACACCTAAACGATCTCTTGCAATAAATACTTGTTCTTTCTGTTCATCCCATACAGCAAACGCATATATACCGTTTAAATGATCGACGCATTCTTCTTTCCATTCGATATACGACGCTAATAGCACCTCCGTATCAGAATGACCTTTGAACGTATATCCTCTTCTTAATAATTCCTTTCGAATATCTTCTGTATTATACAATTCACCGTTATAGCAAATTGCATAATTTGTTTCGTTCTTTAAACAAGTCATCGGCTGTTTGCCACCTTCAGGATCAACAACGATTAACCGTTTATGCCCAAATGCGACATTGCCTTTAATCCAAACTTTATTATCATCTGGGCCGCGCTTTGCTAACGTCTCAGCCATCTTCGTAACGACGTCCCGTTCTCCTTCTAATGAGCGTTTATAATCCACCCATCCTGTAATCCCGCACATACGAATCATCCTTCCATCTTATTTCTTTTCTTGAACGTGCAGTAATCCCCACCCTTAGAGGTGCGGATTAAAAAATGAAAAACTTGACGATAACCTACTATCCACATACGGAATAGCATTTTCACTCAGTAAAACGTGTTTTATTGTATGCCCACCTATGTCTAGATGTGTCTAGTTATAAAGAATGCGCGAACTGTCTATAACAGAAATAACTACTTTTCATAAAGGAGAAATCGTGTATGATACAACGTAACCATATTTTATATAACCAGCCTCGTGCTCATACGGTCGGTAATGTAGAATATATAAACAATGAATGGGTATTCTTTGATGATGAAAATGATGAAGCATTTTTATTAGAAGATGTTGCCGAAGATGGCTTTGAGATTTTATATAACAACAACTGGCTACCAGCTCGTTTCTATGAACAAGATGTATTACAAATCGCCAACGAGCAGCACCATTTGCAAAACGGGGAAATGATACGAATTCGAAAAAAATTACTACTTAGCTATACGGAATGGCTTGAGGAATTGCCTGACTCTGTCTTTACATTATTAACGGAATCATTGCAATCCCTTCATTACTCTTTATATGATTGCATGTATTGTCATAATTATTTATCTTTCTTACCAAAAGAGGAAGCATGCGAAGGAGTAAATATTCTTTTATTCGATAACGAAGAAATGATTTGCACATTGCAGCACCATTTCGTTCGTCACGCTACGTCAAATAAAAATATGTTTCGTTTTACGAAAGTAAACGGAGAAGAGTTGCATATCGATGCAATATAAAATGAAACTTTAATCAGCGGGGCATCCCCCACTGATTATTAGCCTTCACCAATCAGGTATTTACGGGCAGTTGATCTCCCACCTAACATCTTTGCTTAAACTGAATTTTGAGGTGGAAGTTTTACTGCCCGTTAATACGGGATAAAAATAAAAAACCACCTTATCTCCCAAATATTTGAGATTATAAGGTGGTTTTATTTTTATTTGAATACGTACCAGCCAATTGGTAATTTTAGTCCTAAGTATATTACCGCTACTAACGCAACAATAAATAAGCCCCAAACCGCCCCTGTTGGTTTGTTTTTGCTCATTTTTACAAGAACCATTTCCATTCCACCGATAACTAAAATACCGGCTAACATTTTCATGCCGTACCACATGTGCATGCTACCTGTTGCCGTTTTCATAATACTCATGTACAACATGAAGCCTGTCACAATAATGAAGATATACATTAGGCGAAGCCCCATATGTACACCTTTCCCTTTTCTTCCTGCTGAATAAAGTGAATACGCAACGAAGAATAAAATTAAACCTAACGCCCATGCTGTAATATGCATATGTACCATCGTATCCCTTACCTCCTCTTTTCACACTTTTTCACTCTATATGATAACATGTTCATTTATTTTCAGGAAATGTTTCGCTTTTTTACATTTAAATGCTATAATATTTAGAGTATTTACAAACTTCTTGTAATAACAAAAGGGGGAACAATCATGATTCAAACTAAGGATATTATCGAACTTACAGACACATACGGAGCAAATAACTATCACCCACTTCCAATCGTTATTTCTAAAGCAGAAGGCGTTTGGGTAGAAGATCCTGAAGGAAACCGCTATATGGACTTATTAAGTGCATATTCTGCAGTAAACCAAGGTCATCGTCACCCAAAAATTATTAACGCTTTAATTGACCAAGCTAATCGTGTTACGTTAACTTCTCGTGCTTTCCATAGCGATCAATTAGGTCCTTGGTACGAAAAAGTTGCGAAACTAACTAATAAAGAAATGGTACTTCCAATGAATACAGGTGCAGAAGCTGTTGAAACTGCAATTAAAACAGCTCGCCGCTGGGCTTATGATGTAAAGAAAGTAGAAGCAAACCGTGCTGAAATTATCGTTTGTGAAGATAACTTCCACGGACGTACGATGGGTGCTGTTTCTATGTCTTCAAACGAAGAGTACAAGCGTGGATTCGGTCCAATGCTTCCTGGCATTATCGTAATTCCTTACGGTGATTTAGAAGCGTTAAAAGCTGCAATTACACCAAATACAGCTGCATTCATTTTAGAGCCAATCCAAGGTGAAGCAGGAATTAACATTCCACCAGCTGGTTACTTAAAAGAAGCTCTTGAAGTATGTAAAAAAGAAAACGTTTTATTTGTAGCAGATGAAATCCAAACAGGTTTAGGCCGTACTGGTAAAGTATTTGCTTGTGACTGGGACAATGTAACTCCTGACATGTACATACTTGGTAAAGCACTTGGCGGCGGCGTATTCCCAATCTCTTGCGTAGCAGCAAACCGCGACATTTTAGGCGTATTCGAGCCAGGTTCTCACGGTTCTACATTCGGTGGTAATCCACTTGCATGTGCTGTTTCTATCGCAGCTCTTGAAGTGTTAGAAGAAGAAAAATTAACAGAGCGTTCTCTTCAATTAGGTGAAAAATTAGTTGGGCAATTAAAAGCAATTGATAACCCAATGATTACTGACGTTCGCGGTAAAGGTTTATTCATCGGTATCGAATTAAACGAGCCAGCTCGTCCTTACTGTGAACAACTAAAAGCGGCTGGTCTGTTATGTAAAGAAACACACGAAAATGTAATTCGTATCGCACCACCTCTAGTAATCTCTGAAGAAGATTTAGAGTGGGCGTTCCAAAAAATTAAAGCTGTATTATCGTAATAATAGAGAGGTTGTCCTACATGTTGGGACAACCTCTTTCTTTTTATATTGATTTATACTAAAATAAAATTGTAATTTTCTGTATTTTAAAACAACAAAGGAGGTGCAATATGTTATTAAGATACGGTAAACATATTAACTATTTAGCTACATCTTTTCTTTTAGTTACATTCTTTGGCTTCCTACTTTCCGTAACATTGCTTAGTCAATACTCAACTCCCACTTCATTCACACTACTGAAAGCATCATTTTGGACTACTGTTATTCTTACTATCATTGGCTTTGGACGAGAAAAAAGCGCACTTACGGTTATACTATTTGGCATTTGTACACTTGCATTCATTGGTCTTTACACTTTTTCCGCTATCGATTACCTCTATCACCCAAGACCATAGAAAAGAGCTATCTTTTAATAAGATAGCTCTTTTCTTCACTTCACTACATTTCGCAATGTACCAATTCCTTCTACTGTAATGACCACCTCATCACCCGCATGTAAAAACTTCGGTGGTGTGAAACCTTTTCCGACACCAGCTGGCGTTCCTGTTGCGATTATATCTCCTGGCTCTAATGTCATACCTTTACTTATCGTTGAAATAATTTCTTCTATTGAAAAAATCATTTTATTTGTATTTGAAGTTTGCCTTACTTCCCCGTTTACTACCGTTTCAATGTGTAACGCATTTGGCGTACTCACCATTGATTTATGAATTAAATATGGTCCCATTGGACAAAATGTATCGAAACTTTTTCCAAGGAAAAATTGTTTATGCTTTCTTTGAATATCCCGAGCAGTTATATCATTTATAATGGTATAACCAAAAACATGCTCAAGCGCTTTTTCTTTTTTTATTTGTTTCCCTCGCTTACCGATGATGATAGCTAGTTCTCCTTCATAGTCTAATTCATTCGTTGCGTGGGGATGACTATTAATTTTTTCATCCATTCCAATAACTGTCGTTGGCGCTTTCGTAAAGATCATTATATTTTCTGGAATTGACTCTACTCCGCCCATTTCTATCGCATGCTCACGATAGTTTTTTCCAACGCAAAGAATATTCTTCCTTGGCCTTGGAATCGGTGCTAATATTTTCACCTCAGTTAACGGATAATACGCCGTCCCTTCATTTTCCTTCGCCCAATTTACAATATCACATATTTTTTCAAAGCATTCGGTTCCTCTTTCAATACACTCTAACATTGTAATTGGAATCGTAACCTTTTCCCCTTTTTGTCTTTGCGCTTCTCTTACATGCAATACCTTTTCTTCCTCTTCATCCACAACGCCTACAAATACCTTTTCATCTTTTTTCGCCGTTACCAAACGCAATATTTCCACTCTCCATCCTAAAACTCATACCCTTTAATTGTATTCGCATCCGTAAGAAAAAAACCTTCTCATACACGCTAATTTTTACAATATTCTTCTCATATCTTATTCGTTACTCCTTTACATTTGACATAAAATGTAGAAATTTTACTTTTTTTAGCGAAGGTGTTTCTTTTTTATGGGATTTTTGTATAATATGTACTACATATATACTAAAAATTTCATTTAGAGATGGAGCCGATTTCAATGTTTGAGCAAGCGATTGAAAAAAAACGTGAAAAAATGATTTATTTTGCTGAACGCTACGGAATGACTTCTCAAAAAACAGTGGATTGTAGCCAAGAACTGGACAGGCTCTTAAATGCAATTTGGCATGTACATACGGATTTTCACCCTAATCAAACACTCGATACACACACGCAATAACGTGTGTGTTTCTTTTATTTCAAAAAAATACACATTTTATTGAAAACGCCCATACAATAGTAGAAAAGAAAATTTTAAAAACGAAAGGTGTTTTGTATGCCAGCTATGGTCGGACATATTCGTATCGTCAATATTGGATCAAGTGGTATTTTTCATATTGGAGATGTATTTGCGATTAGGCCTATTAGTTATTCACGTGCTTTCGCCGGAGCCGGCTCTTTTAATGTTGGAGATAACGTTTCTGTCTACAATTATCAAAACGCTACGACTGTTAATGATTCAGATGTCGTTGATCAAGCGATAATTGGTTCAACTTAAAGGGGGCGATTGTATTGAATTTTTACGTAAACCAAAGCATCATTATTAACAGCATTAAAATTGATAGCATTACAACCTCTTCTGTATTCCAAATCGGTACTGCTGGAAGTATTAAAGCTCTATCTAAATTCTCAAATAGTGGTGGATTTACAGAACCCCTTCGCCCATTACAGGCGAAAGGACAAATTATTTCTATCAAACCATCAACTAGTTCTTCTTAAGACATCCTTGTCATAAATATATAGCAGGAATATATTTACCCTCCCTATTGAAAAGGAGGTTTCACAAATGAATCAAGATATATACGCTTACTTACACCAACTTCACCAAGCTCTTCAAACACAACAAGCAGCCATCCTGAACCTAGAAGATCAAGTGCGCCTATTACAAGAAGAGCTTAACGAATTAAAAAATCGCCCCTCCTCTTCTGTAGGAAAAGTGGAATACAAATTCGATCAATTAAAAGTCGAAAATTTAAATGGCACTTTAAATATTGGTTTAAACCCGTTTTCAGCAAAAGGACAACAAATTGAAGATTTTCAAGTTGATACAGAAACTTTGAAGGTCAATCCTGAAACCGATACAAATCCAGACTTTTACCAAGGCATCCTTCAAGAAATGCATCGTTACTTAGATGAAGAAGCATATAATCGAATTCTCCATTTTGAACAAGAAGAGAGAACGCCGCTCGATGAAATGTATCGACAAATGATGGTTGATGACATAAAAAAACAGATGGAACATAGACTTCCATATTATTTGTCACAAGTTCAATCGTATGAGGGTATTTCCACAGATCCCGATTATTTACGAGACGTTATTATTCAAGCAATGAAACAAGATATTGATAAAGCCTTTCTTTCCTTTATTCAACACATACCGGGCAATTTCCGAAAGGAGTAAGTAATATATGAATTTAAATGTTGTGAACCGTGAGTTAAAAGTAGGGCAGATTAAAATGAACGGGGTTTCTTCTTCCGCATTATTTTTAATTGGGGATGCGAACCTCCTCATACTATCTTCTATTCTTGATACACCATTTGAAACTGTTACAGAGGGGCCATTTGTACCGTTAGTCACAGATGTCCCTCCTACTCCAGGTTAAGGAGACTGAGAAATTATGTTGCATCATGTGTCCGTTGTCCAAAATGTTTCTATTATTTCTTTAGGGATTACTGCCGTATTTCAAGTTGGGGATGCCAATCAAATGGAATTAAAAAGTAGAGCTCTTGCTGTCCACCGGGAGATTCCTTTTTATATAAAGGGAGAAGGTCGCTTCGATGCATTTGAAATCTTTACAGATGAACACATTACAATTCCAAAACGAACAACAGATGTAAAATTAAATATTATAAATGAATGTCCTTTTATTGAAGTTGATAACGTTGAATTACGAACACTTTTAAATTCTGCTTGCTTTCAAATTGGAAATGTTGATTACGGTTTTAATAACTCTCGTATTATGCAAATCCGCCAATATATTACGGATGAACCTTCCGCTCCATAATTCATATAGTAATTAAAAAGCTTAGAAAAGTAGGTGGATGGTATGCCCTCTGTTGTTGGAAATCTTGTCGTTCAAAACAGTAATGGCTCTTTCAATTTAGGGGATTTCTATAACGTATCTCCGAAAGAAAATACGAAAGCTTATAATGGATCTGGCGCTTCCAATGTTGGATTTGTCGTGAATACGTTTAGCGGCGTTAGTGCAACAAATACGTTTGATTCTGATGTGGCGGATCAAGATCAGATTGGAACAGCGTAAAAAAAGTAGGAGATATTCTCCTACTTTTTTCTTATTACAATTTCATTTTATTTAAACGATAACCCAGCTTCCTCCAAAGCCTTTCTAAGCTTCGGCATAGATGCAGGACCCATACCATGCAGTTTTAAAATTTCTTTTTCACTATACTTTGAGAGTTCTTCTATCGTGTGTATTCCATGATGCTCTAGCGCATTTCGTGCTGGTGATGAAAGAAGTGAAAGAAATCCTGTTTTTGGTTTCTTTTCTTTCTCACAAGTTGGGCAAGTTGGACAATCGCTACTTTTGTAGTATTCATGCCCTTTTTCACACGTTCTTAACGTTTTTTCTGTTGCCATTTTCAAGTCCCTCTATTCTTCAATTTTTACAACATGATTGCCATCAAAGAAGTATAAGCACTTCTCTTTCACAGGATGTTGTAAGCTTTTCTCAAGTGCCTTTGCATATAACGAAAGCTGTACTTTGTATCGATCTTCTAAAATTGGCTTCGCTTGATCGAATCCGCCTGGGAACTTCCCTTCAATCGTATCCGTTTTAAAGTCGATTAAAGTGATGCCGTCTTCCTCTTCAATCATGCAGTCAATAACCCCTTGGACAAGAATTGATTCTCCGCTCTTCCCTTGCCAATCTTGATATGCTTCTTCTGCTGCAAGCATCATCGTAAATGGTACTTCTCGCTCCACACTTTTCGCCGCCAATACCCTTTTACCTAGGTCACTATCAAAGAATGAAATGACTTTTTCGATGGCTATTTCTTCAGCTTGTTCGAATGTTAATAGTTCTTTATTAACCATGCCACTAATTTGCTCCCGAATCACTTCTTCTGTAATCGGCTTCTTCAAATCAACATGCTGCATAACAGCATGAACTGCCGTACCTCTTTCAGCGTATGTTAATCCTTTTTTCTCCATAAAACGAGGACGTGTTTTAATTGGCGCACGCATTTTTTTAATAAAGGCGTTATCGCTACCTTCTTCAGATTGATAATTCCTCTTTATTTCCGTAACAGACTGTTTCGCACGATGAGATGTTGCTTCCTCATATCCGTACTTCCACATTAATCTGTCATACACTTCTTCTTTTCGTTCACTTTGCAGGGGAACAGCTTTTTTCTCACGAAGTGCTTCTAGTAATTCTTGTTTCTCTTCTTGAACTGGTTCTGGCGCAAGTAACGTGTTACCGTCAACAACTTCTACTTTCCAGCTCGCACTATATCCATAAATTTCACCTGGAATGCTCCCTTGTCCTAATTCAAGAAGCATTTCACTATCACGATGTCTATATAATGAAGGTGCAATCCAGTCTAAATAACAAGACGCTCCGGCACGAATGTGATCTGGTAATAACCATTCACTATGCTCTCTTGCATCAAGCCATTTTTCCATTTCCTTATTTGCATCCTTAACTGTACCAATTAAAATTAACTTCTCTTTTGCACGCGTTAACGCTACGTATAATACGCGCATTTCTTCCGCGATTAATTCCATTTTCATTTTACGCTTAATCGCAAGTTGCGATAATGTCGTATATTTAATTCGTTTACGAGGATCAATGAACTGCGAACCGAAACCGAAGTCTTTATGCAGTAAGAAACGTTTCATTAAGTCTTGTGTATTAAAACGGCGCCCAAGTCCAGCTACAAATACGACTGGGAACTCAAGCCCTTTACTCTTATGAATTGTCATAATGCGAACGACATCTTCTTGTTCACCTAAAGCTCTCGCCGTCCCCATATCATCACCGCGTTCTAAAATACGTTCAATAAAACGTAAGAAGCGGAATAATCCTCTAAACGATGTTGCTTCGTATTGTCTTGCGCGGTCATAAAGTACACGCAAGTTTGCTTGCCTTTGCTTTCCAGCTGGTAAACCGCCAACAAAGTCGTAATAACCTGTCTCACCGTACACTTTCCAAATTAAATCAGAAAGTGATTGTTGGCGCGCGAATTCACGCCATCCTTGTAGTAAGTTATAGAACCACTCTAATTTATCATGTAGTTCTTTTTCTTCTTCAAGCGGTGCCCCCTTTAAGAACGAGCTCATTACTTCATAAAACGTGCCTTTTTTCCCGTGAGCACGAAGCGTCGCAAGTTCTTCATCATTTAATCCAACGATCGGTGAACGAAGTACGGCTGCAAGCGGAATATCTTGCATCGGATTATCGATAACGCGGAATACGTTCATCATAATATTTACTTCTGTCGCTTCAAAGTAACCAGTCGCAAGATCAGCGTATACTGGAATTCCTTGCAATTTTAACTCTTCCATAATTTGCGGCGCCCACGGCATCGAGCGCAGTAAAATAACGAAATCACGGTATTGTACAGGGCGCATAGTATCATTTTTACGGTCATACACTTCATAACCTGAATCAACCATCGCTTTAATACGCTGCGCCATAAGACGAGCTTCAAGCTGTGCTTTTTCGACTTCAGCACCTTCTTCACCGTCTATTACTTCTTCTTCTGTTTGCTGAATGCATAGTAGTTCAGCCGCTACATCTTCACCTTCTGGATAGCTGGCACCTAACTTCAATTCAGCGTCAGCATCGTAGTCGATTTCTCCGACTTCTTCGCCCATAATTTGTTTGAAAATGAAGTTCGTACCCGCTAACACTTCATGACGACTACGGAAGTTTTTCGCTAAGTCTATTTTCATTCCGCCGCCCGATCCTTCTTGTGTGAAGCGTTTATATTTTCCTAGGAACAGACCTGGTTCTGCTAGTCGGAAACGATAAATCGATTGCTTCACATCACCAACCATGAATAAGTTTCCTTCACTCTCAGAATCTTTCGTTACGAATTTAATAATCGATTCTTGTACGAAGTTCGTATCTTGATATTCATCGACTAATACTTCAGCAAATTTATTGCGATATTGAAGCGCTACTGCTGACGGCTTCATCTCACCATTTTCACTTTGTTCACTTAAAATTTGTAAACAGAAATGCTCTAAATCTGTGAAATCAACCATCCCTTTATCTCGCTTCATCGCTTGGAAACGCTCTGTAAATATTTTTACAAGTTGAACAAGCTTTTCTAATACAGGGTGCATATCTTGAAAATCTCGTAAGAAACTTTCAGGTTTGCGGCTAAATAACTCTTCTTGTAATTTCTTCACTTCATCTTTCGCTTTATTACGAAGAGAGTCTACTTGTTTTACAACATCCTCGTTGTAATCACTTTTCTTAATACGCTTTAACGTTTGCCACGATACATTTTGCATCGCTTCGTAAACGCTTGTCCACGATTCACGAGCTGCTGATGATAACATTCCAAGTAAAGCTGCGTCAGCTTGCAGAGTTTCAACGCGAGGCGCTGGACCGTCAGGAAGCATTGCGAGTTCAGTCGCTTTACGAATATGCACCTCCGCTGTTTCAAGCTGGAATTTCACATCTTCTAATAAGTACGAAGCGTATACTAAATCTTCAATTGTCTTTCCTTCTACGTCGTATGCTTCTACTAATTTATCGAGCCATTTTTCCGGATTTGGATGCGCTCTTGATTCTGTATGAAGAGCTAATATCATACGCTGTAAGTCATCATCACTACGATCACTCGTATAACGATCAACGAGTTCAAAGAATATCGTATTATCTTCAATTCCATACTCTGCTTCTAATATGTCATCTAACACTTCTTCTTTTAATAATTCGTTTTCTGTTTGATTCGCAATGCGAAAACGAGGATCAACATCAAGCATGTAATAATATCCTCTAATAACTTGTAAACAAAATGAATGGATCGTTGAAATAGAGGCTTTATTTAATAAGCTAAGCTGCTTTCTAATGTGCTGAGAGCCTGGCTCATCAATTAATACTTTTTCTAACGCTTCCCCAATTCTGTTTTTCATCTCTTGCGCCGCTGCATTCGTAAATGTTACAACGAGCAGGCGATCGACATCGACTGGATTTTCTTCACTTATAATCTTTTTAATAATACGTTCAACTAATACTGCTGTTTTCCCTGATCCAGCTGCTGCTGCGACTAAAATATCACGTCCGTTCGCTACAACCGCTTTCCACTGGTCATCTGTCCACTGACTACCTTCTGGTTTTTTAGGCCAATTTTCAATCATTCTCCGCCAACCTCCTCTCTAATTTTCTCCATCGCTTCGCTATCTTTCATATCTTTTAACGTACGGAATTGATTATCTTCAAGTGATTCATCGAACTGACAAACAGATTTGAAGTTACAGAACGTACATGCCGCTTTATTCCCTTTTTTGTAAGGAGCAATATCGATCACGCCTTCTGTAATGTCTTTTCCGATATTTTCAAACGTATGGTGTACATATTTTTGCAATACGTTAAACTCTTGTTCACTTGCAATGCTTGAACGCGCACTAAAGCTACCGTCTTTTTTCAGACCAGCAGAAATAATATCAGAGCTTCCTGTTGAAAGTTTATTATCCATTAAACGAACAACGTCAGCATCGCCTAGCACGAGTCCTTTCATTTTAAATTTCTTTAAAATCTCTTTCTCAATTTCTGCTTCAGATGCGTCACCTTTCATCTCAACGATTGGATTATGAATATGGAAGTACAGTACACCAGCCGGTGATGCCGTGCCACCTTTTTTCATCCACGTATGTGCATTTGAAGTAACAACATCTAAATACGTTAACATTTGAAGTGCTAATCCGTAGTACACTTCCGTTAAATCTAACGCCTTTGAGCTTGATTTATAGTCAATAATACGGAGGAACGTCCCGTTTTCATCTTCTGCCTTATCAACACGATCAATACGGCCGACAACTTCCATCTTCACACCATTTGGTAATGAGAATTCCATTGGCGGAAGCGATCCTGTACCGCCCATACCGAATGGTACTTCTAAATCAACTGGTACGAAACCGCTAGACTTCGCATGCTCACGAAGAATAATGGACGTACGGAAAATGATTTGTTGTAGTTTTTGTTTTAAATAGAAATGACGATTTGAACTTAATAAAATTTGTCTTTGTAATAACGGTGCAATCTCTTCTATTACTACAGCCGAAAGATGCTCACACTCTTTTATTGATAAATCTGCCCAAGTACGGTTTTCACGTAATAGCCTGTCTGCAATTCTCTTCAGCGCTGCATGGAATAGTTCTCCAATATCTGGCGCATCAAGTTTGAAAATATCACGCTCTCTTAATGATAAACCGTGCTGCGCGAAATGAGCGTACGCGCAACGGTTAAATAATTCCATACGAGAGACGCTTCCTTTTATTGTGTCTCCGTATAAATCTCTACTTACAACTGTACTTAGCTTTTGCGCACGATTTCGGTAGAATAAGCTTGATAATACGCGGCTACTTTTTTGCTTCCATTCATCTGAAGTAACGTAGAAGTTATATACATCCCACCAAAAATCTAAATTCCCTTCAAATCCGTATCGCTTCCACGTTTGAAGTTGCTGCATAACGTAAGATAACGTTACTTCTGGCGTTGCTACGTATGAAATTTGTTCCGAACGGGATAAATCATTTACGTCATTCGTAATAAATGTATCTTTCACATCAGGGAACATTCTTTTTATTTTCTTAATAAAGCTAGAAGCAAGTAACGTCTTCCCTTCCTCATCTGCTAGCGGGCATGAAATGTATAACTTCTCGGTTGCTCTCGTTACCATTTGATACATAACGAACTGTTCTTCTAATAAAGTTTGTCTCGTCGTTGGTGCTAATTCGATACCTGCGGCGCTAAGAACATCTCTTTCCTCATCAGAAAGCATACCTTCATCCATCGGTGCTGCTGGAATCACACCTTCATTCACGCCAATGACAAATGTTGCTTTCACATTTGATAATCTAGAACGATCAATATTCGCAATTAACACTTGGTCTAATGACGGCGGAATGTTGGCGAATTGAAGCGCCTCAAGACCTGTCGACATAACGTCTGTGAACATAGAAAGTGACATTTTTTCTTGGCCAAGCATCTCTACGAACGTATCAAGAAGACTCATTACTTCTTCCCATACTTGTTCATGATCTGTCGCAAATAAGAAATCTCCACTCTCTTCTGCACGAATACGTAATGCTTCTAGTTTTTTCGGAACGTCAAGCTCTTCTAAAAATAAGTACACAGCTTCGCACATTTGCATAACTGTTCCCGCACGCTTCAGTCTTTTTTGCATACGAATAACTGGCGTCCTTACAACGTCACGCAATCGATTTATTTTCTCTTCCATTTCACGTTCACTGTCTGTAATCATCCCGTTTGTATCATCAAGAGAACGATAGCGGCGATACATCCACGGATCTTCAGAAGTCCATCTCTTCCCTTGTACACCGTACGCTAAACAGTAGTTTTCAAACTCATCCATCTCTTCACGCATCGTTTCTTTTCTTACGTCTAATGGATATAAAAGCTCTGTTTTCACGCAGCGAAACACTGCATCATAACGCCAATTCCCGCTAATAATCTCGAGTGCAGAACGAATACATTCTACTAGCGGATGATGTGACATCGGGCGTTTTTCATCGATGAAATGCGGGATATTATAATCTGTAAATAACGTTCGCATTACATCGTAATAACTTTCCCCGTTACGAAGAAGAACCGCGATATCTCGGTAACGATAGTCTTCATCTGCCACAAGTCTACGAATTTCACGGGCAACGCCTTCTACTTCCGCTCGTAAATTCGCTGCTGTACGAATCGTTACACTTGCTTCTCCGTGAAACTTTTCATTTGGACGAGCTTCGTAATGCGCTTCTAAATGCGCTAATGCTTGCGACTGAAAACGCGGTTGTTCCATAAGTGGAATCGTTTTTTCAATTTCTATCTTCTCTTCACGTGCTACTTGTTTTATTTTTTCATACGTTAACGTCGTTTCATAAAATAAATCTAGTTCATTTACTGGCTGCGCTAACGTTTTTTCATCTAGTGTTAACGTAATTGTAACTCTCGCGCCGCAAATCATAAGCTGTCTTACAATTTCTAGCTCTTGCGGTGAAAACGAATGAAATCCATCTATATAAATTTCAGCTCCTTTTACATATTCAGACTGCGGAAGCTTTTCCACTAGCAATTGCAGATAGTCTTCTGAATCTAAATACTTTCCGATTAAAGCACGTTCAAAATCATCATATAATAACTGTAAATCATACACTTTATTCGCTAATAGCTTTTGTTCGGCACTGCTACTATGCGCATCTAATTGTTGCCACATTTCATATACGTTTGATGGCGTCACGTTGTAACGTTTAAACTCCGCAATCATACTACCAAGATGTTCAAAAAAACCGTTTTGCTCCGCTGCTTTTTGGAACACTGATAATCCATCTTTACGAGACTCTACAATTTTACGAAGTAACATATGTACGCCCGCTTCATCAATGTGAAGGCGACTCGCTCCGCCAACTTCTTGCAGTACCTTCCATGCTAACCGTGAAAAACTAAAAACTTGTGCCCGAATAGAACCTCTAACATCCTCACTACCAATTAACGCCTGCTGCGTTTGGAATGTCATCTGTTCTGGCACAAGATATAATATTGTTTCCCCTCTTGGACGTTGCTTTAACTCTTCCTGCACTTCGTGTAAACAAAGTGTACTTTTTCCACTTCCCGCTCTACCAATCACAAATCGAAGTGACATGTAACCCCACCTTTCACTTACATAACGAACGTTAGTTTGCTACTATAATTGTATTATAGTACACGAAAAAAGACAAACGGAGTAGTTTGTCTTTTTCTATACTTCTATCTATTATATCAACCTTTTGAAAAATTCGTTTGCACCTCTTTAATTGGCCAATATCGTAAATCAACTTTACCGACAACTGTATCAGCTTTTACAAACCCAAAGTGTCTGCTATCCCAGCTTCCGAGGCGATTATCACCTACTACAAAAATATATCCAGGCGGCACCGAATTTTCTTTCGTTAACTCTTCTAGTTTAAAATCACCCGTTAGTTGTCGTCCATTTATCTCTTTCTTATATGTCTCTAAATAAGGTTCATCCACGAATTGTCCGTTTATATACAGTTTATCATGCTTATATTCAATTTGATCCCCAGGTAGACCGATAATTCGTTTTACGTAGTCCTCTTTTTTATTCGCATGAAACACAACAACATCAAACCTGTTCAAGTCCCCTACTTGATAACTCACCTTATTTACAACGAGCATATTGCCATCTTGCAATGTCGGCATCATTGACTTCCCCTCTACAACATACGTTGAAAAGAAAAACGTTCGAAAAAATACAGCTAATAATACACCAATTAAAATTGTTCGTATCCACTCTATGCCTTCTTTTTTCAAAGTTTTCTTCATCCGCTTCTCCCCTTACCCTTTAATAATGAAGCCTGCATTTATAAAGAAGACTATTCTTAATGTAGTTCTAACTTTACTTCGATTTTCTTACCAACATACCATAAAATAAAAATACCAATTGCTACAATGACTGATTTCACCGGATTATGAATAAATGACATTAAATCATGACCGATATACGTTAAAATAAAAATCATCACAAGCTTGCCGAACGCGAGCGCAAGTCCAAACTGCTTTACACTAATGCGAGATAAACCAGCGACAACATTTATAAGCGCAGACGGTGTAAACGGAAAACAAAATATGACGAAAATTGGCGCAAACCCTTTCCTTTCAATCCACCCCATTGCCTTTCGCACTCTCTCATGTTTATTTACAAAAGAAAAGAAACGACTTCGGCCAAAATGACGGATAATGAAAAAGACAAGTAAGGCGCCCATTACTGATCCAAGCCAAGAATAAAGAAAACCGAGCCAAAATCCAAATGCAACAGCATTCGCCAGTACAAATACGATGAGTGGCAATGCCGGAATCAACGCTTCTATCATTGGTAAACCAATACCAAGCAGTGGTCCGAACGCCTTATAACTTTCAACAATATGATCCATATTTTCTGGTGAAAAATACTCTTTGATTGTCTGAAAATCCATTCTACACTTTACCCCTTTACTCTAAGTACTACCTCTACTGTATCATTGCTTATATGAAAGAGGAAATGGTAGATACGACATATGGAGATGTAATTATTAAGTTTCCATATCTTTCATTAGAATTCCTTCATTATTACGCTATGATAATCTATCAATATTCGACAAGACGTGAAGTTGATTTAAACAACGTGACCAGATTATCAATCCATGGTGATTATAAAAAGAAGAAAATATAGAAAGTAATAATTAGTCTTTTTCATAAGAATAACCCTACTGCATGTAAGGTTATTTCTACCTATATGAAAATAAATAGCAGCGGATCATTATTTTACCTTCAAACAATTACCCTTTTCTATTGGCTATTTCTTACAAGCAATTTTTTTAGCAAACGTATACTGTCAATCACAATAAGTATTAACATATATATAAAAGATAGTATTAATACTGTACTCCGAATAGGTAACATTCGAAATTTGTATAGAAACTTATCAACCATATATATATCTTGCTCATTCGTTATAGTTGCAGGAGTAAATATAAGATAATCTTTCCAATTATCTATCCAAGTTAAACTAACTGCAGAAAATTGTGTTATCCCTAACCATAAGTAAATAAAAATTGGTATAAGAATCATATATTGCAAACTATGCAATATCTTTCTTTGCTTCTTGCATTCAATAATTTGAAAAACAAGAAGTGTCAGTACGTACACGATCGATAGAAGAAATACTATGGTGACAACTGGTTGAATTGAAAAAGAAAATAGTAATTTATCAATTTCACTAATTTGACTATATTCTGTTGCATTTTGAGGCGTAAAAATAAAATATTGTTTGTCAGCCCCTATCATTAACTGACTACCAACAAAACCAGTAAACATAAAGGTAAGCAATAATATAGGCAAAACAAGAATATATTGCGCCCAAAATAACATAGTCCTTTTCAACATACCATCTCCTTTTTATACAATAAGATAAGCAATATCATGTATGCCACTAATGTAAAATGATGCATATTAACAGTGCAATAAATAAATGAAGTAAAATTACACTTATAATGTAGTTTTACACCTTTTTAAACTGATAAAGAACAAAAGTTTTCGAATTTTATTTATGAAGCTTACAGTGTGACGGTATATATAATAAAATCAAAAAAGGATGAGTTCCCCCATCCCTTTTCTTCTCACGCATCCTCTTCTCTAACACAATAGACTTTCTCATAAGCTGGTCTTAATGTCGATTCATCCCTTTGATCTATCTCTTTAAAACAAGGGCTCCCTTGTTTTTTCCTACGATCTTCATATTCAGTACGCAATTTTGCCGTACGATTTAGTTGATTTTCAAAACTACTTTTGGATATTTCTAATTTCACAGCAAAGCCATTTATAAATCTAACAATGACATTTCCATCTTTTGACTCTTTATTACTTTCAATATAAAAATGAGACAACCAAGCGCACTCTTTTCTCGAGTAAGAATACGTAGGAAAAAAATAAAGTTGATCTGCCGGACTAATTGCAATCGGTGCTTTATGTGTAATATGAGTTAACTCTTTCGTTCCTTCTTTTCTACCTAAGAAACTAGAGCCATGCTTGCGGCAACTTCTTTCTATAATATCTAGGGGCTTTTGAAATACGAAAAAAGAATCTTCCATCTCAACAACTCGTGTAACAATTTTCTTCTCACTCAGAATAACCGGAAGTAAGGCCATTGTATTTTTATTTACTACATAGTTTTCGACATAACGTTCTACTTTACTTTCCATATTCTACTGTCTCCTTTTTTCCATTTATATTAGCAGCTGCATATATAATTTTAGCATCAATGAAAAGGAAATGGTTTACAGATTCCGCTTTTTTACAATACTTTATCATTTATCAAACATCTTTTAAATTACAAAATAAACATATAGTGATTTCGTAATAAAAAACCTACACAAAATGCATTTATACTACCTATAAATATTTACAACCGCTTCCCTATTTCGCATCATTACGACAATTAACTTTGCTATAATTAAAAGAAAAATCCAATATATGGGGGTCCACTATGGAAGAAAAAGAAATGCAACCAACGATTCAAATGAAAAATAGCAGCATTGTGATCGTGAAAAACTCATCCAGCATTATATTCGGTTTGTTTTTCATTCTACTATTCTTCGCAAAACCTTTTCGTAAATCGAAATGCCCTGAATGTAAGAAACGCGCGAAGAAAAAGGTTGAAATAGAAGAGTAAAAGGCCTTCCATTTTGGAAAGCCTTTTACTCTTTTTCGTCCTCAAAAAAACCGACTATTTTTTCTTCTTCATATTCATATTTTCTTCCAAGATTCTTTGTATCTCTTTCGACTTGTAATAGAACTATATATCGCTCCTCATCTAAAACAGGAGCATGAGATTTCTTCAATTCAATTAACGTCACTTTATCATGTTCATACGTTTTCGCATACGCTTTTATCTCTTCAATCGTATTGTGTAAGTCTTCTTTATTTCCCCTACGAACATCGAGTATTACTTCATTTGTATACTTTTCCATCATATATATTCCCCGCCAATATAATCATTATGCTCGTATATTACAACAAAAAAAGGGATGGCAGCAGCCATCCCTTTTTTTCATAATAAACTATAAAATTATAGTTTGATTACGTTTTTAGCTTGAGGTCCACGGTTACCTTCTTCGATTTCGAAGCTAACTTTTTGACCCTCTTCTAAAGATTTGAAACCTTCAGTTTCGATTGCAGAGAAATGTACGAATACATCGTTTTCGCCTGGAACTTCGATGAAACCGAAGCCTTTTTCGTTGTTAAACCATTTTACTTGTCCTGTTACTGCCATGATTATTTCCTCCTAAGAAAATACAAATTTTATTTTTTTAGTCTTCCTGTCTAAAAAAAGAATCCACACATTATCAAATACGAAACATAAACTAGTTCTCACATACTTTTTCTCGTTCGTTTTCAGCACTTGATAACATATGGATTGCTTAATTTAACTATTCAACTGGGACTATCATAGCACATTAAAATAAAATGTACAATCTTTTTTGAAAATAACTGACAAATTAAATTGATTGTACATTCGTAAATATTTGATTTTAACATGTGCAAAATTCACTATAAAATGAACATACACATCATTTGAATACGATTACATCCCTTGTTCTGAGGTGTTACAATATAATCATGCGGTCGCGATGATGGAGGGGATTATATGTCAAACTATACAAACGAAGAAAAGCTTACAGGGGGAAATGTTTCAAACGTATATCGTTCTGAAAATACTGTCCGGCGAGAATTAAAGCCTGGCAGTGCAGAAATTCATACATTATTACAGCACTTAGAAAACAAAGGGTTTCATCATGCCCCAAAGTTTTTAGGTATAGATGAAAAAGATAGAGAGATTTTATCCTTTGTTGAAGGAGAAGCTGGGAATTATCCGTTAAAAGAATATATGTGGTCTAATGATGTTTTAAAAGAAATAGCAAAGATGCTCCGCCTTTATCATGATGCGGTAAGTGACTTTCCGTTATTAGATGACTGGAAACCGATGGATCGTACTCCAAATGATATTGAAGTTGTATGCCATAACGATTTTGCGATATACAATATTATTTTTCATGACGAGAGACCAGTAGGTATTATTGATTTCGATGTTGCTGCTCCTGGCCCAAGAATTTGGGATATCGCTTATACACTTTATACTTATGTACCTTTAAGTAGAGTGTATTATACAGAATCAGGCGAGGCAGTTCATTATGAATCGGCAGAACATGCTGATTGTATAAAAGAAAGAGTGCAATTGTTTGTCCAGTCCTACGGTAAAAGTATGGACGAAGATTACTTAGGAATGGTGTTACTACGATTAGAAGCGTTATGTATATATATGAAAAGAAAAGCACAAGAAGGCGACTTAAACTTCCAAAGAATGATTGATGAAGGACATTTAGAGCATTATGAGAAAGATATAGAGTTTATTCGTGATCATGGAGCTGAATGGATTTAATCACATTGTCTTTTTTTGTCGGTAAGTCGATATCCTTTGTCGAATCGTCGATATATTTGAAAAACCGTTGATATATTTTAAGTTATGATAGATATATCGAAAAAATCGTCGATATATTTTCATTTACTCCTCGAATCGTTCAAAAAAATAATAAGGGGCACCCTTCAAACAGGTGCCCCTTCCTTTTATTTCGTAAACTGCGCTTCTTCTGTAGATCCTTTTAGCGCTGTCGTTGATGAAGTACCGCCTGTAATAACTTGTGCTACTTCATCAAAGTAACCTGTTCCTACTTCGCGTTGGTGACGAGTTGCAGAGTAGCCATGTTTTTCTGCTGCGAATTCTGCTTGTTGTAGTTCAGAGTACGCTGCCATGCCGCGCTCTTTATAGCCGCGTGCTAATTCGAACATGCCGTAGTTTAATGAGTGGAATCCAGCAAGTGTTACGAACTGGAACTTATAGCCGTAAGATGCGATTTCTTTTTGGAAGCTCGCAATTGTTTTTTCATCTAGTTTTTGTTTCCAGTTAAATGAAGGTGAACAGTTGTATGCAAGCAATTTCCCTGGATGCTCTTTATGAATTGCGTCCGCAAATCGTTTTGCATCTTCTAAATTCGGTTCCGACGTCTCGCACCAAACGAGGTCTGCGTATGGTGCGTATGCTAAACCACGTGCAATTGCTTGATCAAGACCTGCTTTCGTACGGTAAAATCCTTCTGGAGTTCTTTCTCCTGTAATAAATGCTTTATCAACCGGATCAATATCACTCGTAATTAAATCTGCTGCATCCGCATCTGTTCTTGCAACGATAATTGTCGGCACTCCCATTACATCTGCAGCAAGGCGTGCCGAAATTAAATTACGCACCGCTGTTTGCGTCGGTAGTAATACTTTTCCGCCTAAATGCCCGCATTTTTTCTCTGAAGATAATTGATCTTCAAAGTGCACACCTGATGCACCTGCTTCAATCATGCCTTTCATCAGTTCAAATACGTTTAATTGTCCGCCAAATCCAGCTTCTGCATCTGCTACAATCGGTACGAAATAATCTGTATCACCGCTTCCTTCCATATGCTGAATTTGATCCGCACGTTGCAGCGTTTGATTAATTCGTTTTACTACAGCAGGTACGCTGTTCGCTGGATATAAACTTTGGTCTGGATACATATGTCCAGAAAGGTTCGCATCAGCTGCTACTTGCCATCCACTTAAATAAATTGCTTTTAGCCCAGCTTTCACTTGTTGCATCGCTTGGTTTCCTGTTAATGCGCCAAGTGCGTTAATGTAATCTTCCGTATGAAGTGATGACCAAAGCTTTTCAGCACCGCGGCGCGCTAACGTATGTTCAATATCAATTGACCCGCGCAGGCGAATTACATCTTCTGCTGAATATGGACGTGTGATTCCTTTCCAACGCGTATCTAGTTCCCAGCTCTCTTGTAATTTCTCGATTCTTTCGTTTTTCATTTGTTCCATCCCCTTTTCATTTTTTATAAAATTTCATAACCCGGTAATGTTAAAAATGGTACGAATTCATCATTCCGAACGAGATTTGTAAACAACGTTGTCGCCTCTTGGAATCTCCCTTTCTTAAAGGCTTCTTTACCAATCTCTCTTTCTATTTTTGCTAGTTCTTCTTCTTTTAACTCTTCCATCCATTCAAGCGTAATATTACGTCCGTCATGTAGCTTTCCGCCTTCATGACGAATCCATTGCCATACTTGTGCTCTAGAAATTTCCGCTGTTGCCGCATCTTCCATTAAGTTATAAATTGGTGCTGCTCCCCGTCCGCTTAACCAAGATGCGATATATTGAATGCCTACGCTAATATTTAGGCGAAGTCCCTCTTCTGTAATCGTTCCCATTGGTACTTCTAATAAATCCTTTTCTGTAACATGTATCTCTTCACGTTTTCTAAAAATTTGATTCGGTGTTTTCATAATGTGATTAAATACTTCCATCGCGACTGGTACAAGTCCCGGGTGGGCAACCCAAGTCCCGTCATGACCGTCTAAAGCTTCGCGCTCTTTATCTGCACGCACTTTTTCAAAAGCTGCTTCATTCGCTTCTGGATTGTTTTTAATCGGAATTTGTGCTGCCATTCCTCCAATAGCTGGCGCATTACGGCGGTGACACGTTTGAATGACTTTCAAAGAATACGCGCGCATAAACGGCGCCGTCATCGTGACTTGCGCTCTATCTGGAAGTAAAAATTCATTATGATTACGGAAACCCTTTAAAAAACTGAAAATATAATCCCATCTTCCGCAATTTAATCCAGCAGAATGATCTTTAAGCTCATACAAAATTTCATCCATTTCAAACGAAGCGTGAATCGTTTCCAGTAGCACCGTTGCTTTGATCGTTCCGTTTGGAATACCGATATATTTTTGAGCAAATACGAAAACATCATTCCACAACCTTGCTTCTAAATGGCTTTCCATTTTCGGTAAGTAAAAGTATGGACCGCTTCCTTTTGCTAGAAGAGCTTTCGCATTATGGAAAAAATAAAGTCCGAAATCTACTAAGCTACCAGACATATCCTTCCCTTCAACTTGCATATGTTTTTCTTCTAAATGCCATCCTCTTGGACGCACAATTAATACAGCTGTTTTACTATTTAAACGATATTCTTTCCCGTTTTCATTTTTATGTGAAATCGTTCCCTGCACAGCATCTCGTAAGTTTATTTGACCTTCAATCGCATTCTCCCAAGTTGGTGAATTCGAATCTTCAAAATCCGCCATAAAAAGATGTGCTCCTGAATTTAAAGCATTAATAACCATCTTTCTATCTACTGGCCCGGTAATCTCTACGCGGCGATCCTCTAAATCTTTTGGCAATTTGGCAATTGTCCAATCTGCTTCACGTATGTGCTTCGTTTCTTCTAAAAACTTCGGAAACTCTCCTGCATCAATTCTCTTTTGTTTCTCCGCACGCTTTTGTAAAAGTTCTATGCGGCGCTCATTGAAATTTTCATGTAGTTTCTTTAAAAAACTAAGCGCCTCAGGTGTCAATATTTCGTTGTACGCTGGTAACATTTCTCCGGGCATTGTAACCCGTGAAGTTTGCGTCGACATATTAGCATCCCCTTCTTAAACTGTTTTATAACAGATTTGATTTTATGTTTTATATTATATAACAAATATTCAGAAAAGGAAGTTTTTTTTGAAAATTTAATCGTTTTTTTCTAAAACTGTATTCTTTCACCGGCATTTCACATAAAAAAAGAAGTTAGTGTTATACAACACTAACTCCTCAGAGTGTTGGGAAACCCTTTAGGGTTCCCAACACTCTGATATCTTTTTTGATTTTAATGAAAGCAAACAACATGAAATAATAGAATTTAGAAAAATAGCCCTCCACTA
>NZ_JBQAEO010000024.1:0-58350 GCF_051915365.1 Bacillus cereus group sp. MYBK79-1 | reverse complement strand
GTCACACCCGTTCCCATACCGAACACGGAAGTTAAGCTCTCTAGCGCCGATGGTAGTTGGGACCTTGTCCCTGTGAGAGTAGGACGTCGCCAAGCAACTAAGCACGAGTCAAATGACTCGTGTTTTTTCGTGTTTTCTTTTATAATTCATAGTAATTAAAAAATGTGTTTAAATAATTATTATTTTGATTAAATACAGGGGAATGTGGCTAGGATAGTGAATAAGCAAAAGAGTTGCAAATTTTATTAATACGTATATAATTAAAGTCAAAGATAGTCAAAGTCAATAAAGGTGGCGGATAAATGAGAAATATATCTGATATCATTGAGCAATATCTAAAGCAAGTTATTGACTTAAGTAATAATAATGTGATTGAAATCAAAAGAAATGAGATTGCGGATCGATTCGAGTGCGTACCATCTCAAATCAATTATGTAATCAATACCCGTTTTACGTTAGAAAGAGGATTTGTAGTAGAAAGTAAACGTGGTGGAGGAGGTTACATTCGCATTATAAAAGTCAAATTGCATGACGATATAGACATGATCGATCAAATGCTTCATATGATTGATCATAGCGTTGCGCAAGGGAATGCAGAGAGTATGATTATACGTTTAATAGAAGAGGGAATCATAACAAATCGTGAAGCTAAACTTATGTTAAGTGTACTAGATCGTTCTGTATTATCAATGGATGTTCCTTCTCGAGATGAACTTAGGGCTCGAATATTATGCGCAATGTTAAGAACACTGAAATATAAATAAATATAGCTTTTGTAAAAGAATAATGACTAAGAGATAAGGCAGTTAAATATTGTAGAGGTTTTGAAAAAAGAACACGCACTTTTATTTAAACAAATAAAGGAAAGTGAACAATCTAGTAATGTATAAAAAGTACTATGAGATAGATCGTTCCTATTGTAAAGGTGGGGATAGTGATGACTTGTCAAAACTGTAATATAAGACCAGCAACTTTACATTATACAAAAGTAATCAACGAACAGAAGACGGAAGTTCATCTTTGTGAGCAATGTGCAGAACAAAGTGGCTATACGTCTTTCTTTCAATCACCGCAGTCTAACTTTTCATTCCATGATTTATTCGCTGGGTTATTACACGATGAATCAACAATGTTTGAAGAAGGACAAAACGGGCTTTCGAATACAAGTATATTAAGGTGCCCAGATTGTAAGATGACATCTGAGCAATTTACAAAGGTGGGACGCTTTGGATGTGCTTCTTGTTACGATACATTTAAGGAACATTTAAAGCCATTATTAAAACGTCTGCACGGTGGACATACAGATCATTGTGGAAAAATTCCGGAACGTATAGAAGGAAATCTTCACTTAAAGAAAGAATTAGATGAACTAAAACTCATTCTGAAACAATACGTACAGAAAGAGGAGTTTGAGAAAGCTGCTGAAGTAAGGGATAAAATTCGAGGTCTTGAAAATCAGCTTAGTGAGCATAGAGAGGGGGAATAGTTCTATGTCACTGGACAAAATTATGAATGAAGCGATTAGTCCATGGATGAAGGGGGATGGCCCTGATTCTGATATTGTTTTAAGTAGTCGAATTCGTTTGGCTCGTAATTTTAAAAAATATCAATTCTCTACAATGCAAAACGAAGAAGAAGCTAGACAGATTCAAGAATTATTTAAAAAGGAATTTATAAATAAAACGGTAGAACCTTTTGGAGAGTTTGAACTATTAAAAATGAATGAATTAACCCCTCTTCAAAGGAGAGTATTAGTTGAAAAGCATTTAATTAGTCCTAACCTTGCAGGCACAGAATATGGAGCATGCCTATTGTCAGAAAGCGAACATATTAGTGTTATGCTTAATGAAGAAGACCACATTAGGATACAGTGCTTATTTTCAGGGTTGCAGTTATCAGAGGCCCTTCAAAGTGCCAATCAAATAGATAATTGGATAGAGGAAGAGGTTGAATATGCGTTTGATGAATCACTTGGATATATAACGAGCTGCCCTACTAACGTTGGTACAGGATTGAGGGCTTCCGTAATGATTCACTTACCGGGACTCGTTTTAACGAAAAGAATTAGCCGTATTATACAAGTAATTCAAAAATTAGGGTTAGTAGTAAGAGGAATATACGGTGAAGGTAGCGAAGCGTTAGGTAATATATTTCAAGTGTCAAATCAAATGACGCTAGGAAAATCTGAAGAAGATATTATTGCAGATTTAAAGAGTGTGATTCAACAAATCATACAGCAAGAAAAAATGGCTAGAGAATTAATTGTACAAAATTCAAGTATTGAGCTTGAAGATAAAGTTTATCGCTCTTATGGCATACTAGCAAATAGTCGGTTAATTCAATCTGCGGAAGCGGCCACTTGCTTATCAGATGTACGACTTGGTATTGATTTAGGATATATAAAAGGTGTATCGAGAAATATTTTGACTGAGCTAATGGTTCTTACACAACCAGGCATTTTACAACAATATGCAGGCGGACCTTTAGGACCAGAAGAAAGAGATTATCGAAGAGCAACCTTAATCCGTGAGCGATTACGTATTGAAAAAACTAAGCGCAAGTAGGAGGCGATTTCTATGATGTTTGGAAGATTTACAGAAAGAGCACAGAAAGTATTAGCTTTATCTCAAGAGGAAGCAATTCGTATTGGACATAATAATATTGGAACAGAACACATTTTACTTGGGCTTGTACGCGAAGGGGAAGGAATTGCAGCAAAAGCGTTAATTGCTCTTGGATTAAGTCCAGAGAAAGTTCAAAAAGAGGTAGAAGCGTTAATTGGACGCGGAACAGAAGCTTCTCAAACTGTACATTATACACCGCGTGCTAAAAAGGTTATTGAATTGTCTATGGATGAAGCCCGTAAATTAGGTCATTCTTACGTTGGAACAGAACATATCTTACTTGGTTTAATCCGTGAAGGTGAAGGGGTAGCAGCACGTGTTTTAAATAACTTAGGTGTTAGCCTAAATAAGGCAAGACAACAAGTATTGCAACTTCTTGGAAGTAATGAAGCAAGTTCAGGTCACCAAGGTGGTTCTTCAACAAATGCCAATACACCGACACTGGATAGCTTAGCACGCGATTTAACAGTTGTTGCACGTGAAAATCGTCTAGATCCTGTTATAGGGCGTGGCAAGGAAATTCAACGTGTAATTGAAGTTTTAAGCCGTAGAACAAAAAATAATCCTGTATTAATTGGAGAGCCTGGTGTGGGTAAAACGGCAATTGCAGAAGGATTAGCACAACAAATTGTAAATAATGAAGTACCTGAAACATTAAGAGATAAGCGCGTTATGACACTAGATATGGGTACAGTTGTAGCTGGAACGAAATATCGTGGTGAATTTGAAGATCGCTTAAAGAAAGTTATGGATGAAATTCGTCAAGCTGGCAACATTATTCTATTTATTGATGAACTTCATACATTAATTGGTGCAGGTGGGGCAGAAGGTGCTATTGATGCATCGAACATTTTAAAACCATCTTTAGCACGCGGAGAGTTACAATGTATTGGGGCGACAACTTTAGATGAATATCGTAAATATATTGAAAAAGACGCGGCTTTAGAGAGACGTTTCCAACCAATTCACGTTGATGAGCCAAGTCTAGACGAATCAACTCAAATTTTGAAAGGTTTACGTGATCGTTACGAAGCACATCACCGTGTATCTATTACAGATGATGCAATTGATGCAGCTGTAAAACTTTCAGACCGTTATATTACAGATCGTTTCTTACCAGATAAAGCAATTGACTTAATTGATGAAGCTGCTTCAAAGGTTCGCTTACGTTCTTATACAACACCACCAAATCTAAAAGAGCTTGAAGTGAAGCTTGAGGAAATTAGAAAAGAAAAAGATGCAGCTGTACAAAGTCAAGAATTTGAAAAAGCTGCTTCCTTACGTGATATGGAACAACGCTTACGTGAGAAGTTAGAAGATACGAAGCGTCAATGGAAAGAGCAACAAGGAAAAGAAAACTCAGAAGTGACAGTAGAAGATATTGCAAATGTCGTTTCTACGTGGACTCGTATACCGGTTTCTAAACTTGCACAAACAGAGACTGATAAATTATTAAACTTAGAATCCATTCTTCACGATCGTGTTATTGGTCAAGATGAAGCGGTAGTAGCTGTAGCAAAAGCTGTTCGTCGTGCTAGAGCGGGATTGAAAGATCCGAAACGTCCGATTGGTTCATTTATTTTCTTAGGACCAACAGGTGTAGGTAAAACGGAGCTAGCAAGAGCACTAGCGGAATCTATGTTCGGTGATGAGGATGCAATGATTCGCATTGATATGTCTGAGTACATGGAGAAACATTCTACTTCTCGTTTAGTTGGATCTCCTCCAGGATATGTTGGATATGAAGAAGGTGGACAATTAACAGAAAAGGTTCGCCGTAAGCCATATTCAGTTGTCCTATTAGATGAAGTAGAGAAAGCTCACCCTGATGTGTTTAACATTTTACTACAAGTATTAGAAGATGGTCGCTTAACGGATTCTAAAGGGCGTACAGTTGATTTCCGTAATACAATTGTTATTATGACATCTAACGTTGGTGCAGACGCGTTAAAACGTAATAAACATCTTGGATTTAACGTACAAGATGAGAGCCGCGATTATTCAGATATGAAAGGTAAAGTAATGGATGAACTGAAAAAGGCATTTCGTCCAGAATTCTTAAACCGTATTGATGAAATTATCGTGTTCCATATGCTTGAGAAAAAACATATTCAAGAGATTGTAACACTTATGGTAAATCAGTTAGTGAATCGCTTAAAAGAGCAAGAAATTGAATTGCATTTAACAGAAGGAGCAATTTCAGCCATTGCTGATAAAGGATTTGACCGAGAATACGGTGCTCGTCCGCTTCGTAGAGCAATTCAGAAACATGTAGAAGATAGACTATCGGAAGAACTTTTAAAAGGTGCTATTGAGAAAGGACAAAAAGTTATCTTTGATGTTGAAGGGGAATCATTTGTCATTCATAGTGCTGAAAAGGTAAAATAAGTATAGACAAACTAAGAGGGCTACGAGATAGCCCTCTTTCTTGTACGAGAGGGATAAACTGTTTATAGATGAAAGTGAAGTGAAATATAAAACGATATGGCTAAAAAGAAAACAAAATTCACATGTCAAGAGTGTGGTTATCAGTCACCAAAATATATGGGGAAATGCCCTGGTTGTGGTCAATGGAATACGCTTGTTGAAGAGATGGAACCGGTTGTATCATCAAGACGCCTTAATTATGCCAATGCAATTCAATCGGAAGTAACAAAACCAAGACGCCTAACAGAAGTAGAAACAAAGTCTGAGGCACGTATTGAAACGAAATTCCAAGAGTTTAACCGTGTACTTGGTGGTGGGATTGTAGATGGATCCTTAGTACTTATTGGTGGAGACCCCGGGATTGGAAAATCAACATTGCTGTTACAGATTTCATCGCAATTAGCAGATTCTTCATATGATGTACTATATATATCGGGTGAAGAATCGGCAAAACAGATTAAACTTCGTGCAGATCGTTTACACGTAAATGGTAGTAATCTATTTGTTGTATCGGAGACGGATTTGCAGCGAATTGCAGCACATATTGAAGAGATGAATCCAGCTTTTGTTGTTATTGATTCCATTCAAACGATACATTTACCTGAAGTGACGTCAGCCCCAGGAAGTGTAGCGCAAGTACGTGAATGTACAGCGGAATTAATGAAACTTGCAAAAACGAAAGGAATCCCTATTTTTATCGTCGGACATGTAACAAAAGAGGGGGCAATTGCAGGACCTCGTATGTTAGAACATATGGTCGATGCAGTTCTTTACTTTGAAGGAGATCGTCATCATACATATCGTATTTTGCGAGCTGTGAAGAATCGTTTTGGTTCCACGAATGAAATGGGTATTTTTGAAATGAAAGAGCTTGGTCTTGCGGAAGTCTTAAACCCTTCTGAAATTTTTCTTGAGGAAAGGCCAGTTGGAGTCGCAGGATCAACAGTAGTTGCCTCAATGGAAGGAACAAGACCGGTTTTAGTAGAAATACAAGCATTAATCTCCCCTACTAGTTTTGGAAACCCTCGAAGAATGGCGACGGGAATTGATCATAACCGTGTATCGCTTATTATGGCAGTGTTAGAAAAAAGAACAGGTTTATTATTGCAAAATCAAGACGCATATTTAAAAGTAGCAGGTGGTTTGAAATTAGATGAACCCGCAATTGATTTAGCTGTGGCTTTAAGTATCGCTTCAAGTTTTAGAGATAAATCTACGGCACCAACTGATGCGGTAATAGGAGAAGTAGGACTAACTGGAGAAATAAGAAGAGTATCAAGAATCGAACAACGTGTACAAGAAGCAGCTAAATTAGGATTTCAACGTGCTATTATTCCTAGAAAAAATTTGGGGGGATGGACAGTTCCGGATGGGATTGAGGTAGTAGGTGTATCTAATTTAGGGGAAGCGCTTCGTTTGACATTAGGAGGCTAGGCTATGGAAGAAAACAAGCAACGTGTCAAAAGTATGATTAATATTTTACAGCTTGTGGCCCCAGGAACACCACTGCGCGAAGGGATAGATAATGTGCTTCGCGCACAAACAGGGGGACTAATTGTTCTTGGATATAATGAACAAATTAAAAGTATTGTTGATGGGGGATTTCACATTAATTGTGCATTCTCTCCTGCTAGTTTATACGAATTAGCAAAAATGGATGGGGCACTTATTTTAAATGAAACTGGAAGTAAAATTTTAATTGCAAATGCACAATTAGTTCCAGAGGCATCTATTGATTCTATTGAAACAGGTATGCGCCACCGGACGGCAGAGCGTGTAGCAAAGCAGACGGGTAGTCTCGTTGTGGCTATTTCACAAAGACGTAACGTAATTACGCTATATCAAGGGAATTTACGTTATACACTAAAGGATATAGGTGTTATTTTAACAAAGGCAAACCAAGCTATTCAAACGTTAGAAAAATATAAGGCTGTATGGAATGATGGTATTACGAATTTGGGCATTCTAGAATTTGAAGAAGTCGTTACAATGTCCGAGGTGGTTCATGTGTTACATAGTGTTGAGATGGTGCTGCGTATTAAAAATGAAATATTGAGCTATATTCATGAGCTAGGAACGGAAGGTAGGTTAATTCGTTTACAACTTACAGAACTACTAGCTGATTTAGAGGCAGAGGCAGCGTTATTAATTAAAGATTATTATCAAGAAAAAACACAAGACCATCATCAAATTTTGAAAAAGTTACAAGATCTTGCGAATACACAACTTCTAGAGGATAGCGATTTAGTTAAATTGCTTGGCTACCCAGGACAAATGAGTTTAGAAGAAAGTGTGACGCCGAGAGGATACCGAATTACAAGCAAAATTTCGCGCGTTCCGCCACTTATCATTGAAAATTTAATTAATCGATTTAAGACCTTGCAAGGTGTTTGTCGAGCAACTATTAATGAATTGGATGATGTGGAAGGAATTGGAGAAGTCAGGGCGAAGAAAATACGAGAAGGCCTAAAAAGAATCCAAGAGCATCTCTATATGAGTAGACACAATTAAGAATATTACATTGATTCCATAATATAACGACACTAGAACATTTTTGGTATATGATATGGTATATTGGTAAATAAAACTATTTATAAAAAAACACGTCCGCTTTTGCATTCGGCGTTTTGATTAGCGAAACAATGGTTAATAATGAGTAGGAGGTGGTTGGATGTTAAAACGGATTGTACAGCTCTTCTTTCTAGTAATTGGCGGAGCGTTAGGGATTTACTTAATCCCAAAAGTTATTAATGTATTAGACATGGGTGCTGTTCCTTTATTGGAAGGATCGTATGTTCGTGCAATTATTGGTGCAATTATTTTATTTTTAACAACATTTTGGCTTGTAGATTATATTGTTCAACTTATTAAGCATATTGAAGAGGCTCTTGTAAAGGCGCCAGTAGCGGATGTTTTATTTGGTACATTAGGATTAATCTCGGGTCTTATTGTTGCGTATTTAATTTTAATACCAATTCGTGAATTTACAATTCCAGTTATTAGTACAGTGTTGCAAGTGTTCTTTACTCTTTTACTTGGATATTTAGGGTTCCAAGTAGGGTTTAAAAAGAGGAATGAATTGCTAGGATTATTTACATTACCACAACGTGGGAAGAAGAAAAATAATAATAGTGAGAATGAAGAAACTGAGGTAGAAGAATCTACAACTCATTGGAAAATTCTCGATACGAGTGTAATTATCGATGGGCGTATTGCTGATATTTGCCAAACAAAGTTTTTAGAAGGAACAATTGTGATTCCACAATTCGTGTTAGAAGAACTTCAGCACATTGCCGATTCTTCTGATGCTTTAAAGCGTAATCGTGGTCGCAGAGGATTAGATATTTTAAATCGTATTCAAAAAGAGATGCCGATTCCGGTAGAAATTTATGAAGGCGATTTCGATGATATTCAAGAAGTGGATAGCAAACTTGTAAAGTTGGCGAAAATCACTGGTGGAACGGTAGTAACGAATGATTTCAACTTAAACAAAGTTTCTGAATTACAAGGGGTAACGGTGTTAAATATTAACGATTTAGCTAATGCAATTAAACCTGTCGTACTCCCAGGTGAAGAACTGAGTGTTTATGTTGTCAAAGATGGAAAAGAACAAAATCAAGGTGTTGCATATTTAGATGATGGCACGATGATTGTAGTAGAAGATGGTAGAGAATATGTAGGTTCACAACTCAATGTGCTTGTTACGAGTGTGTTACAAACATCGGCTGGGCGTATGATTTTCGCTAAACGTAAATTATTAGAAAAAGCATTATAAGTAGAGGATTATTAATATGTATACATTAATTATTCCAGCAGCTGGTCAAGGTAAGCGGATGGGTGCTGGTAAAAACAAGTTGTTCTTACTTATTAATGAAGTACCGATTATTGTGCATACGTTACGTGCTTTTGAAAAAGATAAAGCATGCAAAAGTATTATTATGGCAATTAACGAAGAAGAACGTCCGTATTTTGAAGAATTAATGCAGAAGTATCCGATTGAAAAGCCAGTCCGATTTATTCAGGGCGGAGCCGAAAGACAAGATAGTGTATATAACGCCATTCAGTATACGAGTGATGTTGAGTATGTTCTTGTACATGACGGCGCGCGTCCATTTGTAACGAATAAAGTGATTCAAGATGTATTAACTGCAGCGGAAAAATATGGAGCGTCCATTTGTGCGGTACCAGTGAAAGATACAGTTAAGAAAGTAGAGCAGGGTATCGTTGTCGAAACGGTAGAAAGATCTCAGCTTAAAGCTGTACAAACACCACAAGGGTTCGCTGTTTCTCTTTTGTTAGAAGCTCACAGAAGTGCAAAACAGGGTTGTTTCCTTGGTACAGATGATGCAAGCCTCGTAGAACGTATCGGGAAGCAAGTAGGTGTAGTAGAGGGGAGTTACTATAATATTAAAGTGACGACTCCAGAGGATTTGTTAATTGCTGAAAGTTTCCTTCATGTTCAAAAGAAATGACAGTGATGATTATAGCGAAGAAAAGCTCGGCAACAGCCGGGCTTTTCTTTATAAGGATAGCGATATAATATAGAATCATAAAGCTCTGTAGTTTAGCTTGAGGAGGATGTAAAAAATGTTTCGAATTGGACAAGGTTTTGATGTGCATGAATTTGCGGAAGGTAGACCGTTAATTATTGGTGGAATTACAATTCCTCATGAGAAAGGATTAATTGGTCATTCAGATGCAGACGTATTGTTACATACGATTGCGGACGCATGTTTAGGTGCAATTGCAGCTGGGGATATTGGAAAGCATTTCCCTGATACAGATCCTGCCTTTAAAGATGCTGATTCAGCTGTATTGCTGCAAAAGGTTTGGGGATTTGTACGTGAACAAGGTTACGAGTTAGGGAATCTAGATTGTACAATTATTGCTCAAAAGCCAAAGATGGCACCACATATTGAAAGTATGCGTAAACGTATTAGTGAACTATTAGAAACGTCTATTGATAATATCAATGTAAAGGCAACAACAACAGAAAGATTAGGATTTACAGGTAGAGAAGAAGGAATTGCTTCTCAAGCAGTTGTTTTATTACAGAAAAAATAATGGTTTTTAATTCGTAAGATGGATAATCACATTTTTTTGGTGTACAATTATAGAATGTGTTGACATTAAGAATGGAAGGTGTACCAATTATGGAAAAGCAAGTGAGAGTGCGCTATGCGCCAAGTCCAACAGGACACTTACATATCGGAAATGCGCGTACGGCATTATTTAATTATTTATTTGCTCGTCATCAAGATGGTAAGTTTATTATTCGTATTGAAGATACTGATGTGAAACGTAATGTTGCTGGTGGAGAAGAAAGCCAATTAAAATACTTGAAATGGCTCGGTATGGACTGGGATGAAGGTGTTGATGTTGGTGGTGAATTTGGACCATATCGTCAAACAGAGCGTTTAGATATTTATAAAAAATTATATGAAGATTTATTAGAGCGTGGTTTAGCTTACAAATGTTATATGACAGAAGAAGAGCTAGAAGCAGAGCGTGAAGGTCAAATCGCTCGTGGTGAAACACCGCGTTATGCTGGAAATCACCGTGATTTAACTGAGGAGCAAATGAAGGGATTTGAGGCTGAAGGCCGCATTCCGAGTATTCGTTTCCGTGTACCGGTTGATCGCGATTACACGTTTAAAGATATCGTAAAAGATGAGGTTGCATTCCATTCAAATGATTTCGGTGATTTCGTTATCGTGAAAAAAGATGGAATTCCAACTTATAACTTTGCGGTAGCAGTAGATGATCACTTAATGGAGATTACACATGTACTTCGTGGTGATGATCATATTTCAAATACGCCAAAACAAATGATGATTTACGAAGCTTTCGGTTGGGATATTCCGCAATTTGGTCATATGACTTTAATTGTAAACGAAAGCCGTAAAAAGTTAAGTAAGCGTGATGAATCTATTATTCAATTTATTGAGCAATATAAAGAGCTTGGATATCTTCCAGAAGCAATCTTTAACTTTATTGCACTATTGGGTTGGTCGCCAGTAGGAGAAGAGGAAATCTTCTCTCAAGATGAGTTTATCAAAATGTTCGATGCAGCTCGTTTATCAAAATCGCCTGCATTATTTGATTCTCAAAAACTAAAATGGATGAACAACCAATATATGAAAAAGCAAGACTTAGATACGGTGGTAGAGTTAAGTTTACCGCATCTAGTGAAAGCTGGACGTATAGGTGAAACTTTAAGTGAACAAGAACAAGCTTGGATTCGTGATGTAATTGCGTTATATCATGAACAAATGAGTTTTGGAGCTGAAATTGTAGAGCTTTCTGAAATGTTCTTCAAAGATCATGTTGATTATGAAGAAGAAGGACAAGAAGTATTAAAAGGTGAACAAGTACCAGAAGTACTTCGTGCATTTGCTAGCCAAGTAGAAGCGCTAGAAGCGATGGAACCAGCAGCAATTAAAGCGGCTATTAAAGCAGTCCAAAAGGAAACAGGTCATAAAGGTAAAAACTTATTTATGCCAATCCGTGTTGCAACTACTGGTCAAACACATGGCCCAGAGCTTCCTAATGCTATTGTACTTCTTGGAAAAGAAAAAGTTTTAAATCGTCTTCAAAAAGTAATTGGTTAACATTTTCTAGGTTTAGAAATATAATAAGTATACTTAAAACCTAATAAGGAAAAGCGACGAGAAGGAGAAGTAGAAAATCAGGCTTTTTACAGAGAGAACCACCTTTAGGCTGGAAGTGGTTTATAAGCGGATTTTTGAAATGCCCCTTCGAGTCTTCTGCTGAACAGCGAATTGTTTTGTGAAACGTCTTAGGGCGTAAAGTAAGCAGAAGCGGTGTACACCGTTATCAGAGATGAGTTTGAGGCTTTTTTAGCCTAAACAGAGTGGAACCGCGCTTATAAGGCGTCTCTGTCAATATGACAGAGGCGTCTTTTTTATACCGTAAAAATGGGTATGAGTATAAGTTTTATCTCTGTGTATAAAGATTTAGGGGGATAAGTAGGGAGTTAAGGGAGTTAGTTCACTCGAAAAAGCAGCCCATAAAGGGGAGGGAACGTCGATGTTTAGGAGGCTTCGGGAAGATATTGAAGTCGTTTTTGAACAGGATCCAGCGGCAAGAAGTTATTTCGAAGTCATTTTGACTTACTCTGGATTACATGCAGTTTGGGCCCATCGAATTGCACATGCTTTTTATAAAAAGAATTTCTTCTTTATTGCACGTTGGATCTCACAAGTTAGTCGTTTCTTTACTGGTATTGAGATTCATCCAGGAGCAACAATTGGTCGTCGTTTTTTCATAGACCATGGAATGGGAGTTGTAATTGGAGAAACGTGCGAAATTGGTGATAATGTAACGATCTATCAAGGTGTTACATTAGGTGGTACGGGTAAAGAAAAGGGGAAGAGGCACCCTACAATTCAGGATAATGTATTAATTGCAACAGGTGCTAAAGTACTAGGTTCTATTACAGTCGGAGAGAATTCTAAAATTGGAGCAGGGTCTGTCGTATTAAAAGAAGTGCCTGCACATTCTACAGTTGTAGGTATACCTGGCCGAGTCGTTATTCAAAATGGAGTGAAGATCGGTCAAGAATTAAATCATTCTGACCTTCCAGACCCAATTTTTGATAAGTTAAAGATCATGGAAGTAGAACTTGATAAATTAAAAAAACAACTTGAAGTAAAGGTAGAAAGGAAGGATAAAAATGACTATTCACATTTATAATACGTTAACGCGTCAAAAGGAAGAGTTTACTCCATTAGAAGAAAAAAAGGTAAAGATGTATGTGTGTGGACCTACAGTTTATAACTATATTCACATTGGGAATGCAAGACCACCTATGGTATTTGATACGGTACGCCGTTATTTAGAATATAAAGGGTATGATGTGCAGTATGTATCTAACTTTACTGACGTAGATGATAAATTAATTAAAGCAGCAAATGAATTAGGTGAAGATGTGCCGACAATTGCGGACCGTTTCGTCGAAGCGTATTTTGAAGATGTAACGGCACTAGGTTGCAAACATGCAACAGTTCATCCGCGTGTAACGGAAAATATGGATATCATTATTGAATTTATTCAAGAACTTGTGAATAAAGGATATGCATATGAATCAGAAGGTGATGTGTACTTTAGAACGAAGGAGTTTGAAGGATACGGTAAATTATCGCATCAACCAATCGCAGACTTACGTCATGGTGCGCGCATTGAAGTAGGAGAAAAGAAACAAGACCCTCTTGATTTTGCTTTATGGAAAGCTGCGAAAGAAGGGGAAATCTTCTGGGAAAGCCCTTGGGGGAAAGGTCGTCCAGGCTGGCATATTGAATGCTCGGCAATGGCGCGTAAATACTTAGGGGATACAATCGATATTCATGCTGGTGGTCAAGACTTGGCATTTCCTCATCATGAGAATGAAATTGCGCAGTCTGAGGCGTTAACAGGAAAAACATTTGCACGTTATTGGATGCACAATGGATATATTAATATTAATAATGAGAAGATGTCTAAGTCACTGGGGAACTTCATTTTAGTTCACGATATCATTAAGCAATATGATCCACAGTTAATTAGATTCTTTATGCTATCGGTACATTACCGTCACCCAATTAATTTCAGTGAAGATTTATTACAAAGCACAAATAACGGACTGGAAAGAATTAAAACGGCTTACGGTAACTTAAAACACCGTATGGAAAGTAGTACTGAGTTAACAGATCATAATGAGAAATGGTTAGCGGAACTGGAAAAATTCCAGACTGCATTTGAAGAAGCGATGAATGATGACTTCAACACTGCTAATGCAATCACTGAGTTATATAATGTAGCAAATCATGCAAATCAATATTTACTGGAAGAACATACGTCTACAGTTGTAATTGAAGCATACGTAAAACAACTTGAAACATTATTTGATATTTTAGGGTTAGAATTAGCGCAAGAAGAGTTGCTCGATGAAGAAATTGAGGTGCTTATTCAAAAGCGCATTGAAGCTCGTAAAAATCGTGATTTTGCATTATCAGATCAAATTCGCGATGATTTAAAAGACCGTAATATTATTTTAGAAGATACCGCTCAAGGTACAAGATGGAAAAGAGGATAAGAATGATTGATGCAAAGCAATTAAACAGCTTAGCGTTAGCATACATGGGTGATGCGGTATATGAACAATATATCCGCTATCACCTACTTCAAAAAGGGAAAGTTCGTCCTAATCAATTACATCGATTAGGGACAAGCTTTGTTTCGGCAAAAGCACAGGCGAAAGTTGTTTATCATTTATTAGAGACAGCATTTTTAACAGAGGAAGAAGAGGCGGTACTAAGAAGAGGGCGTAATGCAAATTCAGGTACTGTCCCGAAAAATACTGATGTACAAACATATCGATATAGTACAGCCTTTGAAGCGCTAATTGGCTATCATCACTTATTAAATAATCGTGAAAGATTAGACGAAATTGTATATAAGGCAATTGCTGTTTTAGAAGAAAAGGAAGGGGGCACATCATCATGAGTAGTGAATATATTATCGGACGTAACCCTGTAATTGAAGCGTTACGCTCAGGAAGAGATATTAATAAAATTTGGATCGCGGAAGGTGCTGCCAAAGGACAAATACAAATTGTACTAGCGCTAGCGAAAGAAAATAAGATTATTTTACAACATGCACCAAAGAAGAAGTTAGATCAATTAGTTGAGGGGAACCACCAAGGTGTAATTGCTCAAGTGGCTGCATATCAATATGCTGAGCTAGAAGATCTATTTAAAGTAGCAGAGAAGCGTAACGAGGATCCGTTCTTCTTGATTTTAGATGAAATTGAAGACCCGCATAACCTAGGTTCTATTATGCGTACTGCGGATGCAACAGGAGCTCATGGGATTATTATTCCGAAAAGAAGAGCTGTGGGACTTACTGCATCAGTTGCGAAAGCATCGACTGGAGCAATTGAATATATTCCTGTTGCACGTGTAACGAATTTATCTCGTACAATCGATGAATTAAAAGAACGTGGACTTTGGATTGCTGGTACAGATGCAAAAGGGAAAACGGATTACCGTAATTTAGATGGTAAAATGCCAATTGGATTAGTAATTGGAAGTGAAGGAAAAGGTATGAGTCGTATTATTGGTGAAAAATGTGATTTCCTAATTACTTTACCGATGGTCGGTAAAGTTACATCCTTAAATGCTTCAGTAGCCGCAAGTCTGTTAATGTATGAGGTATATCGTAAGCGTCACGAAATTGGTAAATAAAAAATGAACGATATTTTAATCGTTGACGGTTACAACATTATCGGAGCTTGGGGAGACTTGAAGAAACTACGGGATGTAGATTTGCAATCATCAAGAGATGCACTGATTGATAAGATGGCGGATTACCAAGGTTACACAGGTACAAAGGTAATGATAGTCTTTGATGCTTATACGGTCCAAGGTATTGAAAAAAAGATGAAACAATCGCGTGTGGAAGTCATATTCACGAGGAAGAATCAAACTGCAGATGAAAAGATAGAGCAACTAGCGATTGAGCTTAGAAATATAAATACACAAATATATGTTGCGACTTCTGATTATACGGAACAATGGGTTATATTTGCGCAAGGTGCTCTTCGGAAATCTGCACGTGAATTAGAGTTGGAAGTACAATCGATGGAGCAACAAGTAAGAAGGCGTACACAAGACACAAAAGAAAAACAACCTGCCATGCGAAAGATATTTAGTAAAGATATTACAGAAAAATTAGAAAAATTAAGAAGAGGAGAGCGTTGAGGCATTGACGCTCTTTATCTTTTTACTGTATAATATTGCTAAATAAATAGCGGTCGGAGGGATCAAGGTGGAAGCAGGCTTCGTAAGTGTAGGCGACGTTACATTTCGTGATTTAGAGGATGAGGCAATCGTTGAGTTAGTTCGAAAAGGTAATACTGACGCTCTAGAATATTTGATTCACAAATATAAGAACTTTGTTCGCGCGAAATCAAGATCTTATTTCTTAGTGGGTGCCGATCGAGAAGATATTGTTCAAGAAGGTATGATTGGATTGTTTAAAGCGATTCGTGATTATAAAGAGGACAAGCTTTCTTCATTCAAAGCATTTGCTGAACTGTGTATCACTCGGCAAATTATTACCGCTATTAAAACAGCAACAAGGCAAAAACATATTCCGTTAAATTCGTATGTGTCTCTAGATAAACCGATTTATGATGAGGAATCTGATCGGACATTATTAGATGTTATTTCGGAAGCGAAGGTAACGGATCCTGAAGAAATGATTATAAGCCAGGAAGAATATACAGACATAGAATCTAAAATATCTGAATTATTAAGCGATTTAGAAAGAAAAGTACTTTCTTTATATCTAGATGGTCGTTCTTATCAAGAGATTTCGGAACAGTTAAATAGACATGTGAAATCTATTGATAACGCTTTACAGAGGGTGAAGCGGAAATTGGAACGGTATATGGAAATGAGAGAGAGTACCACTTTAAATTCATAACAAATGCTACAGGTGTAAAAAATCACCTGTTTTCTTTTTGTAGAGAGTGCAAAAGGCATGTCATTGACATTGTCTTTTGTTGTATGATACATTTTTAGGGACATAATGTTACAAGGTTGGTGTAACTAATGAGGAAAAAAGTTGTACTCTCATGTGAAGAGTGTAAAAATCGAAACTACTCTACGATGAAAGATACGAGCTCAGTAGAGCGACTTGAAATAAAGAAGTTTTGTAAAACATGCAATCAGCATACAGTTCACAAGGAAACAAAATAAATAATTGAAATAATACACTGGAGGTCCCGTAGATGCGTTTAACGAACTTTTTCGGCGATGTAGGTCGCGAAATGAAAAAAGTAAGTTGGCCTAAAAAAGATGAATTACTCCGTTCAACAGCGACTGTTATCGCTACAGTTGTCTTCTTTGCGATTTTCTTCGCAGTGGTTGATATGGGCATTTCTTCTTTAATTCGGTTAATTCTTGGTTAATTCTTGAATAAGAAGCACTTATCCATGATATAATGTTATTTATAAGAACTGTGTAAAAGCCCGGTGAACGGGTTTTTTCATTTGCGCAAAAAAATGTACGTCAGGGAGGGAAGGACGCTCGTCCTAAATGAATGGAAAAAAGTTGGTATGTTGTCCATACTTATTCTGGATATGAAAATAAAGTAAAAGCAAACCTAGAGAAACGTGTAGAATCAATGGGTATGCAAGATAAAATTTTCCGTGTTGTTGTCCCGGAAGAAGTAGAAGTAGAAATGAAAAACGGTAAAGAAAAATTAATGAAAAGAAAAGTGTTCCCAGGTTATGTATTAGTAGAATTAATCATGACTGATGACTCTTGGTATGTTGTACGTAACACGCCAGGTGTAACTGGGTTCGTTGGTTCTTCTGGTTCTGGATCTAAACCATCACCTCTATTAGAAGAGGAAGTTGTTACCATTATGAAGCATATGGGAATGGATAACGAAGTGGTTGATTTCGACTTTGAACTTCATGAGACAGTGCGTGTAAATGAGGGGCCATTCGCAGATTATACAGGTGCTATTGAAGAAATTGATGTGGAGAAGAAAAAGGTTAGCGTGCTTGTGGACATGTTTGGTCGCGAGACTCCAGTTGAGCTTGACTTCCATCAAATTGAAAAATTATAAAATGAAACTTGAAATGAATTGTAAAAAGTGATAATATCTTTTAAGTCAGTACGTCTTCGTTATCGGAGACGTTTTTTGAAAGATTTTATCCTTACAGATAAAATATGACGTGGGAGGGCAAATCACTGTCCAATTGACCACATCACGGACTTAAGGAGGTGTGTCTCGTGGCTAAAAAGGTAATTAAAATGGTAAAACTTCAAATTCCTGCAGGTAAAGCTAACCCAGCTCCACCAGTTGGTCCAGCATTAGGACAAGCAGGTGTTAACATCATGGGCTTCTGTAAAGAGTTTAACGCTCGTACAGCTGATCAAGCTGGTCTTATCATCCCTGTTGAAATTACGGTATTTGAGGACCGTTCATTCACTTTCATTACTAAAACTCCTCCTGCTGCTGTTCTTCTTAAGAAAGTAGCTGGTATTGAGTCTGGTTCTGGTGAACCAAACCGTAATAAAGTGGCAACTGTTAAGCGTGATAAAGTACGCGAAATCGCTGAAACTAAAATGCCTGACCTAAACGCTGCTAGCGTAGAAGCTGCAATGCGTATGGTTGAAGGTACTGCACGCAGTATGGGCATCGTTATCGAAGACTAATTCGATTTGTTTTTAAAAAAGGTTGCGGGTCTGGAATTCCAATTCGCAACCTTTATTATCGTAAATGATTATCGTTTTTAAATAAATGGGTGGCGCGCATCCTCAGGTTATACCTGGAAATAAGCGTAAACGTGGGAGGTTATTCCGCTAAAACCACATTCGAGGAGGAAATAAAAATGGCTAAAAGAGGTAAAAAGTACGTAGAAGCTGCAAAGCTTGTTGATCGTGCTGCTGCTTACTCTGCAACAGAAGCAGTAGAATTAGTAAAGAAAACAAACACAGCTAAATTTGATGCAACTGTAGAAGCTGCATTCCGTTTAGGTGTTGACCCTAAGAAAGCTGACCAACAAATCCGTGGTGCAGTTGTTCTTCCACACGGTACTGGTAAAGTACAACGTGTTTTAGTATTCGCTAAAGGTGAAAAAGCTAAAGAAGCTGAAGCTGCTGGAGCTGACTTCGTAGGCGATGCTGATTACATCGGTAAAATCCAACAAGGTTGGTTCGATTTCGATGTAGTAGTAGCAACTCCTGACATGATGGGTGAAGTTGGTAAACTTGGTCGCGTATTAGGACCTAAAGGTTTAATGCCAAACCCTAAAACTGGAACAGTTACTTTCGATGTAACTAAAGCTGTTAACGAAATCAAAGCTGGTAAAGTTGAATACCGCGTTGATAAAGCTGGTAACATCCACGTTCCAATCGGTAAAGTATCTTTCGAAGATGCTAAATTAGTAGAAAACTTCAGAACAATTGCTGACACTTTACAAAAAGTTAAGCCAGCTGCTGCAAAAGGTACTTACATGAAGAACGTAACAGTTGCTTCTACAATGGGACCTGGCGTACGTGTAGACGTTTCTACATTAGCGTAAATTTTGGAAGTTGACTTCATAAAGAAGTTTTTATATAATCATTTATGTTGTGAATTTAATTAGTGTACCGTAGACAGTAGGTGTCAATAGACTTAATTTCCTACCTAGGTGTTAATATACGAAACGGAATTTTTTTCTGTGACTATATGCCTCCATGTCTACAAGTTGGGCATGGAGGTTTTTAGTGCACTTTCGGTACATCTTCTATATAATCTACAGGAGGTGTAATAACATGAGCAAAGTAATCGAAACTAAACAACAAGTTGTAACTGAAATCGCGGACAAACTTCGCGAAAGTAAATCTACAATCGTTGTTGACTACCGTGGTTTAACAGTTTCTGAAGTAACAGAATTACGTAAAAACTTACGTGAAGCTGGCGTTGAGTTCAAAGTTTACAAAAACTCTTTAACTCGTCGTGCTGCAGAGTCTGCTGAAATGGCTGAGTTAAACGAATTCTTAACAGGACCAAACGCAATCGCGTTCAGTAACGAGGATGTAGTTGCTCCTGCGAAAGTATTAAACGACTTCGCTACAAAGCATGAAGCTTTAGAAATTAAAGCTGGTGTAATCGAAGGTAAACTTGTAACACTTGATGAGGTTAAAGCTATCGCTACTCTTCCATCACGTGAAGGCTTACTTTCTATGCTTCTTAGCGTTCTTCAAGCTCCAATCCGTAACCTTGCACTTGCTACTAAAGCAGTTGCAGAACAAAAGGAAGAGCAAGGCGCTTAATTTTTTAAAAGATAATTACTTGTTATCTATAAAACAATACAAACCTATTTAAGGGAGGATATTTACAATGACTAAAGAACAAATCATTGAAGCAGTTAAATCTATGACTGTATTAGAACTTAACGACTTAGTAAAAGCTATCGAGGAAGAATTCGGCGTAACTGCTGCTGCTCCTGTAGCTGTAGCTGGTGGCGCTGGTGAAGCTGCTGCTGAGAAAACTGAATTTGACGTAGTACTTGCAAGTGCTGGCGCTCAAAAAATCAAAGTTATCAAAGCTGTACGTGAAATCACTGGTCTTGGCTTAAAAGAAGCTAAAGAATTAGTTGACAACACTCCAAAAGCAATCAAAGAAGGCGTTTCTAAAGAGGAAGCTGAAGAAATGAAAGCTAAACTTGAAGAAGTTGGCGCTGCTGTAGAAGTTAAGTAATTAACTTTTGATGCTTTAAAAAAAGCTCGCTCTCATGCGAGCTTTTTTTTTAACTGTAAAGAAAAGAGGTGGCCATATGGCAGACCATTATTTTTCTAACGACCCTTCTAGTAAAAGTGATCGTAAGCGATGGGAATTTACACTTCGTGGATCTCAATTCACTTTCTTATCTGACCGTGGGGTGTTCTCGAAAAACGAAGTGGACTTTGGTTCTCGTCTTTTAATTGAAGCGTTTCAAGTGCCAGATATTAAAGGTGATATATTAGACGTAGGTTGTGGATATGGACCAATTGGTTTATCGTTGGCGAAAGAGTTTCAAGACCGTAAAGTTCACATGGTGGATGTGAATGAAAGGGCGCTTGAGCTTGCGAAAGAAAATGCCGCTAACAATAGAATTGGAAATGTACACATTTTTCAAAGTAGCGTCTATGAAAATGTAGATGGTATGTATGCTGCTATTCTATCTAATCCTCCAATTCGTGCAGGTAAAGATATCGTGCATGAGATTTTAGAAAAGGCTGTAGAGTATTTAGTTCCAGGTGGAGAGTTGTGGATTGTTATTCAAAAGAAGCAAGGCGCACCATCTGCACTGAAGAAACTAGAGGAAGTATTTTCTGAAGTCGAAGTTGTAGAAAAGAAAAAAGGATATTATATCATAAAATCAAAAAAACGTTGACGGTTATTTTTGGCTATGTTAACATTATACAATGCCAATATATGATTTTCTGCGTTGAGAAAGATGTATATTTTTGTTTCTCTTGGAAAAGATAGTAAAATCAGCAGATTATGAAACAGAATGATGGTTTTCTTATAGAAGCCATTTTTCTTTTTTGAGCAGGTAGAAAGACTCAACGTATTTATCTTTAAGAGAAAAAAACTACGCTAACAGCAGTAGTTGTATTTATTTGTGATTTTGCACAAATTTTTTTGTGCATTTATAATACTCATGATTTGAGGGGTGAAGCAGTTGACAGGTCAACTAGTTCAATACGGACGCCACCGCCAACGAAGAAGTTATGCCCGTATTAGTGAAGTATTAGAGTTACCAAATCTTATCGAAATTCAAACCTCTTCTTATCAGTGGTTTCTTGATGAGGGTTTGCGAGAAATGTTCCAGGACATTTCTCCGATCGAAGACTTTACGGGAAATCTATCGCTTGAATTTATCGACTACAGCTTAGGTGAACCTAAATACTCTGTAGACGAATGCAAAGAGCGTGATGTGACGTATGCAGCACCACTTCGTGTAAAAGTGCGTCTAATCAACAAGGAAACTGGTGAAGTAAAAGAACAAGATGTGTTCATGGGAGATTTCCCACTCATGACAGAGACTGGAACATTCGTAATTAACGGTGCAGAACGTGTTATCGTTTCCCAGTTAGTTCGCTCTCCAAGCGTATACTATAGTGGCAAAGTGGATAAAAACGGAAAACGTGGTTTTACTGCTACTGTAATTCCAAACCGCGGAGCTTGGTTAGAGTATGAAACAGATGCTAAGGATGTTGTATATGTGCGTATTGACCGTACGCGTAAACTTCCTGTAACTGTTTTGTTACGCGCATTAGGGTTTGGCTCTGATCAAGAAATCACCGAGCTTTTAGGTGATAACGAATACTTAAGCAACACATTAGAAAAAGACAACACAGATAGCACAGAAAAAGCATTGCTTGAAATTTATGAGCGTCTACGCCCTGGTGAACCACCAACAGTAGAAAATGCAAAGAGCTTACTTGTGTCTCGTTTCTTTGATCCGAAGCGCTATGATTTAGCAAATGTAGGTCGCTATAAGATCAACAAAAAGCTACACATTAAAAACAGATTGTTTAATCAACGTTTAGCTGAAACATTAGTGGATCCAGAAACTGGTGAAATTTTAGCGGCGGAAGGAACAATCTTAGATCGTCGTACACTTGATCGCATTTTACCTTACTTAGAGAAAAACATTGGATTCAAAACAGCGAAACCAATGGGTGGAGTGGTAGAAGGCGATGTTGAGCTGCAATCTATTAAGATTTATGCTCCTGAGTCAGAAGGCGAACGCGTAATTAATGTAATTGGTAATGCAAATATTACTCGTGATGTAAAACACATCACACCAGGTGATATCCTTGCTTCTATCAGTTACTTCTTCAACCTACTATACAAAGTGGGGGATACAGATGATATCGACCATTTAGGAAACCGTCGTCTGCGTTCTGTTGGAGAACTATTACAAAATCAATTCCGTATCGGTCTTTCTCGTATGGAACGTGTTGTTCGTGAGAGAATGTCGATTCAAGATACAAATGCAATTACACCACAAGCGTTAATTAACATTCGCCCGGTTATTGCATCTATTAAAGAGTTCTTCGGAAGTTCTCAGTTATCTCAGTTCATGGATCAAACAAACCCATTAGCAGAGTTAACTCACAAACGAAGACTATCTGCATTAGGACCCGGTGGTTTAACGCGTGAGCGCGCAGGCTTTGAAGTACGTGACGTTCACTACTCTCACTATGGTCGTATGTGTCCGATTGAAACACCAGAGGGACCAAACATCGGTTTGATTAACTCATTATCATCGTTCGCGAAAGTAAATGAGTTTGGTTTCATTGAAACACCATACCGTCGTGTTGATCCAGAATCTGGTCTTGTAACAGGGCAGGTTGATTACTTAACAGCAGATGAAGAAGATAATTATGTTGTAGCCCAAGCGAATATGAAATTATCTGAAGAAGGAGAATTCCTTAGCGAAGATATCGTAGCTCGTTTCCGTGGTGAAAACATTGTCACAAATAAAGAACGCATCGACTACATGGATGTATCTCCAAAACAAGTAGTGTCGGCAGCGACAGCTTGTATTCCGTTCTTAGAAAACGATGACTCTAACCGCGCACTTATGGGAGCGAACATGCAACGTCAGGCGGTTCCTTTAATGAATCCGGAATCTCCGATTGTAGGTACAGGTATGGAGTACGTATCAGCAAAAGACTCAGGTGCTGCAGTAATCTGTAAACATCCTGGTGTTGTTGAACGCGTAGAAGCACGTGAAGTTTGGGTACGTCGCTATGTAGAAGTTGACGGTCAAACAGTAAAAGGCGACTTAGATCGCTACAAAATGCAAAAATTCATTCGTTCTAACCAAGGAACTTGCTACAACCAACGTCCGATCGTAAGTGTTGGAAATGAAGTTGTAAAAGGTGAGATTCTTGCGGATGGTCCTTCTATGGAATTAGGTGAACTAGCACTTGGACGTAACGTGCTTGTTGGCTTCATGACTTGGGACGGTTATAACTACGAGGATGCGATCATTATGAGTGAGCGCCTTGTAAAAGATGATGTGTACACTTCTATTCATATTGAAGAATATGAGTCAGAAGCTCGTGATACGAAGCTTGGACCAGAAGAAATTACACGTGACATTCCAAACGTTGGGGAAGATGCATTACGCAACCTTGACGAGCGCGGTATCATTCGCGTTGGTGCGGAAGTAAAAGATGGAGATTTACTTGTTGGTAAAGTAACACCTAAAGGTGTAACAGAATTAACAGCTGAAGAACGTCTATTACATGCTATCTTTGGAGAAAAAGCACGTGAAGTACGTGATACATCACTACGTGTACCACACGGTGGTGGCGGTATTATCTTAGACGTAAAAGTATTCAACCGTGAAGATGGCGATGAATTGCCACCAGGCGTGAATCAACTTGTACGTGCATATATCGTTCAAAAACGTAAAATCTCTGAAGGTGACAAGATGGCCGGACGTCACGGTAACAAAGGTGTTATCTCTCGTATTTTACCGGAAGAAGATATGCCTTACTTACCAGACGGTACGCCAATCGATATCATGTTAAACCCATTAGGGGTACCATCTCGTATGAATATCGGTCAGGTATTAGAGCTTCATCTTGGTATGGCAGCAAGATACCTTGGTATTCACATTGCAACACCAGTATTCGATGGTGCTCGTGAGGAAGATGTTTGGGGCACGATTGAAGAAGCTGGTATGGCAAATGACGCGAAAACAATCCTGTATGACGGACGTACTGGTGAACCATTCGATAACCGCGTATCTGTTGGTGTCATGTATATGATCAAACTTGCGCACATGGTTGACGATAAACTTCATGCTCGTTCTACTGGACCATACTCACTTGTAACGCAGCAGCCTCTTGGAGGTAAAGCTCAGTTCGGTGGACAGCGTTTCGGTGAGATGGAGGTTTGGGCACTTGAAGCTTACGGTGCTGCTTATACTCTTCAAGAAATCTTAACAGTGAAGTCTGATGATGTTGTTGGACGTGTTAAGACGTATGAAGCAATTGTTAAAGGTGAAAATGTTCCAGAACCAGGCGTTCCTGAATCATTCAAAGTATTGATTAAAGAGCTGCAAAGTTTAGGTATGGACGTTAAAATGATGTCTAGCGACGATAAAGAAATCGAAATGCGTGATACAGAAGATGACGATGATCATCAATCAGCAGATAAATTGAATGTCGAAGTTGAGACAACTAAAGAATAATTGGGATAACCTGTAGACTAAAAGGGAGGTAGGCCCCTTGATAGATGTAAATAACTTTGAATATATGAAGATTGGACTTGCTTCACCTGACAAGATTCGTTCTTGGTCATACGGTGAAGTTAAGAAACCAGAAACAATTAACTATCGTACGTTAAAGCCTGAAAAAGATGGCTTGTTCTGTGAGCGTATTTTCGGACCACAAAAGGACTGGGAATGTCATTGCGGAAAATACAAACGTGTACGTTATAAAGGTGTAGTTTGTGATCGATGTGGCGTTGAAGTAACGCGTGCAAAAGTTCGTCGTGAACGTATGGGTCATATCGAATTAGCTGCTCCTGTATCTCATATTTGGTATTTCAAAGGTATCCCGAGCCGCATGGGACTTGTCTTAGACATGTCCCCTCGCGCGCTTGAAGAAGTAATTTATTTCGCTTCTTATGTTGTAACAGAAAGTGGAGATACACCACTCGATAAGAAGCAATTACTTTCTGAAAAAGAATACCGTGCATATCGTGATCGATATGGTAGCACATTCCAAGCTGCTATGGGTGCAGAAGCGATTAAAAAGCTACTACAAGACATCGATTTAGATAAAGAAGTAGACTTCTTAAAAGAAGAATTAAAAACAGCACAAGGACAACGCCGTACTCGTGCTATTAAACGTCTAGAAGTATTAGAAGCATTCCGTAACTCTGGAAATCACCCATCTTGGATGATCCTAGATGTTCTTCCAGTTATCCCGCCAGAACTACGCCCAATGGTACAGTTGGATGGTGGACGTTTTGCTACTTCTGACTTAAATGACTTATACCGTCGTGTAATTAACCGTAATAATCGTTTAAAACGTCTATTGGACTTAGGTGCACCAAGCATCATCGTTCAAAACGAAAAACGTATGTTACAAGAAGCTGTAGATGCATTAATCGATAATGGTCGCCGTGGCCGTCCAGTTACTGGACCAGGTAACCGTCCATTAAAATCACTATCTCACATGCTTAAAGGTAAACAAGGACGTTTCCGTCAAAACTTATTAGGTAAACGTGTTGACTACTCTGGCCGTTCAGTAATCGTTGTAGGACCGAACTTAAAGATGTACCAATGTGGATTACCGAAAGAAATGGCGCTTGAATTGTTTAAGCCTTTCGTTATGAAAGAGTTAGTTGGAAAAGGTTTAGCGCACAACATTAAGAGTGCTAAACGTAAAATCGAGCGTGTACAACCTGAAGTTTGGGACGTTTTAGAATCTGTGATCAAAGAGCATCCAGTACTTCTAAACCGCGCACCAACACTTCACCGTCTTGGTATCCAGGCGTTTGAACCTACATTAGTAGAAGGTCGCGCAATTCGTCTTCACCCACTTGTATGTACTGCATACAACGCGGACTTTGACGGTGACCAAATGGCAGTTCACGTACCGTTATCATCAGAGGCACAAGCAGAAGCTCGTATTCTTATGTTAGCGGCACAAAACATCTTGAATCCAAAAGACGGAAAACCAGTTGTTACTCCATCTCAGGATATGGTATTAGGTAACTACTACTTAACACTTGAGCGTGAAGGCGCAATCGGTGAAGGTATGGTCTTCAAAGATGCAAACGAAGCAATACTTGCATACCAAAATGGATATGTACATCTGCACACACGTGTTGCAGTTGCTGCAAGTTCAGTAAATAATGTAACATTTACTGAAGAGCAAAAAGGTAAGCTTCTATTAACAACAGTTGGTAAATTAATATTTAACGAAATCTTACCAGAGTCGTTCCCTTATATTAATGAACCGACAAACTCAAACCTTGAAAAAGAAACACCAGCGGAGTATTTCGTTGAAAAAGGTGCGAACATTAAAGAAATTATTGCTAGTCGCGAAGAAGTGGCGCCATTTAGCAAGAAGATCCTTGGTAACATCATTGCGGAAGTATTCAAGCGTTTCCAAATTACGGAAACATCTCGCATGCTTGACCGCATGAAAAACTTAGGATTTAAGTACTCTACAAAAGCTGGTATTACAGTTGGGGTATCTGACATTCTTGTATTAGGCGAAAAAGATGAAATTCTCCATGAAGCACAAGCAAAAGTAGATAATGTAATTAAACAATTCCGTCGCGGTTTAATCACGGAAGAAGAACGTTACGATCGCGTTATCTCTATTTGGAGTAATGCAAAAGATGTTATCCAAGGAAAACTGATGAAATCCTTGAATAAACGCAACCCAATCTTCATGATGAGTGATTCCGGTGCCCGTGGTAACGCATCGAACTTTACTCAGCTTGCTGGTATGCGTGGTCTGATGGCCAATCCATCTGGTCGTATTATCGAACTTCCAATTAAATCAAGTTTCCGTGAAGGTTTAACAGTACTTGAGTACTTCATCTCTACGCATGGTGCGCGTAAAGGTCTTGCCGATACAGCACTTAAAACTGCCGATTCTGGTTACTTAACACGTCGTCTTGTAGACGTTGCACAAGATGTAATTGTCCGTGAAGATGATTGTGGAACAGATCGTGGTCTATTAATTGGTGCGATTAAAGAGGGTAATGAAGTAATTGAGTCATTATATGATCGTCTTGTTGGACGTTTTGCAAGAAAAACTGTAAAACATCCTGAAACAGGTGAAGTATTAGTTAGTGAAAACCAACTAATTACTGAAGATATCGCTCATATCGTTGAAAATTCGGGTGTTGAAACTGTAAACATTCGTTCAGCGTTCACGTGTAACACTCGCCACGGTGTATGTAAGAAGTGTTACGGTCGTAACTTAGCAACTGGTACAGACGTAGAAGTAGGAGAAGCGGTAGGTATTATCGCAGCTCAATCTATCGGTGAGCCAGGTACACAGTTAACGATGCGTACGTTCCATACAGGTGGGGTTGCCGGAGATGATATCACTCAAGGTTTACCTCGTATCCAAGAGATCTTCGAAGCTCGTAACCCGAAAGGTCAGGCAGTTATCAGTGAAATCGATGGTGTTATCGCAGCGATCAACGATGTTAAAGATCGCCAAGAAGTAGTTGTACAGGGTGAAGTTGAAGCTCGTACGTATGCTATTCCTTACGGTGCGCGTCTGAAAGTAACGCTAGGACAGCCAATTAGCCACGGTAAAGAGTTAACAGAAGGTTCTATTGATCCGAAAGAATTACTAAAAGTAACGGACATTACGGCGGTTCAAGAATACTTACTACGTGAAGTTCAAAAAGTATACCGTATGCAAGGGGTAGAAATTGGTGACAAACACGTAGAAGTAATGGTACGTCAAATGTTACGTAAAGTTCGTGTAAGTGATGCGGGTGAAACAGATGTATTACCAGGAACACTACTAGATATCCATCAGTTTACTGATGCGAATGCGAAGGTGTTACTGAAAGGTAAACAACCAGCAACGGCTAGACCTGTTCTACTTGGTATTACAAAAGCTTCACTTGAAACTGATTCATTCTTATCTGCAGCATCGTTCCAAGAAACGACACGTGTCTTAACTGATGCAGCGATTAAGGGTAAACGCGATGAGCTTCTAGGATTGAAAGAAAATGTTATTATCGGTAAACTTGTTCCTGCTGGAACAGGTATGAATCGTTATCGCAAAGTGGATCTTGTAAAAACAACACAAGGTGACATGAATGTAGAAAACGATGAAGTTTATGTGGAACAGTAAAATTTTCCGTCGTAAATTTTGTATAAAAACAGTTAATCCTAGTTGACATTGTATGAGTCAAAATGTTACTATAATCAAGGTTGCTCCTGAACGATGCTTTGGAGGATATTTATATGTCTTATCAAAAAGTGTCAAATGCTGAAAATGTAGTCGTTGGTCATAAACGCACATTGGAGGCAATCAAAAATGGTATAGTTAAAGAAGTTGTTATTGCGGAAGATGCTGATATGCGGTTAACCCATATGATCACTCTTACTGCCTTACAACATAACATACCCATAACCAAAGTTGAATCATTTCGTAAGCTTGGAAAAGTTTCGGGGATTCAAGTGGGAGCTTCAGCAATAGGAATAATAAGTTAAAACTGTTTTTGTGAGGAGAGAGCATTTGCTCTCCCTTGCAAAAACTTTGTTTTCAACTAATAATGAACCACCTGGATATGTGGTCATACAAACATGCGAAGGGAGGATAATCAAATGCCTACTATTAACCAATTAGTGAGAAATGGTCGTACTGATAAAGTATGGAAATCTAAATCACCTGCGTTAAACAAAGGGTTCAACTCTTTAAAGAAAAAATCAACTGATATCTCTGCACCTCAAAAACGTGGTGTATGTACTCGTGTTGGTACAATGACTCCAAAGAAACCTAACTCAGCGTTACGTAAATACGCTCGTGTACGTTTAACAAACGGTATCGAGGTTACAGCTTACATCCCAGGTATCGGTCATAACCTACAAGAGCATAGCGTAGTATTAATTCGCGGTGGTCGAGTAAAGGATTTACCAGGGGTACGTTACCACATCGTTCGTGGTGCGCTTGATACAGCTGGTGTTGACAAACGTATGCAAGGACGTTCTAAATATGGTACTAAGCGACCAAAACCTGCTAAAAAATAATAAACTTATAATGAAAGGAGGAACTCAATATGCCTCGTAAAGGACCTGTTGCGAAACGTGACGTGTTACCAGATCCAATGTACAAGTCTAAGCTAGTAACACGCCTTATCAACAAAATGATGGTTGACGGTAAAAAAGGTAAATCTCAAACAATTCTTTATAACGCTTTCGATATCGTTCGTGAACGTTCAGATAAAGACCCTATGGAAGTATTCGAGCAAGCTCTTAAGAACATCATGCCTGTTCTTGAAGTACGTGCTCGTCGTGTTGGTGGTGCTAACTACCAAGTTCCAGTTGAGGTTCGTCCAGAACGCCGTACAACTTTAGGTCTTCGCTGGTTAGTAAACTATGCTCGTCTTCGTGGTGAAAAAACTATGGAAGAGCGTCTAGCTTACGAAATCTTAGATGCAGCTAACAACGCTGGTGCATCTGTTAAGAAACGTGAAGACACTCATAAAATGGCAGAAGCTAACAAAGCATTTGCTCATTACCGTTGGTAGGATTCAACGTAAAATAAATGTAAGCATAAACCGCTTTATTTGTCGCTTATGGAAGTGTGGAGAGGGAGAATGCCTCTCCCTTTCGTTGGGCGCTCGTTTTACATAATGAGGGTACTGGACATACTGACATGTGTAACAATATAAAGTGGCTTTTTTGCTACTTAAAATAAAAAAATCCAATCCATATATGGAAGGAGCAAGACACCAAATGACAAGAGAGTTCTCTTTAGAAAACACTCGTAATATTGGTATCATGGCTCACATCGATGCTGGTAAAACAACAGCAACTGAGCGTATTCTGTATTACACAGGACGTATTCATAAAATCGGTGAAACTCATGAAGGTGCATCTCAGATGGACTGGATGGAGCAAGAGCAAGAGCGTGGTATCACAATTACTTCTGCTGCAACTACAGCTCAATGGAAAGGTCACCGTGTAAACATCATTGACACTCCAGGACACGTAGACTTCACAGTAGAAGTAGAACGTTCTTTACGCGTACTTGATGGTGCGGTAGCAGTACTTGATGCACAATCTGGTGTAGAACCACAAACAGAAACTGTTTGGCGTCAGGCTACTACTTACGGTGTACCTCGTATCGTATTCGTTAACAAAATGGATAAGATTGGTGCAGATTTCTTATACTCTGTAGGAACAATCCACGATCGTTTACAAGCAAACGCACACCCAATTCAGTTACCAATCGGTGCTGAAGATGAGTTCAATGGTATCATTGACCTTGTTGAAGAATGTGCTTACATGTACGGTAACGATTTAGGAACAGACATCGAGCGTGTTGAAATTCCTGAAGAGCACAAAGAATTAGCTGCAGAATACCGTGGAAAACTTATTGAAGCGGTAGCTGAGCTTGATGAAGAAATGATGATGAAGTACCTAGAAGGTGAAGAAATCACTGTAGAAGAGCTTAAAGCTGGTATCCGTAAGGCTACAACTTCTGTAGAATTCTTCCCAGTAATCTGTGGTTCTGCATTCAAAAATAAAGGTGTTCAAATTCTGTTAGACGCAGTTATCGACTACCTACCATCTCCATTAGATGTACCTGCTATTAAAGGTACTCTTCCGGATACAGATGAAGAAATCGAACGTAAGTCTAGCGATGAAGAACCATTCGCAGCTTTAGCATTCAAAATCATGACTGACCCTTATGTTGGTAAGTTAACGTTCTTCCGTGTGTATTCTGGTGTGTTAAACTCTGGATCATACGTGAAAAACTCAACTAAAGGTAAGCGTGAGCGTGTAGGTCGTATCCTACAAATGCACGCTAACAGCCGTGAAGAGATTTCAACAGTTTACGCTGGTGATATCGCTGCTGCTGTAGGTTTAAAAGATACTACTACTGGTGATACTCTTTGTGACGAGAAGAGCCTTGTTATCCTTGAGTCTATGGAATTCCCAGAGCCAGTTATCTCTGTAGCTATCGAACCAAAATCTAAAGCTGACCAAGATAAAATGGGTACAGCATTATCTAAGCTTTCTGAAGAAGATCCAACATTCCGTGCTCACACTGACCAAGAAACTGGCCAAACAATCATCGCTGGTATGGGTGAACTTCACCTTGATATCATCGTTGACCGTATGCGTCGTGAATTCAAAGTGGAAGCAAACGTTGGTGCTCCTCAGGTAGCATACCGTGAGACTTTCCGCGCTGCTGCGAAAGTTGAAGGTAAGTTCGCTCGTCAATCTGGTGGTCGTGGACAATTCGGTCACGTTTGGATTGAGTTTGAACCTAATGAAGAAGGTAAAGGTTTTGAATTCCAAAACAAAATCGTCGGTGGTGTAGTTCCACGTGAATACATCCCAGCTGTTGGAGCGGGTCTTGAAGACTCACTTAAAAATGGTGTACTAGCTGGTTATCCACTAGTTGACATCAAAGCTGCGTTAGTTGACGGATCTTACCATGATGTCGATTCATCTGAGATGGCGTTCAAAATCGCTGCATCTATGGCACTTAAAGCTGCGGTTTCTAAATGTAGCCCAGTAATTCTTGAGCCAATGATGAAAGTTGAAGTTGTAATTCCTGAAGAGTACATGGGTGACATTATGGGTGACGTTACATCTCGTCGTGGACGTGTAGAAGGTATGGAAGCTCGCGGTAACGCACAAGTTGTTCGCGCTATGGTTCCACTTTCTGAAATGTTCGGTTATGCAACGGCATTACGTTCTAACACTCAAGGACGCGGAACATTCTCAATGACATTTGATCATTATGAAGAAGTACCGAAGTCTGTTTCTGAAGAAATTATTAAAAAAAATAAAGGTGAATAATTGATTTTTATCGATTGTTCAAGTATAACTACTTATGTAAGCTTAGAAAGTGGGACGCAAGTTTCACTTTCTAGTCTAAATATAAAATAACCTATATAAACTAAGGAGGAATTTAGAATGGCTAAAGCTAAATTCGAACGTTCTAAACCCCATGTTAACATCGGTACAATCGGCCACGTTGACCATGGTAAAACTACATTAACTGCTGCGATCACTACAGTTCTTGCAAAAGCTGGTGGTGCTGAAGCACGCGGATACGATCAAATCGACGCTGCTCCAGAAGAAAGAGAGCGCGGAATCACAATCTCAACTGCACACGTTGAGTACGAAACTGAAACTCGTCACTATGCACACGTTGACTGCCCAGGTCACGCTGACTATGTTAAAAACATGATCACTGGTGCTGCTCAAATGGACGGCGGTATCTTAGTAGTATCTGCTGCTGATGGCCCAATGCCTCAAACACGTGAGCACATCCTTCTTTCTCGTCAAGTAGGTGTTCCTTACATCGTTGTATTCTTAAACAAATGCGACATGGTAGACGACGAAGAATTATTAGAATTAGTAGAAATGGAAGTTCGCGACCTATTATCTGAATACGGATTCCCAGGCGACGACATTCCTGTAATCAAAGGTTCTGCTCTTAAAGCTCTTCAAGGAGAAGCTGATTGGGAAGCAAAAATCATTGAATTAATGACTGAAGTTGATGCTTACATCCCAACTCCAGAACGTGAAACTGACAAACCATTCTTAATGCCTATCGAGGATGTATTCTCTATCACAGGTCGTGGTACAGTTGCAACTGGTCGTGTAGAGCGCGGAATCGTTAAAGTTGGTGACGTAGTAGAAATCATCGGTCTTGCTGAAGAAAATGCTTCTACAACTGTAACTGGTGTAGAGATGTTCCGTAAACTTCTTGACCAAGCTCAAGCTGGAGACAACATCGGTGCTTTACTTCGTGGGGTTGCTCGTGAAGACATCCAACGTGGACAAGTTCTTGCTAAAACTGGCTCTGTAAAAGCTCACGCTAAATTCAAAGCTGAAGTTTTCGTATTATCTAAAGAAGAAGGTGGACGTCACACTCCATTCTTCGCTAACTACCGTCCTCAGTTCTACTTCCGTACAACTGACGTAACTGGTATCATCCAATTACCAGAAGGTACTGAAATGGTAATGCCTGGTGACAACATCGAAATGACTATCGAACTTATCGCTCCAATCGCTATCGAAGAGGGAACTAAATTCTCTATTCGTGAAGGTGGACGTACAGTAGGTTACGGCGTAGTTGCTACTATCGTTGAGTAATCTTAACTGATATAAAAAAACCCAAGGGATTTTCCCTTGGGTTTTTTGTTTGTATTTATATAATGAATGAAATGATTTTTTTTGAATTTTGACGAGTTTCTTCTATAGTAATACAAAATCAATAAAACTAAAATCCAGAAACTGTAAAAAGAATTCTGTGGGATGAAAACTTGAAATTCTTTAAAGTGCCATGTATAATAGCAAAAGTAGAGAAAAGCAGATGCAAACAAAAAGATGCTTGCATCTAGACGAATAACATTGTATAATAGACAATGTTGGTCTTTGACTGCGATGAAGTGGAAGGTTGCTGACACACCCGGCCGCTTTGCCATGGCATGGTGTGGGGAAATTTCCATGGAGAAGGTCTATTTTAGAAATAGGCGAACGAAGGAGGGAAAATAATGGCAAAAGAAAAAATTCGTATCCGTTTAAAAGCTTATGATCACCGTATTCTTGATCAATCAGCTGAGAAAATTGTAGAAACAGCTAAGCGTTCTGGGGCAACAGTTTCTGGTCCGATCCCATTACCGACTGAGAAGACTATTTACACAATTCTTCGTGCTGTTCATAAGTACAAAGATTCTCGTGAGCAATTCGAAATGCGCACACACAAACGTTTAATCGATATCGTGAGTCCTACTCCACAAACAGTAGATTCATTAATGCGTTTAGACTTACCGTCTGGTGTAGATATCGAAATCAAACTATAATTCATATAACTTAAAAATGTAGGAGGTGTAACTCATGACCAAAGGAATCTTAGGAAGAAAGATCGGTATGACTCAAGTATTTGCTGAGAACGGTGAGTTAATCCCAGTAACAGTTATCGCTGCTAATCCAAACGTTGTTCTTCAAAAGAAAACAACTGAAACTGATGGCTACAATGCAATCCAGTTAGGATTTGAAGATAAACGTGAAAAGTTAACTAACAAACCTGAACAAGGCCACACTGCTAAAGCATCTACAACTCCTAAGCGCTTCATTCGCGAAATCCGCGATGCAGACGTGGACGGATTAGAGGTTGGTCAAGAGGTAAAAGTTGAAGTTTTCGCTGCAGGTGAAATCGTTGACGTAACAGGAATTTCTAAAGGTAAAGGTTTCCAAGGTGTTATCAAACGCCACGGACAATCTCGCGGACCTATGTCTCATGGTTCTCGCTATCACCGTCGTCCAGGTTCAATGGGCCCAGTTGCTCCGAACCGTGTATTCAAAGGCAAAAAACTTGCTGGACGTATGGGTGGAGACCAAGTTACTATCCAAAACTTAGAAATCGTTCAAGTTGACACTGAGCGCAACTTATTACTAGTAAAAGGTAACGTTCCAGGTGCTAAGAAATCTCTTGTAGTTGTTCAAGGCGCTGTGAAGGTTAGCAAATAATTCACAATAGGAAGGAGGAATTCCAATGCCAAAAGTTACTGTATATAACCAAACTGGTTCACAGGTTGGTGAAATCGAATTAGCTGAAGCTATTTTCGGTATCGAACCAAATGAAGCTGTACTTTTCGAAGCTGTAATGATGCAACGTGCATCTTTACGTCAAGGTACACACAAAGTAAAAACTCGTTCTGAAGTTCGTGGTGGTGGTCGTAAACCATGGCGTCAAAAAGGAACTGGACGTGCTCGTCAAGGGTCTATCCGCTCTCCTCAATGGCGTGGTGGTGGTACGGTATTCGGACCTACACCAAGAAGCTATGCGTACAAACTTCCTAAGAAAGTTCGTCGTTTAGCAATCAAATCTGCATTAGCTACTAAAGTAGTTGAGAACAACATTGTAGTTCTTGAAGACCTAGTGTTAAATGCACCAAAAACAAAAGACATGCTAGCAGTACTTAAAGGATTAACTGTTGAGAAGAAAGCTCTTATCGTAACTGCTGATGCAAACGAATCTGTAGAGTTATCTGCTCGCAATATCCCTGGAGTAACAGTAATCACTGCTGATGGCGTAAACGTTTTAGACGTGCTTCATCATGATAAGCTAATCATGACAAAAGCGGCAGTGGAAAAAGTAGAGGAGGTGCTTGCATAATGAGAGATCCTCGTGATATCATTAAGCGCCCAGTTATCACTGAACGTTCTATGGAAATGATGGCTGAAAAAAAATACACGTTCGATGTGGACGTTAAATCTAATAAAACAGAAGTTAAAGATGCTCTTGAAGCGATCTTTGGTGTTAAAGTAGAAAAAGTGAACATCATGAACTACAAGCCGAAAGCAAAACGCGTTGGTCGTCACGCTGGTTTTACTAGCCGTCGTCGTAAAGCAATCGTTAAGCTAACTGCTGACAGCAAAGAAATCGAAATCTTCCAAGGCGTTTAATTCTTACTAAAGAAGGAGGGAAATTGAGATGGGAATTAAAAAGTATAATCCAACTACTAACGGTCGTCGTAATATGACTACGAATGATTTCGCTGAAATCACGACTGACAGACCCGAAAAGTCATTACTTGCTCCTTTAAGCAAGAAGGCTGGTCGTAATAACCAAGGTAAAATCACTGTACGTCATCAAGGTGGCGGACATAAGCGTCAATACCGTATCATCGACTTTAAGCGTAACAAAGATGGAATTCCAGGACGCGTTGCTACGATCGAATACGATCCAAACCGCTCTGCGAATATCGCATTAATTAACTACGTTGACGGTGAAAAACGTTACATTCTTGCTCCTAAATCTTTAGAAGTAGGTATGGAAGTTATGTCTGGCCCAGAAGCTGACATCAAAATCGGTAACGCATTACCATTAATCAACATTCCAGTAGGTACTGTTGTTCATAACATCGAGCTTAAGCCTGGTCGTGGCGGACAATTAGTTCGTTCTGCTGGTACATCTGCTCAAGTACTTGGTAAAGAAGGTAAATACGTACTTGTACGTTTAACTTCTGGTGAAGTACGTCTTGTATTATCTGCTTGTCGCGCTTCAATCGGTCAAGTAGGTAACGAACAACACGAACTTATCAAGATCGGTAAAGCAGGTCGCTCTCGCTGGTTAGGTAAACGCCCAACAGTTCGTGGTTCTGTAATGAACCCGGTTGATCACCCACACGGTGGTGGTGAAGGACGTTCTCCAATCGGACGTAAGTCTCCAATGTCTCCATGGGGTAAACCAACTCTTGGATTCAAGACTCGTAAGAAAAACAAAGCGTCTGACAAATTCATCGTTCGTCGTCGTAAAAAATAATGGGATTGTAGTACGGTTCATTTCTAGAACCGTACGCCAATCACGAAGGGAGGCACCAAAATGGCTCGTAGCTTAAAAAAAGGACCATTTGTCGATGATCACTTAATGAGCAAAATGGAAAAATTAGTTGCATCTGAGCAAAAACAAGTTGTTAAAACTTGGTCTCGCCGTTCAACAATCTTCCCTCAGTTCATCGGACACACAATCGCTGTATATGATGGTCGTAAACACGTACCTGTGTACATCACTGAGGATATGGTTGGCCATAAGTTAGGTGAATTCGCACCAACTCGTACGTATAAAGGTCACCTTGCTGACGATAAGAAAACTAGAAGATAATGAGAGGAGGCACTTCAATGCAAGCTAAAGCAGTAGCGAGAACAGTTCGTATTGCTCCTCGTAAAGTTCGTTTAGTAGTAGACTTAATCCGAGGTAAGCAAGTGGGTGAAGCGATTGCTATCCTTAACCACACACCAAAAACTGCTTCTCCAGTTGTAGAGAAAGTTTTAAAATCTGCAATCGCAAATGCAGAGCACAATTATGAGATGGATATTAACAACCTAGTTGTTGAAAAAGTTTTCGTTGACGAAGGTCCAACGTTGAAACGTTTCCGTCCACGTGCAATGGGTCGTGCAAGCCAAATTAACAAACGCACAAGCCACATCACAGTTGTGGTATCAGAAAAGAAGGAGGGATAATCGATGGGTCAAAAGGTTAATCCAATTGGTCTTCGTGTCGGCGTTATCCGTGATTGGGAATCTCGTTGGTTCGCAGAGAAAGATTACGCTACATTATTACATGAAGACATCAAAATCCGTGAGTACATTACTGTACGCTTAAAAGATTCTGCTGTTGCTAAAGTAGAAATCGAACGTGCAGCAAATCGTGTAAATGTTACAATTCACACTGCAAAACCTGGTATGGTAATTGGTAAAGGTGGTACTGAAGTTGAAGCACTTCGTAAAGCACTTAACCAATTAACAGGCAAGCGTGTACACATCAACATTTTAGAAGTTAAGAGAGCTGATCTTAACGCTAAATTAGTAGGCGAAAACATCGCTCGTCAATTAGAAAACCGTGTATCATTCCGTCGTGCACAAAAGCAAGTTATTCAACGTGCTATGCGTGCAGGTGCTAAAGGTATTAAAACACAGGTTTCTGGTCGTCTTGGCGGAGCTGATATCGCTCGTGCAGAATCTTACAGTGAAGGAACTGTTCCACTTCATACACTTCGCGCTGATATTGACTATGCAGCAGTTGAAGCTGATACAACATACGGTAAATTAGGCGTAAAAGTATGGATCTACCGTGGAGAAGTCCTTCCTACAAAAAAGAAAGCTTCTGAGGAAGGAGGAAAATAATATGTTAATGCCAAAACGCGTAAAATATCGTAGAGAGCATCGTGGTAAAATGCGTGGTCGTGCAAAAGGTGGAACTGAAATTGCTTTCGGGGAATTCGGTTTACAAGCACAAGCTGCTTCATGGATTACAAACCGTCAAATCGAAGCTGCTCGTCGTGCAATGACTCGTTACATGAAACGTGGCGGTAAAGTATGGATTAAAATTTTCCCTTCTAAACCTTACACTGCAAAACCTCTAGAAGTACGTATGGGTTCCGGTAAAGGGGCACCAGAAGGCTGGGTAGCAGTAGTAAAACCTGGGAAAATTATGTTCGAAATCGCGGGTGTATCTGAAGAGGTAGCACGCGAAGCATTACGTCTTGCAGCTCACAAGTTACCTGTGAAATGTAAATTCGTAAAACGTGAAGAAAATGGTGGTGAATCTAATGAAAACTAATGATATTCGTGAATTAACCACTGCCGAAATCGAAACAAAAGTTAAAGCTTTAAAGGAAGAATTGTTCAATCTTCGCTTCCAACTTGCTACAGGACAATTAGAGAATCCAACTCGCATTCGTGAAGTGCGTAAAGCAATTGCTCGTATGAAAACTGTAGTTCGTGAAAGAGAGATCGGAATTAATCGATAAATTGAGGGGAGGTTTGCATAGTGAGCGAACGTAACCAACGCAAAGTTTATACTGGTCGTGTTGTGTCTGACAAAATGGACAAAACGATTACAGTTTTAGTTGAAACTTACAAAACTCATTCCTTGTACGGAAAACGTGTTAAGTATTCTAAGAAGTACAAAGCCCATGATGAGCAAAACCAAGCGAAACTTGGCGATATCGTTAAAATCATGGAAACTCGCCCGCTTTCTGCTACTAAGCGTTTCCGTTTAGTTGAAATCGTTGAAGAAGCGGTTATTATCTAAATAGACGAATCGGAATTTTTAGTCCGAAGGGAGGTTTCATAACATGATCCAACAAGAATCTCGTTTGAAAGTTGCTGACAACTCTGGTGCACGTGAACTTTTAACAATTAAAGTATTAGGCGGCTCTGGTCGTAAATATGCTAACATTGGTGACATTATCGTTGCTACGGTAAAACAAGCAACACCAGGTGGCGTTGTTAAAAAAGGTGACGTTGTTAAAGCAGTAGTGGTACGTACGAAGAGCGGAGCTCGTCGTCCGGACGGTTCTTATATCAAATTTGATGAAAACGCAGCGGTTATCATCAAAGACGATAAGAGCCCACGTGGTACTCGTATCTTCGGACCAGTAGCTCGTGAATTACGTGATAGCAACTTCATGAAGATCGTTTCTTTAGCTCCAGAAGTTCTATAATTTAAGGTATTGCCTTGCTAAGGAGGTGCAGAATTAAGATGCATGTAAAAAAAGGTGATAAAGTACAGGTAATCACTGGAAAAGACAAAGGAAAACAAGGCGTTATCCTTGTGGCTTTCCCAAAGCAAAACCGTGTTATCGTTGAGGGTGTTAACATCGTTAAAAAACACTCTAAGCCATCTCAATTAAATCCACAAGGTGGAATTATTACTAAAGAAGCACCTATTCACGTTTCTAACGTTATGGTTTTAGATCCGAAAACAGGTGAACCTACTCGTGTAGGCTTCAAAGTAGAAGATGGTAAAAAAGTTCGTATTGCAAAAAAATCTGGTGAATTATTAGATAAATAATTTTCTTAAGAAAGGAGGTCACTTCATTGAATCGCCTTAAAGAGAAGTTCCAAAAGGAAATTACTCCTGCTCTAGTGAGCAAGTTTAACTATAAATCTGTGATGGAAGTACCGAAAATCGAAAAGATCGTAATCAACACTGGTGTTGGTGACGCGGTATCTAACTCAAAAGCTTTAGACAATGCAGTAGAAGAATTAACACAAATCGCAGGTCAAAAACCTGTTGTAACTCGTGCTAAAAAATCAATCGCTGGTTTCCGTCTTCGTGAAGGTATGCCAATCGGTGCGAAAGTAACTTTACGCGGCGAGCAAATGTATGAGTTCTTCGACAAATTAGTATCAGTTTCTTTACCACGTGTACGTGATTTCCGTGGTGTTTCTAAGAAATCATTCGATGGTCGTGGGAACTACACATTAGGTGTTAAAGAGCAACTTATCTTCCCTGAGATCGATTATGATAAAGTAAGCAAAGTCCGCGGTATGGACATCGTAATCGTTACTACAGCGAAAACTGATGAAGAAGCTCGTGAACTGTTAACACAATTCGGTATGCCATTCCAAAAATAATGGAAGCCAACGCTAAGTAGAGGAGGCGAAAACGTGGCTAAAAAATCTATGATAGCGAAACAAAAGCGTACTCCTAAGTTTAAAGTACAAGAGTATACACGTTGCGAACGCTGCGGTCGTCCGCATTCTGTATACCGCAAATTTAAGCTTTGCCGTATTTGTTTCCGTGAACTTGCATATAAAGGTCAAATTCCTGGTGTTAAAAAAGCTAGTTGGTAAAACCCACAAATGGGAAGGAGGTAAAACACATGGTGATGACAGATCCAATTGCAGACATGCTTACTCGCATCCGTAATGCGAACATGGTACGTCATGAGAAATTAGAGGTTCCTGCTTCTAAAATCAAAAAAGAGATCGCTGAACTTTTAAAACGTGAAGGTTTCATTCGTGATGTAGAATACATCGAGGATAACAAACAAGGTATCCTTCGTATTTTCCTGAAATATGGTGCAAACAATGAACGTGTAATCACTGGATTAAAACGTATCAGTAAACCTGGCTTACGCGTTTACGCTAAAGCTGATGAAGTACCACGTGTACTTAACGGATTAGGTATCGCTCTTGTTTCTACATCTAAGGGAGTAATGACAGACAAAGACGCTCGTCAATTACAAACTGGTGGAGAAGTAGTAGCATACGTTTGGTAATATATATTTAAAACGAACGGAGGTGTGACCACATGTCTCGTATTGGTAAAAAGATTCTTGAAATCCCTGCAGGTGTTACTATTACAATTGCAGAAGACAATACTGTAACAGTAAAAGGCCCTAAAGGTGAATTAACTCGTAAATTCAATGCTGATATGTCTATCAAAATTGAAGAAAATACACTAACAGTTGAGCGTCCATCTGAACAGAAGGAACACCGTGCATTACACGGTACAACTCGTGCTTTAATCGGAAACATGGTTGAAGGTGTAACTACAGGTTTCGCACGCGGACTTGAATTAGTCGGTGTTGGTTACCGTGCTCAAAAACAAGGAGATAAACTTGTTTTAAGCGTAGGTTATTCTCATCCAGTAGAAATGACTCCGGAAGCAGGTCTTGAAGTTGAAGTACCTGTACCAACTAAAATCGTAATCAAAGGTATCGACAAGCAACGTGTTGGCGAATTTGCTGCTAACATCCGTGCTGTACGTGCTCCTGAGCCTTATAAAGGTAAAGGTATTCGTTACGAAGGCGAAGTTGTTCGTCGTAAAGAAGGTAAAACTGCTAAGTAAACCCGTTAGGTGAGAGAAAGGAGTGACAAGAATGATCACTAAAGCTGATAAAAATGCGACTCGTAAGAAAAGACATGCACGTGTACGTGCTAAACTTACTGGTACTGCAGAACGTCCACGTTTAAACGTGTTCCGTTCTAACCAACATATTTACGCTCAAGTTATTGATGATGTAAATGGTGTAACGTTAGTAAGTGCATCTACTCTTGATAAAGACCTTGCTCTTAACGGTACTAGCAATACTGAAGCTGCTACGAAAGTAGGAGAATCAGTTGCTAAGCGTGCTGTAGAGAAAGGCGTTAAAGAAGTAGTATTCGATCGCGGTGGTTACTTATACCATGGCCGTGTTAAAGCTCTAGCTGAGGCTGCTCGTGAGGCTGGATTACAATTTTAATGGTCAAAGGAGGGAAAATTGATGCATCGCATTGACCCAAGTAAATTAGAACTTGAAGAACGTGTAGTTACGATAAATCGTGTCGCGAAAGTTGTTAAGGGTGGTCGTCGTTTCCGCTTTGCTGCACTAGTTGTAGTTGGCGATAAAAACGGTCATGTTGGATTCGGTACTGGTAAAGCACAAGAGGTACCAGACGCAATCCGCAAAGCTATCGAAGACGCTAAGAAAAACTTAATCGCTGTACCATTAGTTGGTACAACAATTCCACACACAATCAACGGTCACTTTGGAGCTGGTGAAGTATTCTTAAAACCTGCTGCTGAAGGTACTGGTGTTATTGCTGGTGGACCTGTTCGTGCGGTACTTGAATTAGCTGGTGTACAAGATATTCTTTCGAAATCTCTTGGTTCTAACACACCAATCAACATGATTCGCGCTACTGTGAACGGATTAAGCGAACTTAAGCGCGCTGAAGATGTTGCAAAATTACGCGGTAAATCTGTAGAAGAGCTACTAGGTTAAGGAGGGAAAACAAATGGCGAAAAAGTTAGAAATTACCCTCACTCGTAGTGTAATTGGTCGTCCACAAGATCAACGTGCGACGGTAGAAGCTTTAGGTCTTAAAAAGTTGAATTCAACTGTAGTTAAGGAAGAAACTCCTGCTATTCTTGGTATGATCAACAAAGTTTCTCACCTTATAACTGTAAAAGAAGCTTAAGGATAACTCATTAATATAAGGAGGTGCCTGGGAATGAAACTTCATGAATTAAAACCTGCAGAAGGTTCTCGTAAAGTACGTAACCGTGTCGGTCGTGGTATCGGTTCTGGTAACGGTAAAACTGCTGGTAAAGGTCATAAAGGACAAAACGCACGTTCTGGTGGCGGTGTTCGTCTTGGCTTCGAAGGTGGTCAAACTCCATTATTCCGTCGTTTACCAAAACGCGGCTTCACAAACATTAACCGTAAAGAGTTTACTATTGTAAACTTATCAACGTTAAATCGTTTTGAAGATGGTACAGAAGTAACACCTGAATTATTGCTGGAAACTGGCGTTATCAGCAAGTTAAATGACGGTGTTAAAATTCTTGCAAGCGGCGCAGTAGAGAAAAAATTAACTGTTAAAGCGCACAAGTTCTCTTCAAGTGCTAAAGAAGCAATTGAAGCAGCTGGCGGATCAGTTGAGGTGATCTAATGTTTCGTACAATCTCCAACTTTATGCGCGTTGCTGAGATAAGACGTAAAATATTATTCACTTTAGCGATGTTAATCGTATTCAGGATTGGCACGTTTATCCCAGTGCCATTTACAAATGGAGACGTACTGAAAGCACAAGATCAATTAAATGCCTTAGGTATCCTAAATACATTTGGCGGTGGCGCCTTGAAAAACTTCTCCATCTTCGCGATGGGAATCATGCCGTATATTACAGCATCCATCATCGTGCAATTATTGCAGATGGATGTTGTTCCTAAATTTTCGGAATGGTCGAAGCAAGGTGAAATGGGCCGTCGTAAACTAACGCAATTCACGCGTTACTTTACAATTGTTCTTGCGTTTATTCAGGGGTTTGGTATGTCAATCGGTTTTAACGGTATGGTAGGTGGGCAATTAATTTTGAATCCTGGTTGGAGCACTTATTTATACATTGCTACGGTACTGACTGCTGGTACTGCATTTTTAATGTGGTTAGGTGAACAGATTACAGCTAAAGGTGTAGGTAATGGTATTTCCATCCTTATCTTTGGCGGTATTGCCGCAGCGATCCCAAGTGTTATATCTCAAGTGTATCAACAACAGTTTCAAAATATCGGAGATCAATTGTTCATGAGTATCGTTAAAGTTGCATTGATCTTACTAGCTGTGCTAGCGGTTATTGTTGGTGTTATTTTCATTCAACAGGCTGTTAGAAAGATCCCAATTCAATATGCGAAGCGTGTAACAGGAGGGAATGGGAATCATGCTGGAGCACAAAACACTCATTTACCGCTTAAGGTAAATAGTGCGGGTGTTATTCCAGTCATTTTTGCTGTTTCATTCTTAATTACGCCTCCAACTATTGCACAGTTCTTCCCGAATCATGATGTATCGCAGTGGATCATTGCAAACTTTAACTATTCTCACCCAGTGGGAATGATCATATATGTTGCGCTCATTGTAGCCTTCACATATTTCTATGCGTTTGTTCAGGTTAATCCAGAGCAAATGTCAGAGAATCTAAACAAACAAGGTGGATATGTTCCAGGTATTCGTCCGGGTAAGAATACGGAACAATATCTAACAAAAATCTTGTATCGTTTGACCTTTGTAGGATCAATTTTCCTAGCAGCGATTGCAATCTTACCAGTTATCTTTACGAAATTGGGAAATCTTCCTCCATCTGCACAGATTGGTGGAACGAGTATGTTAATCGTTGTCGGCGTTGCTTTAGAAACAATGAAGCAGCTAGAAAGCCAACTGGTAAAACGCCATTACAAAGGGTTTATCAAGCAGTGAGTAAGTGGGAAGAATTGTCTTCCCTACATGCTCATGTACTCTGAGGGGGAACAAGGATGAACTTAATTTTAATGGGGCTTCCTGGTGCTGGTAAAGGTACACAAGCCGAACAGATTGTTGCCAAGTATAACATCCCTCACATTTCAACAGGAGATATGTTCCGTGCAGCTATGAAGGCTGAAACTGAAATGGGTCTACAAGCAAAATCTTTTATTGATAAAGGTGCACTTGTTCCAGATGAAGTTACAATCGGAATTGTTCGTGAACGTTTAAGTCAAGAAGACTGCGTAAGAGGTTTCTTACTAGACGGTTTCCCACGAACTGTTGCGCAAGCATCAGCTCTTGAAGAGATTATGAAAGATCTTGGTAAAAAAATCGACTATGTTTTAAACATTAATGTGGATTCAGGGTTGTTATTAAAACGCCTTACAGGCCGTCGCATTTGTAAAGAGTGCGGTGCGACTTACCACTTAGAATTCAATCCACCAGCAAAAGCTGATGTGTGCGATAAATGTGGTGGCGAATTATATCAACGCTCTGATGACAATGAAGAAACTGTGGCAAATCGTTTAGATGTAAATATTAAGCAAACAAAACCTTTGCTTGATTTCTACGAGGAGCTTGGTTACCTACAAAGCATTAATGGTGAGCAAGATATCAATAAAGTATTTGCTGATATCGATGTTCTCATCGGAGGCTTAGCGTAATGATCATCTGCAAAACTCCTCGCGAGATAGAAATCATGCGAGAAGCTGGCAGGATCGTTGCTTTAACTCATCAAGAGTTGAAACAGCATATTACTCCAGGAATTACAACGAAAGAGCTCGATCAAATAGCGGAAAAGACGATTCGAAAATATGGTGCTACGCCATCTTTTAAAGGATACAACGGATTTCCGGGGAGCATATGTGCTTCTGTAAATGAAGAGCTTGTACACGGAATTCCAGGGAAGCGCAAGCTCGAAGAGGGCGATATCATCAGTATCGATATTGGTGCGAAATACAATGGGTACCATGGAGATTCTGCATGGACGTATCCAGTTGGAAACATTTCTGAATCTGTTCAAAAGCTACTTGATGTCACAGAAAAATCGTTGTATCTTGGTCTAGAACAAGTAAAACCAGGCGAAAGATTATCAAATATCTCACATGCGGTTCAAACCCATGCTGAAGAGAATGGGTTCTCGATCGTTAGGGAGTATGTTGGTCACGGAATCGGGCAAGACTTACATGAGGACCCTCAAATCCCGCACTATGGTCCACCAAATAGAGGCCCTAGATTAAAGCCGGGAATGGTCATCTGTGTTGAGCCGATGGTGAATCAAGGAAGACGATATGTAAAAACACTATCTGATGACTGGACAGTGGTAACGGTAGATGGTAAATGGTGTGCCCACTTTGAGCACACGATTGCTCTTACAGAAGCAGGATACGAAATCCTTACCACTTTATAAGTAGCTGGCTCTCCGGGATTTCAGAGCAGTGTAAAATGTTACTGATTTGAAGAAGGGAGAACTATTGAATGGCTAAAGATGATGTAATTGAAGTCGAAGGTACCGTTCTTGAAACGTTGCCAAATGCTATGTTCAAAGTAGAATTAGAGAATGGGCATGTCGTATTGGCTCACGTTTCTGGTAAAATCCGTATGAACTTCATTCGTATTTTACCAGGAGACAAAGTTACGGTAGAATTATCTCCGTACGATTTAAATCGTGGTCGTATTACGTACCGTTTTAAATAATATAGCACTCCGTAATCTTTAAGGAGGTTCGAGACATGAAAGTAAGACCGTCAGTTAAACCAATCTGCGAAAAATGTAAAGTTATTCGTAGACGTGGAAAAGTAATGGTTATTTGTGAAAACCCTAAACATAAACAAAAACAAGGTTAATCAGAAGGAGGTGCATTCAGAATGGCACGTATCGCAGGTGTAGATATTCCTCGAGACAAACGCGTTGTTATTTCTTTAACTTACGTATTCGGCATTGGTCGCACAACTGCTGAAAAAATTCTAACTGAAGCTGGTATTTCTTCAGAAACACGAGTTCGTGATTTAACGGAAGACGAACTAGGACGTATCCGTGATATCATCGATCGTATTAAAGTTGAGGGAGACCTTCGTCGTGAAGTATCTCTTAACATTAAACGTCTAATGGAGATCGGTTCTTACCGTGGTCTTCGTCACCGTCGTGGTTTACCAGTTCGTGGTCAAAACTCTAAAAACAATGCTCGTACACGTAAAGGTCCACGTCGTACAGTAGCAAATAAAAAGAAATAATAAGTAAAGGAGGTTGAACTAACAATGGCACGTAAAACAAACACTCGTAAAAAACGTGTGAAAAAGAATATTGAAGCTGGTATAGCTCATATTCGTTCTACTTTCAACAACACAATCGTAACACTTACAGATACTCATGGTAACGCACTTTCTTGGTCTAGTGCTGGTGCACTTGGTTTCCGTGGATCTCGTAAGTCTACTCCATTCGCTGCGCAAATGGCTGCTGAAGCTGCTGCTAAAGTTGCAATGGAGCACGGTTTAAAAACTTTAGAGGTTACTGTTAAAGGTCCTGGTGCTGGTCGTGAAGCTGCAATTCGTGCTCTTCAAGCTGCAGGTCTAGAAGTAACAGCAATTAGAGATGTTACTCCAGTTCCTCATAATGGATGTCGTCCACCAAAACGTCGTCGTGTGTAATTTTTCTGTATAGAATTTTCCCTTTTGTCTATAATGGATATGATGCATTATCGAGAAATTTCGTACAGAAACATCGCTTGTTGTGCACAATCGGGAACTGCCTAAGGGGGACTTTCGGTTAGACAGGGGGTATCCCTTTGTTTAACCGGGGTTTCGACGTTTTGAAGGAGGGTTTAGTTAATGATTGAAATCGAAAAGCCGAAAATCGAAACGGTTGAACTTAACGAAGATGCTAAATATGGTAAATTCGTAATTGAACCGCTTGAGCGTGGATATGGTACTACTTTGGGTAACTCCTTACGTCGTATTCTTTTATCCTCACTCCCTGGTGCCGCTGTTACTGCTATCCAAATCGATGGCGTATTACATGAATTTTCAACAGTTGAGGGCGTAGTAGAAGACGTTACGACGATCATCTTAAACTTGAAAAAGTTAGCTCTTAAAATCTACTCTGAAGAAGAGAAGACGTTGGAAATTGATGTGCAGGGCGAAGGTATTGTCACAGCTGCTGATATTACTCATGATAGTGATGTAGAAATCTTAAATCCAGATTTACACATTGCAACGTTAGCAAAAAATGCGCATTTCCGCATGCGTTTAACTGCAAAGCGTGGCCGTGGGTATACGCCAGCTGATGCAAATAAAAGCGAAGATCAACCAATAGGAGTAATTCCTATTGATTCTATTTATACTCCAGTATCACGTGTGACTTACCAAGTGGAAAAGACACGTGTCGGACAAGTGGCTAATTATGATAAGCTTACGCTTGATGTATGGACGGATGGAAGCATCGGGCCAAAAGAAGCTATCTCTTTAGGTGCCAAAATCTTAACTGAGCATTTAAATATCTTTGTTGGTTTAACTGATGAAGCACAAAATGCTGAGATTATGGTCGAGAAGGAAGAAGATCAAAAAGAGAAAGTTCTTGAGATGACTATCGAGGAACTAGATCTTTCTGTTCGTTCTTATAATTGCCTAAAACGTGCAGGAATTAATACTGTACAAGAGCTTGCGAACAAAACAGAAGAAGATATGATGAAAGTTCGTAACTTAGGACGTAAATCCTTAGAAGAAGTTAAACATAAACTTGAGGAATTAGGTTTAGGTTTACGTAAAGACGACTGAGGATTTAAACCCATCAACAAAGGAGGGAACTACGAATGGCATACAGAAAATTAGGCCGTACAAGTGCGCAACGTAAAGCTATGTTACGTGATTTAGCTACTGATTTAATTATCAACGAGCGCATCCAAACGACAGAAACTCGTGCAAAAGAACTTCGTTCTGTAGTGGAAAAAATGATCACTTTAGGTAAACGCGGAGATCTTCACGCTCGTCGTCAAGCAGCAGCTTTCATTCGCAATGAAGTAGCTAACGCTGAGACTGGTCAAGATGCACTTCAAAAATTATTCGCTGATGTAGCTCCACGCTATGCTGAGCGCCAAGGCGGATACACTCGTATTGCAAAAATTGGTCCACGTCGCGGAGACGCAGCACCAATGGTAATTATCGAGTTAGTATAATGATAATTAAAAGGGCAGGACAGTTCTTTTCAAGAAACTGGTCATGGCCCTTTTTTTTAAATATAAAAATAGGCTAACTTGGCGAAGGAAAGGGTGCCTTGTATTGAAAAAAGAGAAACTTCGGACAGAAAATATATCATTTCAATATCCTGGGGCAGCCACTTATGCATTAAAAGATGTTTCATTTTCCTTGTATGAGGGAGAATGGGTATCTGTTATTGGACAAAACGGTTCAGGGAAGTCTACACTTGCAAAATTATTGAATGGTTTGTTTTTGCCGGAAACAGGGACTATTACAGTAAATGATACAATGGTTTTATCTGAGGAAACGGTATGGGATGTTCGAAAACAAATTGGGATGGTATTTCAAAATCCAGATAATCAATTTGTTGGAACGACAGTGCAAGACGACGTTGTCTTTGGCTTAGAGAATATCGGAATGCCAAGAGAGAAAATGGTAGAAAGATTAGATCAGGCCCTCAAACTTGTCCGTATGGAAGATTTTCTTAATGATGAACCTCATTCGTTATCTGGTGGGCAAAAGCAGCGAGTGGCAATAGCAGGCGTTTTAGCACTTCAGCCATCTATTTTGATATTAGATGAAGCAACGTCAATGCTGGATCCTCAAGGGAGACGTGAAGTAGTAGAAACGGTTAGACAACTTGTTAATCAAAAAGGTATTACCGTATTATCAATTACGCACGATTTAGAAGAAGCGGCACAATCAGACCGTGTAATTATTTTAAATAAGGGAGAAATATTAGAGGAAGGGACTCCAAAGCAAATCTTCAAGTCCTCTCATATGCTCCAAGAAATTGGATTAGATGTACCCTTTTCAGTGAAAATAGCAGAATTATTAAAAAGAAATGAAATTCTCTTGCAAAATACGCATCTTACAATGGAAAGCTTGGTGAACGAACTTTGGAGATTACATTCCAAAAAGTAGAACATCGTTATCAATATAAAACTCCATTTGAAAGACGCGCACTTTATGATGTAGACGTGTCGTTTCCAAGTGGGGGCTATTATGCCATTATCGGTCATACTGGTTCAGGTAAGTCGACGATGATTCAACATTTAAATGGTTTATTGCAGCCGACGAATGGCACAGTTCAAATTGGTGAACATTTCATTTCGGCAGGAAAGAAAGAAAAAAAGCTAAAGCCACTACGTAAGAAGGTAGGGGTTGTCTTTCAATTCCCAGAACATCAGTTGTTTGAAGAGACTGTGGAGAAGGATATTTGTTTCGGCCCTACTAATTTTGGGGTATCTGTAGAAGAATCGAAGCAAAAGGCAAGAGAGGCAATTGAACTTGTAGGGTTAGAGCCAGAACTGTTAACACGTTCACCGTTTGAGTTAAGTGGTGGGCAAATGAGGCGTGTTGCGATAGCGGGTGTATTGGCGATGGAACCCGAAGTGCTTGTATTAGATGAACCTACAGCAGGACTAGATCCAAAAGGGCAGAATGAACTTATGGAGATGTTTTATAAGCTGCATAAGGAAAAAGGTCTTACAGTTATCCTAGTAACACATAATATGGAGGATGCTGCTAAGTATGCGGAGCAGATTGTAGTCATGCATAAAGGAACGGTCTTTTTGCAAGGAAGTGCAGAGGAAGTATTTTCACATGCTGATGAACTAGAGAAAATTGGCGTGGATCTTCCTATGTCTTTAAAGTATAAACGTGCAATTGAAGAGAAGTTTGGCATTTCAATCCCAAAGGCTACCTTATCTTTAGAGGATCTTACTCATGAAGTTGTGCAGGTGTTACGAAAAGGTGGTCATGAATCATGCAGCAGTTGATTATTGGAAGATATATTCCAGGGAAGTCTCTTATTCATCGACTTGACCCACGTACGAAGCTGCTGATTGTCTTTTTATATGTATTTGTTGTTTTCTTAGCAAATAATGCGATTTCATATGGATTTTTATTTTTATATGCACTCATTGCTTTATTTTTTGCAAAAGTGCCGATTCGTTATGTACTTTCGGGCTTAAAACCAATTCTATGGATTTTTCTTTTTACATTTTTCCTGCATATTTTTACAAATAAAGAAGGGGAAGTACTATTCCAGCTTGGTTGGTTTTCGATACATGAAAAAGGATTAGAGCAAGGGATATACATTTCTATACGATTCTTCGTTATTATTTTAATGACGACATTATTAACGTTAACGACGACACCTATTGAGATTACAGATGGTTTGGAGACGTTATTAAAGCCGTTGAAGCGTATAAAAGTTCCTGTTCATGAAATCGCATTAATGATGTCAATCTCTCTTCGTTTTATTCCAACATTAATGGATGAAACGAGTAAAATAATGAAGGCACAATCGTCACGTGGTATTGATTTCGCAGGAGGACCGATAAAAGATAGGATGAAAGCTATTATCTCACTACTCGTTCCTCTATTTATCAGTGCTTTTAAGCGTGCTGAGGACTTAGCGATTGCTATGGAAGCACGTGGGTATCAAAATGGCGAAGGACGTACTAAATTTAGGCAACTACGCTGGAAGACAAGCGATACAGTAACGATTATAAGCTTACTTTGTTTAGCTTGTATTTTGGCATGGGTGCGATTGTAATGGAGAATAGAGAAATGGATAGAATAAAATGTACGGTTGCATATGATGGCATGCATTTTTGTGGTTATCAAATTCAGCCGCAGCATCGTACTGTTCAACAAGAGATTGAGAAAGCTTTGCAGAAATTGCATAAAGGAGAACTTGTTCGTGTTCAGGCATCGGGCAGAACGGATTCTACCGTTCACGCCAAAGGACAAGTCATACACTTTGATACACCGTTGTCTCTTGAAGAGTGGCAATGGAGTAACGCATTAAACACAATGTTGCCAGATGATATTGTTATCAGACAGGTAGAGAAAAAAACAGAAGAATTTCATGCGCGTTACGGTGTCGAGAGAAAAGAATATCGTTATCGTGTATTATTATCAAAGACTGCGGATGTATTCCGTAGAAATTACGTATATCAATATCCATATCCACTCGAAATAAACTCTATAAGCAAAGCGATCCCTTATTTTATCGGAACGCATGATTTCACTTCTTTTTGTTCGGCAAAAACTGACAAAAAAGATAAAGTGAGAACAATTTATGAAATTGAGCTAATTGAGCAAGATGATGAATTAATTTTTCGTTTTGTAGGTAATGGATTTTTATATAATATGGTCAGAATTATTGTTGGTACGTTACTTAGCGTAGGGCAAGGAAAGCTTGATCCGGATAGCATTCCAGAGATTCTAGCGAAGCAAAATCGTCAGTTTGCTGGAAAGATGGCTCCAGGTCATGGTCTTTACTTATGGCAGGTAAACTATAACAACTAATCCTGGTGTAACATTTGCTTGACATTAGAAACTCAAAAGTATATCATAACATATGGTATTGTTTCTAAAACCACGATTAGCCCCGGAAGGAAATCGTGTTTAAGATAAACAATAGATTTTTTCTATGGAAAAGATAACGAGGAGGGAAACACATGCGTACGACTTTTATGGCAAAAGCTAACGAAGTTGAGCGTAAATGGTATGTGGTTGATGCTGAAGGTCAAACTTTAGGTCGCCTATCTACTGAAGTAGCATCTATTTTACGCGGTAAAAACAAACCTACATTTACACCACACGTTGACACGGGTGATCATGTAATTATTATTAACGCTGAGAAAATTCATTTAACAGGTAATAAATTAAACGATAAAATTTACTACCGTCACACTAACCACCCAGGTGGACTTAAACAAAGAACAGCTCTAGAAATGCGTACAAACTACCCTGTACAAATGTTAGAGCTTGCAATTAAAGGCATGCTTCCAAAAGGACGCTTAGGCCGTCAAGTTTCTAAGAAACTAAACGTGTATGCTGGAGCAGAGCATCCACACCAAGCACAAAAACCAGAAGTTTACGAACTTCGCGGATAATTAATTAAAGGAGGGCTTACTTTGGCACAGGTTCAATACTATGGCACTGGACGTCGTAAGAGTTCAGTAGCGCGCGTACGCCTAGTTCCAGGCGAAGGACGCGTTATCATTAACGGTCGTGATTTTGAAAACTATATCCCATTTGCTGCATTACGTGAAGTAGTGAAACAACCTCTAGTTGCAACAGAAACTTTAGGTAACTACGATGTACTTGTAAACGTAAATGGTGGTGGATACACTGGTCAAGCTGGTGCTATTCGTCACGGTATTTCTCGCGCTTTATTAAAAGCTGATCCAGAATACCGTCTAACACTAAAACGTGCAGGTCTATTAACTCGTGACGCACGTATGAAAGAGCGTAAAAAATACGGTCTTAAAGGCGCACGTCGTGCACCTCAGTTCTCAAAACGTTAATTTTTGCGAACTACAAACCCCAACCATTTTGGTTGGGGTTTTTTTATGTTTCATTCCTCTTTTGGAATTTTTGTAGTTTGGAATATTTTAGTGCTATCCTCTCGCGTATGCTTCTTCTTTAGAAGTTTAGACTAATACGTATTAGGGAGGTTTATAAGTACTATGAATGTCATTGTCAGCTTACAAGAAAAACAAAAAGAAAAGCAGCTGAAATATGAACGGAAGATGCTGCGAGAATTATCATTAAAAACATTACGTTCAAATATTAGAGATGCCTTTCAGATGCAGGAACTTCATCGTCAGTATGAAGATTACTGTATTGAATTAGGGATAGAATCGTATTTATTAGGAGCGAGATACAGTAAGTTTGGTTATTATGGTGAATCATTCTTTGATGTGAAATATAGAGCCTTAGAAGAAGAGCAACAATTAACGGAAACACTATTTCAATTTTTAACGAGCATGACTATGAGGGAAATTAAGTTACAAGATGAGGAATTACTTTTTGAATCTTGTCAGCAGTTTATTGGCTTATGGTGGCAGGAAGGATATGAAAAAGGTGAAAGAAGATATCGATTAAAGCTTCATTAAGACAAGCATAAACTTTCCTCTTGTCCCATATAAGTAATTAGAGGGACTAGCTGGAGGAGGAAAGGTATGAAGAGAATTCGAATTATCTCTTTTGCACTCGCTGCGGTTGTTTTGTTTTTTTTAGTCAAACAAGAATTTCAAATTACAAAATCGTGGCGAGCTTGGAATTTACCCTTATCAGGGAAGGTGATTGTATTAGATGCTGGGCATGGTGGACCAGACGGAGGGGCTGTTGGTGGAAAAGATATTATAGAAAAAGATATTACGCTTGAGATTACAAAGAAGGTACAAGATTATTTACAAGAACAAGGTGCACTAGTTATTTTAACACGTGAGGGAGATTATGATTTAGCGAAGAAAGATACAAAATCATATAGTAGACGTAAAGCAGAGGATTTAAAAAAGCGTGTAGAGATTATTAATAAACCTGATGTAGACTTTTTTGCGAGTATTCATTTAAATGCTTTAACTAGTAGTGGATCAAAAGGCGCACAAACGTTCTATTACCGTTCTTCAATTGAAAATGAACGTGCTGCGAAATTTATACAAGCTGAATTGAGAACGAGTTTAGAGAATACGAATCGTTCTGCTAAAACAATTTCTCATGTGTATTTATTAAAGTATGCGAAAACTCCAGGTGCTTTAATTGAAGCTGGCTTTTTATCGAATGTAAACGAAAGGTATATGTTAAATTCGGAGAAATATCAGCAAAAGGTAGCGGCTGCAGTATATCGTGGTATATTACGTTATTTCACGGAAAAAGGAAATCCTCCAGAATAAGGAGGATTTTTTGAGTTCCTCTCGTTAACGAAGTTTTCCGAAAATATGTTATACTGGAAATGTAAACGCATTTATTTAAAAATAAAGAGAGATACATTTAATTAACATTACGTTATTTTTCATACAGGGGGCTGGGCTAATTATGGTAACGAAAGAGCGAGTAGTGGAAGCGTTAGAAGGGATTGTAGATCCATTTTTACATAAAACGTTAAAAGAAACAGGGGCAATTAAAGAGGTAACAGTCAAGCCTGAGAAGGAACATGTAAGTGTTAAAATTGCAATCGTAAAAACTGGTACAGCGGAACAAATGCAATTGCAATCTGGAATTGTAAAGCTAGTAAAAGAACTAGGAGCAGCAACAGTAGGGCTTCGCTTTGCAGAATTTACAGAAGAGGAATTAGCTCAGTTTGTACCGGAACAAGAAGAAGAGCAAACTGAATCTTTATTGTCACCAAATTCAAAAACGACATTTTTAGCAGTGGCGAGTGGAAAAGGTGGAGTAGGAAAATCAACAGTTTCTGTTAACCTTGCTATTGCTTTAGCTCGTCTAGGGAAAAAGGTTGGTATCATTGATGCCGATATTTATGGTTTTAGTGTACCGGATATGATGGGAATAGAAAAACGTCCTGTTGTAAGAGGAGATAGAATTATCCCAGTGGAACGTCTAGGTGTAAAGGTAATCTCAATGGGATTCTTTGTAGAGGATAACGCACCGGTTATTTGGAGAGGACCTATGCTTGGAAAAATGTTAAATCATTTCTTTACAGAAGTAGAGTGGGGAGATTTAGACTATTTAGTTTTAGATTTACCACCTGGTACAGGGGATGTTGCGCTAGACTTACATTCGATGTTGCCGGCTTGTAAAGAGATTATTGTAACAACGCCGCATCCAACAGCGGCATTTGTAGCAGCGCGTGCTGGAGCTATGGCTTTACGTACAGAACATAGTATTCTTGGTGTTGTTGAAAATATGGCGTATTTTGAAAGTAAAACAACTGGTGAAAAAGAATATGTGTTTGGAAGAGGTGGAGGAGATAAATTAGCTACAGAACTTCAAACAGAAGTACTTGGCCGAATCCCGCTTCAACAACCTGATTGGAATAAGGAAGACTTTGCACCGTCAGTATATGAAGATACACATACGACGGGTCTTATTTATCGTACGATAGCTGAGACAGTAATTGATAAAATAGCTGTCGCGCAAAAATAAAATAATAATGAGTGGACGATACATATATTGTCCGCTCATTATTATAATTATTATTTTTACTGCTGCTCCTTTTTACTGTCTTGGGAACCACTTTCACCGCCTGCTTCTTTTTTATCAGATCCACCTTTTTCGGCCTTTTGTACACCTTTACTAATAATATCAATCATCTTAGCTTGGAAGAGTGGGCTTTCAGCAGTTTCTGTTAGTACTTGTTGTAAATATTGGCGGTATTCTTTGCTCTTCATTGTTTGTAACATCATTTTTTCTACTTCAGGGTTTTTCATAATTTCTATAACGCCTGCTTGATATTCAGGGTCTTTTAGTAATGTTTTCATTAAGGTTGTTTGTTCTTTCCCCATACTTTTAGCGAATTTCGATGAGAACTCAGGGTCTTTAAAGAGCTTCTCCCAGAATTGTTGCCCTTTGTCGGATACCAATGCATCTTCAATCGTTTTCTTTACTACTGTTTCATCTAGTATGAGTGCTTGTTTCATCTTTTCATCAGTTAACACATCTTGGATGGCTTTCTTACCTTGATCGGTTTTTAAAATATCAACAATCATTTTCTTCGTTTGATCATAATCAAGTTCAGACTTTGCTTCTTTTTCTTGTGCACATGCTACAAGTACAAAAAATAGAAAAGAAGAAGTCAAAACGAGCAGAATCCGTTTCATAAGTTGGAACTCCTTTCAGCACAGTTCTCTCTTTTTAATATAAATATCTTTAAGGAATTTATACATGAACATGGCTAGCTTTTTGAAATTGTCATTGATACAATTTGATTAGAAATATAAGGATAATGGGGGATGTGTTGTGAATAGCCGCAAGTGGGTACGACTATTTTTTACGACGTTGTTTCTTGGTGGGATTAGTACGGTCATTATTGGGTTTGTTTTAGAGTGGGACAAGTACGTTAAATTTTTTCAAAATTTCGACGTAAAGGAGATTTTAGCAGTTTCCTTCTGGTTGATGGGTGTAGGATTTATTTTTAGTGTTATAAGTCAAATGGGGTTCTTTGCCTATTTAACAATCCATCGTTTTGGACTAGGGATGTTCCGGTCACCTTCTTTATGGAATACAGTTCAGCTCTTTTTTATTGCATTCGTTTTATTTGATTTCGTGTATTTAAGATCTGTATTGATTGCAAACGGGGAAGTTTCACTAGGGAATAACATACTTGTTGCTGGTGTATTATTTGTATTTGGGGCCATTGTTGCTTATATAAAAAGTAAAGAAACGAACAAAAAGGCATTCGTGCCTGCTTTGTTCTTTATGGTTGTTGTAACAATTCTTGAGTGGGTACCAGCTCTTCGGATTAACGATACAGATTGGTTATATTTAATGGTGATACCACTTTTATTATGTAATGCATATCAGTTACTTATATTACATCGTTTAATTGGAAAGACGAGTAAGTCGGCCTAATTAAGAGAGGTTTTACGCAGGGTAGTTGTATGAATGGAAAAGCTCTATTACCTGAATGAAAGGTAGTAGAGCTTTTTATGTGTGAAGAATTATTGTACGTCTTCACTTTTCGTACTTGTGTTGGAAATAAGTTGTGATACGTATATTTGCTCATAGCCGTCACTCTTTAATTTTTGCAGAAGCAGTGGTAAAGCTTTATTTGTTTGAAGGGCAGAATCGGATGCATGTAATAAGACGATATCTCCACCTTTTAAATTATTAGAGACGGTGGAAACGATATTGTTTACGCCAGGGTTTTTCCAGTCGTTTGAGTTATTACTCCAATGAACGACAGTGTATCCGAGTGATTCTGCTATTTTAAGTGTTGCTTTGTTAAAGTCTCCACTAGGTGGACGTAATAGTTTGATTTGTTTCACACCGAGTTTTGTAAACACATCTTGTGCTCGCAAAAGATCTCTTCGTATTTCATTTGTCTCTAGAGAAGTGTAGGACGTGTAATTGTACCCCATACTACCGATTTCATGTCCATCTTTTATGATGCGTTCAACAACATCAGGGTGTCTTTCTGCCCATGCAGCAGAAAGGAAGAAAGTAGCATTCTTAATATCTCTTTCTTTAAGTGTATCAAGGATTGGAATTGCTTTTTTGTCTCCCCAACTAATATCAAACGTGAATGCAACTTGTTTTTTAGAGGTGTCGCCTTTGTAAATGACTTTAGGTCCTGTAGCAGTTGAAAAAGCAGACTCGTGTGAATATGTTTTCAAAAAGAGTAGCCATGCTGTAAATAAGGAAAGTATCACTATTAAGCTAATGTGTTTAAAGTTTCTTTTACTCGTAATAAAAAAGAAAAACATAATATTACGCCCCTTTGTCCAATCCTTTTCAGTTACATATATGCTGTAAATATAAAAAAGAGAACAAGGGATTAATATCGTAAGTAGTGGATATAATGGATGATAGAATAAAATGAGTGGAACGTTAATTGCTCTGTAAGAAATGATTGAGGTGATGAGTTGCTTGGATTTATGTTAACGAAAGAAGAGAAAAAAGAAATGGAATACATATTGAAGAGAGAGTTAGAAGAACTTTTATTTGATTTTGAAGATGAACGTATTCATAACGTTGTAAAAAAAGCGATGGAAGAGAGATATAAAATCATTTTTTGTTTGTTTCGAAGAGTCGCTAATGCAGAGGAATGTATTCGTTATGTAAGAAAAAGAACTTTTTATTAAAAAGTGTTGACGTTAATAGTTATTATATGATAAATTAATAACCGTCGCTGATGCAGAAACGCAGAAAACGACAAAAAAGAAATTGAAAAACTTAGTTGACATCGAAACACGAAGATGTTAACATAAGGAAGTCGCAAATGAGCGACCAAGTAGTTCTTTGAAAACTGAACGAAACAAACAACGTGAAACGTCAATTTTTATTTTTAGATGCTAGACAAA
>NZ_JBQAEO010000023.1:0-59585 GCF_051915365.1 Bacillus cereus group sp. MYBK79-1 | reverse complement strand
TTAGTGGAGGGCTATTTTTCTAAATTCTATTATTTCATGTTGTTTGCTTTCATTAAAATCAAAAAAGATATCAGAGTGTTGGGAACCCTAAAGGGTTTCCCAACACTCTGATGAAAAAGGTACAGTATAAAACTGTACCTTTTTCATGTTATTTACTCTCTTGATTTGATCAATTCAACATTATAAGTTTCAATATCCGTTAGCTTTCCTGTAAAATACGGATTTTCTCTATACCAAGACTGTTTTGAAAAGTACGATTGCATATCTTTCGTTTGAAACATATGTCCATGCCTTGCATATATTTCATTTCTCGCAATTTTCAATTGTTCTTTCGATAAATACGCTAAGTCTGCACTCGTTAGTTTTCGAATATCACTATCAGGGAAGATGAAACCATTATATACATACCGAGTTGTAGGCGGCGGAGTAACGTTGTAAACTACTGTTTTTTCTGTACTTTTCTTTTGGAATGGAAGATTATAAGACGGAAGTGCCGTTACCGTTTCTACCTTCGTCATTTCCCTTCCATTTTCTCCATTTCGTTCTAAATAAATCGTCGCACTTCCATCAGTTGCTACCGGTCCCCACGTAATTTCTTCTCCAGTTAGCGCTGTAACTGGCTTTTGATTCACGTACAATGTCGCACCGGGCGCGTTCGTTTGAACTGTAATATATTGCCCTTGCAACGTTAAATCTATCGTTACGTTATTTTGACTTTGTTTCATAAGTACAACCTTTTCTTCACGTAATAGTTTTACATAGTCATTTTTATATTCTGCTTGAAACATTTGAGCCCCTGGAAGAAACGGCCCATATTGCTTCTCAAACTTTTTGTCATCTGTTTTATCAATTTCTTTTCCGTTCATTTTTAAAGATGTACCTTTTTCATTTGTAAGCAGCGTCGTATAATACGTCTTCGCTTTCAATTTATACCGATCAAAGATAAAGAAATACTTTCCGTCTTTCGTTAATGAAAAGTCTGCTCTTTCAATTCCATTCTCTTGTTTTTCACCTATCCTCAACTGTTCTTTCAATTCATTTACGTAAGATGGATTTTCTTTTATATATGAAAATAGAGGGTTTACACTCTCTCCAGTTACAATAACTGACGGATCATTTGCTGTGATAATCTCGGCTAATCTCTCCCCGTCCCTCTCTTGTAAAATAGTAATGATCCGATCTACTTGTGCCTCCTGCTTATAATACGATAATCCATACAAATACAGTCCAACAATCACTACAGCAAGTAATGTTAAAAGTGTAATGCCAACTTTTGTACCGCTGCTCATTTTCTTCTTTACTACAAGGTTTTCCCTCTTCTGACCGCAGTTTTGACAAAATTGTACACCGTCTTCAAACTGAGTCCCACACTTTGTGCATCCATTCATCCATTCAACCACCTTTTCTTTAGAAGCCAGTTAATCCCTGAGTAAAGGTTTGAATTATCGTTTGAATATAAGACCAAAACACAATAAACGTTGCAATTCCGTTTAAAACATTTGCTATTAGAAGCGTATAAATAAGATCTAATCCACCATTATCTAGTTTTACTATAGCTACAATGACACTAATCCCCATATAAGTTGTAGCCACTCCTAATAATATTGGTAAAAAGAAGATTAATAAAAAGCTAAAAAGAAAAGAAAGAACTAATATCGCAATAGCTGGCGTCACTATCGTTCCCCATATACCGAATACTTCAAGAAACGAAAAAGATGATTTCATCATCTTTCCACTTACAAAAATAATAAATCCGACAAATAAAGTTAAAATTAATAAAAATAAAAAGACCTTTATAGACTCTCCAAAGAACGAAGGCGTAGATAAATCTGGCGCAAACGTTCTTGTAACATTCGCCGCCGTGCTCATTATTCTATAAAAAATACACGCTCCTAAAAAACAAATAAGTACAAGACTTGTAATTCCATTTCGCACTTCAATATTTCCACTTTTCATAACGGCCGATGGTGATTTAACAGCATTTTTAAAGAACTGAAAATACCCACTTGCAAACCGCTTCGCTTGCTCTACCGTTTCATTTGGTCGAGTTTCCTTTGCTGGTGCTACGCGTGCTTGTTGCTCATCTTCTTCCTGTGCACCACTTGCTACTACTTCCCCCGTCAACGAATGTCCACAATTCCCGCAAAACTTTGCCTCTGCTGCATTTTCCGTCTGACACGCCGGACATTTCATTCTCTCATTCCCTCCTTGAGCATATACCTTATAGGGTGTTACAAATTCAATATATGACTTTGTACATAAAACATGACTACAAGAAAAAGATTCTGAAATCCTTCTTTCAAAAAAATATATGTGCTAGCAACCTTGAAAAATAATGCTATTATGAAACAGAACAAATAACGTTTTTAACAGATTGGATGACAGGCAATGGAATTGGTAAACTCAATTTTTCAAATACTCCTTACAAGCGTAATCCAATTATTTTCTTTAATTGGCGTTATCATTGTAATCGGATTTCTATTAGGTTATTTAGAATCTCTCACACGCATGTATTGGTCGAGAGCTTTCGGAAGAAAAGGATTTCTTTTAACGGCGTGGATTGGTGTTCCGATTCACGAACTTGGACATGCCATTATGTGTGTACTATTTCGTCATAAAATTGTAGCGACGCAGTTTTTCCCAACGGATACAAGTCAAGGTGCTTTAGGATACGTACAACATCAATATAATCAAAAAAGTGTATATCAACGAATTGGGAACTTCTTTATTGGAATCGGTCCTATTATTTCCGGTATTACTGCACTAATCCTTTTAATGCGCTATTTCGTACCAAATTCATATTTCTTATTTAATACAACTCTCGAAAAAACAATTGCTTCTACTTCTATTAATATAGAAATGGTTCAAAATATGCTCTTGTCAACGTTCGTATTATTGAAAAGTTTATTTACAATAAGCAATTTATTGAATCCTTCCTTTTGGCTATTTTTATTTATCGCCATTTGTATTTCTGCCCATATCGCTTTAAGTAAACCAGATATTAAAGGATCAATAGACGGTGTGATCGTCATGTTTATCGTATTATTTTTATTCAACATAATCGCAGGACTATTTCAGTACGACAGTAACCAGCTCATTGGAAAAGTGATGAAGTATAATATGTACCTTGTTGCATTTTCTAGTGTCGCACTGCTGTTCTCTTGTATTTCTACACTTGTTAGTTTTGGGTTTTATAAAATAAGAGGAGGGCGTTCGTTTTGAACGCCCTCCTCTATTTTCAGATGACTATTTATCCGATTTAATAAGTTATTGAATTGGAATAGATGGCCCAATTACTTCGTTTTCTTTCCCCGAATACGGTACAAATGAATATTTTCCTACCGATACATTAATTCCATCGAATCTACTAAAAGAAATGTCTCCTTCTTTATTCGATGCAAATGCCTCTTTACATATATATGTTTTTCCAGATTCTGATTCAATTTTAAAATAAATATCTTCATTTGTACTTTGCGTTACATCATAATAAATTGTTGTAGAAATCGGCGTTGAAACTACTTTTTTAACATTTACTTTATTGCCATCGGATAAAACAATTGTTTCATTTAAATCAAACGTCTGCTTCTCTTTCATCAACTGAGCTTGCGATACTTCAATATCAAATATCCATGGTTGCTCAATTACAGTATCCCTGTTGAATGTATTATAAGTAATTTCGATTTGAAGTTCGTCAGTTTGTGGCATTTCACTTAACTCGACACCACCGTAGATTGTATACATAGAATCATTTACTTCAATTGATTGTGCATCCTTTATACTAGAAAAATCACGGCCATTTATTCGTACCTGTGGGATTAAATATGTTTGATAATCAAATTCCACACCCTTCGCTGGCTCAAATGTTGAACTGATGAGTAGTTTATTATCATCAACTATTACCTCGTTTAAAGTCAGTTTACCGTATTTATTTTCAGCAGTTTTTCCAATAGCTGTTTTATAGGGAGAATAGTCACGCGTTTGCTGTTCATCAAGATATTTTTCAATCAATCCCGCAATAAATGGAGTATTTGCTAAAGAAGATTGTCCAAGTGGGGCTGTAATACTGACCATTAACATGCAAGCTGCTGCAACTCCGAACCATTTTTTTGACTGTTTGTTTTTCCGGAGCTTATTTTTCACACGTTTTTCCCAATGTTTTTCCTCTAATTTGGTTAAGGGAATCTCTTCAAACTCTGTGATGTCCAGCTGAATATCATTTAACTCGTTATAAATAGACATGCCCTCACACTCCATTTTTAAAAATAAAAATCTGTTTGAGCTTTTTTCTTCCACGTGACAGTTTGTTATGAATCCATGACTCTTTCACATTAAGGTGGGATGCAATTTCACGAGACGGTACACCTTCTAAATAATACTTTTCAAAAATGTTCCGCTCCGTTGCTGACAGTTCACTGAGCAATTCTTGTACGTCTAAGAAATCGTTTTGTCTTCTTTGTTCTTGATACAGACGATCATTAATCTCCGTACAGACAGTTTGTTGCCGATTTCTCGCATTTTTCCGCTGATAATCAATTGCTCGATATTTAGCAATGGCTGCTATCCATTGTTTAAACGTATTTTTACTTGGATCGAATGAGTCGATATGAAACCAGATAGCTAGTAATACATCATCTAAACATTCTTCATAATCTTGCTGATTACTCTGTACATATCTTTTAATGATGACGCTGAGTAAACTGCCGTATGTTTGAATAATAAACGTAATGCTTTTCTCATTACGTTTTTTTATTTGTTGCACAACATTTTCTTCCGTTATCTTCAAAGCTAGACCTCCTTGTACTGCTAATGGATACCTACTTTCTAATACGAATAAAAATCAATAACTCTATCACGATTTTTAATATTGCATACATAATCACACCACTATATACCATTTATGTTGTTTACAATGAGAAGAGCTAGTTCATTACGAACTAGCTCTTCTCATCACTTATTGTTCTTATAATCACAATGCTCAACGGGAACGCGAGCATGTCCATCCTCATCGGTACACCACGACTGTGATTGAAAGGCAAGAAAGATACCAATCCATTCTTCTTCCTTTTCGAAGTGAATGAGTATGCCTCCGTCTTGCCATATACCATTATCACCTTTCCATTTCTCTACATTTCCTTGATTCATATGAATATCGTGTATACCGTTTCCTGGTTCAAAATGAAAGTAAGAATCAGGTGTATTTTCTTCTGGTCCCCATCTTTCACCGAACGCGTAAATAATTGCTTTTTCTTCTATCGCCCGTTTTATATAACGTTCTATTTTTTCATTTAAATCATTATCAACTCCTGCTTTTTCAGCAGGTAAAGGAATCATTTGCTTCGAATCAAATACATTACCTCTTACATAGTCTAACGCTACTTTCGGTTCATTGTTTTTTATTTCTGTAAAACCGAATGGTAATGTCGGTAAAATATGAATCGCCTCTGACCTGATATTATCACTCGCAAAATATAAAACTTCTGACGGATAACTTTGCGATTTTACGTTAATTGCAATACGATAATCTACTTCTGCTTCGCCTTGTAAATGAACTTGATAATGAGGTGTTTTCCCTTTTCCAATCTTTGATTGTATAACTGTACCTTTTAACACACCGTAGTTTTTTAGGGGCATACATTTCATCTCCTATTCATTTAGTAGAAGCTTTACATACTTAAGGCATTATCCATATAAAAAGAAAATCCTCCTTTGCTAGGAGGATTTTTTACTTTCTCAATACGTACCAAAAAATAACCTCTACCACCACAAGCAACACCGCACCAAAGATCATTAACGTCGTCTTCTTTAATAGTTCATTTTCACGGTAAGGGATATTACATAAGTAAGCACCTAGTGTAATCCGTGACGGGCAAGCGATTGTCGCTACTGATGATGCGGTGTTTTGAAGCGTTGTGACGTATTGCCACGGGAGTGCTACGTTTTGCGCAGTTTGCATTTGTAGTTTTATAAACATTGCATTTGATCCTGCGTTACTACCTGTTAAGAATCCACCTATTGCTCCGATAAACGGAGCAATAAAAACGAAAAACGTTCCAAATGTTTCACCAGCTGTTTTTGCCAGTAATGAATGCATGCCAGATGCACCCATTAGTTCTGAAATGGCGATAAACATTGTTGTCGTAATTGCAAACGGAATCCATTGTTTTATCGTTTGCGAGAGTGATTGTTTCATAATATGAGATGGAATGCGGAAGAAAATAATTGTAAATAAACAAGTCATACCGAGCCAAAATCCTGGTGAATATAGCATTTCTAGCTTGTAAGAGTATGATTTTAAATCAAGGACTGCATATGATCTGAACAAATCATGTAATGCTGGTACGAGGCGAGAAAGCAATATACAAACAGTTAAGAATATATAAGGGCTAATAATTTTTATAATAGATACTTCTCTTTCCGTTGCCGCAGCATGTTCTGTCATTAGAATTTGTTCATTTTTCCCTTTTAATTTAATGATAAGAAAGCCAAATGTAATTGTAACGATAGAACTTAATATACCTGCTAGTTCAACACTTACGTATGCGTTAGAAAGATAGATTCCGAGAGAGAATAATAAAAAGAAACCGGATCCCTCCTTCCACTTTTCAATCACCGCCTGCCACCCACCAACAACGTGTAAAGAAAGAATGACGAAGTAGGCAAACATCGGGATGCTTAGTAGTGCTGTATTTGTACCGAGTGTTGTAAGCGGCATGTTTATAAGCTGCGAACCGATAATCGTACCAGTTGCCATGGCCCCCCATGAACTAGCGAGTAGGCCAATAAATGAAAGTAGTACAGCTTGAAACGGTTTATAGCCTAATGAAAGAAAGATAGGTGCTGCAACCATGAAGCCAATTCCGAATCCACTTACTGATTCAATTAGCGGACAAATACCAAAACACATCAGCAGCATTTGTAATAAACGATCGTGCGTCACTTCTTCTAGAAAACGTGCTACTTGATCGATGTACCCCATTTTGTTCATGAGGTGAAATAAAAAAATACCGAAAAACAAAACGTACCCGACAATAAAACAAATTAACGAACCTTTAATCGTTGCGTGCACAGTTTCACTTATCCCTAGTTGAAACGTTGGCGAGAGTAAAACGATTCCAACAGACACAACGTAAGCAATTAAAGAGGATCGTAATGACGTTTGTTTAAATAAAAATAAACAAATGAAAATCATCATAATTGGGATAAGTGCCAACAATATGGCCATATTATCATCTCTTTTCATTAAAAATACAATTTTTAACTATTATATAACAGATGTCATAATTTTCAATTGTTTTTACAACAGATTCAAAAAAGGAGCCAACTGACTCCTTTTCACTCCCATTTTCTATTATCCTGAAAAACGTTCTGCTGCCTGATTATTTTGTCTAACACAACAAACACAATATAAGCACATATGACTTGCAATACAACATTTCCAAATTTCATTAATTCAAATGAATAGATCCAGCGAAATAATTCATTTAATAATACAATCGAAACGATACTAAATAGTTCTATACTAAGCGAAAATATACATATTTCTAAAATAGATTGCTCTTGAATGCGATTTAAGTTGGAAAAGATGAATACATATCCTAAAAATAGAGCCATCAACTCTATTTTCGTCATGCTAATGAGCCAAGCGTATAGTGGTACAGTTAAAAGAAGATATAGTAGTTTACGTCTTAGCATGCTTTCTCACCCTTTAAAATATATGTATTTTCTGTATATTTTAACATTTATTACGTAAAACAAAAAGAAGAGACTTATGCCTCTTCTTTTTGTTTTACTGCCTGTATTAATTCACATATTTCTTCTCTTTTTTCATTTTCTAACAGCTCAATAACTTTACTTCCAACGACAACTCCGTCACATATTGTAATCATTTCTTCTACATGTTCCTTTGTTGAAATACCGAACCCTGCCACTACCGGTAAATGTGTATGTGATTTTACTTTTTCTAAGTAACTATGAATCTCATCTTTAAAGTTTTGACGTACTCCTGTTACGCCTGCTACTGTAACGGCGTAGACGAATCCTTCTGATTCACTCGTAATTTTTTCGATTCGCTCAATTGGGCTCGTTACGGTAACGAGCGGAATTAGCGCAATGTTTGCCTCTCGAAGTAACGGAGCAATAATATTTTGTTCTTCATATGGTAAGTCTGGAACGATGATGCCGTCTACACCTGCTTCTATACAGTTTTTGATGAATCGTTCTTTTCCGAATGCGAGTACTGGATTTAAATATGTCATGAGTACAAACGGAATTTGCACTTCTTTCCTTACCTCTATTAATGCTTGAAAAATGCCTTTTACTGTTACACCGCTATCTAGTGCTCGTTTCCCTGCTCTTTGAATCGTTGGACCATCTGCGACTGGATCTGAAAACGGAATGCCGATTTCAACGATGCTTGCTCCTGCTTCGTCTAAAAAACGAATTCTTTTTTTTAATTTTTCAAGGCCACCATCTCCGCCCATTACGTACGGAATAAATGCTTTCTTACCATTTTCAAACGCTGCTTTAATTTTTTCTACTCCCATTTTTTACACCTCTTCCATATAACGTTTTATACTCTCTACATCTTTATCCCCGCGGCCAGATAAGCAAATGACAAGCCCTTCGTCTTTCTTCATTTGAGGTGCTAGTTTTAAAGCATATGCGACAGCATGTGAGCTTTCTAACGCCGGAATAATCCCCTCTTTTTTCGTTAACAATTGAAATGCTTCTAACGCCTCTTCGTCTGTAATGGAATGATAAGCAACGCGGCCAATATCTTTTAGCAAGCTATGTTCTGGTCCAACACCTGGATAATCTAGCCCTGCTGAAATAGAATGAGCTTCTTGAATTTGTCCTTCTTCATTTTGCAGAAGATACATCATTGATCCGTGTAAAACGCCAACGCTTCCTTTCGTTAAAGTAGCTGCGTGCTTTTCTGTATGAATGCCTTTTCCAGCTGCTTCTACGCCGTAAAGAGCGACTTCTTCATCGTGTACGAACGGATAAAACATACCCATCGCATTACTACCACCACCAATACAAGCAACGACTGCTTCTGGTAATTTCCCTTCTAACGCTTCATATTGTTTTTTCGTTTCTTTCCCAATTACACTTTGAAAATCACGAACAATTTGCGGGAATGGATGTGGTCCAAGAACTGATCCCATAATGTAGTGCGTATCGTGCACGTGTGAAACCCAGTAGCGAAGCGCTTCGTTCACTGCATCTTTTAATGTGCCGCTACCTGCCGCTACACTTTCTACTTTCGCTCCGAGTAATTCCATTCGGAACACATTTAATTTTTGACGTCTCACATCTTCTTCTCCCATAAAGATGACGCATTCTAATCCGAGTAGGGCACATACAGTAGCGGTTGCCACTCCGTGTTGTCCTGCTCCTGTTTCAGCGACAACTTTTTTCTTACCCATTCGTACTGCAAGAAGTGCCTGACCGATTGTATTGTTAATTTTATGAGCTCCTGTATGGTTCAAATCTTCACGTTTTAAATAAATCTTTGCACCGCCGCAATACTTCGTCATATTGTCAGCGAAATAAAGCGGTGTTTCTCTTCCAACGTACGTTTTTAAATAATGATTTAATTCCTTTTGAAACGCTTCATCTTGCATCGCTTCTTTATATGCTTCTTCTAGTTCTAATACAGATTGCATTAACGTTTCTGGAACGTATCGTCCTCCGTATATACCGTAGTGACCTTTTTCATCTGGATATGCGTAATTCATTTGGAACACTCCTTCGCTTTTTTAATGAATTGTTTTATTTTCTCTACATCTTTCTTTCCTTCTGTCTCCACCCCGCTACTTACATCGACCATATATGGCTGAACAGTTCGAATCGCTTCTTCTATATTAAGTTCGTTTAATCCACCAGCTAATATCGTTTTCTCTCGCAACTCTTTTGGCATATGCACAAGTAGTTCCCATGAAAATGCCTTTCCATTTCCTCCGTGAAACTTTTCTTTCGGGCTATCAAACAATATATAATCCGTTTCATATGTTTGAGCATCTTTCATGTCACTCTCCGAAGTTACTCCGAGTGATTTTATAGACGTAATATTCAATCTTCTAATGTGATGATTATCTTCATCCCCATGTAGTTGCACATGCGTTAACCCGCATTCATCTGCAATTTTCTGGATCACTTCTACTGATTCATTTACAAAAACACCGACCTTTAACACGTTTGCTGGAAGCTCCTGAATAATTTCTTTCGCTAGCCATGGAGTGATTTTCCGCTTACTTTCCGCAAAAACAAATCCGAGTGCATCAGCTCCGTATTCGCAAGCACGTTTTGCCGTTTCAACATCAGTGATGCCGCAAATTTTCACTTTCATACGTTCACCTTACAATCTTCAAAAAAGGTACGAATAGAAGATGATGTCATAAGCGCTTCTCCAACTAATACACCTTTTGCTCCGGCTCGTTTGACGCGAATAATATCTTCTTTTGAATGAATGCCGCTTTCACTAATCCAAAGTAATTTCTCCTCATTTAGTCGTTTTCCAAGCTTTTCTGTTTGTCTTAAATCTACTTCAAATGTTTTTAAATTACGGTTGTTAATACCGATAACGTGCGGATTTAATTGAATTGCAATTTCTAATTCCTGTTCATCATGAACTTCAACAATTGCTTCTAATCCTTTTTCTAGTACGTAGTTATACAGCTCTTGTAACTTCTCTTTCGTTAACGCGGCTACAATTAATAAAATAATATCTGCCCCAGCTTCATACGCCCTATCAATTTGAATCTTATCGATTATAAAATCTTTGCATAAAAGCGGAATGTTACTTTCTTCTCTTGCCGTTTGTAAATCATGAAACGATCCTTTAAAAAATTGACCGTCTGTTAAAACAGATACTGCTCCTGCGCCGCATTCTTCATATGTTTTCACTTGTTTTCGTACATCAACGTGTAAATTAATATCTCCTTTTGATGGTGATGCTCGCTTTACTTCTGCAATGACAGTAAACTGCTGTAATGCTTCTACAAGTGAATGTCTCTTTCTACTTTCTTTTAATGGAGTATACGTTTCATATAATGCCGCAACTTCCTTTTTCTTTTGGTCTACAATTTTGTCTAAAATCGTCCCCACTTTAATTCACCCTTTCTAATTTTTCATGACTTGCTGCAATTAATAAGTTTAGTTTGGCTAATGCTTTTCCAGAGTCAATGCTATGCGTTGCGAGTGTAATTCCTTCTTCAATCGTTTCTGCTTTTCCATTTGCGAAAAGGGCTAGACCTGCATTGAATAACACTGTATCACGGTAAACGCTCTTTTCTCCGCTTAATATTCCGAGCGTAATCTTTGCATTTTCTTTTGAATTCCCGCCTCTAATCTCTTCGTTTTTCACTATTTGGAATCCGTATTTCTCAGGTTTAATACTCGTTTCTACTATTTCATTACCTTTCAAAATGACAACGTGATTTTCTCCTTGCAATGATGCTTCATCTAAAAATCCACTTCCGTTTACGACAAGCGCTTGCTTTCTTCCTAGTTTCTGTAATACTTGCGCAACTGGTAGTAACATATCTCGTTTATAAATGCCGACAAATTGTGTTTCTAGATTAATTGGATTCGTTAACGGTCCAATTAAGTTAAAGATCGTCGGCACATTTAATTCTTTTCTTATTTTCATAATGCGTCTTAATGCTGGATGCATCGCTGGTGCGAATAAAAATGCAATGCCGACATGCTCTAATAAATAATCAATTTCGTTTGGTGTACTGCTAATATTTACACCGAGTTCTTCTAATAAATCCGCGCTTCCTGTTTTACTAGATACAGCACGGTTACCGTGTTTTGCAACCTTTACGCCAGCTCCTGCCAGTACAAATGCTGATGTTGTACTAATATTAAACGTTTGGGCACCGTCACCACCCGTCCCGCAATTGTCCATCGCTCCTTGTATATGGTTCGAAAACGGTAATGCCTTTTCACGAAGAGCTCGAACAAGGCCGTATATTTCTTCTGCCATTTCACCTTTCGCTTTCAGTAAGACTAAGAAAGCTGCAATTTCACTTTCCAATATGTTTTCATTTAATAAAAGAAGCCCTGCTTTATACATTTCCTCTTCTGTTAAATGTTGTCCCTCCACTAATTTGCGAAGATAGTTATTCATACTCTTTCCTCCTCTTTCACTTCGCCTAAAAAGGCACGTATTAACTTTCCGCCTTCTTCTGTCGCGATTGATTCCGGATGAAACTGTAATCCGAATAGCGGATAATAATTGTGACGAACTGCCATAATTTCTCCGTCGTCCATCGCTGTCGCTAGTATGTCAAAACACTCTGGCAAGCTCGTTTGCGCTGCAACAAGAGAATGGTAGCGCATCGCCGTTAATGGCTGTGTTACATATGAAAAGATTGAAGTTCCATTATGTTTCACACGTGATGTTTTTCCGTGTTTAATGCGTTCTGCTCTTACAATCTCTCCTCCAAATGCTGATATAATCGCTTGATGACCAAGGCAAATCCCTAATATGGGAACGTTCTTATAAAAGTGACGAATGACTTCGATACAAATGCCTGCATCCTCTGGTTTTCCTGGTCCTGGTGAAAGTACAATTCCTTTCGGCTTCATTTCTTCTAATTGTTCTATCGTTATTTGATCATTTCTTACGACAACAATATTTTCTTCGTATTCGCCTAATAGTTGATACAAGTTATATGTGAATGAGTCATAATTATCAATCAATACAATCATTTCATTACCTCCAAAAGCGCTCTCGCTTTATTTAATGTTTCTTCATATTCAGCTACTGGATCTGAATCGTAAACGATGCCTGCTCCTGCCTGAACGTAAGCTTTTTCATCTTTTACAACCATCGTTCGAATCGCAAGCGCCATATCAAGATTTCCAGAAAAACTAACGTATCCAACTGCACCCGCGTATACATTTCTTTTTTCATTCTCTAGCTCATTTATAATTTCCATCGCTCTAATTTTCGGAGCACCTGACACCGTTCCTGCTGGTAGGCAATACGCTAATGCATCAAATCCACTCATTCGTTTTTGCAATATTCCGTAAACTTCAGATACAATATGCATAACGTGAGAGTATTTTTCTACTTTCATATATTTATCTATCGTCACGGATCCAATTTCACTTACTCTGCCAATATCATTCCGCCCAAGATCCACAAGCATCATATGCTCCGCTCGTTCTTTCTCATCTTCTAACAGTTCTTTTTCAATTTCCACATCTTCCTGCTTCGTTTTCCCTCTTGGCCTCGTACCAGCAATTGGATTCGTCATCACTTTATCCTCTCTTACCGATAACAAACTTTCCGGTGAAGAACCGAGTACAACATAATCTTGAAAATCGATATAGAACATATACGGTGATGGATTGGCAATACGCAGTTTACGGTATAAAGCAAAAGGGTCACCAATACATTCACTTTGCAAACGCTGTGACAGTACGACTTGGAATATGTCCCCGGCTCTTATATGTTCTTTCGCTGTTTCTACCATCTCACAAAACTCTTTTTCTGTTATAGAAGAAGTGAATGATAATGTTGACCTTATTTGAGTTACTTCCGCTGCTTCTCCCTTTAGCACTTCCTCTTTGTATACTTGCAATCTTTCATATACTTCTTCATAAGAAGCTGTATCATCTTTCCTACATACATATACAAAGGATAATTTTTGGCGTAAGTGGTCATACACGATAAACTCCCGGTACAGTAAAAGGTGTACTTCTGGAATATTCAATGGATCGTGTAAATCTCCTCCAATGTTTTCATACTGCCGGATGACGTCATAGCCAATATAACCAACTGCTCCTCCGCAAAATGGAAATGGACTGTCTACGTGTGCTGACTTGATTACTTCTTCTAACACTTGTAGTACGTTACCTTGCAGCTTTTCTGTTTGGCCGTAAATCGTTCGTTCCACTTCCGTACCAACGCTTTTCACTTCACCATACGGATTACATCCTAAATATGAATAGCGTCCTTTATCTTGATGAAGCTGCGAACTTTCTAATAAAAACTTTTTCTTTCCCTTCATACGTCTATATAAAGAAATTGGCGTAATGCTATCTCCTTCTTCTTCAGCGATTACTAAAAATGTTCTTCCCTGTTCTTTTTGCTTCATAAATTCCTCTTTTGTCATCATGCCTTTCACCTCAATCTGAAAAATAAAAAAGTCCTCTACATATCGAAAATATGTAGAGGACGATAAATTTACCGTGGTACCACCTCAGGTTGGACGCAAAAGCATCCCGCTTTATTCAGGCACAAAATATATACCTTATCCTTGTAACGGCGGAACCCGGGTTGCCTACTGAAAACAATTGTTCAGCATACCTCTCGTAAGCCCATTCCGTATATGGCACCGCACCGGGCTCCCACCTATCCCCGGCTCTCTGTAACGTCTCCAATATACGTACTCTTCTTACTTCAACGATTTCATTTATTTAATTTTTTGTACACAAAAAGGGAGTACTCATCCTATAGAAAGGACGGGTACTCCCGTGGTGCCACCTTAATTCGTTACGCATGTAACGCACTTTACCGTATCAAAAACAATACGTGTCTCTTATATCGATGAGATCATGTCGCCAAAGCCTACTTCTTTCGTTTCGGTTTGGAAGCTCCGAAGCCCATTCCACATCAATCCCATACTGATTCGCACCAACCATCAGCTCTCTGACATGTTCATCATGTGTACTCTTCTTCATCAACGCTTGCATTTTTTTAAGTTGCACTCATTATAGACTTAACTTTTTTCATAAGTCAATACTTTTTAAAAAAATTTATTTTTCTCTCCTTTCAATATTATATTGACAAAACAACCTCTTTTTATGTAAATATAATAAATACTCTATTAAAAATAAGGTTTTTTGTATGAATATTATATATTAAAAAAGTAAAATGACGTCAAAAAACGCTTACATTTCTGAAAATTCGTATTTCTGTATGGATTTTTCAGAATAATCATGATAGATTATAAATATGCATAACGCATCAAAAGACATGACAAAAGGAAGGGGAACTTCATGAGTACGCAGATGTTAACTTTAACTTCTATCTCTATTTACATGCTCGGGATGTTAGTCATTGGCTATTTCGCCTACAAACGAACGTCCAACTTAACAGATTATATGCTTGGCGGGCGTACACTAGGCCCCGCAGTAACAGCATTAAGTGCTGGAGCATCCGATATGAGTGGTTGGCTTTTAATGGGATTACCCGGTGCAATGTTTAGCGTTGGATTAAGTAGTAGTTGGATTGCGATTGGCCTAACACTAGGCGCATACGCAAACTGGCTTTATGTCGCTCCTCGCTTACGTACCTACTCTGAAATTGCAAACAACTCTATTACTATCCCAGAATTTTTGGAACACCGTTTTCAAGACAAATCTCACATGCTACGCTTAGTATCCGGACTTGTTATTATGATTTTCTTTACTTTTTATGTAGCTTCAGGATTAGTTTCAGGCGCTGTATTATTTGAAAATTCATTTGGTATGAACTACCACTTTGGATTATTCATTGTTGCTGGCGTTGTTGTAGCTTACACCTTATTTGGTGGTTTCTTAGCAGTAAGTTGGACAGACTTCGTGCAAGGAATCATTATGGTAATTGCTCTTATTCTTGTTCCTATCGTAACAATTATGAATTCGAACGGACTTGGACCTGCATTTGATACAATTCAATCTGTAGATCCAACACGTTTAGATATTTTTAAAGGTGCCTCTACTTTAGGAATGATTTCTCTATTCGCATGGGGCCTTGGTTATGTTGGACAACCTCATATTATCGTACGCTTTATGGCGATTTCTTCTGTAAAAGAAATTAAAAGCGCACGAAGAATTGGTATGAGCTGGATGATTTTCTCTGTTGTCGGAGCTATGTTTACTGGTCTTATCGGTATCGCTTACTATTCACAACAAGAGTTAACATTATCTAACCCAGAAACAATTTTCCTTGAACTAGGAAAAATTTTATTCCATCCACTTATTACTGGATTTTTATTAGCAGCTATTTTAGCAGCTATTATGAGTACAATTTCATCTCAATTACTCGTTACTTCTAGTGCTATAACAGAAGATTTATATCGTACATTCTTTAAACGTTCTGCTTCTGATAAAGAGCTTGTATTTGTCGGTCGTATGGCTGTACTGGTTATTGCATTAGTTGGGTGCGCATTAGCGTTTAAACAAAATGATACGATTTTAGCTCTTGTTGGATACGCTTGGGCTGGATTTGGTTCTTCATTCGGACCTGCTATTTTATTAAGCTTATATTGGAAACGTATGACAAAATGGGGCGCACTTGCTGGTATGATTTCTGGTGCCGCTACAGTAATTATTTGGACTCAATTCAAATTCTTAAAAGATTTCTTATATGAAATGATTCCTGGTTTCGCTATTAGTTTAATAGTGATCATAATTGTTAGTTTACTAACGAAACCTTCAAAAGAAGTTGAAGAGCAATTTGAGAATTTCGAAAAACAACATAGTCATAATCTATAAAGGGAAAGCTCTGCTGTTATCATAACAGCAGAGCTTTCTTTTTATCAAAGTTCGACAATCTTCTTCTCAAATTTAACAAATTCTTTATGTTTCGTTAAATTTAACATAACACTACTCCTTTATAGTATGAGTATGAGTATGAGTATCAGTACTTATACAGAAAGGGGACTCCAACATGTTAGCAGCTTTCCAGCGACAACAAACACGAAAATTTTCACCTATCACAAATACTTCTGCGTCTTGTTTGAACATACAACCTAATCCACCTACCATTTCAATTGCTCCTTCTGTTATTTCAGTCATCGGTGTTCATATGGAAAAAAATAAGTTAAAGGTCAGAACTGGACAAAGCACTGAGTTATCAGCTTCCGTTTTACCAATGCAAGCGACGAATAAAGAACTTATTTGGACAAATATGAATGCTGATGTTATCACAATGTATCCAAAAGGTGATACGGTAACGATTACTGGAAAAAGTGCGGGAAGAGCAGTCGTAATTGTCACAACTGCTGAAGGAAAGTTCCGTGATCTATGTATGGTTCATGTACAACCTTATATGACAAATCCAAAGTAAAAGAGTGGCTTCGTAGCCACTCTTTTACTTGATTTCAATGTGTGAATTTTTACTTGTAACAAGATTGATGAATTGGCCTTTATCTTTAGGAGAAATAACTTCTGTTTTATGTGCGCCGTAAACAATTTCAATTCGATCAAATGACAATGCATGAGCAGCTATTGGATTTTTCGTATTTGAAATTTGTTTTATATCTCGTATAAATATGCGTTTTTTAACGAGACCTGATCTAATTGTAATTGTTTCTTCTCCGACGATGTATTTTGTCGAAAACCAACTCCACATAAATAATATTGCTAAAGGAAGTGTAAAAAATAAAAGAAAATACTCTTTTCCTGCAAATAGAGGAGCAAAACACGCTCCAATGACAACGAAAAAAATCGGATATAACCATACGTCTTTTTTTGATGGAAATTCCATGTCCTTCCCCCTTCCTCACCTATATTTCTATAAAGTGAAACTTTAATCAGTGGGGGTTTTCCTCATCCCCCACTGATTATTAGCCCTCACCAATGGGACTTTAATGGGCAGCCCGACCCCCACCTAAATTCTTTGCTTTCGCTGAATTTTGAGACGGGGGTCTTACTGCCCATTAAAGTGGGATAAAACAAAAAGAGAAGTATCACAACTTCTCTTTTCTCCCCTAACATTATAATTCCTGTGTATACGCCGGCTCGTTTACTACATTTTTTGCTGTTCGTTTTTGTTGTTGTAGTAAGAAAACAGATACACCAAACAATACGAGCATGCTACCGATAATTTGCATAGCATTTAATCTTTCCCCGAGTAAGAAGAACGCTAGTATAGATGCTCCAACTGGTTCCCCTAAAATACTCATTGAAATTGTTGTTGCATTTACGTAGTTTAATAACCAATTATTAATGACGTGTGACACTGTCGGTACGACCGCAAGTAAGAGAAATACGGTCCAGTCCCACTTCGAATAACCTGTAAAAGGCACTTGCAATACTATATTATAAATTCCCATAAAAATACCTGCGAATGCAAAGACTGTAAAGCTGTAAATCCAGTGTGATACTTTCTTGACTGTCGTTTGCCCGATAAATAAATAACCGACAACCGCTATTACACTTAAAAAGGATAATATATCTCCATAAATTGCTTGTTCACTTAGCCCTAAATCTCCCCACCCAATACACATTACGCCTAGTATCGCAATTCCCATTGTCGCAATGGCTGAGTATGTTGTTCTTTCTTTAAATAAGAAAAAACCTCCAACTAAAGATACGATTGGTTGAAGTGCTAAAATAATTGTCGAACTCGCAACTGTCGTATGCTTTAAAGATTCAAACCATAAAAGAAAATGAAGCGCTAAAAAGAAACCAGATCCAATTAAAAATCCCCAATCTTTTATTTGAATCTTACTAAACTCTTCCCGTTTTTTCCAAACGATAGGCAGCATAATAAGTACGATAATCCATAATCGATACATACTTAATATGGAAGATGGTGCTGAGGACATCTTTACAAAAACTGCTGCAAATGAAATGGCTATAATGGAAATTGCTAATGGTAGTGCGATTGATCTTTCTTGTTTCAAATTCCGTCTCCCCTCTCACCTGTCAAAAATCCCACTTCATTATATCCGTTTTCTTTCATAACTTAAATACTAATTTTTTAGATTCTTCGTACCATTATGGTAAAATAGAAATGAAAGCACCTATTAGTGAATATTTCTTTCTTTTTCACTACAAGCGTCGCTCTTACAATCATTACAGTAAATTTTTATTTAGGGGGATCTACATGAATCAAACAATAGGGAGAATTGAAGAAATTTCATTTTATAGTGCATCACTTCAAGAAGATGTCACACTTCTCGTTTACTTACCAGTAAATTACACACCACTGCACAAACATACAGTTGTAATTGCACAAGATGGTAGAGATTATTTTCAGCTCGGTAAAGCGCACCGTGTAATTGAGCGCCTTCGTGAAACTGAAGAAATTGACCGTACAATTATTGTCGGTATTCCATATAAAAATGTACACGATCGTAAAGAAAAATATTTCCCAAATGAAGTGAAAAACGCTGCGTATATTCGTTTCCTTGCTCATGAACTTGCACCATATATCGATGAAAATTATCCAACGTACCAAATGGGAAAAGGTCGTGTGTTAATTGGGGATTCTCTTGGCGGAACAGTTTCCTTCATGACTGCACTTATGTATCCGCATACATTCGGTAAAGTCGTTATGCAATCACCATTTGTGGATGAAACAGTGATGAACTTAGCAAAAGACTTCAAAAATCCGGAGGCGCTAGACCTTTATCATGTCATTGGGACAGAAGAAACAGCTGTAAAACGCACGGATGGACAAGTATCTGATTTCGTACAACCGAACCGTGAGCTCAATACGCTTCTGACAGATAGAAATTTCATCACGCATTACGAGGAGTTTGCAGGTAACCATACGTGGAAATATTGGCAAACTGATTTACCGAAAGCTTTCTCTCATATTCTATCAATGAAATAATAGAGAGCAGTATTCAGAATAATTTGATATAATAGATAGAGAGATTTGTTTTTCTCAAAATCTAACTAGACTTACAAAGGGAGGAATTGGAACATGAAATTAGGCATTGTAATTTTTCCATCTAAAATGATTCAAGATAAAGCGAACGGATTGCGTAAACGTTATGATCCGCACTACGCATTAGTTCCGCCACATATTACATTGAAAACACCCTTTGAGACGCAAGATGATCAACTAGAATCGATTGTAAACGAGTTACATACAATCGCAAGTAAAACGAACCCTTTCACCCTTCATGTTGGAAAAGTTGGTTCATTCGCACCTGTTAATAATGTTCTTTATTTTAAAGTAGAAAAAACACCTGAACTTACTTTCTTAAATGAGGAAATGCATAGTGAATTCTTTACGCAAGAACGCGAATACGCTTTCGTACCTCATTTAACAATCGGACAAGGCTTATCAGATGCAGAGCATGCTGATGTATTAGGTCGATTACGTATGAAAGATTTCTATTATGAACAACCAATTGATCGCTTCCATCTTCTATATCAATTAGAAAATGGAACATGGACTGTATACGAAACATTCCACCTTGGAAAGGGGAACAATTAATTTGCACGCACAGATCGTACAAACGGACGAACAACTAAGAGACGCATTCTCTGTACGTAAGCAAGTCTTTGTGAATGAACAACAAGTTTCTGCTGAAGAAGAGTATGATGAATTTGAAGAAACTTCAACACACGTTGTTATATATGATAATGATGTTCCAGTTGGTGCTGGTCGTTTTCGCATACTGGATGGAATAGGAAAAATGGAACGCATTTGCGTACTAGCTTCTCATCGTAAAAAAGGAATTGGAAAAATTGTTATGGATGCACTTGAAGCGTATGCGAAGGAAAACTCGCTACCAAAATTAAAGCTGCATGCCCAAACACATGCTGAAGATTTCTATAAGAAACTTGGATATGTAACGAATTCTGATGTATTCATGGAAGCAAATATTCCTCACATCGTTATGATAAAAGAATTGTAATTTGAAAACAGGAGGTATCCCCTCCTGTTTTTTACATTGCTATTTTCTTTTTCTTCCGCTAAAGTTAAATGTTGATGCTATAGTTTTGAAGGTGAATATATGACACAAGAAAAATTTTCACAAAAATCATTAACGCATGCTGATATTCCGCGTGCAACATATCATATTCCGAAAACATCTACCCATTTAATTATGGAAGAAGATGCAGATGCGGCGTATTTTCGCGCTCTCGAACAACAAAATGTTTTTTTAAATGAAAAACAATTAGAGGCCGTGCGTACGACAGAAGGCCCTGTCCTTACATTAGCTGGTGCCGGAAGCGGGAAAACCTCTGTTTTAACAACCCGCGTAGGTTATTTAGTAAATGTAAAACAAGTTCATCCGCGCAATATTTTATTGCTTACATTTACACAAAAAGCAGCTGAAGAAATCCGAAACCGTGTAGCAAATTTACCAGGTATGAATCGTGCAGCAAGTAGCTACGTTGTTGCTGGTACATTCCACTCTGTCTTTTTAAAATTGCTTCGTAGTCAAGGATATAATCAGCAAATTTTAGCAAACGAAAAACATAAACAAATTATGATAAAGAAAATTTTAAAAGAATTACGCTTAAAAGACGATTATGATGCTGAAACGATGCTCGCTATGATTTCACTTGAGAAAAACAAATTGAATCGTCCGAAAGATGTAAAAGCAAAGACACCCGTTGAACAAGAATTTAAAGAAGTATACGAACGTTTTGAAGAAGTGAAACAACGATATAATTATATTGATTTCGATGACATCTTATTAGAAACATATTATATGTTAGAAAATAACGCTCCTTTGCTTACCCAATTACAACAACGTTTCCACTATATTGAAGTAGATGAGTTCCAAGATACATCGTATGCACAATATGAAATTGTAAAATTGTTAGCCACGCCAAGAAATAATTTATTTATCGCAGGTGATGACGATCAGGCGATATACGGCTGGCGAGGAGCAAGTCACCAAATTATTTTATCTTTTCCAAAAGAATTTGATAACACTACGATTATCGCACTTAATACAAATTATCGATCCAACCCATTTATCGTCGGACTTGGAAATGAAGTTATCAAACTAAATCAGGAGCGTTTTGATAAAGAGCTATATTCTGTGCGCGAAGAAGGTGTACAACCTTTTTACGCAAGACCTGCTACGACTCTTGATGAAGCAAATCAAATTTTGCAGCTCATTCAAGAAAAAGTAGATAGCGGCGGACGTAACTTTAAAGATTTTTGTTTACTGTATCGCACACATTCTGTAAGCCGTTCGTTACTTGATCAGCTTACCATTCACAAAATCCCGTTTATTAAGCACGGGGCGAGCCAATCGTTTTATGAACATTCTTTAATTAAGCCTGTATTAGATCATTTAAGACTGGTAATTGAACCGTTTCGACTAGAATCACTTTCAAATATATTGCCAACGATGTATATTGGGCGTGATGATTGTATTTCATTTATTGAACGTGAACAATGGAAATATGGTGAGGGCCGTTTCCCTTCTCTTCTCCATTTCTTATTATTAAATCCGAGCTTAAAACCTTTTCAAGTGAAAAAGGTAAATGAGCGTATCGATTTTATTAAATTTATAAAAGAATTAGAACCGAAAAAAGCATTAAAAGAAATTATTCATGGTAAAGGAAAGTATTTAGAGTACTTACAAAGTAATGATCGCTCTTCCTTTACGATGCATAAAGATATACAAGAAGAAATGTTAGAAGAATTAATGGAGTCTGCAACTCGTTTCACCGACATTCCAGCTTATTTACAATTTATTGATGAAGCAATTCAAGGTCAAAAAGAAATGGAAGCATTAAAAACAATGCCACAAAAAGATGCCGTTTCGCTTATGTCTATTCATAACGCAAAAGGCCTTGAATTTCCATGCGTCTTTTTACTTGGAGCGAGCGATGGTATTCTCCCCCATACTTCTTCTTTAAAAGATGCAAATGATCGTGTTACAGAGACTTCTGAAGCTTTAGAGGAAGAACGCCGACTACTTTATGTCGCAATTACACGTGCGAAAGAAGAACTTTACATTTCCTCTCCGCAATTTTTTAGAGGAAAAAAATTAGATATATCTCGTTTTTTATATACTGCGCGAAAAGATTTACCTGAAAAGACATCCACTAAATAAGGATGTCTTTTTTTATATTGCATTATGTACATCCCTCCTATATAAATTCCCTGTTTTCATCATAAGAATTAACGTAATATCAACCATATCTCACTCATATTGTAATAGTGTATGTCAGAACTCACGATAAGGAGTGAACATAATGAGCTGCAATTGTAACGAAGACCATCATCACCATGATTGTGATTTCAACTGTGTATCGAATGTCGTTCGTTTTATACATGAATTACAAGAATGCGCAACGACAACATGTGGATCTGGTTGCGAAGTTCCATTTTTAGGAGCACATAATAGTGCATCAGTAGCCAATACACGCCCGTTTATTTTATACACAAAAACTGGAGAACCTTTTGAAGCATTTGCACCAACTGCAAGCCTTTCTAGCTGCCGATCCCCAATTTTCCGTGTCGAGAGTATAGATGATGATGATTGCGCTGTATTGCGTGTATTAACTGTAGTATTAGGTGATACTTCTCCTGTACCACCTGATAATGATCCAATTTGTACGTTTTTAGCTGTACCAAATGCAAGATTAATGTCGACCAACACTTGTCTTACTGTTGATTTAAGTTGCTTCTGCGCTATTCAATGCTTACGCGATGTTACGATTTAAAACTAAATAATGAGTTAAGCATGGATTGGGTGGCAGAAAATTCTGCCACCCAATCCATGCTTAAAAGGTATTATTATGTATTTTTCTTAAAATTGGGAACTTGTCTAGAACATAGAACCTGTCCTTTTCATTAACTGAAAGTAGAAACAGATAAAGGAGTGAAAAACATGTTCTCTTCTGATTGCGAATTTACTAAAATCGATTGTGAGGCGAAACCAGCTAGTACACTACCTGCCTTCGGTTTTGCTTTCAACGCTTCTACCCCTCAGTTCGCTTCATTATTCACACCATTACTATTACCTAGCGTAAGTCCAAACCCAAATATTACTGTTCCTGTAATAAATGATACAGTAAGTGTCGGAGATGGCATTCGAATTCTACGAGCTGGTATTTATCAAATCAGTTATACATTAACAATTAGTCTTGATAACGCACCTGTTGCACCAGAAGCTGGTCGTTTCTTCTTATCATTAGGTACGCCAGCTAACATTATTCCTGGATCAGGTACAGCGGTTCGTTCTAACGTTATTGGTACTGGTGAAGTAGACGTATCCAGTGGTGTTATTCTGATTAACTTAAACCCTGGCGATTTAATTCAAATTGTACCAGTTGAGTTAATTGGAACTGTAGACATCCGTGCTGCAGCATTAACAGTTGCACAAATTAGCTAGTAAAAAGCGGTATTTCTTCCTTAGAAATACCGCTTTTTATATTTATAATAAAAAACACTCACAGTAATATGAGTGTTTCATTCTTCATAATGTTTTATTGTGTTCTTCTTTTTCCCGCAATTACATCCCTTTTTCTTCACAAATCCTTGTTGTTGTAATTGTTCTTGGTATGCCTGTTGTTGTGCTTGGTGTTGTTGCTGTATATGATACCATTGCTGCAGGTCATATGAATTTTGCCTTGGACTATTACTCACAGCAAACATCTCCTCTACTGTCAATTCTGTCTATTTACTATATGAACAACTCTTTATTTCCGTTCCCTCATTCTTTTAAACTCCGCTTTCTCTCGTATTATGAAAATATATTATTCTCCCATAAAATATCCTGTAATCGTTTCAATGATTGCTGCTGCTCCTGCAATAGCTAATAATGCAAGTAACGGCTCTGCAACGATAGGAATCCAATTATATAAAACTAATAAAAAAGCACTAACCCATACACCTGTACACCAATAACAGCTTAATAATTCTCCAATCCACTTTCTTAATCCTTTACCTTTTACTTTTGTAAAAGTTGATACACTTCCATCCGGCTCTGTAATCTCTAATTCATCAATAAACGGTCTTCGCAAAAAAGTTGTAATTTTATCATAAACAATTAAACGGGTGAGCCTAAAAGCAGCTAACGCGAAAATAAAGAATAAAAGCCAACTTGTAAACAGCATGATTCCACCTTCCCTTATCTTCTTTTGCCTATTTAAAAAAAAAGCTCTTGAGATTGTGACCAAATCTCCTCGACTCCAATATCTTATTAATGTAAATACAAACAAGAAGATAAGGAGTGACATTAATGAGTTGTAACGAAAATAAACACCATGGCTCTTCTCATTGTGTAGTTGACGTTGTAAAATTCATCAATGAATTACAAGATTGTTCTACAACAACGTGTGGATCTGGTTGTGAAATCCCATTTTTAGGAGCACACAATAGTGCTTCAGTAGCAAATACACGCCCTTTTATTTTATACACAAAAACTGGAGAACCTTTTGAAGCATTTGCACCAACTGCAAGCCTTTCTAGCTGCCGATCTCCAATTTTCCGTGTGGAAAGTGTAGATGATGATAGCTGTGCTGTATTACGTGTATTAACTGTAGTATTAGGTGATACTTCTCCTGTACCACCTGATAATGATCCAATTTGTACGTTTTTAGCTGTACCAAATGCAAGATTAGTATCGACTAACACTTGTCTTACTGTTGATTTAAGCTGCTTCTGTGCGATTCAGTGCTTACGCGACGTTTCTATCTAATAAGTGAAGTAAACAAAAAAACTATTGGGGTGGTAGAAGATTTCTACCACCTTTACATATTTAAAAGCCGGCCATACTAATCGATTGGATATCATCTATAGACAACTTAATATCTCGCATACTATTTTGCGGCATAATGGATACAATGCCATTACGATACGATATGATTGATCCAATATAAGAAACTGTATCCGTTTTTATTCTGCACCTTACTTTCGGAATGTAATGAGGACGGTTTAATAAGAAATGAATTTTCTCATCATTATTCATATCCTTAAATGATTTATTATACGGAACAGTTCTCACTGGCTCCTGCTGTTCTTGTACTTGTTCCTCTTCTTCTATTTCTTCTACTTGCTGCTCTTGTTGCTCTTTTTGTTCTATTACCTCTTCCACAGCACTACTTACAGCATTTTTATTTTCATTTTCATTTCTATTACTTACTTCTCTTCGATCCTCATTTTCAAAGTTTGTTAAGATAATCCTCTTTATTTTCGGTGCAGCAAGTTCCAAACTTACTTGCGCAATATATAACAACGGTTTTCCAACTGTTGAACTTTTATTTTTATTCTTCACACTCGTCCCTCCCACTTCCATACGTAGCTGAATAAATCGTGTACTATTATAGTTATATTCATAACGTGGTAAGAACTTTCGTTAAAAATCGTTCTTTCTAAGAACAAATAAAAAGGACAATCTCAATATGTAGAGATTGTCCTTTAAAAATTCATATTATATTTATCCTAGGATATGATACCCTGAATCAACGTGAATGTTTTCTCCTGTTACGCCGCGTGCCAAATCACTGAATAAGAATACGGCTGTATCTCCAACTTCTTCTGGAGTTGTTGTACGACGAAGTGGTGCGCGTTCCTCAATTTCTCTTAAGATTGAGTTAAAGTCGCCTACACCTTTTGCAGATAACGTACGAATTGGCCCTGCAGAAATCGCGTTAACGCGAATGCCATGTTGACCTAAATCGTTAGCTAAATATTTCACGCTCGCTTCTAATGAAGCTTTCGCAACACCCATAACGTTATAGTTTTTCACAACGCGCTCGCCACCAAGATATGTTAACGTTAAAATATTTCCGCCTTCTGTCATTACTTTCTTCGCTTCTCTTGCTACAGCTGTTAAAGAGAATGCACTAATATTTTGTGCGAGTAAAAATCCATCGCGAGAAGTGTCTACAAATTCACCTTTTAAGTCGTCACGATTTGCAAAAGCAATACAGTGTGCTACACCGTGAATTGTACCAACTTCTTGCTTGATTGTTTCAAAGCAAGCTGTAAGTTCTTCATCATTCGTTACATCACAAGGTAATACAAGTGATTCTTGTCCTTCTAATGTGTCTGCTAATTCACGAACGTTTCTCTCTAAACGTTCTCCTGCATATGTGAAGATTAATTTTGCACCTGCATTATGCAAAGAGCGAGCAATTCCCCACGCAATACTTCTTTGGTTCGCAACGCCCATAACAACAAATGTTTTCCCTTGTAATAGTTCCATGATATATCCTCCCAGAATTACTTATACTTGTTATTAGTACCTGATACTATAATTATAGTACCATAAAACCTCTTAAAGGCAAACAAAAAAGTCATTAACTTAAATTTTGTTAATGACTTTTTGTTTCTATAAAAAACCGCTCTAATCCTTCTTCCCAAGAAGGCATTTGTGAAAAACCATTTAATCGTAGCATGTTATGTTGAAAAACAGAATATTTTGGTCTCGCTGCCGCCGCTCCAAATTCTTCGGTTGAAACAGGTAATACATTCACTTTCATATTTGCATACGCAAATATTTTTTTTGCAAATTCAAACCAAGAACATGAGCCTCTATTTGATACATGATACGTACCATATAAAGAAGTATGAATGAGCTTATTAATCATCACATTTAAATCCGCCACATAAGTAGGAGAGCCGATTTGATCCGCTACAACAGACACTTCTGTCCTGTCTTTCCCTAATCGCATCATCGTTTTCACAAAATTATTTCCATGCTTACCATATAACCACGATGTGCGAACGATAAAATATTTATTATGTAACTCTTTGACGAACTGCTCTCCTGCATACTTAGAAGCTCCGTATATATTTATCGGCGCTGGATTATGAAATTCATCATACCCTTCCGGTCTGTCGCCCTGAAATACATAATCAGTACTAATATAAACTAACTTCGCGCCTACTAATTGTGAAGCAACCGCTACATTTCGAGCTCCTAGTGCATTTATTCTATACGCAAGATCTTGTTCTTTCTCCGCATGATCTACTTTCGTATACGCTGCACAATGAATAATTATATGTGGTCTTATTTCTTGTACCACTTGTTGCATTTGGGATATATTTGTTATATCTAGTAACTTTTTATCAAATGGATATATGTCATATTCTTCAGGATTTAACTCTTCTTGTAGTTGCTTTCCCAACTGACCATTTGCTCCTGTTATGATAAGCCGTTCTTTCATTTATATGCCCCTTACTTTTCTTTTAGTGGTTTCCACCATTCCTTATTCTTGTCATACCATTGCACCGTCTCTTGTAATCCTTGTTCGAACGTATACCTAGGTTCCCAATCAAATTCATTCTTCATCTTTTGTGCATCAATCGCATAACGACGATCGTGTCCTAAACGGTCCGTAACATATTCAATATCTTTCTTTGTTTTTCCTAAAAACGTAATAATTTGTTCTACAACATCTACATTTGTTTTTTCATTATTTCCGCCTATATTATACACTTCTCCTATACGTCCCTTATGCAGAACAACGTCAATCGCACTACAATGATCCGTTACATGTAACCAATCTCTTACATGTAATCCATCGCCATATAACGGTAGTTTTTTTCCTTCCAGCGCATTCGTTACCATTAACGGAATTAACTTTTCAGGATATTGATACGGTCCATAGTTATTGGAGCAACGCGTTACTATAACTGGTAATTGATATGTTTTATAATAAGATAAAGCTATCATGTCGGCGCTCGCCTTGCTTGAAGAATATGGACTATTTGGAGCTAACGGGGTTGCCTCAGTAAATTGCCCTGTTTTCCCTAAAGAGCCGTATACCTCATCTGTTGATACTTGCACGAGTTTAATATGTGGATATTTTTTTACTAATTCTAATAAGGTGACTGTCCCAATTACATTTGTATCATAAAAAGGAATCGGATTTTCAATGCTACGGTCCACGTGTGATTCAGCTGCGAAATTTACAATTACTTGCACGTCACGTTCCTTAATAACATGCTCCACCAGCTCTCCATTTTGAATTTCCCCTTTTACAAAAGAGTAATTCGGATGATCTTGAAGAGACTTCACGTTATTTAAATTCCCGCTATATGTTAATGCATCGAAATTAATAATTTTATATGTTTCATAGCTTTGTAACATGTAATGAACAAAATTACTTCCAATAAATCCGGCCCCACCTGTTACTAATATATTCATAAACAACTCTCCTACTCAAAAGCTATCTTCATATTCCTGAAGTAACGGTAATATTCGATCTTTGTCAGACAAAATAGGACTTGTTACCGGCCATGGAATTGCTAAGTCTTTATCGCTCCAAAGTACCCCTGAGTCATGCTCGGCGCTATAATACTCATCTACTTTATACATAACGATCGTATGCGGGACAAGTGTACAAAAGCCATGTGCAAATCCTTTTGGCACTAATAATTGCCGATGATTATCCGCACTTAAAATATAGCCTCTCCACTGTTTAAATGTTGTTGAATCTTTTCGCAAATCAACGATAACGTCATAGATTGCTCCTTGCATAACTTGAATAAGTTTCGTTTGTGCTTTCGGATTTTTTTGAAAGTGCAATCCCCGAATCGTTCCCGCTTCCGCTGAATACGAAACATTATCCTGTACAAATGAATACGTAACCCCTAATGTTTCCAGCACCTTCTTATTGTAACTTTCAGTAAAAAAGCCGCGCTCATCTCCAAATAACCTTGGTTCTAACAATTTTGCGTCGGTAAAGTTTGTTTCTACAACTTTCATATTCTCACCTATTCTCCGTTAAACTGTTTACCAAAGTTTATATCCCGCGCTAACGTATTAGCCTTTTGAAGAGAAACATGAGTTCCCGCATCCGTCCACCAACCGCTCATTTCATTATAAGTAAGTACCCCTCGTTTTAAATACCAATTATTAATATCTGTAATTTCAAGTTCTCCCCTTGCGGAAGGTTTTAATTCTCTTATATAAGAAAAGACTTTTGAATCATACAAATAAATTCCTGTGACTGCATAGGAACTTTTCGGCTCTTTCGGCTTTTCTTCAATTTCAATTATTTTTCGGTTTTGAATATGTGCTACACCAAATCTCTCCGGATCATCTACAGATTGCAGCAGTACTTTCGCACCTTCTTTTTGATTTGCAAACTCTTCAACGTACGGACGAATGTCATCAGAAAAGATATTATCTCCTAATATAACTACCATGCGATCTTTCCCGACGAAATTCTCACAAAGCCCTAATGCTTGCGCAATTCCGCCAGCCTTATCTTGCACACGATACGTAAAAGACACGCCAAACTCTTGACCGCTTCCTAAAAAACTAACAACATCTCCCATATGCTCTTTACCTGTAATAATCATAATATCTGTAATCTCGCATTGTTTTAGCTTATATACTGCATGATAAATCATTGGATAACGTCCAACAGGAAGCAAATGTTTATTCGTTACTTTCGTTATTGGATATAATCTCGATCCCGTTCCACCAGCTAAAATAATTCCTTTCATCCTGCATCTCTCCCTTATGATGGAGATAGTATATCTTTGTAATGCTCTACAAACACTTTCCGATCCTTCTCATATGTATCCGCATCAAACTCATCCCCGTTGTAGTGAATACACCATAAATTCGCTTGATTAGGGATACCAATTAAATAACCTGCCTTTTGAAACTCTAAAGACTGCGAAACATCATAAAAGTGGAATCCTTGAAACAAGTCTTCTCGCCACGGAATATCATATTGTGTGGCCATTAATAATCCATCAATTGCCTGAACTGACATAAATGATTGATTACCATAAAACAGCTGGTCTAAATTTAATAATTGATAATTCTTTCTTCTATACTCAATCACTTTCCCTACTAAATTTTTCCCTTCCCACCATATCCCGTTGCTCGGTAAAAACTGGGCTCCAGCTACACCAATTAAACCGAGTTTTTCGTTATCTTTAAAAAGAGAAATAAGTGTATAAAACATCTCTCGATTAATAAGATAAGTATCTTGATGTATATAAACCTTATACTTCGCGGGATATGAAAGCGCTCGATTATATGCACTTGCCATACTTTTCGCATCTCGTATCGGAAAAATTTGTACGACATAACCAGGGGGAACAAAAAGATTTCTTATTTGTCTCTCACATTGTTCAAACAGCTCTTCATTATTTATACAAACAACGACTAATATTGTATGATCTTTCATTTTGTAGCCCCTCTATTCGTCTTGATTTACATCTGACATATAGTGCTCCACAAATATCTTTCTATACTTATCATAGTTGGTCATATTCACATCAATATGATAGTGAATGCACCAAGCATCACGCTGTACAGGAACCCCAACTGTATAACCTGCTTTTCTAAATTCAAATGATTGAGACACATCATAATAATCAAACCCATCAAACAAATCTTCTCGCCACGGAATATCGTATTGCGTTGCCATTAATAATCCGTCAATACATTCAACGGGCATAAATGTTTTTGAGTCATGATACGGCTTTTCTTGACTGGCCATATAAAATAAATCATTCATATAACCAATGACTTTTCCAACAACTCCTCTGCCTACATTCCATATTCCATTTGGAGGAACATATTGGGCTCCAACCATACCAATCATTCCAAGATGTTCATGTTCTTGAAACAATTGCAGTAATCCATATAAAAATCCTACATTTACAATGAAAACATCTTGATGTATATACACTTTATATTTTGCTGGATGCGAAATTGCTTGATTATATCCGCTCGTCATACTTTTTGCATTCCGAATCGGCATAAACTGTACCGTGTATCCTGGAGGAACTGGCAATTGTAATATATGTCGCGCACATTGTGCATACAATTTCCGATCATTTATACACGTAACAAATAATATTGTTTTATCTGCCTCACTCATAATTGTGATTTTTCTGCTTCAATAATATATTGAAATACAACCGTCTCAGCCATGAAGCCACTTCCAAGACGATATTTTTTACAAATCCCATATAATTCCTCAATAAGCGGTTCATACATTTTATGATCAACATATACACGATCTACTTTACTAATCGAATAACCTGCTTTTAAAAACATTCGTAGCATTTCATTAAATGTAAAGAAGCGAATATGTGTTTTATCTAATAAACCATATTCTGTATACGTCCAATTTCCAGCGAGTAAGGGGGCTAATACTGAAATGTGCGAAACGTTCGGGATACTAGCCAAAATTACACCATTTTTCTTTATATATGGTTTTACTTTTTCTATTACAGCCCACGGATCAAATAAATGCTCTAATACGTCACCAAATATAACGCAATCAAATTGCTCCTCCTCATACGGCATATCCATTGTTTCTATATCACCTAAAACAACATGATCTAGTTTTTCTTTTGCTTGTTCTGCCGCCTCTGGGAATGCCTCAATTCCTGATACACGTGTGCCATTTTCTTTTATGGCAGCTCCCAATGTACCACTCGAGCAACCGATATCAAGAACTTCTTTCCATTCCTTTTTTATATGCTTTAATAAATTCGGATTCACAGCATTATAATAATGCCCAGACTTTTCTTCATATAAAGAATTTTTTGGGGAATTCATTTCACACACTCCTTATGCAAATTGAATTTGAAATATAAAGCTCATATGAATTCTATAGATGTAACCAACACGAGTTACATTGCCGATACTTTACTATATAGCCAATCTATTAGAGTTAGAATCATGATAAATCATTTCTAAAAAACGCAACCTATAACGATTTATATTGTTTATCAAAAACACTTCGAAAATATTTGCGGTTATATTCAATTGCAGCATTATTCGGAACATAAGAAGCTGCCAATTCATTGTAATAATAAGCTTTATCTTGCTCTCCTAACTTGCTATAACAAATACACATTTGTAAATAAGGAATCCATGTATAGCTAGCTGGACTGTGAAAAGGACTCTCTGTTGCCAGTGGCACTTCTGTTGCAAGTTTAAACCAAAAAATTGCTTCATTGTACTTTTGTTGTTCCATATATATATATCCTATTCTTGTACAATTCTCTCCTCTAGGAACATCATGCCGAAATGACTTTACACAAGATTCAACTGCCTTCTCCCACATTCCGAGCTTTGCATAGCAATCTCCTAATTTACCACATGCATAAATTTTCTCTTCATACCAACCTTCGTCTTGATTAAGAAATGCTTCATATAATAGAACTGCATCATCATATTTTTGATTATCCATAGATTCATTCGCGTAATAAAACAAATCTCTCGGACTCAATTCTTCCCCAGCTGCTACAGCATCTTGAAAAATTTTCAAATTACGGTTCGTTACTTGCTTTTCTTTCTTATGTGTAATCGCAACATTACTATTAAAAATCTCACCAAAAATAGCTAAATACTCATGTACTTTTCCAAACCATTGAAATTGTTTTTCACGCTTTACAAGCCGATATCTTTTTGTACAATATAACGGTTTCCCGTTAGAATCCATTACAAGATGATAAGGCATCGAAACAGCATCCACATTAGGATCTAACTCTCTTTTTAATAGATTCAATGCCTCCTGCGCATCTTCTAATAACACATCATCAGCATCTAGCCATAATATATATTGTTGCGTTGCTTTCGAAAAAGAAAAATTTCTAGCTGCCGCAAAATCATTAATCCATGGAAAGTCATATATGTTAGAGGTATATTGAGCTACAATTTCTTTCGTTCGATCAATGGAACCTGTATCAACTATAATAATTTCATCAACAATTTTTTCTACTGCGTCTAAACATCGACCTATTGTATTTTCCTCATCTCGAACAATCATACATAAACTAATTGTAATTCCTTGCTTGTTCAACATAATCACCCTCTTCCAAATCAATCATATGTTATACATACAATAAACTTTCCATTTTTTTAACTTGCACAAGTAGTTTAAGATTTCTTTTCAATAATTCAAATGTCGGTGTCATTTTCTTCCGTTTTTGCATCTACTATATAATGAACGCTTTATGGAGGTGAATTTATGTCAAATAATAATTATTCAGATGGATTAAATCCCGATGAATCTTTATCAGCTAGTGCATTTGACCCTAATCTTGTAGGACCAACATTACCACCAATACCACCGTTTACCCTTCCTACCGGACCGACTGGACCGACTGGGCCGACTGGACCGACTGGGCCGACTGGACCAACTGGGCCAACTGGACCAACTGGACCAACTGGACCGACTGGACCAACTGGACCGACTGGGCCGACTGGGCCAACTGGACCGACTGGGCCAACTGGACCGACTGGGCCAACTGGAGACACTGGACCGACTGGACCAACTGGGCCAACTGGAGACACTGGACCAACTGGGCCAACTGGACCGACTGGGCCAACTGGGCCAACTGGGCCAACTGGAGACACTGGACCGACTGGACCAACTGGGCCAACTGGAGACACTGGACCGACTGGGCCAACCGGAGACACTGGACCGACTGGGCCAACTGGAGACACTGGCGCTACTGGACCAACTGGTGCTACCGGACCGACTGGACCGACTGGACCAACTGGACCAACTGGACCATCTGGATTAGGACTTCCAGCAGGATTGTATGCCTTTAACTCAGCTACAGTTTCTTTAGCTCTTGGAATTGATGATCCAGTACCATTTAATACCGTTGGATCTCAGTTTGGTACAGCAATTTCTCAAATGGATGCTGATACTTTCGTAATTAGTGAAACTGGTTTCTATAAAATTACTGTTATTGCTTATACAGCGGCAGTAAGTTTATTAGGAAGTCTTGCAATTCAAGTTAATGGCATTACTGTACCAGGTGCGGGCACAAGTTTAATTTCACTTGGAGCTCCTATCGTTATCCAAGCCATTACACAAATTACTACAACACCATCACTCGTTGAAGCAGTTGTTACAGGAATTGGATTATCACTAGCTTTTGGTACAAGTGCATCCATTATTATTGAGAAAATCGCTTAATTTTGCACTTAGCAGTAAGACTGATATCAGTCTTACTGCTTTTTCATTTGTAAATTCAATCATTAAATCTTTCTTTTCTACATAGTCATAGTGTTGTATGACATTCCGGCAGGAGGCACTTATATGGAAAATAAATCAGCTGTTCAGCTTTATCTTGAATTATTAAAGAAAACAATTTTATTTGAAATATGGTTAGAATACGAACCATACTTACCTGCTTCGTTACATATCTCTAAAGAGCTATCATATGAACCGGTTACAGTTCCGCTTCCTTTATTTCTTAAGCAGTACGTAGAAAATCACAATTTAAAAATTGTTGATCCTAACGTTTCAAAAAGTGAGCGTCAAGGTGGTAAGGATTGGCCAAGAGCAGCACACAGTATGGTTGGCCGAAAACGTATGAATCAATTACATGAGGCTATGGAAACTGTTGTCCGTGAAAATATAAAAGGTGATTTTATTGAAACTGGTGTATGGCGCGGAGGATCTTGCATTTTTATGAATGGTTTTTTACAAGCAAACAACATTACGGATCGTACTGTGTGGGTTGCCGATTCGTTTGAAGGTCTGCCAGCACCTAACTTAGAACAATATCCGAAAGATTACGGTGATTATTTGCATACATTCGATTACTTACGAGTTTCTTTAGAAACAGTGCAAGAAAACTTTAGAAAATATGATTTATTAAATGATCAAGTGAAATTTTTAAAAGGTTGGTTTAAAGATACATTACCTTCAGCACCAGTAGAAAAAATTGCAATCGCTCGCCTTGATGGTGATATGTATGAATCAACGATGGATAGTCTTGTAAACTTATACGATAAAGTTTCAACAGGTGGCTTTATTATTATTGACGATTACGGATTAGTAACATGCGCAGAGGCTGTAACAGATTTCAGAAAGGAAAGAAACTTACAAGCTCCTATTACTAAAATTGATGATTTCGGTATTTATTGGCGAAAAGAATAGAATACAATTTTATTCTTTTGAGAGGAACTTTACACTACTTATTCATAAGAACGACTCGTGTAAAGTTCCCCTCACTACAAATGACTAATTTATATACAATAGAAATCCTCTACTTTACTACAAGGACGGAGTGAATGTATGAACGAAAATGAGAAAAAAATCACATTAATTCCACCCCCAGAACTCGTTCAATATGTAGGTGGTGACTTTGAAGAAGTTGGAAAAGAGTTTATGCAGTATTTTATTGAAATTGGCAACTTAAAATCAAATGAAACAGTGTTAGATGTAGGCTGCGGTATCGGCCGAATGGCGGTTCCATTAATGAACTATTTAAGCGATGAAGGTACTTATTATGGATTTGACTTATTCAATGCGGGAATTACATGGTGCAAAAATAACATTTCTACACGCCGTAACAATTTCCATTTTGAACATGTCGATATATATAATCAATTCTACAATCCCGATGGAAAAGAAGATGCTTCCCAATACAAGTTTCCATATGAAGATGCATCATTCGATTTTATTTTTTTAACGTCTGTATTTACCCATCTCCTTCCGAAAGAATTAGAACATTACGTATGCGAGATCTCACGAGTTCTGAAAAAAGATGGGAGATGTTTTATTACTTTCTTTTTAATTAATCCTGAATCTTCCTATTACTTAAATGCAGGAGTAAGTACGTTAGGTTTTTATCATCAAATTGACAATTGTTATGTTCTAAATAAAGATATCCCGAATTTCGCAGTTGCCTATCCTGAAGAAGATATTCGTACCCTATTAAATAAGTATGGACTAGAAATGCAGACTCCTCCCCATTATGGTTCATGGTGTAGCAGAACTGAACACACAAGCTATCAAGATATTATTCTTACACAAAAAATTTCTGAAAGGTAGTTGTATATGAATAATATAAAACATCCGCCTCTCGTTTCCATCCTTATTCCCACCTATAATAGACCACACTATTTTAAAATTGCTCTAGAAAGTGCATTAGCACAAACCTATCCAAACATTGAAATTATTGTAGGAGACGATAGCACAAATCATGAAACAGAAAAATTACTATACAGACATTATTTACATAAGTATAAACATATAACGTACATTCGAAACACCTCTACTCTAGGACAATTTCATAACGCCCTTATGCTCTTAGAACAGTCAAATGGAGAGTACATAAATTTCTTAATGGACGATGATATATTTTATAATAATAAAATCGAAAAAATGATGTTTCATTTCCAACAAGACTTAAATAAAAATCTCGCACTTATCACATCCTATCGTACTTGGATAAATGATGATGGAGATATACTTGAACAACATCCCTCCATGAAAAGATTATATGATGAAGATACTCTACTAAATGGGAAAGATTTTGGAAACCGTATGCTTATAGCAGGGCAAAACATTATCGGTGAACCTACAATCGTACTCTTTAGAAAAAGTCTATTAGCAGAACCTTTCGGCACTTTAAATGGCAGAAAATACGGCTGTAGTGTTGATATGGCCTCTTGGATAAGTTTACTTTCAAAGGGTGATGCGATGTATATCACTGAGCCTTTAAGTTCATTCCGCCTTCATACTGGACAGCAAGTACGCCACAAATTCCTTGAGGGCTGTGAAGATTTTTCCCAGCTCGTTTTAACCTCGAAAAAGTATGGTTTCTTACAAGACGCCAAATATTATAAAAAGGGGTTAGTAAGAGCTTACGGGTGGTATAAAAATGCGGTCAAATTTTACGATCTATTTCCAAACCTCATTCCAGATATAAATACACATGCCCGTCTTTCCTATTGTTTAAATATCATTACAAATGAGCTCCGTGCACTATAGTCTGTCACACGGTAGGTACGATTCCTTCCGTGTGATGTATGACTTCCCACAAATAGTGGAATAAATGTATGCATAGTCTGCTTGTATATTATTTTTATCATGACATGATCCATATACTTACTAGGCGATAGAAAGGAATACATACATTGAAAGATCCAAATTCTCAATATCAAATAGACTACGTATTACTACTCATTTTATTCGCCATTGGGACTGTTAGTTGCTTTGCAATTGCAAGTGCACAAGCCTCTTTACCACCATTTTTGCAAAGTGTAAATTTTGTATTAAAACAAATCCAATGGTACTTCATTGGATTTATAGCTATTGGTATGATTATGATTATTGATTTCGATCGTTATCAAAAAATTGCTTGGTATTTATATAGCTTTGCATTGGTACTACTTATCGGACTAGAACTTCAAGTACCAGGTGCCGTTACAATAAAAGGCGCTACCGCTTGGTACAGGCTTCCAGGCATCGGGAATTTTCAGCCTTCTGAAATTATGAAATTGTTTTTAATTATCGTCACCGGACGAATTATAGCAAATCACAATGAGAAATATTTTTACCGAACAATACACGATGATTTTTTATTACTCGGAAAAATATGCGCAACAAGTTTGCCACCCCTCCTCCTTATTGCAAAGGAACCTGATTTAGGAAACACAATGGTAATTTCAGCAATGCTCGCTGCAATGATACTAGTTTCTGGTATACGTTGGCGTTTTATTTTCGGATTAGTTTCTGGTATTTTTATAGTTGGCGTTACATTAACGTATATTTTTTTTACTCATACAAAATTCTTTAAAGCACACATTTTACAAGAATATCAACTAAATCGCTTCTACGGCTGGTTGGCGCCATACAAATATGATGCGCAAGGCTATCAATTAAGACAAGCTTTCTTAGCTACTGGGTCAGGGGAAATGCAAGGGAAAGGTTGGGAAAATGGACAAGTATACTTTCCAGAACCACATACAGATTTTATTTTCACCAATGTCGCTGAACAATTCGGCTTTTTAGGCGCAAGTGTCATTATTGCACTTTTTTTCCTACTTATTTTCCGCATGATTCATATCGCTTTAGAAAGTAATGACCCTTTCGGTAGTTACATCTGCGCTGGTACAATCGGAATGTTTACTTTTCAAGTATTTCAAAATATCGGGATGACCATCGGATTATTACCTATTACAGGAATCACATTACCTCTTATGAGCTACGGAGGAAGTTCCTTACTCACATACATGATAGCGATTGGATTTGTTTTAAACGTTCGCTCTAGAACGAAAACCTTTATGTTCAACTAAAGTACAAAACGGTATATTTTTATCTCTATCCTTTTTTAGATATACTAATGAAAAATAGGATGGAGGTTTAAATATGAAATATGACATTATAGGGGATATTCATGGATGCTTCCAAGAGTTTCAAGATTTAACGATGAAACTCGGATATAACTGGAATAGTGATTTGCCGATTCACCCTGATCGACGTAGACTTGCGTTTGTTGGTGATATTACAGATCGCGGCCCTCATTCATTACGTATGATTGAAATTGTATGGGAACTTGTTATAAATAAAAAAGTAGCTTATTACGCTCCGGGAAATCACTGTAATAAACTATATCGATTTTTCCTTGGGCGTAATGTGACAATTGCCCATGGACTCGAAACAACTGTTGCCGAATATGAAGTACTGCCTTCTCATAAACAAAACATGATAAAAGAAAAATTCATCACACTTTACGAGCAATCCCCTTTGTATCACGTACTCGATGAAAAAAGGTTAATTGTGTGTCACGCGGGAATTCGGCAAGATTACATAGGAAGACAAGATAAAAAAGTACAAACCTTTGTATTATATGGCGATATTACAGGAGAAAAACATGCTGACGGCTCACCTGTCCGTCGCGACTGGGCGAAGGAGTATAAAGGAACAGCTTGGATTGTATATGGACATACACCCGTAAAAGAACCTCGCTTCGTCAATCATACAGTCAATATTGACACTGGCGCTGTATTTGGTGGCAAACTAACCGGACTACGTTATCCTGAAATGGAGGCTGTTTCCGTTCCTTCCTCCCTGCCTTTTGTCCCTGAAAAATTCCGCCCAATTTCATAACCCTTATTTAAGATTTAGGAGGGAGTACCGTATCATTTAGGCGGCTCTCATAAAAAACTAGGTAAAGTAATGAAAAAAAGATGCATTAAAGTGCATCTTTTTTTCATTACACGGCATATACTGTCGCAGGAGGTGACAGAATGAAGAAAAAATCTTCTAAACAAAAAAGAAAATGCCCGCCTTTTTATCTACCCATGTACGGAATTAACAACTGGTGCAGCATTCGAGCTGCAGCTGTAGAAGAACTGGAAGGACAAGAGCCATCCCCAAAAAGCAAAGCTAGACCAAAATATGTCTCTTTAGAAAATGCTGTAATGAGCCGCATAATTGACAATAGAAAAACAAAGATGCAGCAAAAAAATAAAAATCTCTCTACTCATAATGAAAAGATTGTTCCTTCTGAGCAAACAGAGAAAAATATAGAAGAAATTATACCTGTAGCAATAAATAAAAAAGCAGAATCAGAAATTCCAGCTGCTATTATAAATCAAGTGAAGAAAATAAAAGAAGCGTTAGCACCATCCAATACTATACAAACAGAAAAGACTATCATAATTCAAACCCCTACACCTGAAAATACAAAAGTAAAAAAAGGGGGGCGATATGCATATGCTGAGGGGCTGCACTCTCATGCAGAGGGTACAGCTTCACATGCAGAAGGGCTTCTGACACACGCAAAAGCTTCTTTCTCCCATGCAGAAGGATCAAAAACGAAAGCAACTGGACATAGTTCCCATAGTGAAGGAAGTGAAACGACAGCAGGTGGCGCTTATTCTCATGCGGAAGGTAAACATACAATTGCTTTAGGCGAAGCAGCACATGCAGAAGGAACCGCGACTATCGCTAACGGATTCTCTTCTCATGCGGAAGGTAATCATACATCAACGGCTCATTTTGCAGGTAGCCATATTATGGGGCGCTTCGGCACAGCAGAAGAATCTTATTCTTGGTTTATCGCAAACGGCACAAGTGAAACTGACCATAATATCGGTGCAAAGTGGCTTGCTCATAACGGGGAAATGTATATTGATGGCGCTTCTTACAATGCAAGTGGAACTGATTTTGCACAAATGTTTGAAACAGCAGACAATACTCTTATTGATGTAGGTTATTTCGTTACATTTAGTAGCGAAGAAAAAATTCGAATCGCTACTTCAAACGATTCATTCATCTTAGGTATATCTAGTGCAACCCCCGCTCTTATAGGAAATAGCGGTGCTTTAAGTTGGCAAAAACGCTATAAAACAGATACCTTCGGAAAACGTCAATATGTACGTACGGAATCGCAAGACATACAACCTCTTTTAAATACAGAATGGGATCCCGCTTGCAAATATATAGCAAGAAAAGATCGTACCGAGTGGCTTCCTGTCGGATTAATTGGACAAATGTTAGTACGTGATGACGGCACTTGCGAAACGCATGGATATTGTCGTCCAAATAACGATGGCATTGCTACAAAATCCGAAAGTGGATTTTTCGTTATAAAACGCACGGGTGAAAACCAAATTTTAATATTATTCCGCTAAGAAAAAAGGGAACAAAATTCTTCATTACATAAGAATTTTGTTCCCTTTTTAAGTATGTCTTACTACTGCTTGCATATCGCTTGGAATCGTTGTAGTGAAAGACATTTCCTTCTCTAAAATAGGATGATAAAACGTCAAAGATGTACTATGAAGTGCTTGGCGTTTTATCACATCTCTTCGTCCTCCATATAAATCATCGCCAAGTAACGGGTATCCTATATGAGCCATATGTACACGAATTTGATGCGTTCTTCCTGTCTCAAGCTCAAGCGATACATGCGTCTTATGATTGGCGCTATCCATCACTCTAAAATGAGTAACTGCTCTTTGCCCCTCCTCACAAACGGTTCGCTCAATAATGCTATCCGCTTTCCGTCCAATCGGTGCGTTAATCGTTCCTTCTCGTTCTATCATCTCACCATGAACGATTGCTTCATATGTTCTTTTCACAGCTTTTTGTTGATGCTGTTTCGATAATAGATGATGCACGAAACGATTTTTTGCAATAAGCATAAGCCCTGAAGTATCACGATCTAACCTTGTTACGATGTGCACCGTACTTGCAAGATGTTGCTTATCATAATGAGATAAGAGCGCATTCGCAACACTCCCTGCCGGATGTTCTCTAGACGGAATCGTTGACATGTTCGCCTCTTTGTTTATGACAAGAACCGCATCATCTTCATATACAATACATAAAGGGATATCTTCTGCAATCATCCCTTCACTTCTTTCTTCCACTGGAAAAAAGACACGTAATTCCTCACCAGCTTGCAACTGATGACGAACACTCGCATGTTGATTATTTACTTCAATAGCTCCGCCACGAAATTTTATATCCGTTAATGCGGCTTTAGAAATCCCTTTTGTTTTTAAAAATTCTCTAACTAAAGTTCCCTCTTCAGCCGATTCTATATCCCACTTCAATGTAAATCTGTTCAAATATATAAACCCTTTCTATTTATCTGCAACAAACGAGTCACGAACTCGTTTCCAGAACGGGAATGGACGGAAACGAACAAATCTTACTTTCTCGTTTGCAACGCGATACTGAATTGATTTGACATCTTGATGAACCATCGTTAAATGGTCTACCGTAATTTGTAAGTTCATTCCTGCAGCCGGCTTCAACACACATGTATGATGCTTCGGCAGTACGAGCGGCGAACCTACCGTACGAAACACACGATTATTAATAGATGCCATTTCTGCAATTTGAATCGCTTCAATAGAAGGGTGAATAATTGCTCCGCCAAGCGCCTTATTATACGCAGTACTTCCCGAAGGAGTAGAAATACAAAGGCCATCTCCGCGGAACGTTTCAAAGTACTCTCCGCGTATTTCCACTTCTGTTACTAATGTACCTTCCGCACTTTTAACAGTTGCTTCATTCATCGCCAAATACTGTGACTCTTTACTCCCATTCACATAGCGAATAATCACTTCTAAAAGCGGATATTCCACCACTTGGAATGGTGTTTTAGCAATTGCAATTACTAATTTCTCTACTTCTGTCGGTAACCAATCTGCATAGAAACCTAAATGCCCTGTATGTACACCAACAAATGCTGTTTCAGCCAATCGATTATAATAACGATGAAACGCATATAAAAGCGTTCCATCTCCCCCAACAGAAATTACAATATCGGGTTCCTTTTCATCCATTATAAATCCAAAATCTAGCAAGTACTCTTTCATCGTGCCTGCCAATGTATCTGATGATTGATCTCCCTTTGACATAATTGTAAATTTCATCGCCCAACACCCTTTAGTTTATGATTCGGAATCTTTCGTTTCTTGTTTTCTTGAAAAAGCTTTCTGCGCTTCTTGAATCTCAAGACGAATAGAAGACATTTCTTCATCTAATAAAAATGCTGCTTCCGCTGCACGTTGTAAGCGTATTTTTATATCTTCAGGAAAACGTCCACTATATTTATAATTTAAAGAATGCTCAATTGTTGCCCAAAAATTCATTGCTAACGTGCGTATTTGGATTTCTACCAATACTTTTTTTTCTCCCTGAATCGTTTGAACGGGGTAACTAATGACAACGTGATAAGAGCGATAGCCGCTATCTTTCTTTTGCGTGACATAATCACGTTCTTCCACGATTTCAAAGTCATTTCGTTTTCGAAGATATTCTACAACAGGCTTAATCTCATCAACAAATTGACACATCATTCGAAGGCCCGCGATGTCTTGCATATCTTCTCTCAGCCGATCTAGCGGTACATTTCTCTTCTCCGCTTTATCAATAATACTGGCAACCGACTTTACCCTTCCTGTTACAAACTCAATTGGAGAATGCTCTGTTAACATTGCAAATTGAGTACGCATTCCTTTTAGTTTCACTTTCAGCTCTGCCACCGCTTGATGGTAAGGTGCTAAAAATTCTTCCCAATTTCGATTCATTTCAACCACCACCAAAATCAATCCATTTGCTTATAGAAATACTTTTTCTACAGCAGTTACTAGTTCTTCTCCGTAATTTGCATTACCTTCAATATTTTCAACTAAATATTCTACTTCTTCTTTTAAATTTTCTAATTCCATTTCAACGTCATTCACACGAACGAACATTACTATATCGTTATTCATCGCTTCATGCATTGCTTCCCAACATGTGTGTGGAATACTTACATAAATGAAAGATGATTCGTTTTCTAAAATATATAAAAATGATAAATTGTCTGAGTCTACAAGTACGTGATTACGCGCACTTAACTCCTTTACCTCTATTTCATTATTTTCCGCACAAAAAATAAGCGCATTCTCTCTCTTTTCTACGCTCTTAACTTGAATTTTATTTTGCATGCTCTAACTCCTCCATCTCAACTTCCTGTCTTACTTAACAGTATTATTGTATCATAACATGGACGCAAACAAATAAAACATTGAACCAAATTTATGAAAAAGCGATAATGTGTAAAGAATTATTTTTTAAAAGGAGCACGCATACAATGACACAAGAAATTGAAATTGAATTTAAAAATATTGTTACAGAAGAAGAATTCGATACATTATGTAAATCATTCTCTATTGAGGTATTTACGAAACAGGTGAATCACTACTTTGAAACACAAGGCTTCTCGTTAAAAGAAGCTGGCTCTGCACTTCGTATTCGTCATAAAGGAGAAACTTATACATTAACATTGAAACAACCTGCAGAAGTCGGCTTGTTAGAAACGCATCAAGTCATAACAGAAGAAGAAGCAAGAATGATGATGGAAACAAACGTAATCATTCCAGGGGCTGTAATGGATCAACTACACAAATTACAAATTCCTGTTTCCACTTTAACTTATATGGGTAGTTTAACAACTGAAAGAGCCGAAACACTATTTGAAGGCGGAACGCTTGTCTTTGATCATAGTTTCTATTACAATCACGATGATTATGAAATTGAATTTGAAGTGCAAGATGAAGAAACAGGAAAAGCTGCATTTATTCATTTATTAAAACAGCACGACATACCAATCCGTCATACAAATAATAAAGTAAAACGCTTTTTCCTTGCCAAACAAAACAAAGCACGCTAAAGTGAAAATTCCACTAGTGAATACGTTCTACTAGTGGATATATCTCACTTTTTAAAAGGAAAAGATTCTTTTACATTTGAAAAATAAGCAAAGAACGTTATGAAGGCTGTTTATTTGCCCTCTAGAACATTCCATTGCTACAATAGATATACATTTCATGGAAAAAGGAGTTTATAAAGGATGAGCAAGCAACCGATGACACCATTTGAAGCAATTGGCGGTGAACAATGCATTGCAATATTAGTAGACACGTTTTATTCCTATGTCAGTAAACACCCTGACCTATCTCCCATCTTCCCGGATGATTTAACAGAAACCGCTAGGAAGCAGAAACAATTTTTAACGCAATATTTAGGTGGTCCTAATTTGTACACTGAAGAACATGGTCATCCTATGTTAAGAGCACGCCATCTTCCGTTTGAGATTACTCCAAAACGAGCAGAGGCTTGGCTATCATGTATGGAGCAAGCAATGGATGACACAGGAGTGCACGGTCATATAAGAGAGTTCGTTTTTGAACGTTTAGCATTAACTGCTCAGCATATGGTTAATACTCCAAACGAAACAGGTGAAGTGTAATGGATAAGCAGGAAGCAAAGCATATAAATATGCCATCTCCTTCCGCATGTGAGCATAAGTCTGTAGAAGCATATTTATTTATTGATCCACTTTGTAAAGATTGCTGGGAAATTGAGCCCTTTATTATTAAACTATGGCTTGAATACGGGAAATACTTCTCTATTCGTCATATCGTAACAGGAAAAGTGGACGGAACGAACGCTTCCTCACACAAATGGAATAAACCTGCTAATATTCGATTTGTGTGGGAAAAGACAACAAGTTTACAAGGTTTTTCATGTGATGGAAAGGTACATATGCAAGAGGCATCGTCAACACCATATTTAGTTTCGATGGCAATTAAGGCAGCCGAGTTACAGGGCCGAAAAGCAGGTTCGAAGTTTTTGCGAAAACTCCAAGAATACATTTTCCTTGAAAATGTATCCAACCCTGACTGCGAATTATTACTTGCATGTGCAAGAGATAGCGATATTGATGTAGAAGAATTTAAAAAAGACCTACATTCCGCTAGCGCAAAAAAAGCTTTCCAATGTGATTTAAAATTTACAAATGAGATGCATATTACAGAAATACCTTCTCTCGTATTCTTTCATGCGAATTCAGATGAAGAAGGTATTAAAATCGCTGGAACTTATTCCTATGACGTATACGTACAATTATTAAAAGAACTTGTAAAATGTGAAATCGAGCCAGAACCATTACCACCTTTAGAAGTGTTACTAGAAGCAACGCAATTTATATCTTCAAAAGAAGTAGCATTTATATATGACTGCTCGCAACAAGAGATCGAGCGTGAACTGAAAAAATTACAACTGAAACGAAAAGTACAAATGATTGACGTAAAATGTGAGCGTTATTGGAAATGGATAGCAAAAGAAAAAGACCTGGTGTAAAACACCAGGTCTTTTTCTTTACGGCTTATAAAAATATTAAAGGGGATGGGAGAAATTTTCACGTTCAAACAAAGGGGTATATGTTTGTATGTGAATTCGTTCACGCTTATTATATTACAAGATTCGACGTCAGATGACAACCCCTTTTGTCGAATTTCACACTTTTGTCACATTCTAAACGTTTTCATTTCTGAATAAGCTATAAAAAAGCTATTTTGGAGGTGTTCTGTATGAAAAAAACGTATATTTTACTTATCTTACTAGCTGTCATCGTTTCTTTTTTCTTGTACATCCTCTCTCTACTACAAGCTTTTCCTAAAATTATTGCCTTCCCTCTTTTATTTGGAGTCATTGTCATCGCTCTCTCTTATTTCAACCATAAAAAACGATTTAAAGGGTTTTAATTAAAAAAATCACCTGTAAAACTGCCTTCTAATTTAGAAAAAAGAAAGAAATTCACCTTATTCTTTCGACAAATATCGACAAAAATATTTAAAACAAAAAAGACGAGGTAAATCCCTCGTCTTTACTATTACTTCTCTTCAAATAATAATGCTTCTAATTCATTTAATTTCTCTTCAAATACTTGCAATGCTTCTTTTACCGGTTCTGGAGATGCCATATCTACTCCTGCTTTTTTCAACACTTCAATTGGATAATCTGAGCTTCCTGCTTTTAAGAACTCATTAATGTAACGTTCTACTGCTGGTTGCCCCTCTTCTAAAATTTGTTTAGATAAAGCCGTTGCTGCACTAAATCCTGTTGCGTATTGGTATACGTAATAGTTGTAGTAGAAGTGCGGAATACGAGACCACTCTAAACCAATTTCTTCATCGATTACTAAAGCATCACCGAAATATTTCTTATTTAAATCATAGTAGATCTCCGTTAACATGTCTGGCGTAACTGCATGTCCCTCTTGTACTTTCTTATGAATAATATGCTCAAACTCTGCGAACATCGTTTGACGGAATACAGTACCACGGAATCCTTCTAAATAATGATTTAATAAGTATAGACGCTCTTTCTTATCTTCTGTCGTTTTTAATAAATAATCATTTAGAAGCGCTTCATTACAAGTTGATGCTACTTCCGCAACGAAGATTGAATAGTCACCGTATACGTGCGGCTGCGTTTTTCTTGTGTAGTAGCTATGCACCGAATGACCAAACTCATGAGCAAGTGTAAATAAATTATTTACATTATCATGCCAGTTCATTAAAATATACGGATTTGTTCCATATGCACCAGATGAATATGCTCCGCTTCGTTTTCCTTTATTCTCATACACATCTACCCAGCGGTTTTCATATGCTTCTTTTAAAATATCAACATACTCATCACCAAGTACGTTTAAAGACTTTAATAACATGTCTTGTGCTTCTTCATACTTCACATTCATTTTCACTTCTGGTACAAGTGGTGTATATAAATCATACATATGAAGCTCGTCAAGCCCTAGTGCACGCTTACGAATATCAATGTAACGATGTAGCAAGTGTAAATTATCATTTACAGATTCAATAAGTTGATCATACACCGCTTCAGGAATATTATTATTACTTAATGCAGCTTGACGTGCAGAATCGTATTTGCGAACGCGCGCATTGAAATTATTACGCTTCACAGCTCCGCTTAACGTACTTGCAAATGTGTTCTTATATTTTCCGTACGTTTCATATACAGCTTTGAACGCATCTTCGCGTACACGACGATCATCACTTTCTAAAAACTGAATGTAACGACCATGTGTAATTTCTGTTTCTTCTCCATCCTCACCTTTAATAGATGGGAATTTTAAATCCGCATTATTCAACATACCAAATGTATTACTTGACGCACTCATTACTTCAGATGCTTCTGCTAATAGTGCCTCTTCCGCTTCGGATAATACGTGCGGGCGTTGACGCGTAATTTCTTCTAACGCATGTTCATATACACTTAAGTCTCTATTTTCTTTCAAGAATGTTTGCATTGTATCTTCTGAAATCGATAAAATTTCAGGCACAATATATGCCGTGCTACTAGATACTTGTGAATATAAATTTGTCGCGCGATCATTTAACGCTTGATACACAGAGTTTGTTGTATCTTGATCGTAACGCATATGTGCATATGTATATAGCTTACCTAATCGCATTGAAATTTCATCTTCATATTGCAATGCTTCAAGTAAATTGTTCGCTGAGTCACCAAGTTTCCCTTTAAATTCAGTTAACTTCGGTAATAGCTCTTTAATAGCTTGGAATTCTTTTTCCCATTCTGCATCTGTTTGGAAAATATCTTCTAATCGCCACGTACTTGATTCTTCAATCTCGTTGCGATTCGGTAATGTTTTTGCTGTGTTTTGTTCAGACATCCTTTAAGCCCTCCTTTAAATATCTCTACTTACATACAATTCGATTTTTCTTATGTAATTCCTTCACGATCAGTCTTTATTATATCCCCTTTTCCTTCTCTCATGTTGTACTTTGCCTCAAATAAAGATAAGGCATACGCTAAGCAAATTTCATCATATTTTATAACTTCCTCTTCAGTTTTCAACATAGCTATCCCCCTTATTTTCCGGTACTTATAAGTCCCTACTTTACGTAATACACCTGCATAACATAAAAATGTCATATATTCAGTAACTGCCACTTTCCATATATGCTGTGAAAAGTACGGGAGCATACGCCTTTTCGTATACGTTTTCACATAACTACATACATATTGAAGGGAAATACAATCGCCTACCGCAAGCTCGCCTATACACTTCATATATAGAAAAGCTTGCCATATAAATGGATTTGTTTGAAAAGCAAATGAGGACGGGAGCGGCACACCAATTTCAGAAGGGAAATTTGCTGGGGTACATTTACATTGATATAAGAGGCGTAATAGTGACTTATGATTATAATTCCAAATAGGCAAAGCATTTTTTCGAAAATAATCCTTTCGCTGCTTCCATTCTCGGTCTAATGTTTCTTTTTGGAAAGTGACAGGAGAAAAGAGCATTTCAAAAGTAGTCGTTTCAGTTGGTAAATATATAATATGTGAGAAAGAGACGCTTGTAGAAAATGAAGTGAGAAACGCGCATTTCATAAATGATTTTTGTTTCGAACAGAAGAAAATAAGAAGTGGCTGAGGATAAGATTGTAAGGAGAAAGCCATAAGGGAGGAGAATTTCATCCAATATGCAGAGTGCTTTTTCAATTGATTTCCGCCAATAATCCAAATGACCTGTATACCAGCTCGCCAATACGAATAGGTTCGTTTGTACAGCTGTTCTATAGAGAGATTCGCGCACTGGTATTCAATCGCAATCGTTCTCCCTTCTCTCTCTATGAAAATATCTGGTCGTTGCTGAATCTCTGGCAGATAATGCTCTATATCTACATGAAAGTTTTGACGTTTTAGCCATCTATATAACAATTCTTTACCGTGCATATGATACATCGATTCTGCTTCATAAAAGGCAAGGCACGTATCCATTCTCTTATGAGCAAAATGCCAGCTTTTTTGTTTCCCCAATTTCATTTGCACTTCCTTCCCGCAAGCTATGCAAAAGAAACTTTCCCTTTTACGCATACGGTGTAAAAGCTCTTCATCATGATGATAGAGTAGATGAATTTTTTCTCCGTTTTCTCTTTTGGCGATAAACATCGGAATCACACCCTTTCAGCTCCTTATATTCTACAATTTATTACAAATTCCTTTTAAAAAAGAGATGTCCCAATTTCGGACATCTCTTTTTATAATAAAGGTGATAATAATCGATACGTCGATTCAACAATTCGTCTATGAAGACGCCTTTTATGAAAACGATCAACATGAATTTCACTTGATTCTTCTATATCCTCTTTATAATCTTGAACAAGTTTTCGAATGCTGTCTGTATCATATAAAAAGGCATTTACTTCAAAGTTCAAATGAAAACTTCTCATATCCATATTAGCAGTCCCTATTGAAGCTAAATCAGAATCGACAATGACAACTTTACTATGGAGAAAACCTTTTTCGTATTCATATATCTTTACCCCTGCATCTAAAAGCTCTGGGAAGTACGATCTCGATGCGTAAAAGACAGTGCGCTTATCAGGCTTACTCGGCATTAACAAACGGACATCAATACCAGCAAGCGCAGCTACCTTTAATGCGGATAAAATATCATCATCAGGAATGAAATACGGCGTCGCAATCCAAATGGATTTCCGCGCAGAAGCAATCATGGCAAAATATAAATGTTTAATTGTTTCCCATTTATTATCTGGTCCACCTGCAACGAGCTGTACGCCTCCCCAATGATCACCCTCAACTGCTTTCGCTTGTAAATATTCAGGGGCCAGCACAGCCTCACCAGTCATATAAAACCAATCTTGAAGGAAAATAAGTTGTAAGCTTTGAACAGCTTCACCACGCAAATATAAATGCGTGTCTCGCCAAAAGCCGAAATACTTATCCTTCCCTAAATATTCATCACCAATATTTAATCCACCTACAAATCCTTCATTTCCATCAATAATAACGATTTTTCGATGGTTTCGATAATTAATCTTATCGTTTAAAATCGGAAAGCGAACAGGAAAGAACGGAATCATTTCGACACCTGCATCGTTTAATTCTTCAATATACGAATTTGATAATCTAAAACTTCCAACCGCATCATATAAAAAACGAACGACTACGCCTTCTTTTGATTTTTGTATTAAAATATCTTTAATTTCGGTTCCAAGCTTATCATCACGTACAATGTAATATTCCATATGAATGTGATGTTTCGCTCGTTTTAATCCATCTAAAATGGCCTGAAACGTTTCATCTCCATTTGTTAATGTTCTCGTTTCAGTTTGAAATGAAATATTTAAAGCGCCTAAACGATCCGCTAAACGAAATAACAGCTCTTGATGCTTATGATTGCGCAAAATCCGTTCCTCGTAATCTTCATGCCCCTTATATTGTAAAAACGCTTGTTCATCGAGTAACGCCTTCTTTTGGAACATTCTCTTCCTCCGAAAGTTCTGTCCGAATAATAAATAAGCGAAGAATCCAAATACCGGAAAAATACCTAACACAATGAGCCATGTAAGTGTTTTAGACGGATGACGGTTCTCTAGGAAAATCACGCAGCCAATTAAAAATGCAGATACCGTAAATAAAATACTAATGATACCTAAAATCGAAACATCTTTTATCCCGATTACATCCGAATAAAATGCTACGTCAATAAACATACGTAACGAAACAAATAATGCGAACAATAATAAAACAAAGAAAATCAACTTTAACGTATTTTTCATCTCTTACCTCCTTACTAAGAAAGCTTTCCTATTCTTCATATAAAAAGCCGATTTCATACTACAGAAATCGGCCTACGTTTTAGCAGGAAAATTATTGCGAATTGTTTCAAGCGCATGCTCTTTCACAATTTGTTTTCCATACTCACTTACACGATGAATTGTTAAAGTTGATTCTTCTCCGTATTCTAAAACTATACTTAAAATACGATCAATTTCTTCTTCATCATGTAGCACTTCATCGAATTCCACATATACATAATAGCGGTTCTCAAATGAATACAGCTCATCTTTTATATCTTCAAAGATAAGACGGTGGCTTAATGAAATGACATCTTCAAAATCATTAAACTTAATTAAAAAGCCAAACGTACCATCTTCGTTAAAGTTTGTTCCTGCTTGTTCCTCTACCTCTTCCACTAATTCTTGCTGGAACAATGATTCAATGCCTTCATCTAGAGGAATGTCTATAATTTTATCTACACCTATTGGTAGTTCTAGCTTTTGTCCATCCTTTGAAAGCTCTGCTTTCGTTACAAGTACTTCAATCCCTTTATCGACTGCTTGCACTTGAATCCATAACGGTCCATCAATAAAGAAATCATCATGATCACGAGCTTCGTCCATCATCTCCCAAAAGAGCTCTTCACTTCGTTCGCGGTCATACCAAATTTCCTCACGATTAAACCCTCTGTCCTCTATATCAATGTACGTAATAAAAAATTTCATCGTATGGTCATTAATTCTTTCAATATCCAAAATACAACTCTCCCTTCCTGCTTAGAATTGTTATGAAGGGATTCCCCACTCATATGACAAATCAATAGATTCTTGTACTCTCATTTTATGATAAGATTCTCCAGAATGGAAATAAAATCGATTTATTTTACAAAAATAGTTATATGCCTATCTTCATTCGACCACCTACACAAATATATCATTATAGCGATTTCTCACTCATGAAAAATTTGGACATACATTTCCACCTTCCCCCGTACACTGTAATAAAGTGAAACTTTTATTAGAGAAGATTATGTAGTCTCTCTCTTCACCACATACATATAGTTGGCTTATTAAAACATCATAAATGGAGGCAGACGAATGGACTTAGAGTTTTTAACATCTGTACTAATGATTGTCGGTATCGATGTTGTATTAGGTGGTGACAACGCAATTGTCATCGCACTAGCTAGTCGAAATTTACCTGAACCGAAACGAAATAAAGCCATTTTGATTGGTACTCTTTTAGCAATCGTGTTAAGAATTTTACTTACTATACTAGCTGTCTATTTACTCGACGTTCCATTTCTACAGCTTATCGGCGGCGTTTTACTCACATTAATTGCAGTAAATTTACTAACTGATAATAGCAACGATCTTTCTGCTATTCAGGGGAAAACAACTTTATTTCAAGCTGTGCGTACAATTGTATTCGCGGATCTCGTTATGGGGTTTGACAACGTTATTGCCATTGCAGGTGCAGCTCACGGAAGATTTTTACTCGTAATAATCGGCTTACTCATTTCTATCCCGATTATTATTTGGGGCAGCAAACTTATTTTAATACTGATGGAACGCTTTCCATTCCTCATTTATTGCGGAGCAGCGATTCTCGCCTATACAGCAGGAAAAATGGTTACACATGAAGACAGGCTTGCAACCTTCTTTCATAACAATCCAAGTTTCACTGCAAGCATTCCTTTTTTATTCATTTTCACTGTTCTATGCATCGGTATTATCGTTAAGCAAGTTCGATTACAAAATTTGAAACATTAAAAAAAACCTTCTACTATATAATAGGTAGAAGGTTTTCATATTATTATAATTAATTTACAAGACGCTGTGCTTCACGTAATTGGAACGTTCTTACTGTACGTGGTAAGAAACGGCGGATTTCATCTTCATTGTAACCTACTTGAAGGCGTTTCTCGTCAATCATAATTGGACGACGTAAAATCCCTGGATAGTCACGAATCATCTTATATAAATCTTGAAGTGGTAAAGACTCTAAGTTTACATTTAATTCTTGGAAAACTTTCGAACGAGTAGAAATAATCTCATCCGTTCCGCTTTCTGTCATACGTAAAATCTCTTTAATTTCCTCAATCGTTAATGGATCTGAGAAAATATTACGTTCTGTATAAGGAATATGATTTTCCTCTAGCCATAATTTCGCCTTTCTACAAGACGTACAGCTTGGAGAACTATATAATGTTACCATACAAAGCTCACTCTCCTTAAAGAGTACAAATTCTGTACTAATTACAGTTTAAATTTCTAAATTCAGCAATTTTTTGCGATACCTTGTCTTAAAACAAAGTGCAAAAATCGCATTTCATGTAAGCAACAACATTTAGCAAACAACAATTACTTTTAATAAGTAACTTCTATAATCATTATACAATAGATTTTGCAAGAAATATACAGTAAATTTCCTTCTAATTGAGAAAACTCTTCCGTGTATGCCACTGCTATGTAACATGATCACACTCACTTTAGCTGTTCTTTAACAATAACCTCCAACCCTCTTAACGCTTGCTTTTCATAGATTATTCATATGATATATAGTTATTTCTCCAGAATCTTTCCTATAAAAAAGAGAACGTTTTCTTACCTTTTCTTGATAAATTAATTAAGAAATGTAAGACTATACAAGTGAGAATAAAAAGGAACATTCGTTCTTATTTTAACAAACATTCTCATTCATGTCTATGCGATTTCTAAAATAAATCAATTATTTTTCTGACATTTCTTTCTTTTTTACCTTTTATCTCATACAATAAAAATACAGACAGGCAAAGGGGGAATTTGCAAATGATTGCTTTCTTTATTGATTTTGTCACGGTTGCTGCCCTCATCATCGGAATAACAGCATTGATTGGTGTCATTACAAATAGCATTGGTGAAAAACTCTTTGGTGGAAAAGAAAAGATGAAGTTTGTTAATAAAAGTTTGGATGTACAATCCGGCTGGAACGAAGTCGGCGGGAAAGGTATTTATAAGAAACGTACGTATTAAAAAAAGCAGGTAATCACCTGCTTTTTTCTTATTTCTCTACTGACGCCCATTTAAAGCTTAAATCGCCCCCATATTTATGGTTGTACATATTTTTAATTGATTCTCTTTGTATATATGCTCTACCACGTTGATATACTGGAACAATCGCAGCGTCATCAAGTAACATTTTCTCTGCTTCTAGTAAGTTTTTCCAACGAGCATTTACATCGCTTCCATCTTTCTTCGCTTTCATGATAATTTCATCATATTTTGGATTAGAGTATTTCATTTTATTTTGTGATCCGTCCGTTACGAACATATCAAGGTATGTAACTGGATCTGGGAAGTCTGCACTCCATCCAGAGAATGACATCACATAATCGCCCGCATCTTCTAGTTTTAGTTTTTGCGCAAATGGTTGCTGTTTAATTTTCACTGTTAAACCTGGTAAATTCTTTTCTAATTCACCTTTTAAATATTCACCTGTTTTCTTCGATAATTCAACGTCTTCATTTAATAGCTCTAATTCGATTTCATTTTTACCAAGTTCTTTTTTACCAGCTTCCCAATATTTCTTCGCTTCTTTCACGTTTGGTTTTACAATATCACCATTTACAGCACGGAAGTCTTTCTTATCTGGCCCTTTAATGAAGTTATCAGGAATTAATCCTGTTGCTGGCTTAGAACCGTTATTTAATAATGTATCAACGAACGGCTTACGTTCAAAAGCAAGTGAAATGGCTTTACGAATATTTTTATTTGCTAAAGCTGGATCTTTTTGATTTAAACGAAGGAAGAATACAGATGTATCTTCTACTGTTTGGAAATCTGGTTTTCCTTTATATTTATCGATAAACTCTGCTAATAACGTCGCTCGATCGACTGCGTTTGTTTCATATAAATTAATTGGCGTAGACGTATCTTTAACAATATTAAAGTTTACTTCCTCAATCTTCACTTCTTTATTGTCCCAATATGACGCGCTCTTTGTCATTTTAAAGCTACGTTCATGTTGCCAATCACTTAATGTAAATGGTCCGTTATAAAGTGTTGTATTCGCTTCCAAACCAAACTTCGTACCTTGCTCTTTTACAAACTTTTCACTCACAGGATAGAAGATTGGATATACCATTAAATCTACAAGGTACGGAATTGAATTGTCTAATTCCACTTCTAATGTATAGTCATCAATTGCTTTTACACCTAATTGATCCGGACTCATCTCTTTTTTATTAATTTTCTCTGCATTTTTTATATCATACATAATGTACGCTGATTTCGCAGCTGTATCTGGGTTAATCGCTCTTTGCCATGCGTATACGAAATCTTTCGCTGTCACAGGCTCACCATTTGACCATTTTGCGTCTTCACGTAATTTAAATGTATATTTTTTACCATCTTCTGACTTTTGAAATTCCTTCGCTACACCAGGAACTAGCTTATCATCTTTTCCTAAAGTGTATAAGCCTTCCATTGTATTAGTCATTACTCTTGAAGAAACTGCATCCGCTGATAACGCTGGGTCCATCGTTGGAATTTCTTGCGTTTCAATTAAGTTAATAACTTGCTTCGCACCGCTTTTCCCGCTATCCCCTTTTGCGTTCGCTTGCGGTTCATCTTTTTGGTAGCTACATGCCCCTAACATCATGCTCATCGCTACTGTTGATACTACAAAAACTGGCATCTTTTTTTTCATACTTCCACCCTCCACAAAAATGTTAGCCCTTTCATTTTCAAACAAATAGAAATATATATATGTTCTAACAATTCATATTATACACACAAATATATTTTTTGTATATTTATATTTCTATTTCATTAAAATTTTCTGTTAATAAATAAACCTTTGTAAACGTTTCATATTGCTGATTATCCTTACTAAAGTGTTGAAAAAGAGTATTTTTAAATTTTTCTAAATTATCAGAGAAAAACAAATTTTATATCTCATAATACTTTATGTATAATTATCCTTCTCTTTTTATCATAAAATAGCGCCCCCTTCATAATAAAGATATGTAGGCTAAAATGAGTGCAAAGGATAAGAAAGTATGTTACGATACACTTTGCTAAAAATAGATATCGGTAAAGAGGGGACGGACATGACAGCAATTCAGGCAAAAAACGGGCCGACAGAGAAATTAAGTTTATTCTTATTAACATGGCCTATTTTTCTAGAAGTTTTTCTATTTATGTTAATGGGGATCGCTGATACTTTCATGTTAAGTGCATTATCAGACGATGCTGTATCTGGGGTTGGTGCAGCAAATCAATATCTCCATATCGCTATTTTGGTACTAGAAGTCATCGGGAACGGCGCAGCTATCGTCGTATCTCAATACCTCGGTTCCAAACGTTTTATGGAAGCATCTAAAATATCAGCTTTAGCCGTTACATTAAATTTAGTGGTCGGACTCGTTATAAGCGCTGGTTTTCTTTTATTTTCAAAACATATGATGATGGCAATGAACTTACAAGGCGATGTACTCATGTATGCACAAAGCTATTTATCCATCGTCGGCGGAGCTATTTTCCTTCAAGCTATTATTAATTCATTAGCCGCAATTATCCGCGTACATGGCTTCACAAAGCAAGCGATGTTTATTTCACTTGGAATGAACATCATTCATATCGCTGGAAACTACGTACTTATTTTCGGGAAATTTGGTTTCCCAGAGCTCGGTGTACAAGGGGCTGCTATTTCTTCTGCTGTAAGCCGACTTATCGCACTTATCGTTTTCTTCTGGTTACTGTACCGCGTTATGGAATACCGTGTGAAATTACAATATTACTTCACCTTATCAAAAGAATACATCGGGAAAATTTTAAAGATCGGGATTCCATCTGCATTTGAGCAGGTTATGTATCAAGCTTGCCAAATTGTCTTCTTATACTATGCAACATATTTAGGAACGGAATCATTAGCGGCTAGACAATACGCTACGAACATTTCTATGTTTACTTATTTATTCGCTATTGCGATTGGTATGGGAACAGCCATTATTATCGGACGCCTCGTTGGCGGTGGTGAAAAAGATGAAGCGTATGAACGCGTATGGAAAAGTGTAAAGTGGGCAATTGGTGTCACTTTATGTATGGTCGCTATCGTTATTACATTCCGCACACAATTAATGGGACTATTTACAGATAATCCGCACATTATTGCGTTAGGTGCAAGCGTCCTTTTACTAAGTGTACTACTTGAAACAGGGCGTACGATGAACATCGTTATCATCAATTCACTTCGCGCAGCTGGCGATGCAAAGTACCCAGTTTTAATTGGCGCATTCTCTATGGTGTTAATGAGTTTACCACTCGGTTACTTTTTCGCCTTCCATTTAGATATGGGGCTCGTTGGTATTTGGTTGGCGATTGCTATTGATGAATGGACACGTGCCATCATTATGTTCTTCCGCTGGAAAAGTAGAGCGTGGGAGCGTTATGCACTCGTTAAACCTGAAGAACAAGAAGAAATTGTTTCTGTTCAGGCACAGTAATAATCCCTTAATCGAGATGCAGTCATTTGTAAATGAAATTTGCATTGAAGAAAAGCTGTTCCAACAAATTGTTGGAACAGCTTTTTTTAATTATACTTTTCAATTTCTATCTTCAATTCGTCAATATTTTTATTAGAAATCGTATCCGATATGGTATGATCCACTTGATTTTTTAAAATATATGTTTGGTTATCTTGTTTCTTTTTAACACTTAATCTCTCTTCGTCTACATGTAATAAGTTTGACTGTAAATACGCTATATCATTTTCATCAAACATTATGGAAAATGGTTCAATTGCGCCAAAGTAATGATTCATATTTTCATCTTTTTTCAAAAATAACATGTATTTCTTCCCAATCTCCGGCTTTATATAAAGAGGGTCTTCATTTACAACCTTACTATTCGAATCATCGATTTCAATTTGTTCTGCGTATCGATGATTAATTTTCATTCTATCTTGTAAGGGGTCTCCTTTTAAAACTTCTTTTACGTTAAAATTGTATAAATGCCCCTCTACATAATTCTCCTGATTTTCTTGACTAATGTCTTGTGGATTACGCGCCATATTCCAAGTTGAATCAAAGCCATCATAATTGCCTATTGCAACTACATCGGCTTCCTTAACCATGTCTTCTAATCTACTTGTGGATGGAAAATCTTTAGTTATTACAATTGTTTTATCTTCGACTTCTCCAAAATAAATACTATATCCCCCTATACATAAGAAAATTGAGAAAGGGACTGCCAACAAAATGAATTTCAATTTTTTATTCATTATAAATCCCTCCTTACTTTCACTTATAAATTGCATTTACACCATTCACATCATCTTTTTGAGGAACGTACATTTTGGTACGATTTCTATCACTATTCATAATAGATGCCCCTGTATTATGATCGAGTCCTAATGCATGTCCTAGTTCATGAACAGCCGTACTTTTAGCGACATTTGATTTTGTGATATTTGTATTACCTGCATTAATGTCTCCAGAAAACTTCGTAACAATTTTATTATTTAGTTGAACAATCATTCTTCCATAATATGTGGATGAGGATTCATGCCACGAATTTAATGTATGCACGGAAGATCCGTGATAAAAGAACTTGGCATTAGCTGCACTATTTTGCCAAGTTGAAATAGCATCCTGCCAACCACTCTTTATTACACTGCTTCCCGATAAACGGTCACCCCATTTAAAGCTTTGGTTTTTTGTCGATAATTTGTACCCTGTCTTTACATACGCATGTGACACATTAAAACTACTACCTACTATGAACACTATCCCAATAGCGACGAACATCGAAATAATTTTTTTCAACAAATTACTTCCTCCCCATTATTTTTAATGGATACTCGTTCTCTTTCATGATTCTATAAATCTTTTCGTTTACTATACAAAAACGCTTCTATTTCAAAAACACATCATGATGTATACCTACATATTAGTACTATCTCTTTCACCAATCAAAATAATAAAATAAGCTTCTCCTACTTAAAAAACACTTATTTTCTAGTCTCAAAATAGAAATAAACGTATGAAAAATTCTTTTTTATACGTTTAAATTAAATCACAACTATTGAAATAAACTAATTTAAAGCAAGTCTAGCCTGTCATTCCTTCTATCAATAAAAAAAGCCAATCTTCTGTTATGGAATGAACTGCACCCCAATTGTTAGACACAGTCTAACAATTGGGGGTGCAGTTTTTTTATGACAAAATTTACGAAGGATTCAAAGTTAACGCTCGTTCAAGGATTTAATCCAAA
>NZ_JBQAEO010000022.1:0-59611 GCF_051915365.1 Bacillus cereus group sp. MYBK79-1 | reverse complement strand
GTTGATAGGTTCGAGGTGGAAGCATGGTGACATGTGGAGCTGACGAATACTAATAGATCGAGGACTTAACCATATAATATGTAGCAATGTTATCTAGTTTTGAAGGAATATGCCTTCATAGTTTGGTGATGATGGCAGAGAGGTCACACCCGTTCCCATACCGAACACGGAAGTTAAGCTCTCTAGCGCCGATGGTAGTTGGGACCTTGTCCCTGTGAGAGTAGGACGTCGCCAAGCAAAAACCTAAGTCGATTCGACTTAGGTTTTTTTGTGTTTATTTTTATTTACCAGCTGTCATAATTCATAAATTTAAAATGGGCTATTTAAAGTAATAGCAATGATTTTTTGTTTTCCCAGGTGTTCCGAGTGCTCCTAAAATAATTCCTATGACAGGAAACGTTAACAGTGTGATGATATAAAGGAGTATTCGATCATTATAACAATGACTGCGATACAAAGGAATAAATGTGAAAGAGTGTAGTTATTTTTTGCTATTGTTCTCCTTATAAATAAAATGAATATAAACGATTATATGTGCGATAGATCTCTAGAAATATATATTCTAATTTCTTATCCTTCTTGCATATAGTTACAATTATTCTTTTGAATATAACTAAAACACGAACGTTATTGGTAAGTAATAAAAAAACATTCGATTATTTGTTGACATTGTTTATGAAATATTGTTAATATAGCCATAGAAAGAATAATATATAAGACCTCATATAATCGCGGGGATATGGCCTGCAAGTCTCTACCTAACGACCGTTATTCGTTAGACTATGAGGGAAAGTCACTCGGTATTTTTCTATTCACAAGGGATACGTATGCCTGAGTAGAGCACTTTCTCTCATAGTAAAAGAGAAACTGTTCTATTTCAGGCTTTTTTTATTTGAATCGGGGGGATTCTAATATGAAATCACTAGTTGGAGTCATAATGGGAAGCACGTCAGACTGGGAAACAATGAAATATGCTTGTGACATTTTAGATGAATTAAATATACCGTATGAGAAAAAAGTTGTATCTGCTCATCGGACTCCGGATTATATGTTTGAATATGCAGAAACGGCTCGTGAACGTGGGTTGAAAGTTATTATTGCTGGAGCTGGTGGAGCAGCGCATTTACCAGGAATGGTTGCAGCAAAGACGAATCTTCCTGTAATCGGAGTTCCAGTTCAATCAAAAGCGTTAAACGGCTTAGATTCATTATTATCCATCGTCCAAATGCCAGGAGGGGTTCCGGTTGCAACTGTTGCAATTGGTAAGGCTGGTTCAACAAATGCTGGTTTACTTGCTGCACAAATACTTGGATCATTCCATGATGATATACATGATGCATTAGAATTGAGACGAGAAGCAATTGAAAAAGATGTGCGCGAAGGTAGTGAGCTAGTATGACGAGAATCATTTTACCTGGAAAAACAATCGGCATTATTGGAGGCGGCCAGCTTGGAAGAATGATGGCATTGGCAGCTAAGGAGATGGGATATAAAATTGCTGTTTTAGATCCTACAAAAAATTCACCATGTGCACAAGTTGCTGATATTGAAATTGTTGCACCATATGACGATTTAAAAGCAATTCAGCATTTAGCAGAGATTAGTGATGTTGTCACATATGAATTTGAGAATATTGATTATAGATGTTTACAATGGCTAGAAAAACATGCTTACTTACCGCAAGGCAGTCAGTTGTTAAGTAAAACGCAAAATCGTTTTACAGAAAAGAATGCAATTGAAAAAGCGGGATTACCAGTAGCAACGTATAGATTGGTTCAAACTCAAGAGCAACTTACTGAAGCAATCGCCGAGTTATCATATCCTTCCGTCTTAAAAACAACGACAGGTGGATATGATGGGAAAGGGCAAGTTGTTTTAAGAAGTGAAGCTGACGTTGATAAAGCGCGAGAGCTTGCGAATGCAGCAGAGTGTATTTTAGAGAAATGGGTGCCTTTTGAAAAAGAAGTATCAGTTATTGTAATTCGTAGTGTAAGTGGTGAAACGAAAGTATTTCCGGTAGCGGAAAATATTCATGTGAATAACATTTTGCATGAATCTATCGTTCCAGCTCGCATTACAGAAGAACTTTCTCAAAAAGCGATTGCTTATGCAAAAGTGCTCGCGGATGAACTAGAACTTGTGGGAACACTAGCGGTAGAGATGTTTGCTACAGCTGATGGTGAGATTTACATTAATGAATTAGCACCAAGACCTCACAATTCAGGCCACTATACACAGGATGCATGTGAAACGAGTCAATTCGGTCAACATATTCGAGCAATCTGTAATTTACCTCTTGGAGAAACAAATTTGTTAAAACCAGTTGTCATGGTAAACATTTTAGGCGAACATATAGAAGGGGTCCTAAGACAAGTGAATAGATTAACCGGGTGCTATTTACACTTGTATGGAAAAGAAGAAGCAAAAGCGCAGCGAAAAATGGGGCATGTTAATATTTTAAATGATAATATTGAAGTCGCTCTAGAAAAAGCGAAGAGTTTGCATATTTGGGACCATCAAGAACAACTGTTGGAGGGAAAAAAATGATTAGTCGTTATACACGCCCAGAAATGGGTGCAATTTGGACGGAAGAGAACAAATTTAAAGCGTGGTTAGAAGTTGAGATTTTAGCTTGTGAAGCATGGGCTGAGCTTGGCGATATTCCAAAAGAAGATGTTAAAAAAATTCGTGAGCATGCATCATTCGATATCGATCGTATTTATGAAATTGAAAAAGAGACACGTCATGACGTAGTTGCATTCACTCGTGCTGTATCAGAAACACCAACATTAGGTGAGGAACGCAAATGGGTTCATTACGGTTTAACATCTACAGACGTAGTAGATACAGCGTTATCTTACATCTTAAAACAAGCGAATGAAATCATATTAAAAGACTTAGAAAACTTTGTAAGCATTTTAGCTAACAAAGCGAAAGAGCATAAATACACGATTATGATGGGAAGAACACACGGTGTTCATGCAGAACCAACAACATTTGGTTTAAAACTTGGTCTTTGGTATGAAGAAATGAAACGTAACGTAGAGCGTTTCAAGCAAGCTGCTGATACAGTTCGCGTTGGTAAATTATCTGGTGCGGTTGGTACATACGCAAATATCAATCCATTCGTAGAAAAGTATGTTTGTGAAAACTTAGGATTAGAAGCAGCACCAATTTCAACACAAACATTGCAACGTGATCGCCATGCTCATTACATGTCAACACTTGCACTAATCGCAACATCTATCGAAAAGATGGCAGTTGAGATTCGTGGTTTACAAAAGAGTGAAACACGTGAAGTTGAAGAGGCTTTCGCAAAAGGCCAAAAAGGTTCTTCTGCAATGCCACATAAACGTAATCCAATTGGATCAGAAAATATGACTGGTTTAGCTCGTGTTATCCGCGGTTATATGATGACAGCGTATGAGAATGTTCCATTATGGCATGAGCGTGATATTTCTCACTCTTCGGCAGAACGCGTAATTTTACCAGATGCTACAATCGCATTAAATTACATGTTAAATCGCTTTGGTAATATCGTTAAAAACTTAACTGTATACCCAGAGAATATGAAACGCAATATGACAAGAACATACGGCTTAATTTATTCTCAGCGTGTAATGCTTACATTAATCGACAAAGGTATGGTACGTGAAGAAGCTTATGATATCGTACAACCTAAAGCGATGGAAGCTTGGGAAACACAAGTGCAATTTAAAGAGCTTGTAGAAGCTGATGAGCGTATTACGAGCAAGTTATCACAAGAAGAAATTAATGAATGCTTCAACTATGAGCATCATATGCAACATGTTGATACAATCTTTGAACGCCTTGGATTAAACGAAGCGTAAAATTTCATATGGCACAGAATAGAGTCATTCTGTGCCATTCTTTATAAAAATATTATTCACATTTTTCAAACTACAGGGGGCTTGCGAAATGCAAAAGCTAGAATTGCTGTATGAAGGTAAGGCAAAAAGAATTTATCGTACAGAATCAGCAGATATGGTTTGGGTAGAGTACAAAGATAGTGCGACTGCTTTCAATGGGGAGAAAAAAGAGACGATTACAGGAAAAGGTCGTTTGAACAATGAGATTACAACTTTATTGTTCAGAAAGTTACAAGAAGTAGGAATAAAAACACATTTTGTAGAGAAGTTATCTGAAACAGAGCAACTTGTTAAAAAAGTGAGTATTATTCCTCTAGAAGTTGTCACAAGAAATGTAATTGCAGGAAGTCTTTCAAAACGATTAGGAATGGAAGAGGGAACTGTACTTGCAGAACCAATCGTAGAATTTTACTTCAAAGATGATGATTTAGGAGATCCGCTTGTAACGGAAGATCACATTCGTGTATTAAAAGTTGCATCGCCAGAGCAAGTAAGCGTATTACGAGATATGGCTCTACAAATCAATCAAGTATTGATTGATCATTTCGCAAGCTGTCGTGTAAGACTAGTAGATTTCAAGTTAGAGTTTGGTGTAACAGAAGAAGGAGAAATTATTTTAGCGGATGAAATTTCACCAGATACTTGCCGTTTATGGGATGAAACGAGCAATGAAAAGTTTGATAAAGACGTATTCCGTCGCGATCTTGGAAATTTAACAGCTGCTTATGAAGAGATTTTAAAACGTTTAGGGGGAATTTCACATGTATAAAGTTAAGGTATATGTAACATTAAGAGAAAGCGTATTAGATCCACAAGGAACAGCGGTAAAAGGAGCACTTCATAGTCTTTCATTTACAGAAGTACAAGATGTTCGAATCGGAAAGTACATGGAACTAACAATTGATAAATCGGTATCTGACCTTGACGCAAAGGTAAAGGAAATGTGTGAAAAACTATTAGCAAACGTTGTAATGGAAGACTTCCGTTATGAAGTTGAGGAGGTTGTCGCACAGTGAAATTTGCCGTAATAGTATTTCCAGGTTCGAACTGTGATGTTGATATGTTCCATGCAATTAAAGATGAGCTCGGCGAAGAAGTAGATTACGTTTGGCACGATACAGAGAATTTAGATGAATATGATGCAATTTTACTACCAGGTGGATTCTCTTACGGTGACTACTTACGCTGCGGTGCTATTTCTCGCTTCGCGAATGCAATGAAAGCAGTGCAAAAAGCTGCTGTGCAAGGAAAGCCGATTTTAGGTGTATGTAATGGATTCCAGATTCTTGTTGAATCAGGATTACTACCAGGAGCGTTAATGAGAAACGAAAACTTAAAATTTATGTGCCGAACAGTTCAGTTACGTGTTGAAAATAATGAAACGATGTTTACATCACAATATGAAAAAGATGAAGTAATTAATATCCCAATTGCACATGGTGAGGGGAATTACTATTGTGATGAAGAGACTCTTAAACAATTAGAAGAGAATAATCAAATTGCATTCCGTTACGTAGAAAACCCGAATGGAAGCGTTTCAGATATTGCTGGTATTGTAAATGAAAAAGGAAATGTACTTGGTATGATGCCACACCCAGAGCGTGCAGTAGATGAATTACTTGGCGGTGCTGAAGGGTTAAAAGTCTTTCAATCTATCTTAAAACAGTGGAGGGAAACATATGTCGTTAATGCTTGAGCCAAATCCAACACAAATTAAAGAAGAGCGTATATATGCGGAAATGGGGCTAACAGACGAAGAGTTTGCCATGGTTGAAAAGATTTTAGGACGTCTGCCAAATTATACAGAAACAGGGTTATTCTCTGTTATGTGGTCTGAACATTGCAGTTATAAAAATTCAAAACCAGTGCTTCGAAAATTCCCAACAACAGGTGAGCGCGTTCTGCAAGGACCTGGAGAAGGTGCTGGAATCGTAGACATCGGTGATAATCAAGCGGTTGTATTTAAAATGGAAAGTCATAACCACCCTTCTGCTATTGAACCATATCAAGGAGCAGCAACAGGTGTTGGTGGTATTATCCGTGACGTATTCTCTATGGGAGCACGCCCAGTAGCCCTATTAAACTCACTTCGATTTGGGGAATTACAATCACCACGTGTGAAATATTTATTCGAAGAAGTAGTAGCAGGGATTGCAGGATACGGTAACTGTATCGGCATTCCAACTGTTGGCGGCGAAGTACAGTTTGATCCATGTTATGAAGGAAATCCACTTGTAAATGCAATGTGCGTAGGCTTAATTAATCATGAAGATATTAAAAAAGGGCAAGCGCACGGTGCTGGAAATACAGTAATGTACGTAGGAGCATCAACTGGTCGTGATGGTATTCATGGTGCGACATTCGCATCTGAAGAGCTATCTGAAAGCTCAGAAGCGAAGCGTCCAGCAGTTCAAGTAGGTGATCCATTTATGGAAAAACTTCTTATTGAAGCTTGCTTAGAACTGATTCAGTCGGATGCACTTGTTGGAATTCAAGATATGGGTGCAGCTGGTTTAACATCATCTTCTGCAGAAATGGCAAGTAAAGCAGGTATGGGTATTGAAATGTACTTAGATGATGTACCACAGCGTGAAACCGGAATGACACCATATGAAATGATGCTATCTGAATCACAAGAACGTATGTTAATCGTTGTGAAAAAAGGTAGAGAGCAAGAAATAGTAGATTTATTTGAGAAGTATGGTCTTGCAGCCGTTACGATGGGGAAAGTAACGGAAGACAAAATGCTTCGCTTATTCCATAAAGGTGAAAAGGTAGCTGAAGTACCAGCAGATGCTCTTGCAGAAGAAGCGCCAATTTATCATAAACCATCAAAAGAAGCAGCATACTTTGCTGAATTCCAGCAGATGAAAATGGAAACACCAAAAGTAGAAAATTATAAAGAAACGTTATTCGCTCTATTACAACAACCGACGATTGCAAGTAAAGAGTGGGTTTATGATCAATATGATTATCAAGTTCGCACAAGCACAGTTGTTACACCAGGTTCAGATGCAGCAGTTGTACGTGTACGTGGTACAGAAAAAGGATTAGCAATGACGACAGATTGTAACTCTCGCTACATTTATTTAGATCCAGAAGTGGGCGGTAAAATTGCAGTAGCAGAGGCAGCACGTAATATCGTATGTTCTGGAGGAGAGCCACTTGCAATTACAGATTGCTTAAACTTCGGTAATCCAGAAAAACCAGAAATCTTCTGGCAAATTGAAAAATCAGTAGATGGTATGAGTGAAGCTTGTCGCACATTACAAACGCCAGTTATTGGCGGAAACGTATCAATGTATAACGAACGTAGTGGTGAAGCTGTATACCCAACACCGACAGTTGGGATGGTTGGACTTGTACACGATTTAAAACATGTAACAACACAAGAGTTTAAGCAAGCTGGCGATTTAGTTTATGTTATCGGAGAGACAAAAGCTGAGTTTGGTGGAAGTGAGTTACAGAAAATCATTCACGGCAAAATTTTCGGCCAATCACCAAGTATCGATCTAGACGTAGAATTAAAACGTCAAAAACAAGTATTAGCAGCAATTCAATCTGGTCTTGTTCAATCTGCTCATGATGTTGCTGAAGGTGGTTTAGCGGTTGCAATTACTGAAAGTGCCATTGGTGCAAAAGGTTTAGGTGCTACTGTGAAATTAGACGGAGAAGCTACAGCAGCATTATTCGCTGAATCACAATCCCGCTTCGTTATAACAGTAAAACGTGAAAATAAAGAAGCGTTCGAGAAAGCGGTAGAAGCAATTCAAGTTGGAGAAGTGACAAATACAAATGAAGTAACAATTCATAATGAAGAAAATGAAGTATTACTTACAGCAAATGTAGATGAAATGAGAAAGGCTTGGAAAGGGGCAATCCCATGCTTGCTGAAATAAAGGGGTTAAATGAAGAATGTGGCGTTTTCGGAATTTGGGGGCATGAAAATGCAGCACAAGTTTCATACTACGGATTGCACAGTTTACAGCACCGTGGCCAAGAAGGCGCAGGCATTGTCGTAAATAATGGTGAGAAAATCGTCGGTCACAAGGGGTTAGGTTTAATATCCGAAGTATTTTCAAGGGGTGAGCTAGAAGGCCTAAACGGAAAATCAGCAATTGGACACGTACGATATGCGACAGCTGGCGGAAGTGAAGTTGCTAACGTTCAACCATTATTATTCCGTTTTTCTGATCATAGTATGGCATTAGCTCATAACGGAAATTTAATTAACGCAAAGATGCTTCGTCGTGAATTAGAGGCAGAAGGAAGTATTTTTCAAACGAGTTCAGATACAGAGGTACTTCTACATCTCATTAAACGTAGTACGAAAGATACTTTAATTGAAAGTGTAAAAGAGGCCCTAAATAAAGTGAAAGGTGCCTTTGCATATCTTTTACTAACTGGAAATGAAATGATCGTTGCGCTAGATCCGAATGGATTCCGTCCTCTTTCAATTGGAAAGATGGGAGATGCTTACGTTGTAGCATCAGAAACATGTGCTTTCGATGTAGTAGGTGCAACATACATTCGTGATGTAGAACCAGGTGAATTACTGATCATCAATGATGAAGGAATTCACGTAGATCATTTTACAAATGAAGTAGATCATGCAATTTGTAGTATGGAGTACATTTACTTTGCACGTCCGGATTCTAATATTGCAGGTATTAACGTCCATGCAGCACGTAAAAATATGGGGAAACGTTTGGCGGCAGAAGCTCCTATTGAAGCTGATGTTGTTACTGGTGTACCAGACTCTAGTATTTCAGCGGCAATTGGTTATGCGGAGGCGACAGGAATTCCATATGAGTTAGGATTAATTAAAAATCGTTATGTTGGACGTACGTTCATTCAACCTTCTCAAGAACTGCGTGAGCAAGGGGTTAAGATGAAGCTTTCAGCAGTAAGGGGCGTAGTTGAAGGAAAACGAGTTGTGATGATTGATGATTCTATCGTAAGAGGAACGACGAGTAAACGAATTGTTCGTATGCTTCGCGAGGCTGGAGCGACAGAAGTCCATGTAAGAATCGCTTCACCACCTCTTAAGTATCCATGTTTCTATGGCATTGATATTCAAACGAGAAAAGAATTAATTGCAGCAAATAATTCAATAGAAGAAATCCGTCAAATCATCGGAGCAGATTCTTTAACGTTTTTAAGTGAAGATGGATTAGTAGATGCAATTGGACGTCCATATGAAGGGAAATACGGCGGTCTATGTATGGCGTACTTCAATGGGGATTATCCAACAGCTCTTTATGATTATGAGCAAGAGCTTTTAGAAAGTATGAAATAAGAAGAAAAAAGCTTCTACTTCTTTTGATGTAGAAGCTAGCTTCTTTCTTAAAACAGCCCGCCCTGAATAGGGAGAAATTAAAAGACGAGGTGTAGATAACGATGGCGAATGCATATAAGCAAGCAGGAGTAGATATTGAAGCTGGATATGAAGCGGTATCTCGCATGAAAAAACACGTACAAACAACAATGAGAAAAGAAGTACTAGGCGGTTTAGGCGGTTTTGGAGGTATGTTTGATCTATCAAAATTTGCATTAGAAGAACCTGTATTAGTATCTGGAACAGATGGCGTGGGAACGAAATTGATGCTCGCTTTTATGGCAGATAAACATGACACAATTGGTATTGATGCAGTAGCAATGTGTGTAAATGATATTGTTGTCCAAGGAGCAGAGCCGCTTTTCTTCCTTGATTATATTGCTTGTGGTAAAGCTGAACCTAGTAAAATTGAAAACATCGTCAAAGGTATATCAGAGGGCTGTCGCCAAGCTGGTTGTGCATTAATTGGTGGGGAAACAGCTGAAATGCCAGGAATGTATTCTACAGAGGAGTATGATTTAGCTGGTTTTACAGTTGGAATTGTTGATAAAAAGAAAATTGTAACAGGTGAAAAAATTGAAGCTGGTCACGTATTAATTGGCTTAGCATCTAGCGGTATTCATAGTAACGGTTATTCTTTAGTACGAAAAGTATTACTAGAAGATGGAGAACTATCTTTAGATCGTATTTACGGACGCTTAGAACTACCTCTTGGTGAAGAATTATTAAAACCAACGAAAATTTATGTCAAACCTATTTTAGAACTATTGAAGAAATATGAAGTATACGGTATGGCGCATATTACAGGTGGCGGGTTCATTGAAAATATTCCACGTATGTTACCAGAAGGAATCGGTGCAGAAATTGAATTAGGATCTTGGAAAATTCAACCGATCTTTAGTTTACTTCAAGAAGTTGGAAAACTAGAAGAGAAAGAAATGTTCAATATTTTTAACATGGGTATTGGTATGGTAGTAGCAGTGAAGGAAGAAGAGGCAAAAGATATCGTTCGTCTTCTTGAGGAGCAAGGAGAAACAGCTCGTATTATTGGACGTACTGTACAAGGGGCTGGCGTTACCTTCAATGGGGGCACAACACTATGAGTAGATTAGCAGTTTTTGCTTCTGGAAGCGGCTCTAACTTTCAATCTCTTATCAATGCGGTAGAAGAAAAAAGATTAGACGCCGATATTAGTTTATTAGTATGTGATAAACCAGAAGCACGTGCTGTTGGACGGGCACATTATCATCATATTCCATGTTTCGCTTTTTCAGCGAAAGCATATGAGTCAAAAGAAGCATTTGAAAAAGAAATATTAAAGAAGTTAGAAGAGTATGAAATTGATTATGTTATTTTAGCTGGATATATGCGTTTAATTGGGCCGACATTACTAGAAGCTTACGGCGGGAAGATTATTAATATTCATCCATCACTATTACCAAGTTTTCCAGGGAAAGATGCTGTTGGTCAAGCGTTAGAAGCAGGTGTGAAAGTAACTGGAGTAACGATTCATTATGTAGATGCAGGTATGGATACAGGACCAATTATTGCGCAAGAAGCAGTAGTTGTTTCTGAAGGGGATACGAGAGAAAGCTTACAAAAGAAAATTCAACAAGTTGAACATAAATTATACGTAAATACAGTGAATCAAATTGTTCAATCTGTGAAAGAACCAACTGTTAACTAACATACAACCAGGGGTGAAGGATAAATGAAAAAGCGTGCATTAGTAAGTGTTTCAGATAAAACAGGAGTAGTGGAATTTGTTAAAGGTTTACTAGAACAAGGAATCGAAGTTATCTCAACAGGTGGTACGAAAAAATTACTAGAAGAAAATGGCTTACAAGTGATTGGTATTTCTGAAGTAACTGGGTTCCCAGAAATTATGGATGGCCGCGTAAAAACATTACATCCAAACATTCATGGTGGTCTATTAGCAGTTCGCGATAATGAAACGCATGTAGCGCAAATGAATGAATTAGGTATACAGCCAATTGATTTTGTTGTTGTTAACTTATACCCATTCAAAGAAACAATCGCTAAGCCTGATGTAACATTTGCTGATGCAATTGAAAATATTGATATCGGTGGTCCAACAATGATTCGCTCTGCTGCGAAAAATCATAAATTTGTATCGGTAATTGTAGATCCAGTAGATTACGATGTTGTATTAGCAGAACTGAAAGAGAACGGTGAAGTAAAAGAAGAAACGAAACGTAAATTAGCAGCGAAAGTATTCCGTCATACAGCGGCATATGATGCGTTAATCTCTAACTACTTAACAGAGCAAATGGGTGAAGAAAGCCCAGAAACATTAACAGTGACATTTGAGAAAAAACAAGATTTACGCTATGGAGAAAATCCACATCAAAAAGCAACATTCTATAAAGCACCATTCGCTGTAACTTCTTCTGTTGCATACGCAGAACAATTACACGGTAAAGAATTATCTTACAACAATATTAACGATGCAGATGCAGCACTTAGTATTGTAAAAGAATTTACAGAACCAGCAGTAGTAGCAGTAAAACATATGAATCCATGTGGTGTTGGAGTAGGAACTGATATTCATGAGGCATACACACGCGCTTATGAAGCAGATCCAGTATCAATCTTTGGTGGTATTATTGCAGCAAATCGTGAAATTGATAAAGCTACAGCAGAAAAGTTACACGAAATTTTCTTAGAAATTATTATTGCACCTTCTTTCTCAAAAGAAGCTTTAGAAGTGTTGCAAAGTAAGAAAAACTTACGCTTACTAACTGTAACTATTGAAAAAGCGACAAGTGCAAGTAAAAAACTAACTTCTGTACAAGGTGGTCTTCTTGTTCAAGAGGAAGATACGTTATCATTAGATGAAAGTACAATTTCAATTCCGACAAAACGTGAACCATCAGAGCAAGAGTGGAAAGATTTAAAACTAGCTTGGAAAGTTGTAAAACATGTGAAATCAAACGCAATTGTTTTAGCGAATGATAACATGACAGTTGGTGTAGGCGCGGGACAGATGAACCGTGTAGGTTCTGCAAAAATTGCCATTACACAAGCTGGCGAAAAAGCACAAGGTAGCGCACTTGCATCTGATGCTTTCTTCCCAATGCCAGATACAGTAGAAGAGGCAGCAAAAGCAGGAATTACAGCAATCATTCAACCAGGCGGATCAATCCGTGACGAAGACTCTATCAAAGTGGCAGATAAGTATGGGATTGCTATGGTGTTCACTGGCGTACGCCATTTTAAACATTAATAGAGTAATTGTGGAAAAAACAAACTAGGAGCAGCATAGCTTCTAGTTTGTACTTATTTAAGTATTGGGGGATGAAATATGAATGTTTTAGTAATTGGCCGCGGTGGGCGTGAGCATGCTTTAGCTTGGAAGTTTGCGCAATCTGAAAAGGTGGAAAAGGTGTATGTAGCACCGGGTAATGAAGGTATGCGAGATGTTGCAACACCAGTTGATATTGATGAGAATGATTTTGATGCATTAGTTTTATTTGCTAAAGAGAATCATGTTGAGTTAACTTTCGTTGGACCAGAAATTCCGCTTATGAATGGAATTGTTGATCGTTTTAAAGAAGAGGGACTTCGTGTATTTGGTCCAAATAAAGCGGCTGCTGTTATTGAAGGTAGCAAAGCTTTTACGAAAGAATTGATGAAAAAGTATAATATTCCAACTGCGGCATATGAAACTTTTACAGATTATGAAGAAGCAGTACAGTACATTCAAAAAGTTGGCGCGCCAATCGTTATTAAAGCTGACGGCCTAGCTGCTGGTAAAGGTGTAACGGTAGCGATGACGCTTGAAGAGGCATTACAAGCTGTGAAAGAGATGCTACAAGATGTGAAGTTCGGCGAAGCGAGCAAGAAAGTCGTTATTGAAGAGTTTTTAGATGGACAAGAATTTTCATTAATGGCATTTGTAAATGGAACAACTGTGCATCCGATGGTAATTGCTCAAGATCATAAACGAGCTTTTGATGGTGATAAAGGTCCAAATACAGGCGGAATGGGTGCGTATTCTCCAGTACCACAAATTCCGGAATCAGCAGTTCAAGAGGCGATAAAAACGGTGTTACATCCAACTGCTAAAGCGATGATTGCAGAAAATCGTTCGTTTACAGGGATTTTATATGCGGGACTTATTTTAACAAATGATGGCCCAAAGGTAATTGAATTTAATGCACGCTTTGGTGATCCTGAAACGGAAGTAGTATTACCTCGCTTAGAAAATGATTTAGTTGATGTATGTAACGCTGTATTAGATGAAAGTGAATTAACGTTACAGTGGTCAGAGGAAGCGGTAATTGGTGTTGTGCTTGCTTCGAAAGGATATCCGGAAGCATATAAAAAAGGTGACATTATTAAAGGATTAGATGCACTGAATGATGTAATTGTTTTCCATTCAGGTACAGCGATGAAGCATGGTGACTTTGTAACAAATGGTGGCCGTGTACTATTTGTTGCTTGTAAGGCGGACAGTTTACAAGCAGCGAAAGATAAGGTATATAAAGAAATTGGTAAAATTGAGAGTGATGGTCTATTTTACCGAAGTGATATAGGATATCGTGCAATTGGGCATGAGATGACGAGAAGCTAATATGAAAATCCCGCTGATTTCTCAGCGGGATTTTTATGCATCTTTATCTTTTTTCAATTTTCCTTTTTGCTTTGCCATTTCTCGAAGTAAATACTCGATGTGTGCATTGACGCTACGAAACTCATCATTCGCCCATTTTTCGATGACAGCGTGTAATTCAGGATCAATACGTAATGGAAAGCTTTTCTTTTTAGCCATAATGATTTACAACCCTTTAGTATAGGCTTCCTGTATTAATAACTGGTTGCGCACCTTTATCTGAAACGATGGCAACTAATAAGTTGTTCACCATATTTGCTTTACGCTCGTCATCTAATTCAAGTACGCCTTCCTCATCTAACATATGGATTGAATCTTTCGCCATCTTCACAGCACCTTCAACAATCTCTTTTCTAGCAGCTAATACTGCTTTTGCTTGTTGACGTTGGAGCATTGCATGGGCAATTTCTGTTGCGTAAGCTAAATGTGTTAAACGAGTTTCTAATACTTCTACGCCAGCGATTTCAAGGCGTGCTTCTAATTCACGCTTTAATTCTTCAGAGATTTCTTCCGTATTTCCGCGTAACGTGATGCAAGTTTCATCTTGGAAATTATCATAAGGATATTTTGTTGCAACGTGGCGGATTGCTGTTTCACTTTGAATTTCTACAAATCGATCGTAATGTTCAACACCGAACATTGCTTTTGCAGAATCAACAACTTTATATACGATAACGGCTGCAATTTCAATCGGATTTCCCTCAACATCATTTACTTTTAATTTCTTACTATTAAAGTTTTCAACACGTAATGATACAGTTTGACGGAATGCGAACGGAATCGTTAAAAATAAACCGTTTTGACGAATTGTTCCTAAGTAATTACCGAAAAACGTAATGACCTTCGCTTGGTTTGGTTGAACAATACCAATACCTGTAGCAAGAACTGCGGCTAAAATAATAGTTAATGCTGCTCCTATGAAAATTTCTTGTATAAGGAAAAATACACCGATAGCGGCTAAAATCAAAATTCCAATAATCCCAAGAAAACCATTAACATAAAATACTTGTTTTTCTTTCATATGATCGCCTCCTGATATAAAAATGATATCACTTTTATATCATTTTATGCAAGGGGTTTACACCTAATTTTCTGAAATTTATCGATTAGGTATGTCTTATGTATATTTTAAGATTCAAAATGAGAATGTACGTTCTGTTTTGTGGTAAAATAAAGAAGACTTAACCGCCCACTGCAGCAGCTAAGTCTTTCTGAGAGCATCTTGCATCGTGACAAATGATTCAAAGCGGTTTTGCCAGGATTATATCTTCAATCGCTGACTCAATCTCTTTGTCAGAAGCGTCAAAACTTCCATTTGACCGTGGTTTGTCGTGATTGGAAGTTTGATTCACTTCTTCTTTAGCATGTCCCTTTTCAGCAAAATTCATGCTAGGCATTTTAAATGCCCCCATATTCATGTATTTTCCGAATTTCCACATTTCAACAACAGGGCAGAAACGAACAATTCCCTCTGCAATTTTCATTGCACCAATCCATAGCAAGACGTTAGACCAAGTGCACCACGGCTTGCGTACAAGTTTAGCGCTACTACAGCCGAAGAGGATAAGTCCGAGTGTAATTCGAATTAGGGCATTTATTGTACCGATGTTTTGCTTCATTAGAAAAACACTCCTTTTTATGAAAGTTGAAATAGATAATACTATTTCTCTTATTAGTATCCCGTGTGATTTTTAGGATATGTAATCCAACATTTGACGTTGAAAAAGATGTTGGAATGTGCGTGTGTGCAAGTAGCTTTTTTTGTTATAATGAAAGAATGCATAAAAGGAAGTTCAAAATTAAATCCTCTCGTTTGAAAAAATGTGTAAGAGGGAATTCCAAACCTAATTCTCCGTTTTAAACAAATATTTAAGGTGAAGTTAAAAAAATCCTAATGAAAATAAAGTGAAACTTTAATCAGTGGGGGTTTTCTTCATCCCACACTGATTATTAGTTGAACCAATCGGACTTCTATGGGCAGTTGATCCCCCACCTAACTTCTTTGCTTTCGCTGAATTTTGAGGTGGGGGTCTTACTGCCCATTAAAGTCGGATAAACTGTTATTTTGAACAGAAATATACATAAATAGAGAAAAGAAAGGGTGTTTTCATGTACGATATTTCCGGGTGGAAACATGTATTTAAGCTTGATCCAAATAAGGAGTTAAGTGATGAACATTTAGAAATGATTTGTGAGTCTGGAACAGATGCTGTTATTGTAGGCGGAAGTGATGGAGTAACAATTGATAATGTACTACACATGCTAGTTAGCATTCGTAGATATGCAGTTCCTTGTGTGTTAGAGGTTTCTGATGTAGAAGCAATTACACCAGGGTTTGATTTTTATTATATCCCAAGCGTTTTAAATAGCCGAAAAGTAGAATGGGTAACAGGCGTTCATCATGAGGCTTTGAAAGAATTTGGGGATATTATGGATTGGGACGAAATTTTCATGGAAGGGTATTGTGTTTTAAATCCTGAAGCGAAAGTAGCACAGCTTACAGATGCGAAATGTGATGTAACAGAAGATGATGTGATTGCATACGCGCGTTTAGCAGACAAGCTATTACGTTTACCGATATTTTACTTAGAATATAGCGGTACGTATGGAGACAGTGAACTTGTTAAAAATGTAAAAGCAGAATTAAAACAAGCGAAGTTATATTATGGCGGCGGTATTTCTAATGCTGAACAAGCGAAGGAAATGGCACAATACGCTGATACAGTAGTTGTTGGAAATATTATTTATGATGACATAAAAGCAGCGTTAAAAACAGTTAAAGCAGTAAAAGGAGAGTAGGTGCAGGCGTATATGAGTAAGACAGATAGGTTATTAAATGGTTTAAATCCGCAGCAACAAAAAGCAGTACAAACAACGAACGGACCACTTCTATTAATGGCAGGTGCAGGTAGTGGTAAAACACGTGTGTTAACACATCGTATTGCGTATTTACTTGGTGAAAAAGGTGTAGCACCATGGAATGTACTAGCTATTACCTTTACAAATAAAGCGGCTCGTGAAATGCGCGAGCGTATTGATACACTTGTCGGACCAGAAGCAGAGGATATTTGGATTTCTACGTTCCACTCTATGTGTGTACGTATTTTACGACGTGATATCGATCGTATTGGTATTAATCGTAACTTTACAATCTTAGATTCAGGCGATCAGTTAACTGTAGTCAAAAAAATTATGAAAGAGCGCAATATTGATCCGAAGAAATTTGAACCGCGCTCTATTTTAGCTGGTATTAGTAATGCGAAAAATGAATTGTTATCTGCAGATAAATATGCGAAAAAAATTACAATCGCTGATCCATATGAAAAATTAACGAGCGATGTATATACAGAATATCAAAAACGTCTTCTGAAAAATAACTCATTAGACTTTGATGATTTAATTATGACAACGATTCAGCTATTTGAACGTGTTCCAGAAGTACTAGAGTTTTATCAGCGTAAGTTCCAATATATTCACGTGGATGAGTATCAAGATACGAACAAAGCGCAGTACCTTCTTGTAAAACATTTAGCAGCACGTTTTAAAAATTTATGTGTTGTAGGTGACTCAGATCAATCTATTTACCGCTGGCGCGGGGCTGACATTTCTAACATTTTGTCATTTGAAAAAGACTATGAGAATGCGCAAGTTATTCTGTTAGAACAAAACTATCGTTCGTCACAAAATATTTTAAATGCAGCGAATGCTGTTATTGAAAAAAATTCAAACCGTAAACCGAAAAAATTATGGACAGACAATCAAGTTGGAAGCAAAATCTCATATTACCGTGCTGCGACGGAAAAAGACGAAGCATATTTTGTTGCGAAAAAAATTCGTGACGATATTCAAATGGGAAAACGAAAATATACTGATTTTGCAGTGTTATATCGTACAAATGCGCAGTCTCGTATGGTCGAGGAGATTTTCCTGAAATCTAATATTCCTTACAAAATTGTCGGCGGTACGAAGTTCTACGATCGTAAAGAGATTAAAGACATTTTGGCGTATTTACGTTTAATTGGGAATCCAGATGATGAGATTAGTTTCGCACGTATTATTAACATGCCAAAGCGCGGAATTGGTGCGACTTCTATCGATAAAATTATTAATTACGGTGTACAAAATGGAATTTCATTAACTGCTGTATTCGATGAGATTGAGCATGTTGGAGTAAGTGCAAAAATTACAAAGGCAGTAAAAGAATTCGCAGGTTTATTACACAACTGGGTAAATATGCAAGAGTATTTATCTGTTACGGAATTGGTAGAAGAAGTTATTGAAAAAACAGGCTATCGCGATATGTTGAAAAACGAGCGTACTTTAGAAGCAGAAGGTCGTTTAGAGAACTTAGATGAGTTTTTATCTGTTACGCAAACATTTGAATCTCAAAGCGAAGATAAGAGCCTTGTTGCATTCTTAACAGACTTAGCGCTTGTTGCTGATATTGATCGTGTCGATGAAGATCCAACTGCAGGTGAGGAAGTTATTTTAATGACGATGCACTCAGCGAAAGGGTTAGAGTTCCCAGTTGTCTTTATTGTTGGATTAGAGGAAGGAATATTCCCGCATACTCGTTCTCTAATGGAAGAAGATGAAATGCAAGAAGAGCGTCGCCTGGCTTATGTAGGTATTACTCGTGCAGAAGAAGAGTTATATTTATCCAATGCACAAATGCGTACTTTATTTGGTAGAACAAGTATGAACGCTGCTTCTCGATTTATTACAGAAATCCCGGCAGAGTTAGTAGAATCGTTAAATGAAACAGCGCCAAAGCGTGAAACTTCGTTTGGTGCAAAAGGCAGAACGACAAGTACAAGTAAAATGACAACTACAACCACAACACGCTCTCGTTCAGCTTTCGCGCGTCCTGCAGCTAAGACAACAGGCGGCGAGCAAATTGGCTGGGCAGTAGGCGATAAAGCTTCCCACCAAAAATGGGGAGTCGGTACAGTTGTCAGTGTAAAAGGTGAAGGTGATGCAAAAGAATTAGATATTGCGTTCCCAAGCCCAATTGGTGTTAAACGTTTGTTAGCAAAATTTGCACCTGTGACGAAACAATAGGAAAGGAATGAGGATATGTCAAAAGAGATAGCAAAACAACGTATAGAAGAACTGCGTGATTTGTTAAATACATTTAACTATCAGTATCACGTATTAGACAATCCTTCTGTTTCTGATGCGGAGTATGACCGTAATATGCAGGAGCTTATAAAATTAGAAGCAGAGAATCCAGAGTTTATGAGTGAAGACTCTCCCTCCATTCGCGTTGGGGGAACTGTTCTTGATATATTTGAAAAAGTAACACATAAGTCACCAATGTTAAGTTTAGGAAATGCGTTTAACGAAGGTGATTTACGTGATTTTGACCGAAGAGTACGTCAAGGAATTGATGATGCGAATGTAAGATATATATGCGAATTAAAAATTGACGGACTTGCCGTTTCACTTCATTATGAAAAAGGACGCTTCATTCAAGGGGCAACACGTGGTGATGGTGTAACAGGTGAAGATATTACCCAAAATTTAAAAACGATTAAAGCGATCCCGCTTCGTTTAAATGAAGAAGTAACGTTAGAAGCTCGAGGCGAAGCTTATATGCCGAAGCGTTCATTCGTTAAGTTAAATGAAGAAAAAGAGCAAAATGGTGAAGATGTATTTGCGAATCCGCGTAATGCGGCAGCAGGTTCAATACGCCAACTTGATCCGAAAATTGCAGCGAAGCGTAACTTATCTATGTTTGTGTACGGTCTTGCGAATGTAGAAGAAAAAACAATTCCATCACATAGTGAATCGCTTGATTTCTTAGGTGAACTTGGGTTCAAAACAAATCCAAATCGTCGTACATGTGAAACAATCGAAGAAGTTATCGCTTATGTAGAAGAATGGCAAGAAAAACGTCCGCATCTTGATTATGAGATTGATGGAATCGTTATAAAAGTAGATGATGTTGCTCTTCAAGAAAGTCTAGGAACTACAGCAAAGAGTCCAAGATGGGCAATTGCTTATAAATTCCCGGCTGAAGAAGTTGTAACAAGATTAACAGGTATTGAATTAAGTGTTGGCCGCACAGGGGTTGTAACACCGACTGCAGAGTTAGAGCCAGTGCGAGTGGCTGGTACTATCGTTCGTCGTGCTTCTTTACATAACGAAGATTTAATTCGTGAAAAAGACATTCGAATTGGTGACTACGTAGTTGTAAAGAAGGCCGGAGATATTATCCCTGAAGTTGTGAACGTTATTTTCGATAAGCGTACTGGTGAGGAAGAAGAATATCATATGCCAACGCATTGCCCAGCCTGTGAGAGTGAACTAGTTCGTTTAGAAGAAGAGGTCGCACTTCGTTGTATAAATCCAACTTGTCCAGCTCAAATCCGAGAAGGGTTAATCCATTTCGTTTCAAGAAATGCAATGAATATTGATGGACTTGGAGAGCGTGTCATTACACAACTCTTTGATGCTGATTATATTCGTACATTTGCTGATTTATATTCGTTGACGAAAGAGCAATTATTGCAGCTAGAACGATTCGGTGAAAAATCAGCAACGAATTTAGTACAAGCAATTGAGAATTCTAAAGACAACTCATTAGAGCGATTATTATTCGGTCTTGGTATTCGCCATGTCGGAGCGAAAGCAGCGCGCACATTTGCAGAGCATTTTGAAACGATGGATGCGCTTGTGAAAGCAACGGAAGAAGAACTAAAAGCAATTAACGAGATTGGGGAAAAAATGGCTCAATCTGTCGTGACGTATTTTGATAATGAGGACGTATTAGAGTTATTACAACAATTTAAAGAGTATGGCGTGAATATGGCATACAAAGGTATAAAAATTGCTGATTTACAAAATGTTGAGTCGTACTTCGCAGGAAAAACTGTCGTTTTAACAGGGAAATTAGAAGTGATGGGACGTAGTGAAGCGAAGAAGAAGATTGAGGCATTAGGTGGAAAAGTAACAGGCAGTGTTAGTAAAAGTACGGATTTAGTTGTTGCAGGTGAAGCGGCAGGTTCGAAATTAGCACAAGCGGAGAAGCATAATGTTGAGGTTTGGAATGAAGAGAGGTTCTTACAAGAGCTAAATAAGTAAGAGGTGCAAACTTACCATGAAAAAAATAGCATTAGCGGTATTAAGCCTTGGCCTACTCGTAAGTGGGTGTAGTGCAGGTGCCGATAAAGATGAAAAAGTGGTTGAGAAATCGGGGAAAGCAAAAGAGCAAGCAATAGTTCCGAAGTATGCTATTTCGGATGAATATTATAAGGCGACTATTCCATTTGAAGCAGGCGCAGCACGCGGTTTAGTTGTACAAGGCGTAAGTAATCGCCTTGATATAGATGAATTTGAAACAGGATTAATGCGTATTGCAAAAGAATCCTTTAGTACGAAAGATCATTTCTTTAAAGGTGGAAGTGCTCTAGATGCTCAAAATTTGCAGATGCTTGTTAAAAGAAAGCGTACAGATGCTGAACAAAAGGAACTAGAGGACAAATTAAAAAAAGATGCCGTTAAATTTCCAAACATTGGGTTAAACCCAGCGTTAGGTGGAGGATCTGAATCATTAGAGGCAAAAAACAAAAAAAATCCAATATATATTTCAAATATTTTAGAGCATGATTATTATGTGAAAAAAGGCGAAACAGATGAACTCCAAGGCATTGTAGTTGGTTTAGCAATGAATTCGGTTCATTATTACGAGCAAGAGAATGGTTATCCGCGTGAGGCTAAAATCGAGCAAGAAAAAATGTTAGCTGAAGGGAAAAAAATGGCGCAAGAAGTCTTGAAATTTATGCATGAAAAAAAACCTGACACAAAAAATGTTCCGATAACATTTGCAATTTATCGTCAGGCTCCAAAGGCTTCACTCGTGCCAGGTAACTTTGTTTCTTATGCGAATGTTGAAAAAGGCAGTGAAACGGTTGAGGATTGGAAACAAATTAATGAGAAATATTATTTGTTCCCATCTGAACAAGCGAAAACAGATAATAAACGTGAAGACCTTGCGAGAGTATCGAACTTTAAAGCAAAACTAAGCGATTATTTCCAAGGCGACTATACAGCTGTTATCGGTACTGGTATGTATAGAGACGATGAATTAAGAGAAGTAAAGCTTGATATTCCTGTCCAGTTTAATGGGAAAGCGGAAATAATTGGTTTTACACAATATGTAGCCGGGCTTGTTATGGAATACTTCCCGAATTATATGAAAGTACAAGTAACGATTAAATCTGTAGAACGTCCAGAAGCGATTATTATACGTGAAGCGAAGCAAGATGAACCGTTTGTGAAAATTTTAGATTAAATAGAAGGGCCGTTCCTTTGTGGAACGGCTTTTTTTCTTGAGGAATTTTGTTATAATTTAAAATGTTATAAATAATGGGGGTAAGGGGTAAAGCGCATGGACGAATTAAGTTTTCAAGTCATTATTTTATTAATTGCATTCGGCTTTTTAGCAGCTTTTATTGATTCAGTTGTTGGCGGTGGAGGATTAATTTCGCTTCCGGCACTTATGTTTGTTGGTTTACCACCAGCTTCGGCAATTGCAACGAATAAATTAGCCGCAACGATGGGGACTTTTACGAGTGCAATTTATTTTATTCGATCAGGAAAGGTCGATTTTAAAATTGTAGGAAAGTTAATCCCGTTAACTGTTATAGGAGCAGTGGCAGGTGCTTTAGTAGTAAAGTTTATTCCGCCGGATATTTTACGTCCGTTAGTACTTGTGATGTTGGTGCTTATTGCCATTTATATTATTGCGAAAAAGGATTGGGGAAGTGTATCTACCTATAAGAAGATGACGAAAAGAAAAACATTAATATTTTTCTTTGTTATTTTAATGATAGGGTTTTACGATGGATTTTTTGGACCAGGGACAGGATCCTTTTTAATTTTTGCATTTTTATTAATTGGTTTGGATTTTATTCAAGCGGCAGCATCTGGAAAACTTTTGAACTTTGTTAGTAATATCGTATCTTTAATTACTTTTTTATTTTTAGACGTAATTCATTTTGAATACGGTATTATTATGGGATTGTCGATGATTTTTGGCGCTTATTTTGGATCGAAGTTTGCAGTTCAAAAAGGCGTTGGATATGTAAGAACTTTATTTTTGTTAGTAACTATTTTATTAATCGGAAAAAACATTTTGGAATATACTCATATTTTGTAGAGTTATACGTATGTATAACTCTATTTTTTTATTATATTTTAAAAATTAATTAATTTTTAAAATATAAGTCTAGGAATATTTGAATAAATCTAAATTATCGTGTAGAATAATGTTGTAAAATGTAAACGTTTTTCTAAGGGGAGGCTAAAAAGATGGTAGTAGCATACAAACATGAGCCATTTACAGATTTTTCAGTGGAGGCTAACAAATTAGCGTTTGAAGAAGGTTTAAAGAAAGTAGAATCTTATCTTGGACAAGACTATCCATTAATTATTGGGGGAGAAAAAATCACTACAGAAGACAAAATTGTTTCTGTAAACCCTGCAAATAAAGAGGAACTTGTTGGTCGCGTTTCAAAAGCAAGCCGTGAGTTAGCTGAAAAAGCAATGCAAGTAGCGGATGAAACATTCCAAACTTGGAGAAAATCAAAGCCAGAAATGCGTGCAGACATTTTATTCCGCGCTGCAGCAATCGTTCGTCGCAGAAAACATGAATTCTCTGCTATTCTTGTAAAAGAAGCAGGTAAACCATGGAATGAGGCAGATGCTGATACAGCAGAAGCAATCGACTTTATGGAATATTATGGTCGTCAAATGTTAAAATTAAAAGACGGAATTCCAGTAGAAAGCCGTCCAATTGAATATAATCGTTTCTCTTACATTCCATTAGGAGTAGGTGTTATCATTTCTCCTTGGAACTTCCCATTCGCAATTATGGCAGGTATGACAACAGCTGCTTTAGTTTCTGGTAACACAGTATTACTAAAACCAGCTAGTACAACTCCTGTAGTAGCAGCGAAATTCATGGAAGTATTAGAAGAAGCTGGCTTACCAGCTGGCGTAGTAAACTTCGTTCCAGGTAATGGTTCTGAAGTTGGTGACTATTTAGTAGATCATCCTCGTACACGTTTCGTGAGCTTCACTGGATCTCGTGATGTAGGTATCCGTATTTATGAGCGTGCAGCCAAAGTAAACCCAGGCCAAATTTGGTTAAAACGCGTTATTGCTGAAATGGGTGGTAAAGATACAATCGTTGTTGATAAAGAAGCAGATCTTGAATTAGCAGCTAAATCTATCGTTGCATCAGCATTCGGATTCTCAGGACAAAAATGTTCTGCATGTTCTCGTGCAGTAATCCATGAAGATGTATACGATCACGTGTTAAATCGTGCTGTTGAATTAACGAAAGAATTAACAGTTGCTAACCCAGCTGTATTAGGTACAAATATGGGTCCTGTTAATGACCAAGCTGCATTCGATAAAGTAATGAGCTATGTTGCAATTGGTAAAGAAGAAGGTAGAATCTTAGCAGGTGGCGAAGGAGACGATTCTAAAGGCTGGTTCATCCAACCAACAATCGTTGCTGACGTTGCAGAAGATGCTCGCTTAATGAAAGAAGAAATCTTCGGACCAGTAGTAGCATTCTGTAAAGCAAAAGACTTTGATCATGCACTTGCAATTGCAAACAATACAGAATACGGTTTAACAGGTGCTGTTGTTACTAACAACCGTGACCATATTGAAAAAGCACGTGAAGAATTCCATGTGGGTAACTTATACTTCAACCGTGGATGTACTGGTGCAATCGTAGGTTACCAACCATTCGGTGGCTTTAACATGTCTGGTACAGACTCTAAAGCTGGTGGCCCTGACTACTTAGCGCTTCACATGCAAGCAAAAACTACTTCTGAAACTTTATAAGAAATAGTAGAAGAGATCTTCGCAGTCTGCGAAGATCTCTTTTTTTTGAAAAACTTTCTATATGTGGATTAAGATAGATATACGTAGAAAAACTAATAAGGTTTACTTCAGTAAATAAGGTATATTATATTTGTTGAATAGATTCTCTTTAAAGACAAGAAAAGTAGGTGAACAAAGTGGGAAAATATCAATTGGATTACAAAAGTCAGGTAGCTGTGGCAAAGTTTCATGAAAAACAGACGCCTGTCAAATTTGATAAAAAGCAGCAAATTGAAAATTTGCGTGCGGAGTATTTGAAAAAGAAGCAAAAACAAACAGATAAATAATATGTTACGTTTTTGATAGGAGAAACTAGTTCTAATTACCATATATTACTATTTGGTAATTAGAACTAGCTAAACCCTATTAAAATCGGGATAAACATGTAAATAGAAACAAAGCAACGAGAAAAGTTGACTTATTAGTCACATTTTTTAGTATTCATTTTAAGGATTTCCTGTATAATACAATTTGAAAGAAAATCTATGGTTTGACAAGAAACACTCCTTTCGGTTTTGCTCACTGAAGGGAGTGTTTTTTTGTAGCTACAAACTCCGCTGTACTCATTACATTTGCATATACGCCATTTAAACTAGCCAAAATTGTGTTATGAATATAAACGGCTGGTATAGTAGCATTCTTAAAAGAAAGATCTTTTGTAGCACAAGCATCATGTATAACAGTACATTGAAAGCCGAAATCGAAAGCAGCCCTTACGGTAGCATCGATACACATATGAGTCATCATCCCGCATATGACGACGTGCTCAATAGCTAAACGTTGTAATTGTTCTAGAAGGTCAGTTTCCCGAAAACTATTTGGATAATGTTTGAGTATAACGGTTTCTTCTCTAAGTGGACGTACGCTTTCATGAATATGTACACCTTCAGTATTGGGTAGGAAAAAAGTAGCGTCATCTTTTATTGCTACATGTTGGATATGAAAAATAGGTTCGTTTTTCGTTCTAAAGAGTTGTAGTAGCTGGCTAGCATAGTCACTTGCCTCTACCGGATTACGCAATTCCATCTTTCCATGCGGAAAATAATCATTTTGAATATCAACGAGTAAAAGAGCTGTTTTCATATATTTATCTTCCTCCGATTTCATATTCAAATAATGGTATTCAATTTATCCGACATTAACGGGCAGTAAAACTCCCACCTCAAAATTCGGCTGGAGCAAAGAAGTTAGGTGGGAGATCAACTGTCCGTAAATGTCCGATTGGTGAAGGCTAATAATCAGTGGGGGATGAACAAAACCCCCACTGATTATAGTTTCACTTTATAGAGAGGATTCTCCTTTTAAAAAATATGAAGGAGGAGAATTTAACATAACTTTAAAAATTATTATTGTATGTGATTTTTTATTTGAAAATTTTAATAGAAAAATAATTAATATTTTTCTAAAAAATGTATTGACTCCTATTATTCTGAGTTCTATAATGAGAATTAATTAAACGACAATTAAATCGATACATTCTTATCCAGAGAGGTGGAGGGACTGGCCCTACGATACCTCAGCAACGGGTTTTTTAATACCGTGCTAACTCCAGCAAGCCTATAAAGGCTTGGAAGATGAGAAGATGTGAACGAGTACATATAAGTGCTCTCCTTCTTATCTTTATGGTTGATAAGAAGGAGAGCACTTTTTATTTTACCTCGAAAGCTCTACTTCAAGTTTTTACAGCATATAGGAGGGAAGAAAATGATTTCTTTTAACAACGTAAGTAAAGTATATGAATCAGGTGGGCAATCTGTTCATGCGGTGGAAGATGTAACATTATCCGTTGAGAAGGGCGAAATTTTTGGCATTATCGGTTTTAGTGGTGCTGGAAAGAGTACATTGTTACGCCTAGTAAATATGTTAGAGAGACCGACGGCGGGAACGATTTCAATAGATGATAAAGATATTACATTACTATCGACGAAAGAATTACGGAAGCTAAGACAAAGAATCGGAATGATTTTTCAAAGTTTTAATTTATTTAATTCAAGAACAGTGTTTGGGAATATTGCTTATCCATTAAAGTTAGCGAAAGTACCAAAGAATGAGATAAAAGAAAGAGTAAATGAACTGCTGAAGTTTGTAGGGTTAGAAGATAAAGCAAACTATTATCCAGAGCAGCTATCAGGCGGACAAAAGCAGCGTGTTGGTATTGCAAGAGCACTTGCAACATCGCCAGATATTCTTATATGTGATGAGGCAACATCAGCTTTAGATCCAGAAACAACGACAGAGATATTAAACTTATTAAAGAAAGTAAATCGAGAATACAATGTAACAATTCTTCTTATTACACATGAAATGCATGTTGTGAAAGAAATTTGTCACCGTGTAGCTGTAATGGAGAAAGGAAAGGTTATTGAAGAAGGAAAACTGTTTGACGTTTTCACACAACCAAAAACAAAGACAACTCAAAACTTTGTACGTTCTATTATTAATGATCATTTACCAGAAAGTGTTCTAGGGAAAATTCAAAATGGTGGACAGATTTATCGCTTAACATTTACTGGTGAAGAGACAGGACAGCCAGTGCTATCATATATCGCGAAAAACTATAACGTCGATGTAAACGTACTGTATGGAAATATTATTGAACTTCAAAATGTGCTATTTGGAAATCTACTTGTAGAACTGCAAGGTGAGCAGAAAGAAATTCAAAAAGCATTACAACACCTACGACTACAAGTGCAGCTGAAGGAGGTAGAAGCTCATGCGAGTTGATTGGAGTATATTTTGGCCCCGCATAGTAGATGCGACGGGGGATACCCTCTTAATGGTAATTGTAACCCTTATATTTGCTACAATTCTTGGTATACCTCTAGGTTTACTATTGTATGTAACGAGGAAAGGGAACTTTTTAGAAAATAAATGGGTATTTTCTATTCTTAATATCATTATTAATACAATTCGTCCGATTCCATTCATCATCTTCTTAGTAGCGTTAAGCCCACTAACAAGAAGCGTTATTGGAACGACGATTGGAACAGCAGCAGCAATTTTCCCAATGACGTTAGTTGCCTCAATCGGTATTGCTAGAATGGTTGAAACAAATCTTGTTTCAGTTCCAAAGGGAGTCATTGAAGCAGCTCAAGCGATGGGTGCTTCACCATTTAGAATTGTTTTTGAAATCCTTGTGCCAGAAGCGTTAGCGCCATTGATTTTAGGAGTTACATTTATGACAGTTGGTCTAATTGAATTTTCTGCAGTTGCTGGGCTTGTCGGTGGTGGCGGTCTTGGTGACTTAGCGATGACATATGGTTATCAACGTTTTGATACATCAGTTATGTTCGTAACGGTCGTTTTACTTATTATTCTCGTACAGGTAGCTCAAAATTTAGGAAACTACTTTGCGAAAGTCTTTTTACGCAGATCATAAAAAGGAAGAGGGGAAAAGAAAATGAAGAAAATTTTAGCATTTGCATTATCAGCGATTGTAGGAGTTTCAGCGTTAAGCGGCTGCTCAGATGCAGGGGCAAAAGAGAAAACAGTTCGTATTGGTGTAACTGGAACGGATGGAAACGCTTGGGAAATTGTAAAGGGAAAAGCTGAAAAAGAAGGGATTAAAGTTAAATTGATTGAGTTCTCTGATTACACGACGCCAAATAAAGCGTTAGCTGATGGGGATATTGAATTAAACTCATTCCAGCACATTGCATTCTTAGAGCAATTTAAAAAAGAGCATAAGTTAGATATTACAGCTGTTGGTACAACGCAAATTGCACCAATGGGCTTATACTCTGAAAAACATAAGAAAGCAAGTGAAATCCCAGATGGTTCAGAAATTGCAATTCCAAATGATCCAACGAACCAAGCGCGTGCATTAAAACTTCTTGATGCAGCTGGATTAGTAAAGCTTAAGAAAGACTTTGGCTTATTCGGAGATCCAAGCGGTATTGCTGAAAATCCGAAGAAGTTAAAAATTACACCGGTTATCGCACAGCAAACACCTCGTGTATTAAAAGATGTTGCAGCCTCAGTTATTAATAACGGTGTTGCTGGTCAAGCTGGATTAGACCCAGCGAAGGATCCAATTTTCTTAGAAGATCCAAAGAATGAAAATGCGAAGCCATATATTAATATTTTCGCAGCTCGTACGAAAGATAAAGATGATCCAACACTGAAAAAAGTAATTGAACTATATCATTCAAAAGAAGTAACAGATGCAATTAAGAAAGAAACAAATGATGGTTCCATTTCAGTAGATCTTTCACTGGAGGAGCTTGAAAAAATCGTAAAATAATGATTGAGTTTAACGAGCTAGCAGAAGGAACCCCTCCGCTGTTAGTTCGTTCAACATATAATCTACTTAACAAACAAAACCCTAATTCTGTACCTTCCAATTCTGTATAACGTAGAATCCAATGTTTGTTAAGTAGAGTGATGGACCAGGAGTTTTCCTGGTCTTTTTTTATGAATGAAAGTAGTTAGCGAATAGTAAGGTAATCCAAATTATAATAGGATAAGAAAATAAGCTGAAAATGAGTGTAATTACGAATTTCTTTTGATAAATTAAGTGTTTTTGGGATGAAAAAAAGAAAATCGAAAAGATGAAAATGAAAGCTGCCGATATTACGCCAGGGTTATAGGAACGGTAAATGAAAAACAAAATAATATGTTGAACAGAGTTGAAGAATATAGCCCCTTGTATAAAAATAACCCAGTATATAGAAGACAAGAAGTTTAGTTGATATAGAAAGACGATAAGTAAGACAAAGATTGTTAATGCGGAAATGGCAATGAAAAATTGTTGGCTTGTTATAAAATGAATTGAAAATTGATTAGCGAGATATTGTGGCATTTGGAAAGATTCTTCTAGGTTATGAATGAAAAATAACAAGGGAATAACCCAAAGCATAATAGTGGAATGTTTTTTCAACAACTTAGATCACTCCAATATGGAGATAGAAAGCCTACAAAGGCCCTCTATACAGAGATAGTTATTCAATTATGATATTTTTTAAAGTATCCTCGTGATGCCCTTGTTCTTTTGGATAAGTAGCTAGCTCCTCTTGTAAAATATTTAGTATTTGCTTAGCTGATTGCTGGATGGGTGCAGGTAACTCTTCTAATATATTCATGCCGACTTTTATTTTTGTACGAATTACCTTCCTTATTAATTCCTCATGCATGCACGACACCTCCAAAACGAATGTTTAGTACATCATCTTCAAATTTTGCTCCTTGAATAGAAAGGTGTGTTAACGTTTTTGGTAATGTGATGTTCCGCTTAACAGACCCAGCTCGAATAATAAGTTCATCACCTTTTTGATTTAATGAAAGTTCGCTTTTGCTTGAGAAGGGAATGGACAGAACGAAAATATACTCATCGCCATCTTTTTTTACATATTGAGTACGGCCGTTAAATTTCACTTCTGTAGGAGCAGAGTCAGATTTAAATAAAGCGTCTCCTACACGTTCTAACATAGATAAACCGACAACCTCTTGTTCAAACATTGGAGCTTCATAAATAGGAAGGGGCTGAAAACTATCTTGAATTAATGTTTTATATTTCTTTTGCGTATCTTTCCATGCTTGAAAATAAGGATCGGTGACAGTGTTAGGGATGACGCGGTTAATCATAATGGCATCTACGTTATAATCGTATAAGTTTAAATAAGTAAAGCTACGCTGAGCCTCTTTAATGACCATTTTTTCGGGATTTACAACGATGCGGATACTTGTTACGTCTCGGTTTGATAAAATATCTCTCATTTCTCCGAGCTGTTCAAGTGTACTTGTTAATTCGTCCATAATATCATCGGTTGGAAGGGGGACACCAAGAAGTGGTTGAGCTACAGGGCGAACAACTTTTAAAACTTTTCTTTTAAGTGGAATTGAAATAAATGTCAATTATTTTAATTGTTTTTTCAGACTAGACAGAAAACAAACTTTAAAATACTATTCTTTTGTGATAGATTTATAAATATAAAACTAGAATTTACATAAAAATCCATCATGGTAAATATACTTATCTATAATGGATGTACAGCTAATGAGGGGGAGAACGATGAGAAGACGTAATACGCAAGCGTTCACGTTTTTAGCATGGACTTCATTTGTTTGCGCACTTTCAGGTATGCTAATTGGAATTTATACGTTAGATGCAACGCTTAGTGTAAAAGGATACTATTTATTAGGAACATTATTTTTAACGATGTCTTGTTTTGTATTACAAAAAACAATTCGTGATAATGAAGAGGATAACGAGAGATTTCCAAAAAATGAACCACTAGATAAAGATTAAATTGTAAAGAAAGGCATTTGCCTTTCTTTTTTTATGTAAAAATGCCGTAAGTGCCGTGTGTTGACTTGCTTGAAGTACTGAAAATTTGGTATCATCAATAGTATTGTAGATTGAACGATATATTATGGAGGTGGCCTAGCCGTGTCAAGAATTTCCGTTGAGAATGTAAAGCACGTAGCACATTTAGCACGTCTTGCAATTACTGATCAAGAAGCAGAAAAATTTCAAAAACAACTAGATGCAATTGTTACATTTGCAGAACAGTTAAATGAATTAGATACAACTGATGTAAAACCAACAACTCATGTATTAACTATGAAAAATGTTATGCGTGAAGATGTACCAGAAAAAGGTTTACCAGTTGAAGAAGTATTAAAAAATGCACCGGATCACAAAGATAATCAAATCCGTGTTCCAGCAGTATTAGAATAGAGGAGGGGAATTTCGATGTCATTATTTGATCATTCAGTATCAGAGTTACATAAGAAATTAAACAACAAAGAAATTTCCGTTACGGATTTAGTAGAAGAATCTTACAAACGTATTGCGGATGTTGAAGATAACGTAAAAGCTTTTCTTACATTAGATGAAGAAAACGCACGCGCGAAAGCGAAAGAATTAGACGCAAAAATTGGTGCTGAAGATAATGGTTTATTATTCGGTATGCCAATTGGTGTAAAAGATAACATTGTAACTAATGGTCTTCGTACAACTTGTGCGAGCAAAATGTTAGCAAACTTTGATCCAATTTATGATGCAACAGTTGTGCAAAAGCTAAAAGCTGCTGACACAGTTACAATCGGTAAGTTAAATATGGACGAGTTCGCAATGGGTTCTTCAAATGAAAACTCAGGTTTCTACGCTACGAAAAATCCATGGAACTTAGATTACGTTCCAGGCGGATCTAGTGGTGGTTCTGCAGCAGCTGTAGCAGCAGGAGAAGTATTATTCTCTCTAGGTTCTGATACGGGTGGTTCTATCCGTCAGCCAGCTGCATATTGCGGTGTTGTAGGTTTAAAACCAACATACGGACGTGTATCTCGTTACGGATTAGTTGCATTCGCATCTTCACTTGACCAAATCGGACCGATTACACGTACAGTAGAAGATAATGCATACTTATTACAAGCTATTTCAGGTATTGACCGTATGGATGCAACTTCTGCAAACGTTGAAGTAGGAAACTACTTAGCTGGTTTAACAGGCGACGTTAAAGGTTTACGTATTGCTGTACCGAAAGAATACTTAGGAGAAGGTGTTGGCGAAGAAGCTCGTGAGTCAGTACTAGCTGCTTTAAAAGTATTAGAAGGTATGGGCGCAACTTGGGAGGAAGTATCTCTTCCACACTCTAAATACGCTCTAGCAACGTATTACTTATTATCTTCTTCTGAAGCATCTGCTAACCTGTCACGCTTTGATGGCGTACGTTACGGTGTTCGTTCTGATAATGTAAATAATTTATTAGACCTTTACAAAAACACACGTAGCGAAGGTTTCGGTGATGAAGTAAAACGCCGTATTATGCTTGGTACATTTGCACTTAGCTCTGGTTACTATGATGCATACTACAAGAAAGCACAACAAGTACGTACATTAATTAAAAACGACTTTGAAAATGTATTTGCTAACTACGATGTTATTATTGGACCAACAACGCCAACTCCGGCATTTAAAGTGGGCGAAAAAGTTGATGATCCAATGACAATGTATGCAAACGACATTTTAACAATCCCAGTAAACTTAGCGGGTGTTCCAGCGATTTCTGTTCCATGTGGATTCGGTGCTAACAACATGCCACTTGGTTTACAAATCATTGGTAAACACTTCGATGAAGCGACAATTTACCGCGTTGCACATGCGTTTGAGCAAGCAACAGACTATCATACAAAAAAAGCAAGTCTGTAAGGAGGCGAGCATAGATGAATTTAGAAACAATTATTGGTTTAGAGGTTCACGTTGAGTTAAAAACAAATTCGAAAATTTTCTCTGCGAGTCCAACAGAATTCGGAGCGGAGCCAAATACACAAACAAGTGTAATTGACCTAGGATACCCAGGGGTACTTCCTACTTTAAATAAAGAAGCAGTTAACTTTGCAATGAAAGCTGCAATGGCATTAAACTGTGAAATCGCAACGGAAACGAAGTTCGACCGTAAAAACTATTTCTACCCAGATAATCCGAAAGCTTACCAAATTTCTCAATTCGATAAGCCAATTGGTGAAAATGGTTGGATTGAAATTGAAGTAGACGGTAAAAAGAAACGTATCGGTATTACACGTCTTCATTTAGAAGAAGATGCTGGTAAATCAACGCATACAGCTGATGGTTCATTAGTAGACTACAACCGTCAAGGTATGCCTTTAATCGAGATCGTATCTGAGCCAGATATGCGTACGCCAGAAGAAGCATATGCATACTTAGAGAAGTTAAAATCAATCATTCAATACACTGGCGTATCTGATTGTAAGATGGAAGAAGGTTCCTTGCGTTGTGATGCGAACATTTCCCTGCGTCCTGTTGGACAAGAGAAGTTCGGTACAAAAGCGGAGCTGAAAAATTTAAACTCATTCACTTACGTACAAAAAGGTCTTGAGCACGAGCAAGTGCGCCAAGAGAAAGAATTGTTATCTGGTGGTATCATCCAACAAGAAACACGTCGTTATGATGAAGCAACGAAGAAAACAATCTTAATGCGTGTGAAAGAGGGATCTGACGATTACCGTTACTTCCCAGAGCCAGACTTAGTTGAACTTTACATCGATGATGAGTGGAAAGAAGAAATTCGTGCTTCGATTCCCGAACTTCCAGATGCACGTAAAGCTCGCTACGTTGCAGAAATCGGCTTACCAGCTTATGATGCACACGTATTAACATTAACGAAAGAAATGTCTGATTTCTTTGAAGCAACTGTTGCAGACGGTGCTGATGCGAAATTAACATCAAACTGGTTAATGGGTGAAGTGCTTGCATACTTAAACAAACAACAAAAAGAATTAAAAGACGTTGCATTAACGCCTGCTGGTTTATCTAAAATGGTTCAATTAATTGAAAAAGGTACAATTTCTTCTAAAATTGCGAAGAAAGTATTTAACGAATTAATTGAAAAAGGTGGAGACCCAGAGGAAATCGTTAAAGCAAAAGGTCTTGTTCAAATTTCTGACGAAGGTACACTTCGTAAGGTTGTAACAGAAATTCTTGATAATAATGAGCAATCTATCGAAGACTTTAAAAACGGTAAAGACCGTGCAATTGGCTTCTTAGTTGGTCAAATTATGAAAGCTACAAAAGGACAAGCAAATCCGCCGCTTGTTAACAAAATCTTACTTGAAGAGATTAATAAGCGATAAAATAGTAGTAACTTTTAAAGATTAAGCAGAAAAACACCCGTACATGGGTGTTTTTCTAGGTTAATCAAACGTTTGTTTAAATGAGACAAAATCGTTTAAACAAACGTTTGATTAACTGTCAAAAGTGGAAAAATGTTTGTATAGCAACTATGGTATGATAGTTGCAAAAAGGTGGGAATAATGATAAATCTAGACATAGAGGTTTTTTTCATCTCATGAAATAATAGATAATTATTATTCGTTATATGTAAATTGTTGTGAGGAAATAGATAGACATAAATTTTTTGTCAAATAAAACAAAACCATTGAAATGAATATTTACTTTTGATGGACTACACGAATCGGGTTCTTACTGCCTGTTTGAGCGGGATAAAAGAAGGATAGGAAGATGAGAGGAGGTAGGCATAGGAATACTGAATAGAAGTTCGGTATGTTCTTTTTGATATATAAAGAAATTTCCTGTGCTAATAAATGATGAAACGAGCAAGAATTATTTATAATCCTACTTCTGGGCGCGAGCTATTTAAGAAGAGCTTACCGGAAGTATTACAAAAATTAGAACAAGCTGGATATGAAGCGTCTTGTCATGCGACAACTGGTCCTGGGGATGCGACTGTGGCAGCTAGGCAAGCTGCGGATCGTAAGTTTGATGTTGTTATCGCAGCTGGTGGTGATGGTACATTAAATGAAGTGGTGAACGGTTTAGTAGGACATGAACATCGTCCAAAGTTTGGAATTATTCCAGTTGGAACGACAAATGATTTTGCGCGTGCGATCGGTGTACCTCGTGCTATTGAAGAGGCTGCGGATATTATTTGTGAAGGGAAAACAGTTCCGTTAGATCTTGGTAGAGCGAATGATACATATTTCATTAATATCGCTGGTGGCGGCCGTATTACAGAATTAACATATGAAGTGCCAAGCAAGTTAAAAACGGTATTAGGCCAACTTGCTTACTATTTAAAAGGAATCGAAATGTTACCATCATTACATCCAACATATGTTGAAATCGAGTATGATGGAAAGTTACTACAAGAAGAAATTACGATGTTTTTAATTACGAATACTCGTTCAGTAGGCGGCTTTGAAAAGGTAGCACCATATGCATCAATTAACGATGGCTTATTTGATTTATTAGTGCTGAAAAAAGGTTCTATCGCTGACTTAATTAAAGCAGCAACACAAGCGCAGCGTGGTGAACATATTAACAATCCAAAAGTGCTATACACACAAGCAAATCGAATTAAAGTACATTCACCAGATAAACTAATGATTAATTTAGATGGTGAATACGGTGGAGATGCACCGATGGAATTCGAAAATATATATCATTGTCTTGAACTATTTGTTCCTGAACATCAAGAGGATGCCCTGTAAAGGCATCCTTTTTTATTATATAGAGGAATTGTAAATTGGAAGTTAGTTTGATTTTTATGGTATTTTTACAATTCGTTTATTTTATATCCATACTTTATTGATACACTGGAGGAGATAAGAAACGAGAGGTAGTGTGCTATGGAGAAGGTAAAAGCAATATTATTTGATAAAGATGGGACATTAATGGATTTTCATTCAATTTGGATAAAAGTAGCTGAAGAATTTGTCGCTGAATGTATAAAACTATATCAACTCCCACAGTCAATGCAGCAGGCTTTATTAAAAGAAATCGGTGTGGATGGGGCGTTTGTTCACCCTCGTAGTGCAATAGCTGCTGGAACAAGCCTCGATGTTGCAAAAGGGCTTTGTAAGTATATTACATCATCTAAGGAAGAGGAGATGCATGAGTGGGTAAGTGAAAAGTTATTTTCTCTTATGTATGAGCATCGTTCCTATATGAAAATGACGGCGGATTTACCGAGAATTTTACAAGGTTTAAAGGATAGAGGGTTTATTTTAGGTGTTGTTACAGCTGATGATTTTGCACCGACAGAATTGTTTTTGAAACAATATCAATTAGAGTCCTTTTTTGATTATGTTGTAGCTTCAGATACGTTTCCGGCACAAAAACCAGATAGAAGAATTGTAGAATCTTTTTGTGAGAGATTTCATTTAGAAACATGTGAAGTAGCGGTCGTTGGAGATACACCAACTGATTTATATTTAGCGAGAAATGGCGGCGATTGCTATGCAATTGGAGTACTATCTGGTACGGGAGATCGTCAAACATTAGAACCACTTGCTGATTTAGTAGTACAATCTGTTGGGGAGTTTATTTCTCATTCGGGTGAGTTAATTTGGGAACAAGGAAAGTCTAATGTGTAAGAAAAATAAGTCTATAAGGACTCTCGATGAGTCTTTATAGACTTATTTTTTATGTCGACATAGAAGGTATGTAGGATGAATGCTGGAAAAGAATGTTGGCATACATTTTGCAATGAAAAGAGAAAACAATGTAAAGAAAAGGATGGGGTACGTAATGAACACAAAAAAATTTGCTAAAGTAAATGAACAAATTCCTGGACCGAAAGCAGCGTCTTTATTAGAACGTCGCCAAAATATAGTACCAAAAGGAGTAAGTAACGGCATCCCAACGTTTGTACAATCTGCAAATGGTGCTCTTGTAACAGATGTTGATGGTAATCAGTACATTGATTTCGCGGGAGCAATTGGAACAATTAACGTAGGACATTGTCATCCAGCTGTTAAAGAAGCGCTTCATAAACAAGTAGATCAATACATTCATACTGGATTTAATGTCATGATGTATGAGCCATATGTTGAATTGGCGGAAAAACTTGCGGCATTAGCGCCAGGAAGTTTTGATAAGCAAGTACTATTTTTAAATAGTGGTGCAGAAGCAGTTGAGAACGCGGTGAAAATCGCTCGTAAATATACAAAAAGACCTGGTATTATCGCATTTTCTAAAGGTTTCCACGGGCGTACGTTAATGACAATGACGATGACAAGTAAAGTAAAACCATATAAATTTGGATTTGGTCCATTTGCTCCAGAGGTATATAAAGCGCCATTCCCGTATGAATACCGTCGCCCAGAAGGATTAACTGAAGAGCAGTATGATGACTTTATGATTGAAGAGTTTAAGAATTTCTTCATATCAGAAGTAGCGCCAGAAACAATTGCAGCCGTTGTAATGGAACCTGTTCAAGGGGAAGGCGGATTTATCGTTCCAAGTAAGAAGTTTGTGCAAGCAGTACGCAATATTTGTTCAGAACACGGCATCTTATTTGTAGCGGATGAAATTCAAACAGGATTTAGCCGTACAGGAAAGTATTTTGCCATTGATCATTATGATGTCGTTCCAGATTTAATTACAGTATCTAAATCATTAGGCGCTGGTGTACCGATTAGTGGTGTTATTGGGCGTAAGGAAATTATGAATGAGTCTGCACCAGGAGAGCTTGGGGGAACGTATGCAGGAAGCCCACTAGGATGTGCGGCAGCATTAGCGGTACTTGATGTAATAGAAAAAGAGAATTTAAATGATAGAGCGATAGAATTAGGAAAAGTCGTAATGAACCGATTTGAAGAGATGAAAAATAAATATAATTGCATCGGTGATGTGCGCGGTTTAGGGGCAATGTGTGCATTCGAGCTCGTTCAAGACCGTAAGACGAAAGCGCCAGATAAAACATTAGCGTCTAATTTATGTGCAGAAGCAAATAAACGCGGATTACTTCTACTATCAGCAGGAACATATGGAAATGTTATTCGTGTGTTAATGCCATTGGTGATTACAGATGAGCAACTTGAAGAAGGATTAACAATCATTGAAGAATCATTGCAAGTCTGTTATGAGAAAGCAAATACTGCTCGTGTTTAAAAGCTAAATAATAAATCGCAAACATTCTAGCTGACTCTATATAAAATACAGAAAATTCACTTTATAATAAAGGTAGTGAAGTGAATCGATGGATTGGAAGTTAGGGGTGGTTAGGATGGTTGCAGAAAAGGAACGAGTGTTAATGGATTTACAAGATGTATTTGAATATGCGTTTGACGAAATTTTTGTGACTGATGAAAAGGGAATCGTTGTGCGTGTAAATAGTACATGTGAAAGGCACTATCAATTAGCTGCTAAAGAGTTAGTAGGTAAGCATGTAAAAGAGTTGCAGAAGGAGGGTATCTTTTATCCATCGGCAACGTTAGAAGTAATTGAAAAAAAGAGACCAATTGAACTCGTCCAAACGACAAAATCAGGAGAGTATTTACACGTTCGTACAAGGCCTGTTTTTGATAATGAGGGAAATTTAAGAAGAGTAATTAGTTATTCTCGTGATCTTACAGAACTCTACCAATTACGTCAAAAGGTAGAGGAAATGGATAATCAGTTAAAAACATATAAAAAAGAATTAAGAGAAACATATGAACATGAAGGACTTATTTTTAAAAGTATCGCTATGCAAAAAATAGTCGAAACAATCAAGAAAGTGTCCGTGGTAGATAGTACAGTTCTCGTATTAGGTGAGACAGGAGTAGGGAAGAGTCGATTAGTACGCCATTTACATGAAGTGAGTAACCGGAAAAACGAAAGTTTCTATGAAATTAACTGTGCGGCATTGCCAACGAATTTAATTGAATCAGAGCTTTTTGGATACTCAGGTGGGTCTTTTACAGGTGCGAATCGTGAAGGGAAAAAGGGACTATTAGAATCAGCGCATAAAGGAACTCTTTTCTTAGATGAAATTGGCGAAATGCCGCTTGAAATCCAAGCGAAGCTTTTGCAAGTGTTGCAGGAAAAAACGTTTCGACCTATAGGCGGAAGAGAATTAAAAAAGGTGGACGTTAGAATTGTAGCGGCAACAAATCGAGATTTAAGTATGATGGTGAAAAAAGGGACATTCAGGAAAGATTTATATTATCGTCTGAATGTCATTCCAATTGTAATTCCACCACTCAGGGAAAGAACTGAAGACATTTTACCGCTCATTTATCATTATTTACAGCACTTTAACGAGAAATATGGCCGGAATGTAAAATTAGCGCCTAGCACATTACAAATGTTTGTTAGTTACCCTTGGGAAGGAAATAATAGAGAAATTGAAAATGTGATTGAGCGAATTGTTATAACTGCTGACGATATCGTTACGATAGAAGATTTGCCGATAGCGATGCAAGAATCAACGGTTGAACAGTCCGGCCAAAGTCTTTATAAAATGTTAGAAGAAGTAGAACGGAATATTATTTTGAAAGCATATAAAACATATGGGTCGAGCTATAAAGTAGCGGAGTTTTTAAAAATAAGTCAATCTGCTGCCACGAGGAAAATAAAGAAACTTATAGAGGAGGAAGAAAACATTGGATAAGAAAGCGACGTTTGTAAATGTAGAGAAAAAGGCGATGTATATAAATGGTGAGTGGATTACATTGCAAGAACAAATCGAAGTAAATAATCCAGCAACGAAGGAAATATTTGCGACGGTACCTAAAGGCGGGATAACAGAGGCAAAGCAAGCTGTTGATGCTGCCCATGAAGCTTTTAAATCATGGTCTAAGTTAACAGCAGCAGACCGTGCAGTGAAGTTAAAGAAATGGTTCACGCTTATTGATGAAAATAAAGAAGAGATTGCAGCGATTATGACGAGAGAACAAGGAAAGCCATTTGCAGAAGCACTTGGTGAAGTGAATTATGCAAATAGCTTTGTTGAATGGTATGCAGAAGAAGGAAAACGCGTATATGGTGAAATGATTCCTGCTTCTCATCCGAATAAACGTATTTTAGTTATGAAGCAACCAGTTGGAGTTATGGCAGCTATTACACCTTGGAACTTCCCGGCTGCTATGATTACGAGAAAGGTAGCACCGGCGCTTGCAGCAGGATGTACGGCAGTTGTAAAACCTGCAAGTCAAACGCCGTTAACTGCGCTAAAATTAGCTGAATTAGCTCATGAAGCGGACATTCCAAAAGGTGTAATAAATATTGTAACAGGTAGTGCAAAAGCGATTGCTGATACGTGGATGGAAGATGGACGTGTTCGAAAGGTTTCCTTCACAGGATCAACGGAAATTGGTAAGGAATTAATGGCCAGTGCTGCACAAACGATGAAAAAGGTTTCACTTGAGTTAGGTGGTCACGCGCCGTTTATTGTTATGAATGATGCGGACTTAGATAAAGCGGTAGAGGCGGTAATCGGTTCGAAATTCCGTAACGCAGGACAAACGTGTATATGTACAAACCGAGTATTTGTTCAGGAAGAAGTGTATGAAGCGTTTGTAGAGAAGTTCCAAAAGGCAGTAGGGCAGTTGAAAGTAGGAGACGGTTTCGGTGACGGAACGACTGTAGGACCACTTATTGACGAGAATGCAGTTTCGAAAGTACAGGAACATATCGAAGATGCTATTAAACAAGGTGGAACAGTTTTATATGGTGGCCAAAAGGTTGCAGAGCTAGATGGACACTTTATGCAACCAACTGTAATTGGATTGGCGAACGATACGATGCTTTGTATGAATGAAGAAACATTCGGACCAGTTGCGCCAGTTGCGAAATTCACAACAGTTGAAGAAGTAATCGAACGTGCAAATCATACACCATATGGATTGGCTGCTTATATCTTCACAAAAGATATTAGTCAAGCATTCCAAATTAGCGAAGCGTTAGAGTACGGAATTATCGGTTTAAATGATGGGCTTCCATCGGTTGCACAAGCACCGTTCGGTGGCTTTAAAGAGAGTGGTATCGGCCGTGAAGGAGGCCATTTCGGTATCGAGGAATATTTAGAAATTAAATATATTTCATTAGGACTATAAGTAGTATACTAGAATCTCTATAAGGTAACAGAGAAGGAGATTCTAGTATGATATATTGGCTATTATTACTCGTAACAATTATTTTTGAAGTAGCTGGAACAATTGCGATGAAATTATCGAATGGTTTAACAAAGCTCGTTCCAAGTGTACTTATTTTCGTATTTTATGGAATTTGTTTCAGCGTATTTGCTATCGTTGTCAAAAAGATTCATTTAAGTATCGCTTATGCTATTTGGTCTGGAGTAGGAACATTACTTATTACAATCATTAGCGTATATTTTTTTAAAGAGCACATTAGCTTATTTCAAGCGTTTTGTATTCTCTTTATCGTTTTAGGAGTAATTGGACTTAAGGTTTCATCGGCATCATAAAAGGCTATCTTCCGGTGTGGAAGATAGCCTTTTATTTGTATTAAAATGCCCAGTTACCTTTACGGAAGATTGGTTCATGTCTTCCATCATCTGTAATACCATCGATATCAAGCTCGGCTGATCCGATCATGAAGTCGTTATGTGTAATACTATTGTTTGCTCCGTTTTCAGCAAGTTCTTCTTTAGACATTGTTTTTCCACCAACTAAGTTGAAAGCATAAGCACTTCCGATTGCAAGGTGGCAAGATGCGTTTTCATCAAATAGCGTATTGTAGAATAAAATATTTGTGTTTGAAATTGGTGAGTCATGAGGTACTAACGCCACTTCTCCTAAGAAGTGAGAACCTTCATCTGTTTCTACTAAATGTTTTAAAGCCTCTCCACCAGTTTCAGCTTTATAGTCTACGATACGTCCGTTTTCAAATGTTAACGTGAAGTTATCGATAATGTTACCTGCAAATGCTAACGGTTTTGTGCTAGATACTTGACCGTTTACACCTGTTTTAAGCGGCATTGTAAATACTTCTTCAGTTGGAATGTTCGCCATAAATGGTACGTTCTTTTCATTTAAGCTACCAGCACCAGCCCATACATGCTTTTCTGGAAGTTCGATCGTTAAATCTGTTCCAGGGCCTGTATAGTGAAGAGCTTTATAATGTTTTTCGTTTAAGTAATCAACTTTTGTATGTAACGTTTCATCGTGTTCTTTCCATGCTTCCACAGGGTTTTCTAAGTCAGCACGAGTAGCTTTGAAAATAGCATCCCATAGTTTTGCTTCTTGTTCTTCTGGTGCAACGTCAGGGAATACTTTCGCAGCCCATTCTTTCGTAGGAACAGAAATGACACACCAGCTTACTTTATCAGCTTGTACGTAATCACGGTATACTTTCATTGCTTCACCAGCTACTTTATGAGCTGTTGCGATACGCGTTGCTTCTACACCTTTTAATAAATCAGGGTTTTCTGCATAAATAGACATAAATGCAGCGCCTTCTTTTGCTAATTCTTCACGAGCGTTTGCCTTCCAAGAAGGGAACTCAGCGAATGCTTCTTCAGGAGCTAGATCGAACTTTAAGCGTGTTAACGTCTCATCATTCCAATCCAGATATACGTGTTTTGCACCAGATTTATATGCTTTTTCTGTAACGAGGCGTACAAATTGTACAGCTTCAAGAGGTGCACTAATTGATAAAGTTTGTCCTGGTTGAATATTAACACCAACATTGACTGCAAGAGCAGCATATTTCTCTAACGTTTGTTCAAATGACATATGTATAATCTCCTTTAATTTGAAAGATTTCTTACTATATATAATACAAGAAAATTCAAAAAATATATATAAATATAGCGTAAAAAGAGAGCTCAAAATATATTGAGCTCTCATCGTTATTTAATCGAAGAAGCAAATTGTTCTACAGTCGTCGAATTGTGTATGCGAACACGCTTCATTTTTAACAACTCATCGGGTTCACCTTTTGTGATGAACTTTCCGGGTTTTGTTGTCGTCGCAAATTGATAATATTTCTTCGTTTCTGCAACGACTTTATCATCTACATGGCCGAATGGATAAGCAACTGCGATAACAGGCTTACCTGTTATTTTTTCTAGCTTTTCTTTCGATTCCTTTAATTCTTCTTCATAGTTTGTAATCTTCGGTAAGTCAGCATGTGTTGCAGTATGAGATTGCATAGAGAAAATGCCGGAATCAACCATTTCTTTTATGTCAGATGTAGAAAGTGATCCTTCTACATCAACGTTATCAACAATCATATATTCTGTTGCTGTAGGTTTAAACGTATCGTCTTTTAGTTTTTGTAAAACATGAAATGCATTCATATTATTTTTCATACCGTCATCAAATGTAACGAAGATAGGTTTATTTACTTTATTAATATCGCCCCAGCGTTCAAAAGTTAGTAATGTATAGCCGTTGTCCTTTAAATATTTCATTTGGGCTTCAAAGTTAGCAGGTGAGACGAATAAATCTTTAATGCCTTGTCCGTGATAATCATCGATTGCATGATACATAAGAACGGGAACCTTTTGCTCGAAAGTAATAGTAGATTTTGTGAGCGGAATGGTTTTCCCATCTTCTTTTATTCCTATTGCTTCAATTTGGAACTCACCGCGTTTTCCTTCAAATTCTTTTATGTCAAAAGGAAGTGAAAATTGCTTTTCTTTTTCTTTAGAAGACAAAGATTTAGCAGTTTCCTTTCCGTCAGCAGTGCGCCAAATTTTATATTGTACCTCAGTTAAAGGATCTTTTATAGCTGCCATGTGAATAGTAGTGTTAGTAGATTCATATGTAATTGGGTTATAAGCAATTTTCCCTTGTTCTTGTACGGTCACTTCTTGTTTTTTAGTTTCTTGAACCTTTTTCTCTTTTTTAGGCTCTTGACTTACATTGCTAGTAGTACAACCTGCTAGAATAGCAGACGTGCATAAAGCGATGGCTGCGTATTTTTTCATAAAATCACCTTCTATTGTGTATTATGTTGCATACTTATATTTAAAATCCCCACAGCTGTAAGAGCGGTGGGATTTACCCTTGTTTATCATATCATTTGAAGAAAATGAGGGGAATATGATTTTTAGGAGGAGCTATTAGGGCGCTAGATTAATGACTTTGAATCGATGTATTCTTTCGTTTCTTATTGGAATTGCTAATAATATAACCTACTACAAAAATGAGAGGAATAATAAATACATAGATAGGTATTCCCCATACATAATAGCTTTTCATGCTTAAAACTAGTAAATGTAAGAAGTCGAAAAGGGCGTGGGCTTTCATAATATCCTCCAATGTATTTTTTAAAAATTATAACATTGTTTATTTGCGATTTGTATATTTTGGTAAATGATTTAAGTTAATTTTAAAGTAAGAGAAAGGTCTATTAATATGAAATGCTGCATATATAAAGTAGTTTTTATTGAAATATCAGGATTTTGGACTATAATAAGAACCGATATAAATGTAAGCAAGAATGATGTACGGAGTGGAGAACAGAAATGAAATATAAAAAAATAGTATATATTCTTCTCGTATCGCTATTCATAGTTGGTTGTCAAAGTGAAATGAGTAAGGCGAATAGTGTAGAGGAGTATATTCCACCGCACCTTATGAATGCGGAAGTTACGGTGGATATTATGACGATTGAGATGGATCGTGATACCCGTAAAAAAGTAGAGGCTATTACTAAAAAAGTGAGAAATCATGTGGAAAATGATCAAGAATGGTATGTAAACTATATATCGGGGCATATAGATAAGCAGGTGAAACCGTATCATCCTAATTTTGGGGTTACGGAAGAAGAATATAACTTTTTTAGGAACGCCGTTGAGAATAGTAGTTTATCTAATACAAGTGACGGAAAACTACTATTTAAACAAAAAAGTAACCATGAGATAGAAATCGTTTCAAGTAAAAATCTAGAGCTATTTCGAAATATAGTAATTGATACGGAGAAAAATATAGTAAAAACTTCGTTTGGAGAATGTCAGTATGTTGGAGAAGAGAAAACACCTTTGAAACAAAAGATAACGGGCCCCTGGCATGGCAAGCAATGGATGCTAAAAGAACAAAATTTAATTTACTTATTTTCTTTGGGTAAACTTGAAGGAGAGAATAAATCCATTATTGATATTTCAGTAAAAGGTATACACGAAGGAAAGCTTATTAGTAAAGAGGAAGTAGTTGAATTTCGTTCGGTTTCATAAAGAATCAAAAAAACTACCTTACTTAAACAAGTAAGGTGGTTTTTTATTAAATAAACAATCCAGCGATTGTTGCAGATAAAATAGAAGCAAGTGTTGATGCAAATAGCATTTTCCAACCAAATTTCGATACGATGCTTCCTTGTTTTTCAGAAAGGGCGCGGATTGTCCCAACGATCGCACCAATTTGGCTAATACTTGCGAAGCTAATTAAGAATACTGTAACGATGCCAACTGTACGCGGAGATAATGTTGTTGCAACATCTTTTAAATCAAGGATTGCTACAAACTCGTTTAATACAATCTTCGTACCCATAATTCCACCAGCTGGGATAATATCTTGAGTTGGAATACCCATTAAGAATACGAATGGAGCAAGTATATAACCGAAGATTTGTTGTAAAGTAACAGCATATCCCATTGCACCTGAAGCTGCGCTAATTACGTAGTTTACAACTTCCATCACACCGATGAAGGCGATCATTAATGCGGCAACGATACCAGCTACTTTTAAACCATCAAGCGCACCGTTAATCATTGCGCCGATAAAGCTGTCTCCGAATAAAGTTCTATCAAATTTTTGAATCACTTCATCTTCTTTCTTCGTATCAACTGGTGTTAATAGCGAACAAACGATCAAGCTTGAGAATAAGTTTAGCGGAAGAGCTGCTAGTACATATTTCGCATCTAACATCATTACGTATGATGCTGTAACAGAAGCAGAAACGGAACTCATTGCAGAACAACAAATGATAAACATACGATTTTTGTTAAAATGTTGTAAATCGTTTTTAATAACGATTAACGCTTCACTTGAACCGAAGAATACAGAGTTTACTGCGTGGAATGACTCGACGCGTGGTAAACCAGTAATTTTTGAAATGGCACCGCCGACAACGCGAACGATGAATGGTAAAACACCTAAATAACTAAAGATAGAAAGTAGTGCTGAGAAAAATACGATAATTAATAGTACGTTTAAGAAAAAGACAAAATCTCTTTGAATTCCATTAAAGAGAAAATCGACACCTGTCGTACCAAGTTTAATTAGTTTGTTGAAAACTTTACCAATGAAAATAATGATTTGTTGACCAATCTTTGTGCCAAACATAAACCAACCGATTAAAATTTGAAAACCAATCATAATAGCAATTGCACGGAAGTTGATTTTACTTCTATTGTTTGACAAAGCAAAGCATAAACCCAAAACGACAAGAATACCGATAATGCTCATTACATATTGCATGTAGTTGCCCCTTTCAGAAGTTCGTATAAAGTTTGTACATAAAACGCTCGTTATATTACTAAAAATAAAACAAAGAGGTTTTATGTCATACGTAAGATGTCTGACCTTTTAGAAAAATGAAAATAAAAAAGACCCATATGGATTCACTTTCATCTATGAGAGAAAGCTAATCAATATGAGTCCTTTTTTGCACATAGGCTAATATTCATTAGTTTTCCCCATAGTCCAGCAATTTAAGGTTGCCGGGTAGAAACTCTCGATCCATATTATCGAGTATATATGAGGTAACATCGTCCGTATTAAATTAGTAGTAGCGTAACATTAACAGAGAACTATCGTCAATAGCTTTTTTTCTTCCGATAGAAATAGACCATATAAGTATGATAAAATGTAACGCAGTGTTATGAAAAAGAGAGGTCGGAAAATGAGTACAAAAATGACGCCACCAGTTGAGAAAAACGAGTTTATAGATGTAGTATTTGAAGATTTAACACATGATGGTGCCGGTGTTGCGAAAGTAAAAGGCTATCCTATTTTCGTTAAAAACGGATTACCAGGTGAAGAAGCACAAATTAAAATTATTAAAGTGAAGAAAAACTTCGCATTCGGTCGTGTAATGAAGCTTCATACAGAGAGCCCATATCGTAAAGATGCAGAATGCCCAGTGTACAATCAGTGCGGCGGTTGTCAGCTTCAGCACTTAACATATGAAGGACAATTACAAGCGAAAGAAAAACAAGTACGTGATGTTATGCAGCGCATCGGCGGATTAAGCGATGTTCCTGTTCACCCTGTACTTGGCATGAAAAATCCGTGGGTATACCGTAACAAAGCACAAGTACCAATTGGAGAACGTGAAGGCGGACTTGTGGCTGGTTTCTATCGCCAAGGAACACATGACATCATTAATATGGAATCATGTTTAATTCAGGCAGAAGAAAACGATACATTAATCCAGGAAGTAAAACGTATTTGTGAAAAATACGGTATTCCAGCGTACAACGAAGAGCGTAACAAAGGAACACTTCGCCACGTAATGGCACGCTATGGACAAGTAACAGGGGAAATTATGCTTGTCTTCATTACTCGTACAGCAGAATTACCAAACAAAAAAGCAATCATTGAAGAAATTGCTGCAAAATTCCCAGAAGTAAAATCGATTGTTCAAAACGTAAATACGAAACGTACAAACGTAATCTTCGGAGACACAACGACAGTACTGTACGGATCAGAATATATTTATGACTTTATCGGTGACATTAAATTTGCAATTTCAGCACGTTCATTCTATCAAGTAAACCCAGAACAAACGAAAGTGCTATACGATAAAACGTTAGAATATGCAAAATTAGATGGCAACGAAACAGTAATTGATGCCTATTGCGGAATTGGATCAATCTCCTTATTCCTAGCACAAAAAGCGAAAAAAGTGTACGGCGTTGAAATCGTCCCAGAAGCAATCGAAGACGCAAACCGAAACGCAGCACTAAACAACATGACAAACGCTGAATTTGGCGTAGGAGAAGCAGAAGTAGTCATTCCAAAATGGTACAAAGAAGGCGTAATCGCTGACACAATGGTCGTAGATCCACCACGTAAAGGTTGTGATGAGGCACTACTAAACACAATCATCGACATGAAACCAAAACGCGTCGTATACGTATCATGTAACCCAGCAACATTAGCACGAGACTTAAAAGTACTAGAAGAAGGCGGATATAAAACGCAAGAAGTACAGCCTGTTGATATGTTCCCGCATACGACTCATGTGGAGTGTGTAGCTTGGCTTAAGTTGGTATAATAGGAAAGCAGTTGATATAGGAAAATCTATACCATCTGCTTTTTGGTTTATTGAGAGTTTGAAATTGTATTCATAGTGAGAGGATTTGAATTTGAAATGATAGATAATTTTTGGCGTGATTTACCACGACCATTTTTCGTACTTGCACCAATGGAAGATGTGACAGACGTTGTTTTCCGTCACGTAGTAAGTGAGGCTGGTCGCCCAGACGTATTCTTCACAGAGTTCACAAACTCGGATAGCTATTGTCATCCAGAAGGTATGAAAAGTGTACGTGGCCGTTTAATTTTTACTGAAGATGAACAGCCGATGGTGGCGCATATTTGGGGAGATAATCCTGAATATTTCCGTCAAATGAGTATTGGTATGGCAGAGTTAGGATTTAAAGGCATCGATATTAATATGGGTTGCCCAGTACCGAACGTAGCATCAAGAGGAAAAGGTAGTGGTCTTATTCTACGCCCAGATGTTGCGGCAGAACTTATCCAAGCGGCAAAGGCAGGCGGACTACCTGTCAGCGTAAAAACAAGACTTGGCTTTAAAGAATTAAGTGAGTGGGAAGATTGGTTAACACACATTTTCAAACAAGACATTGCAAACCTTTCTATTCACTTACGTACAAGAGAAGAAATGAGCCAAGTGGATGCGCACTGGGAGCTAATTCCGGAAATTAAAAAATTACGTGATCGTATTGCACCAAATACGCTTATAACAATAAATGGAGATATCCCTGACCGTAAAACAGGGCTGGAGCTTGCTGAAAAATACGGCATTGATGGCGTAATGATCGGACGAGGCATCTTTAAAAATCCATTTGCTTTCGAAAAAGAACCGAGAGAGCATAGCAGTAAAGAACATTTAGATCTTTTAAGACTACAACTTGATCTTCAAGATCAATATGCAGAAGTATTACCACGCTCTATCACAGGACTACATCGCTTCTTCAAAATTTATGTAAAAGGCTTCCCCGGAGCTGCTGAACTAAGAAATCAATTGATGAGCACGAAATCAACAGATGAAGTGCGTACATTGCTTGATAAGTTTGAGGCGAGTGTGAATAAGGATGGGGATAGTGAAACAGTGTAACTTTTAAGAGTTACACTGTTTCATTTTAATTAAGGTGAGCCGTACGATAAGTAAGAGCGGTATTCTATGTAAAACAAGGGTAAGAAAAGAATACAGGAGAAAATTGAAAATGGCAGGTTGGTCTGATTTTCACTGATAGTATCATGTTTATTTTATTATGCCTATAATTGGAGGCCATGTGAATGTTAAGTGATCAGGCGAGATATTCTAGGCTCGCGAATATAACGAAAATAATAAATACAAAATTAGAACTACGTGAAGTATTGCAGCGTGTAACTATGGCGATATCAGAGGAGATTGTTAAGTGCAACGCTGTTGGAATTTATTTGCCTCAGGAAGATGGAACATTTAGAGGGTTTGCAGGAAAACCAGAGACTATAAATGGCGTAACGCTCGATACGCAGGTAATTGATCCTGAAATAGACTTACTGGCAAAAGAAGTTATTGAAACAAAAAAAACTATTTATATTCCTGATACCTCAAAGGATCACCGGCCAGATCCGAGGCCAGTTGCTGCGTTCAAAATTAAGTCCTTATTAGCCCTGCCCATTTCATTTGGTCAAGAGTTATTTGGTCTGGTTTTTTTATTTGATTATGGAGTTCCAATGAACTTAACAGATTCAGAAATTCAAAGTGTTGAAGCTTATGTAAATATGGCTGCGGTCGCAATTCAAAACGCAAATAATTTAACACAAAAGGAAAACCTTATTGCCGAGAAGCAGCTGTTACTAAATGCTACCCGTGATTTATCAATGTGTTCCTCGGTACAGGAGAGTTTTGATAAATGTTTTTTTTACTTAGGACAGATTTTAGATAGTAAAAACATGGCTGCCCACCTTTTAGACCCGCTAGACAAACCAATGATTAAAACAACGAAGTTAAGCAAGGATTGTGATTGGATCGAAACGGATTGGATGGAGAAAAGCTATGAAGCCAAGATCCAAGAGGTTATTCAAACAAAAAATATAGATAGTAAGGGTCTACTGATGATTCCATTGGTTTCAATGGGAGAAGTATTAGGGGTAATTGTTGTTGGCAAAGAGGGAGAAGCTCATAATTACGATAATTCCCAAATACAACTGGCAAAATCTATCGTTGATGCCACAGCTCCTACGTTTTCAAACTTGTTATATATGGATCAACTTGAAAGTATGGTGGAAGAGCGAACGAGAGAACTAGCTGCTGCTAATGAAAAAGTTACGAGTGTGATTGAAAGTATTACGGATGGATTCTTTACTTTAAATAATAGATGGGAATTTACGTACGTAAATAAGCATCAATATATTCCGCAAAGAAAAACAGCAAAAGATGTATTAGGCAAGAATATATGGGAGGTTTTCCTGAATAGCGCCGACGAAGTTATGTATAAGGAACTTCATCGTGCAATGTCAGAGCGAACTACAGTTTATTTCGAATTTTTTTCTACCGCTGATGAATATTGGCACGAAGTTATTGCATACCCGTATGATGATGGTATTTGTTGTATTTTTAAAAACATAACGGAAAAAAAGCAATATGAGCAGGAATTGAAAAGGTTAGCCAACATAGATTTAATAGGGCAAATGGCAGCAGGTATTAGCCATGAGATTAGAAATCCAATGACAACAGTACGAGGATTTTTGCAGTTATTAAAAGAAGAGCCCACCTATGAGAAACATAATAAGTACTTTAATTTAATGATTGAAGAACTGGATCGTGCCAATTCTATTATTACTGAATTTCTCTCAATGGGTAATACAAAGAAATCGGATTTGCAGATGTTAGATTTAAATTCAATTATCCACGATATTACCCCTTTAATAAAGATTGATACGTATAATCAAAATAAATATATTCAAATCGATACAAATGACATTCCGGAATTACTTTTAAATCGTAATGAGATACGGCAATTATTAATAAACCTATATCGTAATGGCTTAGAAGCGATGAGCACAGAAAAATTTCTAACCATTAGCACCTACAAGGAAGGTCAAAATTGTGTGGTGCTTGCAGTACAAGATCAAGGAAAAGGTATCAGGCCAGAAGTATTAGAGAAACTGGGTACGCCATTTTTCACGACTAAAGATAATGGAACAGGATTGGGATTAGGTATATGTTATGCCATTGCTGCCCGTCATAATGCAAAAATAGAAATTCAAACAGGATCGGAAGGCACGACTTTTTTTGTTAAATTTAGTTATGAAAATAATGAATAATAACCTCATACTAGTTACAGTGAACCGTTCCATAAATATTTATGTTTAAGTTGCATAAAAAGAAATGGACAAACCTATATCAGGTTCGTCCATTTTTCAAATGCGATAATTAATAGTAAATTATTCCAGAGGTTTCGTTCATCATCTTTATAACCAATCAGATAATTCAATATTGGTTTCCTTTCATAGTAACTCTAGTATTATTATAATTCACTTGGTTTAAAGTGCCCAAACAACATATGTTGCTGTTTTAAAATTCCTCCACAATCATTAATCCACCTAAGACTACAAAACATGCCCTTAAAATGTTAAAGTAGTAACTTAACGACATTCATTTACACATGCTAAAAGCATTACGATAATCAACATTTCAGGAGGCAAAACAATGGCAATGAGCAACAACGATATATTAAAAAGAGTAAGATACGCTTTAGATATAAGAGATATAGATATGGTAGAAATCTTTAAACTTGGCGGAATGGAAGTAACGAAAGAAGACGTAGTTGATATGCTTACAAAAATAAAGAGAGCGCCTCAGCATGAAGCTGAAAATGATGAGGTAGCTGAAGATGAGTACGTATTAACATGCGATATGATGATGTTAGAAGCATTTTTCAATGGATTTATTACTTTAAAAAGAGGGAAGCAAGATCCGAAACCAGGACAACCGGCACCTGTACAAAGCAAAGAGAGTGCTAACAACCTTCTTCTAAAGAAAATGAAAATCGCACTATCATTAACGAGTGAGGATGTACTTGATATATTAGATAGCGTAGGCGTTACGGTGACTAAGGGAGAACTAGGCGCTCTGTTAAGAAAAAAAGGCCATAAAAATTATAAAGAGTGCGGCGATAGATACGCAAGGAATTTCATTAAGGGATTAGGTGTAAAGTATAGAGGGTAATGGGTCCGTTAAAGTGGTAAATGATATAATAGGTAGAGTAGGGCGTTCGTGTCCTATTCTTTTTTATTTGTAAAATAATACACTAGGTGATGAAATGGTACATACATATTTAGGTGAAACGATTAATTTTCATATAACTTATAAAAAGAAAAAGTCGGTGCGTCTTTTTGTAGATTCGTACGGAAATGTGGAAGTGCAGGCTCCAAAGGGAACACCTGTTGAATACTTAGTCCAGTTGCTAGAGGAGAAATGGGATTGGATTCAGAAAACACGTAAGGAAATGCAAGAGCGAGTGCTTGGACCACAGGAAAAGGATTATGATCAAGGAGAGGGCTTTCTGTATTTAGGAAATACGTATCCGATACAGATCTCCCAAGATGCAAGTATTACGCAAGACAATGCAGTGTTTGAAGGGAATAAGCTACATATTTATGTGAAAGAGCTTAAGGATGAGAAAATACAACAAGCGTTAAAACGATTTTACTATAAGCAGTGTAAGTCATTAGTAGAGAAGAGTATTAAAGTGCATCAAAGTAACTTCAAAACAAAACCTCGTTCTATTCGTATTACAGATAGTAGTCGTACGTGGGGAACTTGCGATTCAAATTTACAGCTAACATTCAATTGGAAACTAGCGATGGCACCACAGCGAGTAATTGATTATGTAGTTGTCCATGAAATGTGTCATATGGTTCATTTAAATCATGATCGCTCTTTTTGGCGTCTTGTCGGGAAGATAATGCCTGATTATAAGGAAATGGAGAATTGGTTAGCGTTATCTAGTTGGAAGATGACGGTTTAGTGGTGCGCCGATATATCTCGAAAATCGCTGATATAATTGGAGTTGCGCCGATATATCTCAAAAATAGCTGATATAATTGGAGTTGCGCCGATATATCTCGAAAATCGCTGATATAATTGGAATTGCGCCGATATATCTCGAAAATCGCTGATATAATTGGGATTGCAATCGATATATCCAATGAAGAAAAGTAAAAGGAGATGTCACAGCAGACATCTCCTTTTTTGGCGTAGCAATTATCGTCCAAATTTCACAACAAAATCTTCGTCTACTTTCTCCATTTCATACCCACGATAACCGTCCGAAAGTAAAGCTTGCTGTCCAACAGCATCATTCATCGGAACGATCTTAACATCCGTCCAATCTCTTTCCTTGTCCTCCCGTAATTCCTTCACAAAAATATATCGCATACTCCCACCATATTTCTCTTTCAATGCAGCAATCTCCATTCCTTGCGCAAATTTATCCTTCAAACTTGGAATGTTAAAAGGGGCAACGGTGCAGCAAACATAGTCGTATTTGCTATCTTCTTTTTGTAATTCATCCATAATAACTGTAGCTAATATTTTTTGCATCCCATTTCCTCGGCTGTTCGGGTGAACATTTGAGATTTCTTGATAGATGACGCGATGTAGTTCGCTTTCTAGTATGCCAATATCAAGCCCTAAATGTTCTTCGTCGATAGGAGGGACGAGTAGGGCACGAAATGCGATGAGTTCGTTTTCGATAAAAGCACCAATCATCATGCCGTTTCCTTCTAGAATGTATTGAAATTCTTCTAAAGAGAGTGGTTGTAAGCGACTTTTATCTTCTAGCGCTTCAACTACAACGTTTTGTAGTGATAAGATTTGCTCGATGTTCTCTAGTGATAGTAATGTAACGTGAAATGTCTCGTTATTTTGTTTTAATGGTCCTTTGTATAGAACTGTCATGCGTTAGTCCTCCTTTAGCGTACAACGTCTTGAAAGACGGTTAGTTCTTGTAATGTATCTTCATTTATTTCAATGCCGAGTCCTGGCTTTTCGTTTAAGCGAATAAATGGTACGTCGTAATGTAAGTTTCCGATGTCTTTCGTGAACTTTAATGGACCTGTAAGTTCAACGCTCGTAATGATTTTTTTCGAAAAAGCAACATGGAATCCTGCGGAAGAGGCAACAGATGATTCGACCATGGATCCAACTTGGCATTCAATGCCTGCCATTTCTGCTTGATGAGCGAGTTTTACAGCGGGATATATGCCGCCGCATTTCATTAGTTTTATGTTCACTTTATCAGCCGCGTCTAATTTAATGATTTGGCGCATTTCACGAGAACCTTTTAATCCTTCATCAATCATAAGCGGAAGGTCTGTTTTAGAACGAATGTGAGCCATTGCGTCAATATCGTCTGCGACAACAGGCTGTTCAATCCAGTCGATGTTTACATGACCTAATGAACGAAGTGCGGTTAATGTGTTTGCGCTATTTTTCCAACCTTGGTTTACATCAACGCGAATAGCGATATCATTTCCTACACGTTCACGTACCGCTTCAATTCGTTTTACATCTTCTATTACATTTGTACCGACTTTCATTTTGAAAGATTGGTAACCTTTTTGAATCATGGAAGCAGCTTCTTCAGCCATGTCTTCTGGGGCTGCGATACTTAAGACGTGAGTGACAGGGAAGTCTTTATGATAGCGTCCGCCAATTAATTGATATACAGGTTGATTTAGTTTTTTGCCCATTATATCAAAACAAGCAATATCAATCGCGGCCTTCGCAGTAGGCACACCGTAAATTGTATTGTCCATCATATCGTGTATTTTCTCGATATTCATTGGATTTTTCCCAATAAGAGCAGGAGCAAGTGTATGTTTTAAAGTATGGAAAGTACTTTCCCATGATTCGCCTGTAACGTGATCATCAGCAACGCCTTCACCGTAACCGATCATGCCTTCATCTGTTTCCATTTTGACGATAATAGAAGGCATATCAGAATAAGAACCATAACTAATAACAAACGGATCGCGAAGTGGTAAACGAATTGCGTAAAGGTGAATAGCTGTAATTTTCATTGGATAGAGACCCCTTCCTGTTTACAATAGTTTTGTACATTTGATATAGTTGACGTTAAATAGTCGTTAATTAATGATAAGGAGTTAGAGAAATGATGATAAAAATTGCAGTTGTCGGTTCAAAGGAGTTCATGGAGAATCTTTTACCTATTGCTCATAAACTAGAAGAAATAGAGATTGATCCATATATTTACCTTCATCCGGCAGAATCTTCTGAACTATTAAAGCGTTTAAAGCCTTGTGATTCCATCTTTTTCTCAGGTGCTTTACCTTATTATATGGCAAAAGAAATAAGAGAACAATTACGAATTCCAAGTACGTACTTACAGCAAGACGAGACAACTGTCGCATCTTCCATTCTTTCTGTCATGTATCACCGAGGAATTCACCCACATAAAATTTCAATTGATTTAGTAGACCGCTCATTCATTACAAATGTGTTCCATGATATTGGTATAAAAGAAAATCCACAAGTGTTAGATTATGAAAATATGCTGTGGAGTAAAGAAGAAATAAATAGAGTTACGGATTTTCATATAGCTAAATATCAAGCAGGAGAAGCTCATTTAGCTTTAACTAGTATTCATGCTGTCTATGATGAACTTCAAAAAATAGGTATTCCTTCAGAGCGTATGATAGATCCGAAGCAATCCATTATACATGGGTTAAAAGATGCAAAAATAAAAGCTGAGTTAGCAAAAAGCCACTCAGCTACTGTCGGTGCTTGTATGATTACTTCTTTAGAATTACGACAAGGTTTGCTTGAGCAATTAGATGTCATTTCAAAAGAACTACGTGGTTCATTTAAAAAAGTTGATGAAATGACGTTCATTTTGTATACGACTCGTGGTGATATTGAATCGATTATAAAAACAAATATGATAAATAATTTATTTGCAAGTATAGAAGGAACGATAGCTATTGGATTTGGTTACGGAAAAACTGTGAAGGAAGCGGAGCAAAATGCTAAAATCGCTCAAAGTTTCGCGAAGAATAATCCAATAGACCACTGCTTTTATATACTAACAAGTGATAAAGAACTATTTGGCCCGTTCCCGAAAGAACAGAGAGTACAAAGTTTGAAGAATGACAACCCAGAACTCATGAAAATAGCGAAGGAAACGAAGCTTAGTCCAGCCAACTTGTCAAAAATTATTCAATTTAGTCAATCACATCCGTCATTGAAGTTTACAGCAGCAGATCTTTCTGAATACTTACAAGTGACTCGCCGATCAACAGAAAGGTTATTAAAGAAACTAGTTGATTATGGGTATGCTCATATTTGCGGCGAGGAAATGCCCTATCAACAAGGACGCCCTCGCGCAATATATGAACTGAATTTACCGTTATCTTTAAGCTTCTAGTTGAGCCTTTTGTTTTTTTAGTAGTTCTGCTTTTTCAATGTCAGATAGTTTCGTAATTGTGAGACCAGTTATGCCATAAATGATTGAAATAATAGGTACGATGAAATTCAAAATAGCATAAGGAGCATATTCGAATGCGCCAACTCCAAGTGTTGCAAGTATAAATACACCACATGTATTCCAAGGTACGAAAACAGAAGTTAATGTTCCGCCATCTTCTAATGCTCTGGATAAATTTTTAGAATGTAGTCCTTTTTCTGTGTATGCATTTGCGTACATTCTTGAAGGAACAACAATCGAAATATATTGTTCAGAGCAAGTAAGGTTTGTTGCAAAGCAAGATGCGATAGTAGAAGCGATAAGTCCTTTTGCTGATGTCGCTAATTTTAAAATTTGATTTACAATTGAGCGAAGAATACCAGTATGTTCTAGTACTCCTCCGAAAGTCATAGCGACAATTGTCATAGAAACTGTATTCATCATCGAATCTAAGCCACCGCGGTTAAAAAGTTCATCTACTAGCTTGTTGCCAGTATCTATGACAAATCCATTTTGGAGTGCACCGACAGAGGCGGAGACAGAACCACCTTGAATAAAGACTTGTGATAAAAATCCTAAAATAATACCTACGAGAATAGCTGGGATCGCAGGAACCTTTTTAGCGACCAATACCATAACGACTACAGGTATAATTAATAGGAAAGGTGAGATAACAAAGTTTTGTTGCAATACTTGTAACGTTTGATCGATACTTTTTGCATCAATATTGTTAGCGCCGAAGCTTCTTCCTAAGAACGCATAAACGATAAGAGTAATAATTAAACCTGGAATTGTAGTAAATAACATATGACGAATATGTGTGAATAAATCTGTATTTGTTAATCCTGCGGCTAAGTTTGTCGTGTCTGAAAGCGGTGACATTTTATCGCCGAAATAAGAACCAGAAATGATAGCACCGGCAACCATTGGAGCTGGGATTCCCATACTTAGGCCAATTCCCATTCCTGCAACACCAATTGTTCCCATTGTAGACCAAGAGCTACCGATAGCTAATGCAACAATAGAACAAATAATTGTAATTGAAACTAAAAATAGTGATGGAGTTAAAAGATTTAAACCATAATAAATCATTGTTGCGACGATTCCGCCGCCAATCCAAGCACCGATCGTTAAACCTACTAGAATAATGATAACGATAGCGGGTAATGCGAGACGAATTCCTTTATACATTGCTTCTTCAATATCGTGCCATTTGTAACCGTAACGCCAAGCGACGATAGAAGCAACGGTTGTACCGATAATAAGTGGGACGTGAGGGCTTTGTTTTAATACAACAATTGTAACCATCATAACTGCAACTGTAATAATAATAGGGATTATTGCTATTCCAAAAGGTATTTCTTTTTTCATAAACTGCCTCCTCATTATGTATGTTTGTATTTTTTAGAATTGTCGCAAAATAGACGTTATTAAATTATAATAACTAAAAATTGATATGAGCGTCAATAAAAAACAGAAAATAAGAAATGTTCTATCGTTATAAAGTGAGTGGAAATAAGCTGTCGATCGTATTAAAAAAATAAACAATTGACTTTTTTCTTAAAATTCAATATGTTCATAAAAACATCTGTTTTTCATAAGTATAATTAACCTGAATGGTTTTGGAATTTGGGAAGGAGAATGTAGCTTTGAAAACATTAGAACTACAAGAGCGGTTAACTGAAATTTTTCAGCATTTACATGAAAACCCTGAAGTGAGCTGGAAAGAGTATGAAACGACAGCGTATATTACTAACTTTTTAAAAGAAGAAGGAATTTCATATAAAATATTTGATGATTGCCCAGGCGTGATTGCTGAATTTGGAAGCGGAAATCCAGTTGTTGCGATTCGTGCCGATATGGATGCACTATGGCAAGAAGTGGACGGAGAATTTAAAGCGAATCATTCATGTGGTCACGATGCTCATATGACAATTGTAATGGGGCTTATTTTACAATTGAAAAATACGAGATGGGATAGTGGAACGGTTAGGTTTATTTTTCAGCCGGCAGAGGAAAAGGGAAATGGCTCTTTAAAGATGGTAGAGAAGGGTGCCGTGGATGATGCTGACTTCTTATTTGGCGTTCATCTAAGACCGATTGAAGAACTACCTTTGAAACAAGCTGCCCCATCTATTCGTCACGGAGCAGCAGGATTTTTAGAAGGAACGATTCATGGAGATGATGCACATGGGGCACGCCCGCATCAAGGGATAAATGCAATTGATGTCATTTCTATGATCAATATCGGTTTGAAAAACATATGGCTACCACCGCAAAGTTCCTATTCAGTAAAGATGACGAGGTGCCAAGCTGGTGGGGATAATTTAAATATTATTCCGGGGAACGGCCATTTTAGTTTAGATGTTAGGGCAGAGAGTAATACATTATTAGAAGAATTGAAGAAAAAAATAGAACATGTAATAGAATCTGCCGCATCGATGGGATCAAAAACTTCATATAAATGGATTGATCTCGCACCAGGAGCTGAAGTTTCAGAAGAAGCTGAGCGCTTTATGCGAAAAGGCATTCTTGAAGTATACGGGGAAGAGGGGTGCACTGGACCGCTGTATACGACAGGAAGCGATGATTTCCATTACTACACAGTGAAGAGACCACATTTAAAAGCTGTCATGCTTGGACTAGGGGCTAACCTACAACCTGGATTACACCATCCGTATATGAAGTTCGATCATAGTTGTATTATGGATGGGGTAGAAATATTGAAACAAACTGTATTGAAAGTATTAGAGGACAGGAGCTAGAGAGCTCCTGTTTTTTTGTAGGAATTTGTCGGTAAGTCGATATCTCTTGTCGAAACGTCGATATATTGAAAAAATCATTGATATATTGGTTCCGTCAAGAAGTCTGTGTAAATTGTTGGGGTTCAGTACATTGGTTTATCCAGTTTATAATTATTTGGTGTGGGAACAGTGAAGCTAGCTTCACTGTTCCCACACCA
>NZ_JBQAEO010000021.1:0-65890 GCF_051915365.1 Bacillus cereus group sp. MYBK79-1 | reverse complement strand
GCTATTTGTAGCAGTAACAGAAGCTGTAGCCGTTTGACTCTTTTCAACAGTAAACTTGATTGGATTTTGATTTAAGTCGTAATGAGTAGGAGCTTTCGTTTCAATAAACTGGTAGTCTCCAGGACGTAAATCAGAAACAGAAATTTTACCATCTTTATCAGTAGTTAAATCAGAACGAACATCATTGCCGTTCATATCAACGATTTTAAAGATAGCCCCTTCAAGAGTAGAGTTGTTAACATCGTCAATCTTAATTAATTCAACAGCGCCCTTCGTTAAGCTATTTGTAGCAGTAACAGAAGCTGTAGCCGTTTGACTCTTTTCAACAGTAAAGTTGATAGGGTTTTGATTTAAGTCGTAATGAGTAGGAGCTTTCGTTTCAATAAACTGATAGTCTCCAGGACGTAAATCAGAAACAGAAATTTTACCATCTTTATCAGTAGTTAAATTAGAACGAACATCGTGCCCGTTCATATCAACAATTTTAAAGATAGCCCCTTCGAGAGTAGAGCCGTCGATGTCGTCGACTTTAGTTAATTCAACAGCGCCCTTCGTTAAGCTATTTGTAGCGGTAACGGAAGCGATTTTTTCTTGCCCTTTTTTAACTGTGAACTTAATAGGTGTTTCGTTTAAGTCATAATGGTTAGGAGCTTTCGTTTCGATAAACTCATAGTCTCCTGGTGGTAATTCATCCACAACTAAACGGCCGTTTTTATCAGTAATTAAATCAGTACGGACGTCGTGTCCATCCTTATTAACAATTTTAAATACCGCACCCTCAAGTGTTGTGTTTTCTTCAACATCATCGACTTTAATTAACTCGACACTACCTTTCGTTAAGCTGTTCGTAGCTGTAACGAAGACATGTTTTGTTTGACTTCTTTCAATTGTGAACTTAATCGGATCTTCATTTAAGTCATAATGAGTAGGAGCTTTCGTTTCAATAAATTGATAGTCTCCAGGTTGTAAGTCTTTAGCGATGATTTTTCCATCTTTATTAGTAACTAAATTCGTACGAATGTCGTTACCGTTCATATCCGTAATTTTAAATACCGCGCCTTCCAGCGTTTCTTTCGCATCTAAAGAGTCAACTTTCGTTAATTCCACGCCACCTTTAGTTAAGCCATTTTTAGCAGTAACAGAAACGTGAGTTGGTTGGCTTTTCTCGATAGTGAAAGGAATCGGTGTTTTATTTAAATCATAATCTTTAGGAGCTTTCGTTTCAACGAATTGATAATCTCCTGGTCGTAAATTAGAAGCAGAAACTTTCCCGTCTTTATCAGTAGTTAAATTCGTGCGAACAACTTTACCTTTCGCATCAATGATGTTAAATACTGCATCAGAAAGTTTTGTATCTGGATTTATATCATCCACTTTAATTAATTCAACAGCACCTTCAATTAAGCTGTTAGTAGCAGTGACTTGTAGTTTCTCTGCTTGGCTTTTCTTAATTGTAAATTTAAGCGGTGTACTGTCTAATTTGTAGTGTTCAGGAGCTTTCGTTTCAACAAACTGATAGTCTCCTGGACGTAAATCTGGAACAGAGATTTTTCCATCGGCATCTGTCGTAAGATTAATGTGGACATCTTTGCCATTACTTAAATCAATGATGTTAAATACTGCGCCTTTAAGGGCAGTTCCATCGACGTCATCCAATTTAGAAAGTTCTACCGCACCTTTTGTTAAACTATTTTTAGCAGTAACAGAAATCGGTTCGGCTTGTCCTTTTTCAATCGTGAAAGGAATAGGTTCTTTATTTAAATCGTAGTGTTTCGGAGCCTTTGTCTCGATGAATTGATAATCACCAGGACGTAAGTCAGAAACGCTAATTTTACCTTGTGAATTTGTATTAAGATTCTCGCGAATTACAGTACCCTTCATATCAACAATGTTAAATACTGCGCCTTCAAGTGTAGTACCATCGACGTCGTCTACTTTAATAAGTTCAACGCCGCCTTTTGTTAAACTATTTTTCATAGTAACAGTAGCAATGTTTTTCTGGCTTTTTTCAACTGTAACTACCATTGGCTTTTTGTCTAAATCATAATGTTTCGGAGCCGTTGTTTCGACAAATTGATACGTACCAGGACGTAAGTTTTCAACAATGATTTTTCCTTCACCGTTCGTTTTTAAATCCGTTTTAAGTACTTTACCGTTTTGATCTAGTAAATTAAACACGGCATCAGCAAGTTTTGTTTGATCATTTAAATCATCCACTTTAATTAATTCGATACTACCTTGTTTTAAACTATTTTTAGCGGTTAAAGAGATAGTCTCCTTCTGTCCTTTTTCAATAGTGAAATTGATTGGTGTTTCATCTAAAACGTAATGCTTAGGAGCTTCTGTTTCGATGAATTGGTAATCACCAGGACGTAGGTCGTTAACTTGAATTTTCCCTTTACTATTTGTAACAAGGTCTTTACGAATTACAGTACCCTTCATATCAACAATGTTAAATACTGCGCCTTCAAGTTTAGTACCATCGATGTCATCTACTTTAGAAAGTTCCACTGCACCTTTTGTTAGAGCGTTTTTGGCCGTAACATGAAGCGTTTCAGTTTGGCTTTTCTTAATTGTAAATTCGATCGGTGTTTTATTTAAATCGTAATGTTCAGGAGCTATTGTTTCCACGAATTGATACGTACCAGGACGTAGGTTTTCAACAACAATTTTTCCTTCATCATTTGTTTTTAATCCTTCTTTAACTACTTCTCCGTCTGCATCTAATAAATTAAATACAGCATGAGCGAGCTTCGTATCAGTATCAATATCGTCAATTTTTGTTAATTCCACGCTACCTTTTTTCAAAGTGTTTTTCCCTGTAACGGGAATCTTTGTCGTTTGGTTTCGTTCAATTTTAAATGGAATCGGTGTTTCGTCTAACACATAATGTTCAGGAGCAGCTGTTTCAACAAATTGATAGTCTCCAGGACGTAAGTCAGAAACCGAAATTTCGCCTTTATCGTCTGTAACAAGGTTTGTGCGAACGTCTTTACCATCCATATCAACAATTTTAAATACTGCATCTTTCAGCATTGTACGATCGATGTCATCTATTTTTGTTAAAATGACGCCACCTTTCGTTAAGCTGTTGGTAGCAGTAACTGTAATATTTTCTTTTTGACTTTTTCCGATAGTGAACGGAATAGGATCTTTCCTTAAGTCATAGTCTTTTGGAGCTTTTACTTCAATAAATTGATAGTCACCCGGGCGTAAATCAGAAGCAGAAACTTTACCATGTTCATCAGTAGTTAACCCTTTACGAACTACCTTTTTAGTATCATGAGCATCAACAATGATAAATTCTGCGCCTTTAAGAGTAGCGCCATCAACGTCATCAACTTTTGTTAAAGTAACGCCACCTGTAAGTAAACTATTTTTTACAGTGACAGGGACTGGTAGATCATCCTTGCTACCTTTTTTAATCGTGAACTTAATAGGTGTTTGATCTAATTTATAATGTTCAGGAGCAGCTGTTTCAATAAATTGGTAATCTCCTGGTGCTAAATCAGGAATAACTAGCACTCCGTAATCATCTGTTTTTAAATCTTTCGCAATTTCTTTGCCAGTTGCGTCTTGTAATGTGAACACCGCGCCGGCAAGAGCGATACTACTTTCCACATCATCTTCTTTAATAAGTTTAACTTTTCCTTTCGTTAAACTATTTTTAAATGTAAGTGGAAGAAGTTTTTGTTGTCCTTTTTCGATTGTAAATTCAATAGGTTCTACATTTACATCGTAATAAGTTGGAGCCTTTGTTTCGATAAGTTTATAGTTACCAGGACGTAAGTCGTCAACAACTAGCATTCCTTTACTATTCGTAACAAGTTCCGTACGAGCATCTTCATTCGTATCTCTATTAACGATTTTAAATACTGCACCTTCAAGTGTTTCCTTTTCATCTGCAGCATTCACCTTTGTTAATTCAATACCGCCTTTTGTTAAGCTGTTTTTAGCAGTAACAGTAATTGGTGAAGTTCCTTGACTTTCTTTAATCGTGAATTCGATAGGCTTTGTATTTTTATCGTAATACTTCGGTGCTGTTACTTCGATAAATTTATAATCGCCAGGGCGTAAGCCAGTAGCGATAGCTTTACCATCTGCACCAGTTTTTACATTTTCGCGAATGACTTTCTTTTCATCATTAGCATCAACAATTTTAAATACAGCACCTGCAAGAACTGTACCGTCGATATCATCAACTTTCGTTAATTCAACATCTCCTGGTTTTAAAGCATTTTCAGCTTTCACAAGTAGAGTTTCTTTCTGACTTCTATCGATTGTAAATTCAATAGGTTCTGCTCGTAAAACGTAATGTTCAGGAGCAGCTGTTTCAATAAATTTATACGTACCAGGACGTAAATTACTAACTTTAAATTTCCCTTTTTTATCGGTAGTTAAGTTAGTGTGAGGGGGAACTTCATTATTATTGGCATCGACAAGTTTGAATACTGCACCTTCTAGCGGCTTTTTCTCGCCAAACTCGTCAACTTTTAATAGTTCCACTTCTCCTGTTTTTAAACTGTTTGTTGCCGTAACGGTAGCTAAAGACTGTTGGCTTTTGTCAATTGTAAACGGAATAGGATCTTTGTTTAACGTATAATCCTTAGGAGCTTCCGTTTCAATAAATTTATACATGCCAGGCTCTAAGTCTTTAACAGTAACGGTTCCATCTGCGCCAGTTTTTACGTTTTCGCGAATGACTTTCTTTTCATCATCTGCGTCAACAATTTTAAATACAGCTCCCGCAAGAGTTGTACCATCGATATCATCAGCTTTTGTTAAGGTGACGCCACCTTTGATGAGATGATTCGTCGCAGTAACAGTAACTGCTTTCTTTTGGCTTTTTACAATTGTAAACTCAATTGGTTTTTTATCTATGTCGTAATCTTTAGGTGCTTTTTCTTCGACAAATTGATAGTCTCCAGGGCGTAAATCTTTTGCTTCGATTTGACCTTTATTATTTGTCGTTAATTTTTCGTATCCGCGAATTACATTGTTATGTCGATCGCGTACACTGAACTCCGCGCCTGCTAAAGTTTTTCCATCTTTATCGACTTTTGTTAAAGTGGCCGATCCTGGAATTAAACTATTTGTTGCAGTTCGGTTTATTACTGTTGTTTGATCTTCCGCGATTTTAACCTCAATCAGTCGATCATCTAATTTATAATGTTCAGGAGCTTTTGTTTCTTGTAGGTAGTAAGTTCCTGGTTTTAAATTATCTACAGTAATTTGACCTTTATCATTTGTTGTTAATTCTTTATGTTTAGGAATGACTTGTTTGTTTTCATCCAGTAAAGAGAAAACAGCATGTTCAAGTGTTTCCTTACTGTGAGCATCAGTTTTTGTAAGTACTACTTTCCCGACAAATTTCTTATTTGTAAGGGTATATTTTGTAATTTCTTCAGAACCTAGCTCAACAAGTATACCTGCTTTTAATTCTTTACTAATTACATAACCTTTAGGTGCTTTCGTTTCTTTAATCATATATTTATCGCGTCGTAAGTTATTAAACTTAGCGACACCGTCATCACCAGTTGTAATTGTTCGAATAGCGGTTGTACCTGTTTGATCATATAAAGTAAATTCTGCTCCGGCTAATGGGACTGTTTGATCTTTATCATCAACCTTTATAATTTGAAGGCTCCCGCGTCCTTTACTAGCAGAACCACCTCCAGATCCAGAAGATACTTTAACAACTACCTTTTCAGTAGTTTTAGTTTCCTCTAGTACTAAACGGTGGCCAGTAATATTTGCCTTATTACTCACTGTTTCCATATGATCTGCATTAATGAGTGAGCGATATTCTAAAATATATGCTCGATCAATGGTATGAAGGAATTCAACTTTAAACTGTTGCTTCCCTGTATCGTTGTCTGTTGTTACTTTGAGTTTATAGTCTGTTCCTTCTTTTAATTCATTTGTTGTATCTTTCGTTAAAGTGCCATCCACGGCTACTGTTGTCGGGTATAGGTGGAATGACTTTTCATCAAGAATTTGATTGTCTGTTGGTTCATCCGTTACGACTGCATTTTCAATAGTTGATTGACTCGGATTAATAGAAACGCTCCAATCAATATACTTGTCATTTTGTTTTGCTTTTTTCATAACCCCGCTACCACCGTTTGTGATTTCAAATGCACCATGAATAGTAGTAACAGTTTTTGATCCATCTTTTAAATCGGCATAATTATCGTAGCGCTTATTAATTTGTTCGCCTGCGAGTGAAGTTTTAAAGCTAACATAATACGCAGAATTAATTTCGTTTTTAAAATGAATCGTTAATGTATTGTTGTTATCTTTTGTTGGATTTTCTATCGTATATTCGTCTGGTGAAACGGGTGCCCCTATTTTAAATCCATGCGCACCACCAGTTAATTCCATATGGTAAACCTCAATGGAGCCTGGTATAAGTTTTTGATTATTCTTTAATACGTCAACGATAGAAGGGTCCTTAATCGTCATATTATTATAGTTAAACCCTATGTCCCATTTAATTTCTTTCGTTTGGGCATTGTAAGAACCGTATTTAAATCCATTTCCTTTTGTGTAGTAATCAGGATCGAATTTATCATAGGAGGAACTATTTTTATCGTCCCCATTTATATCTTTCCATGATAAATTTGCTGTATTTTGGAATGAGTTATTTTTACTCTTATCCTCTTTTACTTTAGATAGGGTTTCGTAATTAAAGTCTGTTGTGTATGTGATAGTTAAAGTTTTATTCATATTAGACTTATAATCACCAGTTAGTTTTACTTCAAATCCCTTATCTGTTACATCGAGTGTGTAATCAAAATTTGGATCAAGCGTTCTCGATCCGTCTGTAATTTTGAAACTATCTTTCTGTAATGTTAGGCCACCATAGTCAAACGTATCCTTGATAACAGCATCGTTTAATACGTAGTTGTTATCATTTACAATAATTGTCCATGTTGTTGTTTTCTTATTGTAATCCGTATCTTTTTTATTATGTTTCTTTATGATGTTTTGTTGTTTTAACGTAACTTTGTTTGTTTTACTCCACTTACCATCGGCAATAATTTTATTTTCGATTTCGCCATCTTTTATGACATCACTCGTAGCTTTCGATGTATAAGTAATCACATAGGCGCTATTGATATCTTCAGTAAACTGTAAATCAAATCCATCATCGGTTTCTTTTACAGTAAAGTTTGTGGCATTGTCACCCGTAACAAGTTTTCCTGTATCATCATAAGAAGCATTTTTTACCACGATAGAATTTTTATCAACTTTATGAGATTTATCCAAAACATCTTTTAAAAGCGCATCAGCCTTTTTAATATCTCTCTGGTCACCGTTATAAGTGATCGTCCATTCGATTGTTTGTGTTTTTGGGTTGTACTTACTAGTTTTCTCTAGATGCGTACCGCGTGAAACAGTTACAGTTGCATTTGCAGATACATCTTTTTGATTCTTGCTGGATACTTTTGCGTTGTTTTTGAAACTAGTAACACTTTCATCTGTAATCTTTGTTGCATATTCGATTTCATATGCTTTATTTGTTTCCTTTTTAAAAGCGATATTTAATTTATCGGAGGATGAAGTAAGTTCATATTCTTCCTTAGGAACTTCTGCTCCGCGAGTTGTCCTCCCGTTAATATCTACTTCTAAATAATAAACCTTAATAGAATCTTCATTGAGGCTTGCCCCTTTTGGGATTTCATCTTGAAAGACAGCATTTGTAAGCTTATCTTTCGTTTTGTTCATTTCTACTTTCCAATTAATTTGATTCGTATTAATTGGTCTGTCAGGTAAACCTTTTTTATTTATAGAGTTTGTTACTTTAGGTTTGAAATCAAGTTCAATAACAACTTCTTTTTCTTTAATAGGGAATGGGATTTGTTTTTCTGTAGTCCCCGTAATTTTTACTTCATTAAACTCCGTACGAATGTTTAAATGTCCAGTTATATTAGGATGCTCTTCAACATATTCGTTAAAAGTCATCGTTACTTTTCCATCGGGTGTAACAACGAATGATCCAATCGTATTTTTTTCCCCATCTACTAAATCTTGTGTAATGGTATTGTGAACAATAAAGTATTCTGGGAGTTGGAAAGTAAAATAATCACCATTTTTGACGTTCAGCGATTTCAAGACTTCCCATGTAAAATCGATTTGGGTAATAGAATTTGGATTTGGACGATTATCCGTATCATTAAATGGCTTACCGTCTTTATCCGTTAATGTGACACCTGTTAAAATGTTTTCTGTAATTTGCTTCGGTGATGGATCTGGATTGTCAACAGGTTGCTCTGTTGTGTTATCACCAGGATTCTCCGCCGGTTGCTGAGCATCACCATTCTTTTGCTCTTCCGTAGGTTGCTGAGCATCATCATTCTTTTGCTCTTCCGCTGGTTGCTGAGAGTCGCCATTCTTTTGTTCTTCCGTAGGTTGCTGAGCATCACCATTCTTTTGCTCCGCCGTAGGTTGCTGAGCATCACCATTCTTCTGCTCCTCCGCCGGTTGCTGAGAGTCGCCATTCTTTTGTTCTTCCGTAGGTTGCTGAACATCACCATTCTTTTGCTCTCCCGCCGGTTGCTGAGCATTACCCGTATTCGTAGTAGGTGAAGTAGGGTTATCTACTTGAACAGGAACTGAAATAGACTTAGCTGTTGTACCTAGAGGGAATGAGAGTTGAACAGATTTTGCACTAGGTTTTAAATCAGGATTGAATACTGTATCAAAATTGATTTTTCCGTTCGCACCTTTGGAATCTTTTACTTGATCGTTAAATACTAGTTTCATTTTGTTATCGTTTGCTGTAACAAAATATTGACCAATAATTTGCTGATCTGCCATCAGATTTCCTTGTTGATTACTTTTAACTTTTAATGCATTAGGTATTTGGAGCACTGCTGAGTCTGTTTGTTGATCTTTTATTGACCAAGCATATTCTAGGTGAATGGTTGATCCTACTTGTATTAAGTTTTTAGGATTTAATGCTTCGTCAATAATATGATTCGTTGCATCTTTCATTTCAACAGTGTCAAATAATGAGTTCCCAGTTAATGTTTCCGCTTTTACTTGATTGTATGGAAAACTAGCAAGCTGCGAAAATAGTACGAATACAATTAAACATATATTGAAAAGTTTTTTCATTGTGCCTCCTTTATGAATCCTTCTATTATATAAAAATGCTTTGTGAAGGGATTGTTTGTCATAGATCAATGGGACTGTCGTGATGCCTCCTTTACCGCGTATACTCTCTAGGAAAGTGTTCATATTCGATGTTTTGTAACGTAAAACAAAATGTATATTTTAATAATATAGGGAGTGAATATACAAATTTCGACAAAAAATGTCGAACGAAATGCTGATAAGGAATGATATCAGACCTTTATAGGGTGTGACTTGTTACGTGGTTCTTTATAAAATAGGTACATACAAAAAATATGCAGTGAAATGCTTAAACTATTTTATAGTGATCTGTATTCTTGCCATGTGCAAAGAATCGTTATAAAGGTGAGTTTTACGATACATGCTAACCAAAATAATGTATCTCATTGTAAAAAATTCTTTCGTATTGAGGTAGTAATAAAATGTAGCTTGAATTTGGTCAGGATGAAGAAAATATGTACTGTCTAAAAGAGTATACAATTCGTAGATTAAAGCGAAGACAGCGTTTTATGATAAATAGAACGCATCCCTTTAATCGATGCTATTAAATAAAAAAGAAGGTACTCCCTTGATCATCTTGAGAGATAATCATCAATAACCTTCGTTAAAAATTATATACGTAAATGAAAAAGAGTTCAACCGTATTACGTCTTTTCAAAACAGTATGTAAAAAGAACCGCTTCTTAGTAAGAAGCGGTTCTTTTTTATATTTCTGTTAAGATTATCGGTTCGCCGCGTGTTACAACAACTGTATGTTCACATTGTGCAACAAGGCTTTTGTCAGGTGTAACGAATGTCCAACCATCGTCACCGCGCTCGATAATATGATCAGCTTTCATAGAAATGAATGGCTCTACAGCGATAACAAGACCGTCTTTTAGAAGTGCACTATCCATTGGATCAAAGTAGCTTAAAATGTGGTTTGGTGCTTCATGTAAGCTAAGACCAATGCCGTGACCAGTTAAATTTTGAATCACATTGTATCCATTTTTATGTGCAAAGTTTGAAACAGCACGACCAATTTGATTTTGCTTTGAACCAGCTTTCACCTTTTTCATTGCTGCCCAAAATGCATCAACCGCTGCTTGGCAAAGCTTTTCTTTTGCTTCATCTTCTCCAAGTACAAATGAAATACCTGTATCTGCATAATAGCCATCAAGTGCAGCAGATACGTCGACGTTTACTAAGTCGCCGTCTTTTAATACGCGGTCTCCTGGAATACCGTGAGCAACTTCTTCGTTCACACTAATGCAAGTTACACCAGGGAAATCATATTCTTTTTCAGGTGCAGAGATAGCACCGTGCTCATCTAATACTTTTTTACCGATCAAATCAAGCTCTTTCGTTGTCATACCTGGCTTCGCTTCTTTTTTCATTTCTTCACGTGCAAGCGCAACGATGCGGCCGATTTTTCGTAAGCCTTCTAAATCTTGTTCATTACGAATAATCATGAAAACCACTGTCCTTCCTCGAATATATATCTTACCCGATTGTATCATGTTTATTTTCGTCCTGCTACTCGCTTGCGGTATGTGGGTTGATTCCTCTCATAAGGAATACATGACAATTGTCATATCGATGTCATGACGCATCATACTGTTTCCTAAGTTTTCCAAAACGTACAATGTAAATATAAGAAACAGCGGGGGTGGAGAGATGGAAAAGATTATTGAAGTAAATGGTGTTTCTAAAACATTTAAATATAAAAGTGCAGTAAATAACGTTTCATTTCATGTAAATAAAGGAGAAATCGTAGCACTACTTGGACCGAATGGTGCAGGGAAAACGACGACGATGTCAATGATGCTTGGATTAAAGGATCCGACGGAAGGGACTGTTTCTATATTTGGAAAGAATCCTAAGCATAGAGATGTTCGTAATAACCTCGGTGCGATGCTACAAGAAGTAAGTGTCATTGATAGCATTACAGTAGAAGAGGCAATTGAGTTATTCCGTAGTTATTATAAGAATCCGGTAGCGAAAGAAACGCTGCTGCAGTTATCAAATTTAGAATCAGAGCGCAAGCAAAGATGTGAGAAATTATCAGGTGGTCAAAAGAGAAGGTTAAATTTTGCACTCGCACTTGCAGGAAATCCAGATTTGCTATTTTTAGATGAGCCGACAGTTGGGATGGATATTACGTCTCGAAGAACGTTTTGGGAAACAATTCGAAAATTAGCAAGTGAAGGGAAAACAATTATTTTAACGACGCACTATTTAGAAGAAGCAGATGCCTTGGCGAATCGTATTTTATTATTTGCAAATGGAAAGATTATCGCAGATGGTACACCAGATGAGATGAAGGCGACGATTTCTCGAAAAACAATCAAGTTTTATTCGAAGGAACATATTCCTGCAAAATTACTAAAAGAGTTACCAAACGTAACAGAAGTACAATCAAGCGAAGGGCACTTTACTTTAACAACTGAAGATACAGATGCAACGTTAAAGGCAATTTATCAAAAGAATTTACCTGTAACAGATGTTTCAGTTGAACGAGGAAGTCTTGACGAAGCATTTGAACAACTTGTCGCAAATCAGAAGGAGGAAATCGCATGAAAGCTTTATGGATGCAATGCAAAATAGAAATTTTACGTACGTTCCGCAATAAATTATTTATCTTTTTCTCATTATTAATGCCAGTTATGTTTTACTACATTTTCACAAATGTTATTCAAGTGCCACAAAATGGAGATGCGTGGAAAGCACATTATTTAATCTCAATGGCGACGTTTAGTATTGTAGGGACGGCACTTTTTAGTTTTGGTGTAAGAATTTCTCAGGAAAAGGGGCAAGGGTGGACACATTTGTTGAAAGTTACACCACTTCCAGAGGGAGCGTATATAACAGCTAAGATCATCGCTCAAACAGTAGTGAATGCTTTTTCAATCTTAGTTATCTTTATCGCAGGAATATTAATTAATCATGTTGAGTTAACAGTAGGACAATGGATTGGTGCTGGATTATGGTTGTTGTTAGGTGTAACACCATTTTTAGCATTAGGAACAGTAATAGGTTCTATTAAGAAGGCGGATGCAGCAGCAGGTTTAGCAAATATTTTAAATATGAGTCTAGCTGTAATTGGTGGTCTATGGATGCCAATCGAAGTATTCCCGAAAATATTAAGATCTATCGGTGAATGGACACCAACATACCACTTCGGAAGCGGTGCATGGGATATTGTAGCTGGAAAATCAATTGGATGGGAAAACATCGCGGTATTAGGAGGTTATTTCCTTATATTTGTTGTAATATCAATATATATAAGAAAAAGACAGGAAGCGGTATAAATGATAGAGAAGAAAAGGATTGAGATTTTCCCGAAACATATGGGTTTCTTCCCGTATATGTGGCTTGTGTATTTAGCGTTTCCGATTTATGCACTTGTACAAGAGGAGGGCTCAAGGTTAATGTTTGGGGCTGGCATGCTAATTCTTTTTGTATTAGCATACCGACAGTTATATTTTGTTACAAAAATGTTCGCAATGTGGGCTTGTATGCAACTGGTTATAGCCTTGGTATTTAGCTTTTTCTATAGTCCGTATCTTATTTTTTTATGTTTCTTCACATCAAATGCCATAGCATTCGCACCTACGAAAAAAATATTCCGTATATTATTGGGCTTATTAGTTGTAACGCTTATAACATTTGTATATGGTGCGGGTTTTTCATTTACAAGCTTTATAAATACTGTCCCGATGCTTATTTTGATGCTTGCTGCGCCTTTCGGTATGCGCAATTTTAATCAAAAAAAGATATTAAGAAATCAATTAAACGAAGCAAACGAACAAATTAAAGACTTAGTAAAACGTGAAGAACGACAGCGGATTGCAAGAGATCTTCATGATACGTTAGGGCATACGCTATCTCTTATTACGTTAAAAAGTCAGCTCGTGGAGAAGTTAATTGTAAAAAATCCGGAGCGTGCTAGTGTGGAAGCGAAGGAAATTACACAAACATCTCGTACAGCATTAAAGCAGCTAAGGGAATTAATTTCTGATATGCGTATGATTACAGTAGAAGAAGAGCTCAAGCAAATAAGGGCGATCTTACAAGCGGCTAATATTGAGCTAGAAGTGAAGCAGGAAGCAAGTTCGAGTTCGTTATCACCAATTGAGCAAAACATTGTTGGGATGTGTTTACGCGAGGCTGTTACGAATGTTGTAAAACATAGTAAGGCGAAAAAGTGTACAGTTTCTGTATTAGAATCGCAAGGCGAGCTGATTTTGAAAGTAGAAGATAACGGAATCGGTTTAGCAGATCAAAACCAAGATGGAAATGGCATTCGTGGTATGAAGGAGCGCATCGCTCTTATTGATGGGTTTGTTGAACTGGGTACGATCAATCCAGGGACACTATTAATAGTAAAAGTACCAGTTGTTATTCGAACAGGAAAAGATGAGGTGAGGGCATGATTCGAATTATTATTGCAGAAGATCAGCGGATGCTTCGTGGTGCATTAGGGGCCCTACTTGATCTAGAGGATGATATTGAAGTAATTGGGCAAGCTGCGAACGGGGAAGAGGCGCTAAAACTAATTGAATCGCTACAACCTGATGTAAGTATTATGGATATTGAAATGCCAATTCAAAGCGGATTAGATGTTGCGGAAACGTTAAAGAAAGAAAAATCAGTATGTAAGGTAATGATTTTAACAACATTTGCGCGCCCTGGATATTTTGAGAGAGCGATGAAAGCTGGCGTGCACGGATATTTATTAAAAGATAGCCCAAGCGAAGATTTAGCTGCATCGATTCGTAATGTGATGAAAGGAAAGCGAGAAATCTCTCAAGATTTAATGTTCGGTTTATGGCAGGAGCAAAATCCACTATCAGATCGCGAAAAAGAAGTATTGTTACTTGCGAAAGAAGGAAAGACGGCAAATGAAATTGCGAAGGCACTTTATCTTTCACCTGGTACAGTACGTAATTATATTTCTGAAGTATTAACGAAACTTGATGCGAAAAATAGAATTGAGGCAATTACAATTGCGGAAGAAAAGGGATGGATATGAAAAGAAGTTTACCTATAATTGGTGAACTTCTTTTTTCTTATGAACAATCATTTCACTAGGGAGTGCCATCTCAGTTGAATCGCTCGGAATTTGAAGTATATCGTGTAATTTAGATTTTACTTCATTTTTCGACAAAAAATTTGTTATAGTTAGATTAGGTTGTCGGTCTGGATTTTGGACGAATTTTCCACTAACAGTTGTAATTACTCCATTTTTATCTACTTTTACAATGAAATCTTGATTATATACTTTATAGTTTTTGTAAGTTTGTGCAAGGTGAACTTCGGTTTGATTTTCTTTTGTTTCTTTATTTGTAGGTTGGGAATCTATATTCATTTCCGTTGTCACTCACTCTTGTTGAGCTTTCGCCTCTTTTATATCATCCTTTAAATACTTTTTTGCCATATTTTTTTGTATCATTTTGAGGTTTGTTAATTTTCAAATCGTTAAACTAGGCTGAGAAATTTCAACTTTTATTTCATTTCAATCTAGTTATTGGGTGTGAATAGCTTCTGTTGATAAAGGATAAAGGAGATCGAATGCAATGAAAGCACGGGCGAATTTTCTATAATTTATCTATAAAACTACTAATCTATTATTGTATGTGAGATGGATTGTATGAAAAATTTGCCGAATTTTATATATATTATGCATTATTTCATATCAAAAATTGTCGAATTCACATTATTGTAGTGGTATGACAACTTAATAAATTAGATTGTTATAATGGGATGGTGAGTACGTATGGACGCAGAAAAATTAGGAAGTGAAATTAAGAAGATTAGGGTAATGAGGGGATTAACACAAAAACAGTTATCCGAGAATATATGTCATCAATCGGAAGTGAGCCGAATTGAATCGGGCGCAGTATACCCAAGTATGGATATATTGCAAGGTATCGCAGTGAAATTACAAGTTCCCATTATTCATTTTTATGAGGTACTTATTTATTCTGATATTGAAAGAAAAAAGTTATTTAAAGATAGAATTCAAATGTTGAGTAAGAAGAAACAATATGCTGAAATTTATAGCATTATTTCAGCTGAATTGAAAAAAGAAAAAGTTCATCCGGAATTTAATCAGTTTCTTCTTTGGTATTATTACTTATCTGCATATGTTTTACAGAAAATTAATTTTGAATATTGCATTTTAGAGTTAAAAAAAATTGTACATCAACCATACGGAGGGATAGATGTATTTCAAAATTTATATATCGAAAATTCTATTGCAAGCATTTGCGCAGAGAATAATCAATTAGATAGGGCAATAACTTCATTTCGAGCTATTTTAGAACAGTTAGAATCGCTACATAATGATGAAGCCTTCACAGTTAAAGTTCGATACAATTATGCAAAGGCCTTATATTTGAGTGATCAGTTTGAAGAGGCATTGTACCAAGTAAATGAAGCGATTGAAGCTTCTCGTTATATGGGAAGTATGGAATTAATCGGTCAATTGTATTATCAAAAGGGTGAGTGCCTTGAGAAATTAGAGTGTTCATCAGGTGATATTAAAGAAGTGTATGAAAAGGCGTCTTTCTTCTTTGATTTATTAGATTTACATTCGTACAAAGAAACCTTATTAAAAAAAAAGAAGTATTTAAATTAAAATGATTTGAAATATGTATAGTGTTATATTTCGTAAGTTACATCCACAAAATGTGATGGTATCTCCAAAAAATGGGTATGCATAATTGCATAAATTGTAGATAAATTTTCATGATATATTATAAGAAAACAATGTGGGTGATGGAATATGAAAAAATTACTTATTGGTAGTCTATTAACGTTAGCAATGGCATGGGGTATTTCATTAACAGATACAGCTTTAGAGAAAAGTCAAGTGATTTCTCATAATGATCAAGAGGTACAATTAGCTTCAGATTTACCATTTGAACATTAAAAAAACAACCGTCTTACTTAGACGGTTGTTTTTTTGTGGAGTAACCTCCAAACGTCTTTACTAGAAACAGGCTTGCTAATAAAGAATCCTTGAATGTGGTCACAGTTTTGTTCATATAAAAACTTCCATTGTTCTTCCGTTTCTACACCTTCTGCAATAACTTCTAAATTTAGTTCTTTTGATAGTGTGATAATGGAAGAAATAATTGCTTCTTCTAAAGGACTATTTGTAATACCGCAAATGAACTCTCGAGCAATTTTTAATGTGTTAATTGGATATTGTGTTAAATAAGCTAAAGAACTATAACCAGTTCCGAAGTCATCAATTGAAATTTGAATACCGAGATTTTGAAGTTGTTCTAGTTTTGCAACGACGGATTGATTTTGATTAATGGCGATACTTTCTGTAATTTCGATATCTAGTGCTTCTGGCTTTAGTTCTGTTTCTTCTAACACTTTTGAAATAGTATGGATTAAATGTGCATGGTTAAATTGAACAACAGATAAATTCACACCAACTTTTAAGTGAGAAAAACCTTGATTATGCCACCTTTTTGCTTCTAAGCAAGCAGTATGTAAAATCCAATTTCCAAGTTCAATAATAAATCCAGTCTCCTCCGCTAGAGGAATGAATTGGGCAGGAGATACGATGCCGAGCTTTGGATGCTTCCAGCGAATTAATGCTTCAAAACCGATAATTTGTTTTGTTGTTGTATTTACTTGTGGCTGATATTCAAGGAAAAATTCATTTTGTTGTAATGCTTTTGCAAGTTCGCCTTCTAGGAAGTTACTCTCATTTTGAGCAATACTCATTTCTTTTGAGAAGAAAACAAATCTGTTTTTTCCATTTGCTTTCGCGCGATACATAGCTATATCGGCATTTTTCATTAATTCGGTTACATCAGTTCCATAATCAGGATACATTGCAATTCCGATACTTGGTGTAATAGAGAGTTCTTCATCTTTAATAAAGAATGGTTTGTTTAGAATGGTTAAAATCTGTTCAGCTATAAAGATTGCACTTTTTTCTGAGTACATATCTGGTAATAGAATTGTAAACTCATCTCCGCCTTGGCGAGCAACGACATCCTTTGAACGCAAGCAACCACGTAATCTCTTTGCTACTTCAACTAATAATAAATCTCCGATGTCATGCCCAAGTCTATCGTTAATTTTTTTGAATCGATCTAAATCAAGGAACATGACGGCAACATCATTTGCGTTAGTTTGAGCTGTATTTAAAATAGTTTTTAAATCTTTTTCAAACTTTCGGCGATTTGGTAAACCAGTAAGTGCATCATGAAAGGCTAAATGTTCTACTTGTTTTTGTTTTTCATATAAAGTTGTAATATCGCGGGCTATGCCGAACATCCCAACAACTTCTTTATGTATGAAAATAGGGATGAGTGTGATATGAAGGTAATAGTAGTAACCCTCGTTTTCTTTTGTACGAACCTCTAAAGTTTGAGGTCTACCTTCTTTTGTTATTTGTAACGCTCTCTTTAATAGATCATGGTCTTTTGGGTCAATGAAATGTAAAAGAGAATAGCTTGTTACTTCACAATAGTAGGCAGTGAATAAACTTTCGCAAGCCTTATTAGACTGTTGAAAAATCCCATTCATATTTAAGGAGAAAACCGCATCAGGATGATCTTCGAATAAAGATTTATAGCGCTGCTCACTTTTGGATAACGCAGACGCCCCTTCTTCAACTTCGTCTTCTAGTTGTGTAGTCAACTCTTCGTAAGTATCAATTAATGCTTGATTATCTTTCCACATATAAAGTTGGCGTAAGAATAATAAGATGAGTGATAATACTAGGCCGATTAACATGAATTTATTATCCCAAGGTTGAATGACAATAAAGGAAAAAGTAATAACTATACTAAAATAAGGTAATATAAAGCGTACATAGTCAAATCGATAATACTTTGTTTTCGTTTCATGTTGCATTGGTTTATCCCAAATGTATAGTATAGACGACAAACCGATTAATAAAATCGAAGCAGTATGTATTAAGTAAGAAAACTCAGAAGAGGTTTCCATCCCCGCGTTTAATTGGAACAGATGTATATACCCGTACACAAGTATGATAGTAAAGCCAATAATTAATGAGATTCTGCTAGCAGAATATTGTTCTCTTCTATATAGGCTAATAACGGCGTAGATTACTAATGATTGTGCAATAAAGTATCCAATTAATATCCAGGTATCTGTTGTTAACATACGAAAGCTCGAAAGATCCAAAATAAAAGTTAAGGTAAAATAAATATTCATAATAACAATAAAAATGCTATCAAATGAAAATTGAGCAAGACCTCTAATAGAGTAATGTTTTACAAACTTTATAGCAAAGCCAGCAAAGAGCAAAATATATTGTACGATGAAAAAGGGCAACGCTTTATATGAGAATATAACTTGTTCATATATAGAAAGTGAATGAAGAAATAAGGTTATCTCCATTGTCAATCCACATAGGCAAGTGCATAGTACTAAAACCCAAAATAGTTTGTCACCGCGCTTCATTTTTTTAATTGCTTTATATAGGCAATAGCAAGAAAAGAGTGTAGCGAAACAAAATAAGAAAAGGATTCCAATTTCTTTTATATTCAAGTCCTTAGGGATAAGAAATATCCAAAGGGAAAATATAATTATATACATCGTGACAAATTGTACATATTTCTTTTGATTAATCATATTATGACTCCGTTTCAATAAAGTTGAATCGCAGGTGGAAAATGCTAATTCCAATCATAGCATATAAAATAGGGTATTTTTTACTATAAAAATTACTTTTTTTGAAAAAAATAGCGCAACATTACAATTTACCATTGTAATGTTGCGCTATTTATTCTTTTGATTCCTCTTATAGAGGATAATTCGTGTATGAATTGCAGCATTGCTAAATCTTTCCGTTTACTTTCAATCATAATATCAAAATTTTGATTGATTTTTTTGGCAATCTGTAAGAAAGGCTTAATAAACTCCAAATCAATATATTCAGCGTGAGCCCTAAATTCTTTTTCTGATTTAGGAGAAGAAATGTGAACTTTAGGAGGGATATTTGTATGTGACCAAGTTTCAAAAATTGCAGGAAGTAACGCTTCTAGCGGTTCTTCGCAAAGGTTTGCCATGTGATGATGATAATCAAATACGAATGGGATTTTTTCTTTTTGGCAAATAGATAAAGTTTCAGCTGTTGTATATGTTTTATCATCATTTTCAAGTGTCATTTGCTTTTTTATATGTATAGGAATTCTTTTTATATTTTCATGGAAACGTCCAACTGCTTGTTCTTTATTTCCATAGGCACCACCTACATGGATGTTAATATAAGAAGAATCTGCAATTCCTATTGCATCTAATACTTTATAATGATAGGTCATATCTGTAATAGCGTTAGTTGTAATGTGCGGTTTGTCGCTTGTAAATAGCGTAAATTGATTTGGATGAAAACTTACTCGTAAATTGTGTTCTTTAATTAATGCCCCAATTTTACGCCAAAGCGGTGTAAATACCCCGATATAATCAAATTCGACTTCCGGATGCGTTGCAAGTGGGACGATGGAAGAAGACAAGCGATATAAAGGAATTTCATGCGCTATATTGTAATGAAGAATACGTATTGTATGCTCAAGATTTTGCCTTGTAACATCGTACAATTTCTCTTCTCGTTCTTGTTTACTAAGCTTTTGAAAGCTTGTAAATGTCATCGTTTTGGCAGGAGAACAGTCCCAGAGTGCCATTGCATGTGAGACATATCCGAACCGCATAATCATAATGAATACATCTCCTTTAGTCATTATCTTTCCTATAGGAAAAAAGCGAGTATCGTTCCTATCCATTCTTTTCCTCTATCAATAAGAGAAATCGGGCTAACATCTTTAAAGGAAAGTAATGCCGCGTTTTCTAGATCTTCATGGAATTTGTTTTTAACTGTTTGTATAAAATGTTTATCATATAAAAGGCAGTTGATTTCATGGTTAATATATAAACTTCTCATATCAAAGTTTGCAGTTCCGATATCACAAATGTAATCGTCCGCTATAATAACTTTAGCGTGAAAAAAACCTTGTTGAAATGCGTAAATATTACACCCGGCTTGTATTAACTTTCGGCAATATGGGAATTTCGCTTCGCGAACCAGGGCGTGATCCGCTTTTTCTGGAACGAGAATCGTGATTTGAACACCACGTTTTCGTGCTTCTAATAATGCGTTCATAATTTTTTTCCCAGGAATGAAATATGGTGTACCGATAAAGAGTTCTTTTTCCGCGCTTTCAATTAAATATAAAAATGTATTTTGCAAATAGGCACCATCAGTAGGGATAAAACGATGTAGAATGATTCCTGGTTGTTGCGTAGGAAAATAAAGAGATGAATCTAATAAATTTTGATATGTATCGTCGAGCCAATCATGTAAAAATTGCTTTTGTAAATCTTGCACCCCTTCCCCTGTAAGACGTAAATGATAATCGCACCATAATCCTAATTTTTGATTATGCCCTAAATATTCTTCTCCAATATTAAATCCACCAATATAACCAATTTTCCCGTCAATAACTGTAATTTTTCTATGATTTCTTTGATTTGCAGAAAAGAAAGGGAAAGGAAACTTCACTTTATGACAAAATGAAAAAGAGACACCATGTTTTTGTAGGGAGCGAATTGCCTCGTTTGACAAATGGTGGCTTCCTAATTGATCGAGTAAAAGTCTTACTTCAATTCCTTCCTTTGCCCTATCTATAAGTAACTGTAAAAATTCACGACTGATTTTATCGTTTTTTACAATGAAGAACAAAACGTGCACATGATGTTTCGCCTGTTTTATATCAGTAAATAGGGCGTCATACAAATCTTTTCCGTATGTATAAAGGTGAAAATTACTTTGACGTAAAGGGAAAGAACGAGAGCGCACACGTTTTAAATGAACAATTCTCCCGTAAGAAAGATCGATTACAATCCAGAGAGCGCTGCCTATTAACAAGAGAGATAAGAAGAACATGAGTAAATTCCCTCCTTCACGGTCTTTTCACCAACAGTTTTTTATAAATTAAACTTTCACTTTATAGTTTTACCGAAATAAACACCTTTATTAAAAAATATGTTGTTGTATAACAAAAAACTGTTGACTGAATGCTCACTCATTATATAATGAAGATAGGGGATAAAATTCAGAAAATTATATGTTTTTGAAGATTCTAAAAAAGAAAGAGGGCTTACAAAGAGAGGGGTAGCATAAAAATGAATAGCTTACTGATCATTAATTGGCTGGCTGCCATTGCTGTTATTGCTTATGCGGGATATTTGTTTGTGTATCTTATACGAACGAGGATGGCCTACATACAGTTAGGAAAAAAGATTGAATTTGACCGTCGTTTTAAAGAGCGTTGGGACCTCCTTAAGGTCAATGTTTTCGGTCAGAAAAAGCTGCTGAAAGATAAAAAGAGCGGCATTATTCACGTTATGTTCTTTTACGGATTTATTCTTGTCCAATTTGGAGCAATTGACTTCGTTTGGAAAGGACTCGCACCAGGATCACATCTTCCACTTGGACCACTATACCCTGCATTTACATTCTTCCAGGAAATTGTCACACTTGTTATTTTAATTGCAGTCTTTTGGGCTTTTCATAGACGTTATGTTGAGAAGTTAGTTCGTTTAAAACGTAATTTCAAATCAGGCCTTGTTCTTATCTTTATTGGTGGCTTAATGATTTCTGTGCTACTCGGTAATGGGATGGGAATTATATGGCACGGCGAAGAGCTTTCATGGAGTGAACCAATCGCTTCTGCAATCGCTTACGTTTTCTCGGGAATAAATGAAACCGTAGCCATTTCTGTGTTCTATTTCTCTTGGTGGGTACATCTACTAATTTTGTTAACGTTTTTAGTGTATGTCCCACAATCAAAACACGCGCATTTAATTGCGGGACCAGTTAACGTTTTCTTCGGTCGTCTTTCAAATCCAGGGAAACTTGAAAAGATTGACTTTGAAGATGAAACGCAAGAAACATTTGGTGTTGGTAAAATTGAAGACTTTAGACAAAATCAGCTTATTGATTTATACGCTTGCGTAGAGTGTGGTCGCTGTACAAACATGTGCCCGGCAACAGGAACAGGGAAAATGTTATCGCCGATGGATTTAATTTTAAAACTTCGCGATCATTTAACTGATAAAGGAGCAGCAGTGACATCAAAAGCACCGTGGGTTCCCGTAGTTGCTTTTAATAATACACAAGGAAATCAGTTAGCGATGATGGCAGTTGGGAAAGGGCAACAAGAATCAGCGGCTACAACGCTAGCTTACGATCCGAGTTTAATCGGAGATGTTATTACAGAGGAAGAGATTTGGGCTTGTACAACGTGCCGTAACTGTGAAGACCAGTGTCCGGTTATGAATGAGCATGTTGACAAAATTATTGATTTACGCCGCTATCTCGTTTTAACAGAAGGAAAGATGGACGCGGAAGCGCAGCGTGCGATGACAAACATCGAACGTCAAGGGAATCCGTGGGGACTGAACCGTAAAGAGCGTGAAACTTGGCGCCAAGGTGATGATGAAGTAACGGTTCCAACTGTAAAAGAAAAATCGAAAGCTGGCGAGGAGTTCGAATATTTATTCTGGGTTGGTTCAATGGGATCATATGATAATCGTAGTCAGAAGATTGCGATATCGTTTGCGAAGTTAATGAACGAAGCAGGCATCTCATTTGCGATACTTGGTAATAAAGAAAAGAATTCTGGAGATACACCGCGCCGTCTTGGAAATGAATTTGTCTTCCAAGAGATGGCGACAAAGAATATCGAGGAATTTGAAAAAGCAGGAGTGAAGAAAATCGTTACGATTGATCCTCACGCTTATAACACATTTAAAAATGAGTATCCAGACTTTGGCTTGCAAGCAGAAGTCTATCATCATACAGAATTGTTAGCTCAGTGGGTGAAAGAAGGACGCTTAAAACCTGTTCACGCTATTGAGGAAACAGTTACGTACCATGATTCCTGTTACTTAGGAAGATACAACGAAGTATACGAAGCGCCGCGCGACATTTTGAAAGCAATTCCTGGTGTGAATCTTGTAGAAATGGCACGTAACCGTGAAACGGGAATGTGCTGTGGCGCAGGTGGTGGCCTAATGTGGATGGAAGAGACAGCAGGTTCACGTATTAACGTTGCTCGTACAGAACAAGCACTAGCTGTGCAACCATCCATTATCGGTACAGGTTGTCCATATTGCTTAACGATGATTAGTGATGGGACGAAAGCAAAAGAAGTAGAAGAGAAGGTTCAAACTCTTGATGTAACAGAGATTTTAGAACGCTCTGTTATCGGACAGAAGAAAGAAGCAATGTAATCTGCAAGCATGAATACAACTTTAGAGAGAGGTGCAATCATTGCACCTCTTCTCAACGTAACAATACCGAGCGAGCGCTCGGTGCTAAAAAAAGAGATGGGGGAAATAAATATGAGTAAAACAGTTATTTTAAGTGCTGCAAGAACACCGGTTGGGAAATTTGGAGGCTCTTTAAAAGACGTGAAAGCAACAGAGCTTGGGGGAATTGCAATTAAAGCAGCGCTTGAAAGAGCAAATGTTTCTGCTAATGATGTGGAAGAAGTTATATTCGGAACAGTTATTCAAGGTGGACAGGGACAAATTCCATCACGCCAAGCTGCGAGGGCTGCTGGAATCCCTTGGGAAGTGCAGACGGAAACAGTGAATAAAGTTTGTGCATCAGGTCTTCGTGCGGTTACGTTAGCGGATCAAATTATTCGTACTGGCGATCAATCACTGATTGTAGCTGGTGGTATGGAGTCGATGAGTAACAGTCCTTACATTTTACGCGGAGCAAGATGGGGATACAGAATGGGCAATAACGAAGTAATCGATTTAAACGTTGCTGACGGTTTAACATGTGCATTTTCAGGTATACACATGGGTGTTTATGGCGGAGAAGTTGCGAAGGAAGATGGAATCTCTCGCGAAGCACAAGATGAATGGGCATATCGTAGCCATCAGCGTGCAGTTTCCGCGCATAAAGAAGGACGTTTTGAAGAGGAAATCGTGCCAGTAACGATTCCGCAAAGAAAAGGCGATCCTATTGTCGTTGCAAAAGATGAGGCGCCACGCGCGGATACAACGATTGAAAAATTAGCGAAATTAAAACCTGTATTTGATAAGACGTCAGCAGTGACAGCGGGTAATGCGCCAGGACTAAACGATGGTGGTGCTGCGCTTGTATTAATGAGCGAAGACAGAGCGAAGCAAGAAGGAAGAAAGCCATTAGCAACAATTTTGGCACATACAGCAATTGCAGTGGAGTCTAAAGATTTCCCAAGAACGCCGGGTTATGCAATTAATGCATTGCTAGAAAAAACAGGCAAGACAATTGAAGATATCGATTTATTCGAGATTAATGAGGCATTTGCAGCGGTAGCAATTGCAAGTACAGAAATCGCAGGAATTGACCCAGAAAAATTGAATGTAAATGGCGGAGCTGTAGCAATGGGACATCCGATTGGGGCAAGTGGAGCGCGTATTATCGTTACACTTATCCACGCACTGAAGCAGCGCGGCGGCGGAATTGGAATTGCTTCGATTTGTAGCGGTGGCGGTCAAGGTGATGCAGTGATGATTGAGGTTCATTAATTTACGGCGAGAAAACGATTCATTTATTACACACTTATATTAAGGGGGAAGAAAGAATGGGTGTACAAAAAATAGTTGTAATTGGTGCGGGACAAATGGGATCGGGAATTGCGCAAGTGTGTGCAATGGCAGGATATGATGTGAAGGTACAAGATTTAAAACAAGAGCAATTAGATAGAGGATTGGCTATTATTACGAAAAATTTAGCGCGCCAAGTAGAAAAAGGACGCATGAAGGAAGAAGAGAAGGAAGCAACGTTAAATCGCCTTACAGTAACGCTTGATTTAGATTGTGTGAAGGAAGCGGATCTTATTATTGAAGCAGCTGTTGAGAAAATGGATATTAAAAAGAAAATCTTTGCGAATCTAGATGAAATTGCTCCGGATCACGCAATTTTAGCGACGAATACTTCATCTTTGCCAATTACAGAAATTGCAGCGGTAACGAAACGTCCGGAGAAAGTAATCGGTATGCACTTTATGAATCCGGTTCCGGTTATGAAGCTTGTTGAAATTATTCGTGGTTTGGCTACAGATGATGCGGTATATGAAACGATTGAGGATATTACGAAGAAAATTGGGAAAGTACCAGTTGAAGTAAATGATTTCCCAGGGTTTGTATCGAACCGTATATTATTACCGATGATTAACGAGGCAATCTATACGTTATATGAAGGTGTAGCGACGAAAGAAGCGATTGATGAAGTAATGAAACTCGGTATGAATCATCCGATGGGGCCTTTAACGCTCGCTGATTTTATCGGTTTAGATACATGTTTATACATTATGGAAGTTTTGCATGAAGGCTTAGGTGATAGTAAATATCGCCCATGTCCATTACTACGTAAGTACGTAAATGCAGGATGGTTAGGACGTAAAACAGGTCGTGGTTTCTACGTTTACGAATAAATTCCCCTTTGTTACAAAATAGTGGTCTTACCAAATTATTAAAAGGATATATAGCAAATGGAGGCGGAGTATATGAACTTTCTTTTTACTGAAGAGCAGCAAATGATGAGGAAAATGGTTCGAGATTTTGCACAGAAGGAAATAGCTCCCTTTGTTCCTAGTATGGAACAAGGGGTGTTCCCAAAAGAGATTTTGCAGAAGATGGGTGAACTTGGATTAATGGGAATTCCAGCGCCTGCAAAATATGGTGGGGCAGAAATGGATTTTATTTCTTACATTTTAGCAATTGAGGAAATTTCAAAGGTAAGTGCAACGGTTGGTGTAATTTTAGCTGTACATACGTCAGTTGGAATGAATCCGATTTTATACTTCGGAACAGAAGAACAGAAGCAGAAATATGTTTCTAAACTTGCGACTGGTGAATACTTAGGTGCATTTGCATTAACAGAACCAAATGCAGGATCAGATGCAGGTAGTTTGAAATCAAGAGCTGTAAAGAAAGACGATCACTACATTATTAATGGATCGAAAGTATTTATTACGAATGGGGGCGAAGCAAGTACATACATTGTATTCGCTTCTACAAATCCAGAGGCAGGAAAAAGCGGGATTTCTGCATTTATAGTAGAGAAAGATACACCAGGCTTAATTATCGGAAAAGATGAGCATAAAATGGGACTTCTCGGTTCTCGCACGGTACAACTTACGTTTGAAGATATGAAAGTGCCGGCTGAGAATTTACTTGGTGAAGAAGGACAAGGATTTAAGGTGGCAATGGCGAATTTAGATGTTGGAAGAATTGGAATCGGAGCGCAGGCATTAGGAATCGCGGAAGCGGCGCTCGCATGTGCGATTGATTATGCGAAAGAACGTGAACAATTCGGAAAGCCAATTGCGGCGCAGCAAGGAATCGGATTCAAACTTGCGGATATGGCAACTAGTGTAGAAGCGGCGCGATTACTCGTATATAGAGCGGCATCGCTAAGAGCACAAGGATTACCATGCGGTAAAGAAGCATCTATTGCGAAATTATTCGCTTCTAAAACAGCTGTTGAAGTTGCGATTGAAGCGGTGCAAGTATTTGGTGGTTACGGTTATACGAAAGACTATCCAGTAGAAAGATTTTTCCGTGATGCGAAAATCACGCAAATATATGAAGGAACGAGTGAGATACAGAAACTTGTTATTAGCCGAGCTTTATAAAAGCACAAGGGGGAGACGGGCATGCATTTTAAACTATCAGAAGAACATGAAATGATAAGAAAAATGGTTCGGGATTTTGCTAAGAACGAAGTAGCACCGACGGCAGCTGAGCGTGATGAAGAAGAGAGATTTGATCGTGCACTATTTGATCAAATGGCAGAGCTTGGTTTAACAGGCATTCCGTGGCCTGAAGAGTACGGCGGAATTGGAAGCGATTACTTGGCTTATGTAATTGCTATCGAAGAACTATCTCGTGTTTGTGCTTCAACAGGTGTGACGCTGTCTGCACACACTTCACTTGCTGGGTGGCCGATTTTTAAATTCGGAACGGAAGAACAAAAGCAAAAGTTTTTACGACCGATGGCAGAAGGAACGAAAATTGGCGCATACGGTTTAACGGAGCCAAGTTCTGGTTCAGATGCTGGCGGAATGAGGACAACTGCGAAACGAGATGGAGACCATTACATTTTAAATGGATCGAAAATCTTTATTACAAATGGTGGTATTGCTGATATTTATGTTGTTTTTGCGTTAACTGATCCTGAATCGAAGCAGCGTGGTACGAGCGCGTTTATTGTGGAAAGTGATACACCAGGATTTTCAGTTGGGAAGAAGGAAAGCAAGTTAGGGATTCGCTCTTCACCAACAACTGAAATTATGTTCGAAGATTGCCGTATTCCTGTAGAGAACCTACTTGGGGAAGAGGGCCAAGGATTTAAAGTTGCGATGCAAACATTAGATGGCGGCCGTAATGGTATTGCTGCGCAAGCAGTCGGTATTGCGCAAGGAGCTTTAGATGCTTCTGTAGAATATGCAAGAGAGCGTCATCAGTTTGGGAAACCAATTGCGGCGCAGCAAGGGATTGGCTTTAAACTTGCAGATATGGCAACGGATGTGGAGGCGGCGCGTCTTCTAACATATCAAGCAGCTTGGCTTGAATCGGAAGGACTTCCGTATGGGAAAGAGTCGGCGATGTCCAAAGTATTTGCAGGTGATGCAGCGATGAAGGTGACGACTGAAGCGGTACAAGTATTTGGTGGTTACGGTTATACGAAAGATTATCCAGTAGAACGTTATATGCGAGATGCAAAGATTACACAGATATATGAAGGAACACAAGAGATTCAAAGGCTCGTAATTTCTCGTATGTTAACGAAGTAGGAGCAAAGGCGTAGGGATTTTCCTACGCTTTTTCCTTCCAAAAAATAATAGAGAGAGGTGAAGGGGATGGTTAAACATAATGTACATGCGTCCGTGAAAGATGAAAAATTAGTCGCGTTAAGGCGTGAACAAATGATTAAAGGTGCAGTGCAATTGTTTAAACAAAAAGGATTTCCGCGTACAACAACGAGAGAGATTGCGAAGGCAGCTGGATTTAGTATCGGAACGCTTTATGAATACATTCGCACAAAAGATGATGTTTTGTATTTAGTTTGTGATAGTATTTATGAGCATGTAAAAGAAAGATTAGAGGAAGTAGTTTGTACAGAAAAAGGGAGTATAGAAAGTTTAAAGATAGCAATAACGAATTACTTTAAAGTGATGGACGAATTGCAGGAAGAAGTATTAATAATGTATCAAGAGGTACGATTTTTACCGAAAGAATCACTCCCGTACGTATTAGAAAAGGAGTTTCAAATGGTAGGAATGTTCGAGAATATTTTAGAACAGTGTACGGAAAATGGGACATTTACATTAAATAAAAAAGAGATACAGCTTCTGGCACATAACATTTTCATACAAGGACAAATGTGGGGATTTAGACGTTGGGCCCTGCAAAAACTGTATACGCTTGAAGAATATACAGAAATGCAAATTAGGTATGTACTGCAAGGAGCGCATATGTTTCCGAAATAAGGAATAGACAAATTATAATTTTATTACCATATTAAAGTTTCCCGTTTTTTTTGTAGCATATTTGTGCGACTTTTGTTTATAATGAATAGTATGGATTTTTTTAAGCAGACCGTTATATATAAGGTTATATTTGAAGAAAGGAAGTGCCGCATAAGTGAATTTTAAGCAATATTCACCAGAAGAGCTAAAAGAATGTTCAATGATTGAAGTTGTACATAGCGTTTTAGGGGATAAAAGACAAGCAACGACATTCAACGAGTTGGTTCGAGAAATCGCTCAAGTGCTGGGACTATCTCAAGAGCAAGTTAATGCGAAACTCGCACAATTTTATACAGATTTAAACATCGATGGACGTTTCATTAATTTAGGAGAAAATCGTTGGGGGCTACGTAGCTGGTACCCATATGAGCAAATTGATGAAGAAATCTTACCTCAGCCAAAACCGAAAAAGAAACGTAAAGTTGAAGAGGACGGTTTTGACGACTACATCGAAGAAGATGAAGACTTCGACGATGCAGACGCAAATGAAGAAGAAGAGGTAGAAGATTTGGACAAGGTTCTTGAAGAAGAAGACGGAGATGACGATGATCTTGATGATTTAGATGAAGATGATGACGATGACTTCGCTGAAGAAGAACTTGAGTACGATGAAACTGAAGAAGAAGAAGAGGAAGAACTGTAGTTCTTGACTTTTCATTATCGTCCATGTAGAATCATTTTTGGGCTCTTTAAAAAAGGACGATAATACTTTTAAAGTGTAAATATAAAAGAAAATTGCTCCCTACTTATTACTTTATGTGATGAGGGGAGCAATTTTCTTTTTTGTTTTTTGTTTAGAAAATAAAAAGAGTCTAACAATAAGATGGATACAGTGTTATCTACATACGTTGCGCTTTGCAACGGTGATTATATAACAGCAAAATAGGAGGGAGCTTTTTCATGACTAAGTATATTTTTGTAACAGGCGGTGTAGTATCGTCTTTAGGAAAAGGTATTACAGCAGCATCTCTTGGAAGACTTTTAAAAAATCGTGGTTTAAACGTAACGATTCAAAAGTTTGATCCATACATTAACGTAGACCCAGGGACTATGAGCCCATACCAACACGGTGAGGTATTCGTAACAGATGATGGTGCAGAAACTGATTTAGACCTTGGTCACTATGAGCGTTTCATTGACATCAACTTAAACAAATACAGCAACGTAACAACAGGTAAAATTTACTCTTCAGTTCTTCAAAAAGAGCGTCGTGGTGAATACCTAGGAGGAACAGTTCAAGTTATTCCTCATATTACTAACGAAATTAAAGAGCGTGTATACCGTTCTGGTCGCGAAACAAACGCGGACGTTGTTATTACAGAAATTGGTGGAACTGTTGGTGACATCGAGTCTCTACCATTCTTAGAAGCAATCCGCCAAATTAAGAGCGACATCGGTCGTGACAATGTAATGTACATTCACTGTACGTTAATCCCGTACTTAAAAGCAGCGGGCGAAATGAAAACAAAACCAACGCAACATAGCGTTAAAGAGCTTCGTAGCTTAGGTATTCAACCAAATATTATCGTTGTTCGTACAGAATTGCCTGTTTCTCAAGATATGAAAGACAAGCTTGCCTTATTCTGTGACATTGATACAAAAGCAGTTATCGAAGCACGCGATGCAGATACTTTATATGCGGTTCCATTATCTCTTCAAGAGCAAAATATGGACCAAATCGTTTGCGATCACTTAAAATTAGACAATCCAGCTGCAGATATGACAGAGTGGACTGCGCTAGTTAATAAAGTACGTAACCTTTCTAAGAAAACAAAAATCGCTCTTGTTGGTAAATACGTAGAGCTTCAAGATGCATACATTTCTGTTGTAGAAGCACTTCGTCATGCGGGTTATTCATTCGACACAGATGTAGAAGTGAAATGGGTAAACGCTGAGCACGTAACAGCAGAGAACGTACAAGAATTAGTAGGAGACACAGATGGTATCCTTGTACCAGGTGGCTTCGGTGATCGTGGTGTAGAAGGTAAAATCGTTGCAATTCAATATGCTCGTGAAAACAAAGTTCCATTCTTAGGAATTTGCTTAGGTATGCAACTTGCATCAATCGAATTCGCACGTAACGTATTAGGATTAGAAGGAGCTAACTCTTCTGAAATTAATCCTGACACACCTTATGCAATCATCGACCTATTACCAGAACAAAAAGATGTAGAAGACTTAGGTGGTACACTTCGTCTTGGTCTATACCCATGTAAGCTTGCTGAAGAAACAAATGCATACAATGCTTACAATGAGCCAGTTGTATATGAGCGTCATCGTCATCGTTATGAGTTCAACAATCAATTCCGTCCGGATATGGAAAAAGAAGGATTTGTATTCTCTGGTACAAGCCCAGACGGCCGTCTAGTTGAAATCATTGAATTAAAAGATCATCCTTGGTTCGTGGCAGCACAGTTCCACCCAGAACTAGTTTCTCGTCCAAACCGTCCACAACCATTGTTCCATGACTTCGTAAGAGCTTCTATTACGAATAAAGAGAGCAAGTAATAAAAAAAGCGCCTGAAATAGGGCGCTTTTTTTAATATTCATTTAACATTTCATCGATTGTAAATTTGATTCCATGATATGTAAATAAAGCTATCATTAAACTTGGGAATCCGTAGCGATTGCCTTCATCGTCTGGAATAAGGCCTTTTAACAGCTTAGTATCAATATGTACATCTGTATATTGTTCTAGTGATTCAGTACCTTCTTGAATAGCAGAGATGCCGACAATAGAGTGTCCATCAGCTTGAAGTTTTTTTGCTAGTGCTACAACTTCTTCATCTGTTGAAAAACGGCTAATAAGAAGTACACGATCTGCAGAAGTTACTTCTACTTCTTTACCATTTTCAAATAATCGTTTTGCTTGCTTCATTGGTTCAGCGCCAAATAGTGCTTCAGCAACAACACCCTCCATTTCATTTGTACCATGTAAATAAATGAAACCTTCGCCAATTAATGCTTGAGCAAGTAGACGGGCGCTATCTTCTATATTCATTTCCTCTTTTTGAGAAACTCTGGAGAAATAACCACTTAATTGAGTTGAAAAAATCTTTAACATAATATTACTCCCTTCGTACGTGTTTACCGGCTTTCATTATAGTGTATTTTTTTAGAAAGGTGAAATCGAAGGTAGCATAACAAAATAGGAAACGGTAAAATAAGAAAGAATAGGAAGGAATTTGCCAAAGAATAGCGAAAATTAATCGTTAAGATATAAGAAGCTTTAAATCTTGTACTTACACAGAAAGGTTGGGAGTTATGGAAGGGAAAATTTTAATCGTTGATGATCAATATGGCATTCGTGTGTTATTACATGAAGTGTTCCAAAAAGAAGGTTATCAGACATTCCAAGCAGCGAATGGATTTCAAGCTTTAGATATCGTGAAAAAAGATAATCCAGATTTAGTAGTGTTAGATATGAAAATTCCAGGTATGGATGGTATAGAGATTTTAAAACATGTAAAGGAAATTGATGAGAGTATTAAAGTAATTTTAATGACTGCTTATGGAGAGCTTGATATGATCCAAGAAGCAAAAGATTTAGGAGCTTTAATGCACTTTGCTAAACCGTTTGATATTGATGAGATTCGTCAAGCGGTGAGAGATCAGCTTGCTGTAGAGGCGTAAAAAATGAATTTTTTATAAAAAATATGGAAAAAAGCGTTTACATGGACTATTGAGCAGGTGAATACGGTTGAGTTTTTGAGTACAAGTTGTTATCCTATTGAGTGTAGAAAAAAGTCCGGTATGTAAATATACATATTTTACCTTATTCTGGTCATACTACCAGCGATAAGAACTTATCGGATACAAAAAACGTTTTTTAGGAGGATTCACCATGCCTTTAGTTTCTATGAAAGAAATGCTAAACACAGCACTAGAAGGAAAATACGCAGTTGGTCAATTCAACATGAACAACTTAGAGTGGACTCAAGCTATCTTAGCTGCTGCGGAAGAAGAAAAATCTCCTGTAATCCTAGGTGTATCTGAGGGTGCAGCTCGTCATATGACTGGTTTCAAAACAGTTGTAGCTATGGTTAAAGCTTTAATCGAAGAAATGAACATTACTGTTCCTGTAGCGATTCACCTTGACCATGGTTCAAGCTTCGAAAAATGTAAAGAAGCAATCGATGCAGGTTTCACATCTGTAATGATCGACGCTTCTCACCACCCATTCGAAGAAAACGTTGAAACTACTAAAAAAGTAGTAGAATACGCACACGCTCGTAACGTATCTGTTGAAGCTGAGCTTGGAACAGTTGGCGGACAAGAAGATGACATCATCGCTGAAGGCGTAATTTACGCTGATCCAGCAGAGTGTAAACACCTTGTTGAAGCAACAGGTATCGATTGCCTAGCTCCAGCTTTAGGTTCTGTACACGGTCCTTACAAAGGTGAGCCTAACTTAGGATTCGCTGAAATGGAACAAGTTCGTGACTTCACTGGCGTACCTTTAGTATTACACGGTGGTACTGGTATCCCAACTGCTGATATCGTAAAAGCTATTTCTTTAGGTACTTCAAAAATTAACGTAAACACTGAGAACCAAATTGAGTTTACAAAAGCTGTTCGTGAAGCATTAAGCAAAGACCAAGAAGTTTACGATCCTCGTAAATATATTGGACCTGGCCGCGACGCTATTAAAGCAACTGTTGCTGGTAAAATGCGTGAATTCGGTTCTAACGGTAAAGCGTAAGAATAAAATTCCGTTTTGGAAACCGTCTAGTCTTTTAGACGGTTTCCTTTCGTTGTATAATGAAAGCGTGAACAAATCTAAAGATTTTTATCATTTTGTTTTTGAAATAGAAAATAATGTGCATAGTCCTATTAATAAATGTGATAATGTATCTAAATTGATAAAGTAAATTCGATGAATAGTTAATCTTTATCTAGTCGTACTACAGGAGAAATGAAGATAATGGTTTCCTATTTATTGAGTTTTAGGGTGGAAAGAGTGATTGAGATTCTTAAGGGGAGCTTTCTATAAAGATATAGAAAGTAAATACATTCACAAGAAGGGAGCTCAATATGGAAAAATTGCTAATTGAAGGCGGAAGAGCTTTAAATGGAACAATTCGAGTGAGTGGTGCAAAGAACAGCGCCGTTGCACTAATTCCAGCGACAATTTTAGCAGATACTCCAGTAACTATTGGTGGTGTCCCTAATATTTCGGACGTGAAAATGTTAGGAGACTTGCTAGAGGAAATTGGGGGAAGAGTAACTTATGGACAGGAGGAAGAGATGGTAGTCGATCCTTCTAACATGGTTGCAATGCCTTTACCGAATGGAAAAGTGAAAAAATTGCGTGCTTCTTATTATTTAATGGGTGCGATGCTTGGCCGTTTTAAAAAAGCTGTTATTGGGCTTCCGGGTGGATGTCATTTAGGACCGAGGCCGATTGATCAGCATATTAAAGGGTTTGAAGCGTTAGGTGCACATGTTACGAATGAACAAGGTGCGATTTATTTAAGAGCAGATGAATTGCGCGGGGCACGTATTTATTTAGATGTTGTTAGTGTAGGAGCTACGATTAATATTATGCTAGCAGCTGTGCGAGCGAAAGGTAGAACTGTTATTGAAAACGCAGCGAAAGAACCAGAGATTATTGATGTAGCTACATTGTTAACAAGCATGGGTGCACGCATTAAAGGTGCTGGCACAGATGTAATCCGAATTGATGGTGTGGATTCACTGCACGGTTGTCACCATACGATCATTCCTGATCGTATTGAAGCGGGTACGTATATGATTTTAGGAGCTGCATCAGGAGGAGAAGTAACGGTTGATAATGTGATTCCTCAGCATTTAGAGTCAGTTACAGCGAAGTTAAGAGAAGCTGGTGTCCAAGTTGAAACGAATGATGACCAAATTACAGTGAACGGTAATAGAAGGTTAAAAGTAGTTGATATAAAAACGCTTGTATATCCAGGATTCCCAACAGATTTACAACAACCATTTACGACGCTTTTAACAAAGGCGCACGGAACGGGTGTTGTAACGGATACGATTTACGGCGCACGCTTTAAACACATTGATGAATTACGTCGTATGAATGCACAAATTAAAGTGGAAGGTCGTTCGGCAATTGTAACTGGTCCTGTTTTATTGCAAGGTGCAAAAGTGAAAGCAAGTGATTTAAGAGCTGGAGCGGCCCTTGTTATTGCCGGGTTAATGGCGGATGGAATTACAGAAGTAACCGGACTTGAGCATATTGATCGAGGTTATGAAAATATAGTAGACAAGCTTAAAGGTCTTGGCGCAAACATTTGGCGAGAACAAATGACAAGTCAAGAAATTGAAGAGATGAAAAACGCATAAGTGATACTTCCGCAAGGGGGAAGCGAAGCATCACTACTTGCGGAAGTATACTTTGTAGAGAAACACGGTTCACAAAATACGGCAGAAATATAAAGACTTAAAGGAGAGGGATTATCGTGGAAAGAAGTTTATCTATGGAGTTAGTACGTGTAACAGAGGCTGCAGCATTATCATCAGCGCGTTGGATGGGGCGCGGGAAAAAGGATGAGGCAGACGGTGCAGCAACATCAGCTATGCGTGATGTATTTGATACAATCCCGATGAAAGGTACAGTTGTAATTGGTGAAGGTGAGATGGACGAAGCACCAATGCTGTATATCGGAGAGAAATTAGGTACAGGATATGGACCACGTGTAGACGTTGCAGTTGATCCTTTAGAAGGGACAAACATCGTAGCAGCTGGTGGATGGAATGCTCTTGCTGTTATTGCAATTGCAGATCATGGTAATTTGTTACATGCTCCTGACATGTACATGGATAAAATCGCGGTTGGCCCAGAAGCAGTTGGGGCGGTCGATATTGATGCGCCTATTATCGATAACTTACGTGCGGTTGCGAAAGCGAAAAATAAAGATATTGAAGATGTTGTAGCGACAGTTTTAAACCGTCCACGTCATCAAGCAATTATCGAAGAAATTCGTAAAGCTGGTGCTCGTATTAAATTGATTAACGATGGAGATGTGGCTGGAGCAATTAATACTGCATTTGATCGCACAGGTGTAGATATTTTATTCGGCTCTGGTGGAGCGCCTGAGGGTGTATTAGCAGCAGTTGCATTAAAATGTTTAGGTGGAGAAATCCACGGAAAGCTTCTGCCTCAAAATGAAGCTGAATTAGCTCGTTGTAAAAAAATGGGCATTGAAGATATAAATCGTATCCTGCGTATGGAAGACTTAGTAAAAGGTGACGATGCAATCTTTGCAGCAACAGGCGTAACTGACGGAGAACTATTGCGCGGCGTTCAATTTAAAGGTAGCGTAGGAACAACACAATCCCTTGTTATGCGCGCAAAATCAGGCACAGTACGCTTCGTAGACGGACGTCACAGCTTGAATAAAAAACCGAACTTGGTTATTAAGTAAAAAGCGGAGGTGGCTCGCTCAGAATCGCAGGACATTGGAACTCTCGACCTTGAAGCGCTTTTTGCTTCGAGTGAGAGAGTGAAATGACCGGAGATTCTAGCCACCGGAGCTGGATTAAGTAAAAAGTGTAAGCAGCTCGTTCAGAATGGGAGGGGGATGGAGCTTCTGACGTAGAGGCGCTTTTTGCCTCGCAGGAAGAAGTGAAGCCACCGACCATTCTAGCTACTGGAACTAGGTTAAATAAAAGCGAAGACAAATTTTCTTGTCTTCGCTTCTTGTATTTGTGTTTCAACGTATTGATTAAAACTAGATAAAAGGGTTACAATAGTGAATATTACCCTACTTGAACTTATTGCCTTTCATTATTAATTATTTGCCTTCCGTATTTTTTCCCTTTACCCATGTGAAAAGAGAATAACGTTAAAGTGTGGTGTCTGAATGAATTTGTCAATTGCAGCATTAGAAAACATGAAATTAAAAGAGTTATACGAGCTTGCGAAAGAATTTAAGATTTCGTATTATAGCAAATTAACGAAAAAAGAGTTAATCTTCGCTATCCTAAAAGCTCGAGCAGAAAAAGAAGGTTTCTTCTTTATGGAAGGCGTATTAGAAATTATTCAATCAGAAGGATTTGGATTCCTACGTCCTATCAACTATTCTCCGAGCTCAGAAGATATTTATATCTCAGCTTCGCAAATTCGTCGTTTCGATTTACGTAATGGAGACAAGGTTTCTGGTAAAGTACGACCTCCGAAAGAAAATGAACGCTATTTTGGATTATTACAAGTTGAAGCTGTAAACGGAGATGATCCAGAGTCAGCAAAAGAGCGTGTGCATTTCCCTGCATTAACACCATTATACCCAGATCGCCAAATGAAATTGGAAACGGAACCGAAAAAGTTACCGACACGCATCATGGATTTAATCGCACCAGTTGGATTTGGACAACGTGGTTTAATTGTCGCGCCTCCAAAGGCTGGTAAAACTAGTCTATTAAAAGAAATTGCACACAGTGTTACAACAAATCATCCGGAAGCTGAATTAATTGTACTTTTAATTGATGAGCGTCCAGAGGAAGTAACAGACATTGAACGTTCTGTTAAAGGTGATGTTGTAAGCTCTACTTTTGATGAAGTACCAGAAAATCACATTAAAGTAGCGGAACTTGTGTTAGAACGTGCAATGCGTCTTGTAGAGCACAAAAAAGATGTTATCATTTTAATGGATAGTATTACCCGTTTAGCGCGAGCTTACAACCTGGTTATTCCGCCAAGTGGTAGAACATTATCGGGTGGTATCGACCCAGCTGCCTTCCATAGACCGAAGCGTTTCTTTGGAGCTGCACGTAATATTGAAGAAGGCGGTAGCTTAACGATTTTAGCAACAGCGCTTGTTGATACAGGATCTCGTATGGACGATGTAATTTACGAAGAATTTAAAGGAACTGGAAATATGGAACTTCACTTAGATCGTTCATTAGCTGAGCGTCGTATCTTCCCGGCAATTGATATTCGCCGTTCTGGTACACGTAAAGAAGATCTATTAATTCCGAAAGAACATTTAGACAAGTTATGGGGTATTCGTAAAACAATGCGCGATACACCGGACTTTGTCGAAGGTTTCTTACGTAAACTTCGTCAAACAAAGACAAATGAAGAATTTTTACAAAACATTGTTGCAGATTCGAAAAGATATGTAACAACGAAGTAAAGGGAAAAGATTGGGACTCGCTTATTTTGTGGTAAGCGAGTTTTTTATGTTTTTTAGGTAATGTTAAAGAGCGATGCGTGGAAGAATATTAGTTGATTCTAGTCGGATGAGTTGGCTCTGGTTTAAGTTGATAGCGGCTAGAAGCTCTGATCATTTCACGCTCTCGCATGAAGCAAAAAGCGATTCAAGGTCGAGAGTTTGAAGTGTCCTGGATTTTGAACGAGCCGCTTGCGCTTTTAAAATCAAAAAGACAAAAACAGGTAGTTGCAAAATGAAGTTAGCCTTGTTATAATTTCATCATATGTGTTTCATCAATATAGTTGTGTATGCAGCTGAAGATGAAAAACTCTGTTTCGAAAATGATTCAGGGCGGAAGGAGATGAAAAGAATGAAAGCAGGAATTCACCCAGATTACAAGAAAGTTGTATTCATGGACACAAACACAGGCTTCAAATTCTTAAGCGGATCTACTAAAGGATCTAACGAAACTGTTGAGTGGGAAGATGGTAACACTTATCCATTACTAAAAGTTGAGATCAGTTCTGATTCTCACCCATTCTACACTGGACGTCAGAAGTTTGCTACTGCAGACGGACGCGTTGACCGCTTCAATAAGAAATACGGTATTAAGTAATAAAAACATAAAACAGGCAAGTGTATGTATTCGCTTGTCTGTTTTTTTTGCGAAAATATTATACCTTTACCCTACTTTTAACTAAAAAGTAGATGAAAGGAGAGCTTCATGTACTTAATAAATCAAAATGGCTGGATTGAAGTGATTTGCGGTAGTATGTTTTCTGGTAAATCAGAAGAGCTTATCCGCCGTGTACGTCGTACACAATTTGCGAAACAACATGCAATTGTATTTAAACCATATATTGATAATCGTTATAGCGAAGAAGACGTTGTATCACATAATGGATTAAAGGTAAAAGCAGTTCCTGTTTCTGCCTCAAAAGATATATTTGAGCATATAACAGAAGATATGGATGTTATTGCAATCGATGAGGTACAGTTTTTTGATGGGGACATTGTGGAAGTGGTGCAAGTATTGGCAAATCGTGGCTATCGTGTCATTGTAGCTGGTTTAGACCAAGATTTCCGTGGTCTACCATTTGGACAAGTTCCTCAGCTGATGGCAATTGCTGAACATGTAACGAAACTGCAAGCAGTATGTTCTGCATGTGGATCTCCAGCAAGTCGTACGCAACGATTAATTAATGGAGAACCAGCGGCATTTGATGATCCCATTATTTTAGTTGGGGCTTCAGAATCGTATGAACCACGCTGTCGTCATTGTCATGCAGTTCCTACAAACAAAGATAAGTAAAACTCGCTGCGCAAGGCGGGTTTTTTTCAAAATAGAGAGAGTGAGTGGTGTGAGCCGCTTACGCTTTTAAATATAATTTGCGTTTTTTTGATTAAGTACCATATACTATTTGTATTAGATACTAGGATGTAGAGGTGAATGGTGTGTTAGATCGTTTGCAAGCTGTAGAAGATCGTTATGAGAAGTTAAATGAATTGTTAAGTGACCCAGAGGTTATTAGCGATACAAATAAGCTTCGTGAGTATTCAAAGGAACAATCTGATATGCAGGAAACGGTAGAGGTGTACCGTGAGTATAAAGATGTTCGTGAGCAATTAAGAGATGCAAAAGCAATGTTAGAAGATAAGTTAGACGCTGATATGCGTGAAATGGTAAAAGAAGAGGTTTCTGAATTAGAAGGACAAGATAAAGAATTGTCAGAGCGTCTGAAAATTTTACTTGTTCCAAAAGACCCTAATGATGATAAAAACGTTATCGTTGAGGTTCGTGGCGCTGCTGGTGGTGATGAGGCGGCTTTATTTGCTGGTGATTTATATCGTATGTATAGCCGTTATGCTGAGGTACAAGGTTGGAAAACTGAAATTATCGAAGCGAGCTATACAGAGTTAGGTGGATATAAAGAGATTATCTTTATGATTAACGGTAAAGGTGCGTTCGCGAAGCTGAAATTCGAGAATGGTGCTCACCGTGTGCAACGTGTTCCTGAAACGGAATCTGGTGGACGTATTCATACATCTACAGCAACTGTGGCTGTATTACCAGAGGCAGAAGAAGTAGAAATTAGTATTCATGAAAAAGATGTTCGTGTTGATACGTTTGCTTCTAGTGGTCCTGGTGGACAAAGTGTTAATACAACGATGTCAGCGGTACGTTTAACGCATTTACCGACTGGTGTAGTTGTATCGTGTCAGGATGAGAAATCACAAATTAAGAATAAAGAAAAAGCGATGAAAGTATTACGCGCACGTGTTTATGATAAGTTTAGACAAGAAGCGCAAGCTGAGTATGATCAAAACCGTAAACAAGCTGTTGGTACGGGTGATCGTTCAGAGCGTATTCGTACGTATAACTTCCCGCAAAACCGTGTTACAGACCATCGAATCGGTTTAACGATTCAAAAGCTAGATCAAATCTTACAAGGTAAGTTAGATGATTTCATCAATGCCTTAGTAATGGAAGATCAGGCTCAAAAGATGGAGGCAGCTGAGTAATGCGTGTCTATGAAGCCCTGAAATGGGCTTCTTCTTTTTTACAGGAAAATGGACGAGATGAAAATGCGGGAGAAATTGTCCTTTGTCATGTATTAAAGACGAACAGAACCGGAATGCTCATGAATATGCGTGAAGAAATAACTGTGGAACAAGAAACAAGTTTTACGGAGTTTATTCACAAGCATGTAGAAGGTATTCCTATTCAATATATGATTGGTTATGAAATGTTTTATGGACGATCGTTCTTTGTGAATGAAGAAGTATTAATACCAAGACCGGAAACAGAAGAGCTTATAGTGGGAGTGTTAGAAAGAATCGATCGCCATTTTGGTGATGAGAAACTACATGTAGCAGATATCGGTACAGGTAGCGGGGCAATTTCGATTACACTTGCTTTAGAAAATAAAAATCTTCATGTGTATACGGTAGATATTGCGCAGGAGTCGATTGAGGTTGCAAAAGAAAATGCAAAAACTTTGGGCGCACAAGTAACGTTCTATCACGGTGATTTATTATCACCATTTTATAAAACGGGTCAAAAGTTAGATGTTGTTGTTTCAAATCCTCCATATATACCGGAAGAAGATTGGCGTGGCCTTTCTCCTGTGGTGAAAGAGCATGAGCCAAAGAGAGCGCTTGTTGGCGGTGAAGACGGATTAGATTTCTATCGCCGTTTTATGGAAGAGTTGCCGAATGTATTGCAGAAGAAAGCAATTGTGGCATTTGAAATTGGAGTAGGACAAGGTGAGGACGTGAAAGAGCTGTTACAACAAGCTTTTCCACATGCTCATGTTGAGGTTGTTTTTGATATTAACGGAAAAGACCGTATGGTATTTGCAGAGATGGAGTAAGGTTCACACCTTACTCTATTTTTTGTGGAAAAATTTATATAGATTTTGAATTTAATAGTTTAGAAAGATGAAAGTCTGTCCACACTGTTTGTAGAAGGGACGGTGGAGGAAATGAAAAAACAAGTTATTGCTTATCTTCTTCTATTATTAATTGGTGCACAGTTGCTTGTGCAGTTTGGATATATGAAAGCTGATGCGAAAGGGCCTTCAGTTATTCCGAAAGAGGCCGTTCGATTACGGATTTTAGCAAATAGTGATTCAGATAAAGACCAGGCTTTAAAGCGAAAAGTGCGTGATGAAGTAAAAGCACAAATTGATGGATGGGTAGCGGATTTAACTTCATTTGAAGAGGCACGTAAAGTCATTCAAAGTCATATTCCAGAAATCGAAAAAACAGTGGCAAATACGTTGAAACAAGAAGGAAGTAAAGATTCATTTCAAGTGAAATTTAGTAAGAATGTAAAGTTTCCTACAAAGGTATATGGGAATTTTATTTATCCAGCAGGGGAATATGAGGCAGTATTGATTACAATTGGGGAAGGTGAAGGGGCAAACTGGTGGTGTGTATTATTTCCACCGATGTGTTTCTTAGATTTTTCAAGTGGTACAGCTGTAAGGAAAGAAGAGCATATTGTGAAGGCTGAATCTCCTGAAGAGGGGGAAGTTAAGGAGCAAGATGAGGAAGTAGTGGAGGTACAAGAGAAGAAAGAGGATAAAGTGAAAGAAACGAAAGTTATAAAGCAGGAAGTCGCAAAAAAAGTAACAGCTTCTGAAAAGAAAGTAGTAAAAAATGAAACGAAAGTAGAAGAACAACCTGTAAGTAAAGAAGAAACAAAAACTGTGGACAAAGTGGAGAAGCCTGTGGAACAAAAGCAAGAAAAACAAAATGAGTATGTAAAAGTAGAGGAAGAGGAAGAAAAGCCAGAAGTTAAGTTATTTATTGTAGAAGCTTTTACATCTTTATTCTCTAAATAGTACTATTAGTAGGTCCCTTCTCATATATAAAAAAGAGGAGGGATTTACTATGAAGAAAGTATATTTTGCGAAAAAAGCAGATGTGGAAAGATTGCATTCTTTTTTCGGACAAGCTAATAAAAAAGATGATAAAATAAATGAGTTGTACGCGCAATTTATGATTTTGGAAGAGGCGGAAGAAATAAGGGCTGTAATTGGTTATGAACAAAGTGGAGAAGATGTGCTTATCCGTTCTTGTTTATTCACACCTAATGTGGATAAACAGACTTTCTTATATTTTTTTGAAATGTTTTTGCAGTATATGAACGAAAAAAATATTCGACAATTGTACTTACTAACAAATCATCCACAATCTATAACAATCTTTCAGTTTTTTGACTTTGTTACTATAGAGAAAGAAAACGTACCAGAGGGAATTCGACAGTTAGAACACTTTTGTAAAAATATAAAAGAGCCAAATGCAATAATACTAAATTGTCAGCTATTCACAAAGTTATCCACGGATTAATTAGGTTTATCCACATTTTGTGGATAAACCTTGTTTGTCTTTTGGATAAATCTCATAGTAAACTAAAAATAGACAAGTATTTCAGGGTAGAAAAGGACGTGGGAAAAAATGCATACAAATATGTGGGTTGTGGATAATGTTGTGGAAAGAAAAAAATATTATCCACAGTTACAAGAAGCAGCAAAATTATTAAGGGAAAACGAGGCGATTGCCTTCCCTACAGAAACGGTATATGGACTAGGCGCAAATGCGATGAATGATGAAGCGATCGCGAAAATTTTTGAAGCAAAAGGAAGACCGAGTGATAATCCACTTATTGTCCACATTGGTGCAAAATCGCAGTTAGATGGGATTGTGACAGAAATTCCGCTAGTTGCAGAGAAGTTAATGGAACATTTTTGGCCAGGACCGTTAACAATTATTTTACCTAGAAAAGAAGGGATTTCAGAGAAGGTGACGGCAGGGCTTAATACGGTTGGAGTAAGAATGCCTAATCATCCAATAGCCCTTGCTCTTATTGAGGAGGCAAATGTACCTGTTGCAGCACCGAGTGCGAATCGTTCTGGTCGTCCAAGTCCAACGTTAGCATCTCACGTATATGAAGATTTAAATGAGAAAATTGCAGGTATTGTAGATGGTGGTGCAACAGGCGTAGGTGTTGAATCGACTGTAATTGATTGTACGAGCGCTGTTCCAACGATATTACGCCCAGGTGGGATTACGAAAGAACAATTGGAAGCGGTAATTGGCACGGTTTCTTTAGATCCGGCTTTAAAGGATGAGAAGGAAAAACCGAAATCACCTGGAATGAAATATACACATTATGCACCGAAAGCGCCACTGAGTATTGTTGAAGGTTCACGTGAATTTATTCAACGCCTTGTGGATGAGAAGAAGGAAGAAGGATTCAAAGTAGGTGTATTAACGACAGAAGAGTATCAGCACGTATATGGCGCGGATGTTGTATTGTCTTGTGGTGTAAGAAGCGATTTAGCTAGCGTTGCGACTAAATTATATGATGTACTTAGAACATTTGATGCAAGTGAAGTAGATGTTATTTTTAGTGAATCATTCCCGAATGAAGGAATAGGGAATGCCATTATGAATCGCTTAACAAAAGCGGCAGGACATCAAATTATTACTGAATGATAAGGTACGATTAGCAAACAGAATATTTCTCCTCGGATAAGCATATTTTGAAGTAGCACGTCCGAGGAGGGACATGAATGACGTTTGAACAGCTAATACCTTTAATAATTATGGCATTCGCCTTAGGGATGGATGCGTTCTCGGTGAGTCTTGGTATGGGGATGATGACCTTAAAGGTAAGACAAATCATGTATATCGGTATGACGATAGGGATATTTCATATTATCATGCCTTTTATAGGGATGGTATTAGGGCGTTTTTTATCAGAGCAGTATGGAGATATTGCACATTTTGCAGGTGCTATTTTATTAATTGGACTAGGATTTTATATTGTATATTCCTCTATTTTGGAGAATGAAAAGACTAGAACGGCCCCTATTGGAATTAGTTTATTTGTATTTGCATTTGGCGTTAGTATAGATAGTTTTTCAGTAGGGCTTAGTCTTGGTATTTACGGAGCGCAGACGATTATTACAATATTACTTTTTGGATTTGTTAGTATGTTATTAGCGTGGACTGGTTTATTAATTGGTAGACATGCGAAAGATATGCTCGGTACATATGGTGAGATAGTAGGTGGTATCATTCTAGTTGGATTTGGATTACATCTCCTTTTTCCTATATAATTTTAAGGAGGAGGGAGTTATGAATAAATTATTGGAATGGTATATTCGATTTTTAACTTTTTTCCCTAGGTGGTTACGGCGGCTTGTTATTTGGGGTATTATTTTACAAATTTCGATTTTAGGTTGGATCAAATTAATTCGCGAATGGTAATATAGTTCCTTTCTGTGCATAGTTTTATTTATACTAATTTACGCTAAACAATTATAAATATAGAAAGGATGAGATGAATGACGAGATTGAAGCAAGTTTTTGGTATTATTATTAGTTTTTTTGTTTTTTGGTTTAGTATGCTCGGTGTACAAATGTTTGCTGAGTTTTTAGATATCGAGTCATTGAAGTTTGTTGCGGGGAAAACGGAGGGGGCGCGTGCCTTTTATTCTCCATACCCGTTTATAATCGTTTTTCTTATTACATTGCTTTCCCTATACTTCTTCGTAATTAAGCTTGGGAAACCGAAAAAAGAGAAAGTACCTACTTTAGAGGAGCAGAAAGAAGAGATATAAGGGGATACGATTTTAGCAAAGACTGTACCAAATTATTTTGGTACAGTCTTTTTATTTTACAGGTATTTTATTTTGAGTGAATTGCTTCCACTTTTAAATAGGCCTCACTAATTCAAATTGTTCTCCTAGTTTTGCGTAGTTGTGTCCTGCTAGGCGGCTTACTGGTTTTAGTCCTTCTGCATGAATGCGACCTTTTTCGTATAGGTGTTCTGCGACGTGGAAACGAACGACGCGTCCGATTAGTAGGTCGCAAGCTGGTGAGTCTTCTGTTCCGCCAAGGGGGATTGCGCGTTCTAGTACGCATTCCATTCGAATATTTGCTTCTTTTACACCTGGAACAGAGATGACGTCACTTTCAATTGGTGTTAGTTTTGCTAGTTCAATTTCACTCTCGTTTGGCGGGAGGTTAGCTGCTGTTTCGTTAATTGCTTCTACGTAAGATTCATCAGAAATATGTACGACAAACTCACCTTTTTCAATTGCGTTTCGAGAAGTATCTTTCGGTGTTCCTGCTTTTCGTTGTACAGAAACTGAGATAAGTGGTGGATTAGCAGCGACAATATTGAAATAACTATATGGTGCTCCGTTTAATACGCCGTCTTTTGTTACAGAAGTAACGAATGCGACGGGGCGTGGAATGATACTTCCCGTTAATAATTTGTAATTCTCTTTTTCCGTTTGTTCATTTGGATTAATGGATAACATGCTTAAAATCCCCTTTCTAAATATGACGACTTATTGTTTGTTTACAAGATGTTAGTGGGAAACTCCTGCTGAAAATAATATTTTTATTACATAAAAAGAACTTACTTCAATCGCAATGAAGTAAGTTCCGTCTAAATAATCTCGAATTCAAGATAAAAATTATAATAAAACGTATGCACCAGGTCCGATTAAAGCTACTCCAATAGCAACGGCGATTAACATTAAATTGTATTCATATCCGTTTTGTGTTACCCAGTAACCATTTTTTCCGTGAACAGTGAAAATAGCCATTAACATTGTTCCAACGATAAATAATGAACCAATTGCAGTGAAAATACCTGATGCAAATAAGAAACCACCTAATAATTCAGTTGCGCCAGCCATAAATGCCATGAATACACCAGGGCGTAAGCCGATTGACTCCATCCAGCCGCCAGTTCCTTTCAGGCCGTAGCCACCAAACCAACCAAATAATTTTTGAGCACCATGACCCATGAATGTAATACCTATAATAAGACGAATAATAAGAAGACCGATATCCATCATTTTAAAACCCCCTAAAAGTTATTAACTTATCTTATGTAAGTAATGATAAAATAGTTACTTACTTAAGTCAAGTGGGTTTCGAAAAAAGTTTGAAAATAATTTTACAAATTAGCGATAAAAAATAAAATGTAGTAAAGACCTCTAGACAAGTTAGGTAAAAAAAGAGAAAATATAAGTAGAAGTTAACTTCTTATTGTTATTCAGACAATCAGAATTGACTGGAATTTTATGAGGCGCTACAATAAGAGTCTAGCAGTAACGACGTAATTTATTTCGAAAGCGTTTTTACAGTATAATATTCGAAGTATGAGGTCTTACGTTTATTTCGATCTTTAATAGAGATTGCCCTATAAACTTTTAGGTAAATTATAAGGAGGACTATCCTATGTTTAAAAAATTATTCGGTTTAGGTTCAAAAACAAATGAAGAAACAATCGTAGCTCCATTAACTGGAGCAGTGAAAAATATTGAAGAAGTACCAGATCCAGTATTCGCTGGTCGTATGATGGGCGACGGTGTTGCAATCGATCCTACTGAAGGTGTAGTTGTATCTCCAGTTGATGGTGAAATCGTACAATTATTCCACACGAAACATGCGATTGGAATTAAAGCGAAAAACGGTACAGAAATTTTAATCCACGTTGGATTAGAAACTGTAAAAATGGAAGGCGAAGGTTTCGAAGCTCACGTTTCTGAAGGACAAGCTGTAAAAGCTGGAGATAAATTAATCTCATTCGACCTAGAATTAATCCGTGAAAAAGCGAAAAGCACAATTACTCCAATCGTTATCACAAATACAGATGCAGCTGAGTCTATTAAGACAACTGTAGGTGTAACTGCTATAAAAGGTTCAACAGAAGTAATGAAAGTTACAATGAAATAATTATTGCATGAAAGGAATCCGTTTCGTATGAAATGGATTCCTTATTTTGTTTTGTAGTCTGTTCCTTATGTATGGTAAAATACTTTGGGCACTTGGAAATAGGGTTTCACATATATGTGGATAAGGCGCATTTTTCTTAGAAAAAATATAAGAGAAATGCGCCTTTCGTATATTCACATTTCTTTTGTTCTATTCTTATGTACGTTATGATAAAAAGTAGGAAAAAGAAGAAAAGGGGTGGGTTTGGATGAAACGAGTGTTATTTATTTGCACTGGAAATACATGCCGTAGCCCGATGGCCGAGGCGTTACTTTGTCATCATGGAGCAGGTAAGTTTGAAGTGCAATCTGCTGGTGTTTTCGCCTATCCTGGAAGTGATGCGTCGATATATGCAAAGGAAGCTTTAGCTGAAAAGGGAATTGCAATCGATCATGCTTCGCAGCAGGTAAATGAAGCTTTGATTGAATGGGCTGATATTGTAGTAACAATGACGGAAAACCATAAGCAAATTGTACTTGGGCATTATCCGAGTGTTGAAAAGAAAGTAGATACATTATATGGAGTAACTGAGGGGATAAGTAAGGATATTTCAGATCCATTTGGCGGGTCACTTTCTATTTATAAAGAAACGTTAGAAGAGATGGAAAAACTTGTACAAACTTTACTGAAAAAACATTCAGAAGGTTGATGTTTCGTGTATAATACGATATTGGAGATCACTTCGTTCCGCTAAGGTAGCGAGTGAGAAATGAAGATAATTGATTGAAACTTTGGAGGGGTAAAAATGAAAGTAGTAGTAGCATCTGATCACGGCGGTATGAATATCCGTAAAGAACTTATAAGTTTATTAGAAGAGTTAAATATTGAATATATTGATTTAGGTTGTGAATGTGAAGCTGGTTCTGTTGATTACCCTGATTTTGCGTTTCCTGCAGCGGAAATGGTAGCGAATGGCGAAGTAGATCGTGGTATTTTAGTTTGTGGGACAGGCATCGGTATGTCAATTGCAGCAAATAAAGTAAATGGTATTCGTTGTGCGTTAGTTCATGATACTTTCAGTGCGAAAGCAACGAGAGAGCATAATGATACGAACATGCTAGCAATGGGCGAGCGTGTAATTGGTGTAGGTCTAGCACGTGACATCGCAAAAATTTGGTTAACAACTGACTATGAAGGTGGTCGTCACGAAAACCGCGTAGGAAAAATTAAAACATACGAAACAAAGTAATAGATTCTAACTAGAAGTAGTATGAAATATAATTTGGTGAACCAACCTGTGAAAGGAAGAGGCGTAATGACAGAAATCGTAAAAGTAAGAGAACAGTTACAAAGTTCGCTTGCTGATTTCCAAGAACAAGCTTCATTACAAAGTAGTCAAATTTTTGTAGTGGGGTGTAGCACGAGCGAAGTGCTAGGAGAAAGAATTGGAACATCAGGAACGATGGAAGTAGCAGAGGCGATTTTTTCTGAGTTAAAACAATTTCAAGAGAAAACAGGTATTGAGTTGGCGTTTCAATGTTGTGAGCATTTAAACCGTGCTTTAGTAGTTGAGAGAGAGTTGGCGATGAAATATCAATTTGAAATTGTAACAGTTACGCCTGTTAGATCAGCAGGTGGTGCATTAGCAACATATGCGTATCACAATTTGAAAAACCCGGTAGTAATTGAGTTTATTAAAGCAGATGCAGGAATGGATATTGGTGATACATTTATTGGTATGCATTTAAAGCATGTAGCTGTTCCGGTTCGTACAGGTGTGAAGGAAATTGGAAGTGCGCATGTAACGATGGCAACAACACGTGGAAAACTAATTGGTGGAGCACGTGCTGTTTATGCGGCGAAGGAAGAGACTATCACTTGCCGTTAGACATGAAAAATTATAAAGTCGCATAATAGCTTTATATCGAAAGATAAAAGGTATGTAGTCTGACTTTATAATAGAAGAAAGAAAAGACCGATTTTCGGTCTTTTTTTTCTTTTATGATATAGAAAGTCATGTTAGAATGTAGTTGAAAACATGAAGGTTCGAAAGAATTACAACCTGAATTTTCGTTTTTTCTGAATAAATGAGAAAAAACTATTGGGAATCGATGTAATTCGTTCAGAAAAGGGGGATTTTGGTGGATCATTTAAAACGTCAAGATGAAAAGGTATTTGCTGCAATTGAGGCAGAACTAGGAAGACAGCGTTCAAAGATTGAGTTAATTGCTTCGGAAAACTTCGTAAGTGAAGCAGTAATGGAGGCGCAAGGTTCTGTTTTAACGAATAAGTATGCTGAGGGGTATCCTGGAAAACGTTACTATGGTGGCTGTGAGCACGTAGACGTAGTGGAAGATATCGCACGTGATCGCGCGAAAGAAATTTTTGGCGCAGAGCATGTAAATGTTCAACCGCATTCTGGTGCACAGGCGAACATGGCAGTATACTTCACGATTTTAGAGCAAGGCGATACAGTACTTGGTATGAATTTATCTCATGGTGGTCACTTAACACACGGAAGCCCTGTTAACTTCAGTGGAGTACAATATAATTTCGTAGAATATGGCGTGGATGCTGAATCACACCGTATTAATTACGATGATGTATTAGCAAAAGCGAAAGAACATAAACCAAAATTAATCGTTGCAGGTGCAAGTGCATATCCTCGTGTTATCGATTTCAAACGATTCCGTGAGATTGCAGATGAAGTGGGTGCATACTTTATGGTTGATATGGCACATATCGCTGGTTTAGTAGCTGCTGGTTTACATCCAAACCCAGTACCACATGCACATTTCGTTACAACGACAACACATAAAACATTACGTGGTCCACGTGGTGGTATGATTTTATGTGAAGAGCAATTTGCAAAACAAATTGATAAATCAATCTTCCCTGGTATTCAAGGTGGTCCACTTATGCACGTAATCGCTGCAAAAGCTGTTGCATTTGGTGAGACGCTACAAGATGATTTTAAAACATATGCACAAAATATCATTAATAATGCAAACCGTTTAGCTAAAGGTCTTCAAAAAGAAGGGCTGACACTTGTTTCTGGCGGAACAGACAATCACTTAATCCTGATTGATGTTCGTAACTTAGAAATCACAGGTAAAGTAGCGGAGCACGTATTAGATGAAGTTGGTATTACAGTGAACAAAAATACAATTCCATTTGAAACAGCAAGCCCATTTGTAACAAGCGGTGTACGTATCGGTACGGCAGCTGTAACATCTCGTGGTTTCGGTTTAGAAGAAATGGATGAAATTGCGTCACTTATTGCTTACACATTAAAAAATCATGAAAATGAAGCTGCATTAGAAGAAGCACGTAAGCGTGTAGAAGCGTTAACGAGCAAATTCCCAATGTACACAGACCTATAATAGATGAAAGAAGACTGCTGAGACGTAATTGTTTTGGCAGTTTTTTTTGGACATATATTGTTCTTTAAGTATGTATACAAATGATGAATAAATTTTGGCGATATAATGAAGGATACAGCTCCCATAATTGGTAAAGATACTAGATAGATTCATCGTAAAATCATGATTTTGCCAAATTTGCCCTTGAATATTAGTAGCGTTTTCTTTACAATCGTAAATAGTGTAAAAAAGCGTGCAAACGCATGAATATCATCTAAAGGAGAGATTCACATGGGAAAACTGTATGTATTTGATCACCCGTTAATTCAACATAAGATTACATATATTCGCGATAAGAATACAGGTACGAAAGATTTTCGTGAATTAGTGGACGAAGTAGCAAGCCTAATGGCTTTTGAAATTACTCGCGATCTTCCACTTAAAGACATTGAAATTGAAACGCCTGTAAGCAAAGCGACAACAAAAGTGATCGCTGGTAAAAAACTTGGTTTAATTCCGATTTTACGTGCAGGTTTAGGAATGGTTGATGGAATTCTGAAATTAATTCCAGCAGCAAAAGTAGGACACGTTGGTTTATACCGCGATCCTAAAACATTGCAACCGGTAGAATACTATGTGAAACTTCCAACGGATGTAGAAGAGCGTGACTTTATCGTACTAGATCCGATGCTAGCAACAGGTGGTTCTGCAGCTGAAGCAATTAACTCTCTGAAAAAGCGCGGTGCAAAACAAATTAAATTAATGTGTATCGTTGCAGCTCCAGAAGGAGTAAAAGTAGTACAAGAAGAACATCCTGATGTTGATATTTATGTAGCAGCATTAGATGAGAAATTAAATGACCACGGATATGTAGTGCCAGGTCTTGGTGATGCTGGTGATCGTCTATTCGGAACGAAGTAAGACAACTGACGAGAGGGGGTTCCCCTCTCGTTTTTTTGTATCTTGATGAGGTAGGGGAGGGGGATAAATATACATAGTATATACAACATAAGTTGCATACACATCACATATAATATAGAAGTCTTACGTCTAAAGAGCACTATATTATGGAAGGAAAGCGTTATATCTTAAAAATATAATAGTGACAAACTTGTGAACATTTCCTTCTACTATAAAGAGAAAACTGTTAGAAATTGCATATCTCTAACCAGTATTTAGAAGGGGAACGTTTTCATTTTTGGGAGGAAATGACTAATACTCAAATTTTTTGATTTTTTACGATTTCTCGTTGACACTGTTAATACCCTATTGTATGCTAACAACGGGGATAGATGGTAGGGCTTTCAGTGACAAAAATACATCTATTCAGTGACGAAAATGTAAACTTTTTATTTTGTATAGGATTTATGCAAAAAAATGAGTTATTATTAACACATCGTGAATGAGGGTTACATATTGGAGGGATGAATCCTTGCAAAAAAACGATCGCAGCCATATAAAAGCTTATGCTTTAATGTCAGGTATTCTTGCTCAGTTAGTCGGTTCTATTCTTATTGGGATCTTTGGTGGGCAGTGGATTGATAATAAGGTTGGAACGTTTCCATTGTTTCTTATTATAGGGTTATTACTCGGATTAGGAACTGGGATATATGCAATGATTCGACTCATTCGACATTACTATTCGGGAGAGCAATGATGATAGACGTACATGGACTTGTCCAAAGACAAAAGAAATATATGTACTACTTGCTTGCGCTTCTAGTGCTAGGATGGGGATTCACCTCTTACAAGGATGTATTTCTTGGACTGATTATCGGAACGATTTTCAGTTTTCTTAGTTTGCGCATCATTGCACGTAGAACAGACAAGCTGTTGGATCGCGTAACAAATGGAGAAAACGTGAAGTTTAAGGCGACAGCGGTAAGTACATATTCAAGATTCGCCACGATTGGGTTATTAATTTTATTTGCAGCCAAATATCAAGAGTTAATTGCGATGTGGGGCTTAGGTGTAGGATTGCTGACAGGATACCTTGTCATGATCATAGATTTTCTTTATTTAGAGTATAAGAGCAGGGAAGAGAGGTGAATTACTAGTGGAACACGGTAGATTAGTTGAATTTCTAGGTTTAACGTTCGATTTGTCATCAGTTATGATGGTTACTGTAGCAGCAGTTATTGTTTTCTTAATCGCTGTTATCGGAACTCGCAGCTTAGCTCTTCGCCCAACAGGAATGCAAAATTTCATGGAATGGGTGTTTGACTTCGTGAAAGGGATTATCAATAGTACGATGGACTGGAAAACAGGTGGACGTTTCTTAACGCTTGGCGTTACGCTTATCATGTTTATCATCGTATCGAACTTCCTTGGTTTACCATTCATGTATTCAACAGTTGAGGCTGGCGAACATATTGCATGGTGGAGATCACCAACGTCTGATCCAGCAGTTACATTAACATTAGCCGTGATGGTAGTTACCCTCACCCATTATTATGGAATTAAGATGAAGGGTACGAAAGAATACGTTAAAGGTTATTTCCAACCGATGAAATTCTTATTCCCATTAAAGGTTATTGAGGAGTTTGCTAACACATTAACGTTAGGGCTTCGTTTATTTGGTAACATTTATGCAGGTGAGATCTTATTAGGATTACTTGCTAAGTTAGGCGGGGCATCATTCCTTGGAGCATTAGGTGCGCTTGTACCAATGTTAGCATGGATGGGATTCAGCGTATTCGTTGGATCAATCCAGTCATTTATTTTCGTTATGTTAACGATGGTTTATATGGCTCATAAAGTAAGCCATGACCATTAATATAATTTAAGTAAGAAAAAATTTATTTTTTTATAATACAAAGGAGGACAAATTAAATGAGTTTAGGTGTAATCGCAGCTGCAATTGCAATTGGTTTATCAGCATTAGGTGCAGGTATTGGTAACGGTCTTATCGTATCACGTACAATCGAAGGTGTTGCTCGTCAACCAGAATTAAAAGGCGCACTTCAAACAATTATGTTCATCGGGGTTGCTTTAGTTGAGGCACTTCCAATCATCGGTGTAGTTATTGCATTCATCGTAATGAACAAATAAGGGAGACTCCCCTTACATAGATGGCGAAGAGTGTTTTTCCGAACTTTCTTCGCCATTGCTTTATGGATGAAACGTATGTCTTTTTTTTTCATATGATCAATTTAGATATTTTGAAGGGAGTGAATCCTTGTGCCAACTTTATTATTAGGGGCTGCCATTCCATTTGGAACGATTGCTTATACATTGTTCATTTTCTTACTTCTATTAGTAATGCTACGCAAATTTGCGTGGGGTCCTTTAATGGGAATTATGAAAGAACGTGAAGAGCATGTTACTAATGAAATCGACGCTGCAGAAAGAAGTAACGCTGAAGCGAAGAAATTAGTAGAAGAACAACGTGAAATGTTAAAACAATCGCGTGTTGAAGCACAAGAGTTAATCGAAAGAGCGAAAAAACAAGCTGTAGATCAAAAAGATGTTATTGTTGCTGCTGCGAAAGAAGAAGCAGAATCAATTAAAGCATCTGCTGTACAAGAAATTCAACGCGAAAAAGAGCAAGCGATTGCTGCTTTACAAGAACAAGTGGCTTCTTTATCTGTTCAAATTGCTTCTAAAGTAATTGAAAAAGAGTTAAAAGAAGAAGATCAAGTTAAGTTAATTCGCGATTATATTAAAGAAGTAGGAGAAGCGCGATGAGCAATGGGATTGTAGCAAAACGTTATGCTGTCGCTCTTTTTAAAATTGCAAAAGAAAAACACGTATTAGAAATGTTTGAAGAGGAATTACGCCTTGTACAAAACGTTTATGTAAAGAACGGAGAACTACATAGCTTTTTAACGCAACCGAACATTTCAAAAGAGCAGAAGAAAACGTTTCTTGCAAACGTATTCGGGTCTGTTTCTGAATCTATTTTAAATACGTTATATATTTTAATTGATAACAAACGCATTGATATCTTACCTGAAATTGCAGATGAATATGTTGTTCTTGCTAATGAAGAACGTAACGTAGCCGACGCAACTGTATATTCTACTCGTCTTCTATCAGAAGAAGAGAAACTTAACATTGCAGAAGCATTTGCAAAGAGAACGGGAAAAGATGCAATTCGCGTAAAAAATGTTGTAGATGAAGATTTACTAGGCGGCATTAAAGTACGTATTGGAAATCGCATTTACGACGGAAGCTTACAAGGAAAATTAGCACGTATTCAGCGTGAATTAATGAAGAATAGATAGGGGTGAAGCACATGAGCATCAGAGCTGAAGAAATTAGCGCACTGATAAAGCAACAAATCGAGAACTATCAGTCTGAAATCGAAGTTAGTGATGTTGGTACAGTTATCCAAGTTGGTGACGGTATTGCGCGTGCTCATGGTCTTGATAACGTTATGGCTGGTGAACTTGTAGAGTTCTCTAACGGCGTTATGGGACTAGCACAAAACTTAGAGGAAAACAACGTAGGTATCATTATTTTAGGACCTTACACAGAAATTCGTGAAGGTGACGAAGTTCGTCGTACTGGTCGCATCATGCAAGTACCAGTAGGAAAAGAACTAATCGGTCGTGTTGTAAACCCATTAGGTCAACCAGTTGATGGTTTAGGCCCAATCAATACAACAAACACTCGTCCAATCGAAAGTCCAGCACCAGGTGTAATGGATCGTAAATCTGTTCATGAACCACTTCAAACAGGTATTAAAGCGATCGATGCTCTTGTACCAATTGGCCGTGGTCAACGTGAGTTAATCATTGGTGACCGTCAAACAGGTAAAACAGCAGTTGCACTTGATACAATCATTAACCAAAAAGATGAAGATATGATTTGTATCTATGTAGCTATCGGACAAAAAGAATCAACTGTACGTAACGTAGTAGAAACACTACGTAAGCACGGTGCATTAGATTACACAATCGTTGTAACTGCATCAGCTTCTCAACCAGCTCCATTATTATACTTAGCTGCTTATGCTGGTGTAACAATGGGTGAAGAGTTCATGTACAATGGTAAACACGTATTAGTAGTATATGATGACTTATCAAAACAAGCAGCGGCTTACCGTGAGCTTTCATTACTATTACGTCGTCCTCCAGGTCGTGAAGCATATCCAGGGGATGTATTCTACTTACATTCTCGCTTATTAGAGCGTGCAGCAAAATTAAGTGATGCAAGAGGCGGCGGTTCTTTAACTGCACTACCTTTCATCGAAACACAAGCAGGGGACGTATCAGCTTACATCCCAACAAACGTAATTTCTATTACGGATGGACAAATCTTCTTACAATCTGACCTATTCTTCTCTGGCGTACGTCCAGCGATTGATGCGGGTACTTCTGTATCTCGTGTTGGTGGATCTGCTCAGATTAAAGCAATGAGTAAAGTATCAGGTACACTTCGTCTTGACCTTGCATCTTACCGTGAGTTAGAAGCGTTCGCTCAGTTCGGTTCTGACCTTGATAAAGCAACGCAAGCGAAACTAAACCGTGGTGCTCGTACTGTTGAGGTATTAAAACAAGGATTACACAAACCATTACGTGTAGAGAAACAAGTTATCATTCTTTACGCTTTAACACGTGGATTCCTAGATGATATCCCAGTAGTAGATATCACTCGTTTCGAAGAAGAATTACATGCTTGGTTAGATTCTAATGCGACTGACTTATTAGAAGAAATCCGCACAACTAAGAAACTTGCGGATGACGACAAATTTGCAGCAGCTATTAATGGATTTAAAAAAGTATTCGTAGCTTCTGAATAATAATTAAAAGTGAAGTCGACTGTTCAGCCCCATCGGCTAAGGTTCTTTCCCACAAAAGGTGCTTTCTACCTTTTGGTGGGGAAGGTTCTTAGACGAAAGGGGGCTAGGAGACGGAACTAGATAAATAAAAGCGAAAGCGGCTCGTCCTGAATGTGAGGGGGATGGAGCTTCTGACGAAGAGGCGGTCTTTGCCTCGTAGGAAGAAGTGAAGCCACCGAACATTCAAGCCGCTGGAGCTAGATAATAATATATAAAAGGCATCTCAAGTTTTGAGATTGCTGACGGTTATGTAAAGGAAAAGAGTAGGTGCACCTATTCTTTTCCTTCAATCATGAGCAAGAATATCTTGCAACGTAGATTAGGAAGAGAATTCTTACTAATCGTGCCAACTTCCGGAAAAAAGGTGGTGAAAACCTGTGGCATCTTTACGCGATATAAAAGCGAAGATTAACTCGACAAAGAAAACGAGTCAAATTACGAAAGCGATGGAGATGGTATCTGCATCTAAGTTAAACCGTGCAGAGCAAAATGCTAAATCTTTCGTTCCGTATATGGAAAAGATTCAAGAAGTAGTAGCGAGCATTGCGCAAGGAAGTAAAGGAATTAATCATCCGATGCTAAATGCGCGTCCTGTAAAGCGTACAGGGTACATCGTTATTACATCTGATCGCGGACTAGCAGGTGGTTATAACAGTAACGTATTACGTACAGTGAGTAACGTAATTCGTGAACGTCATAATATGGACTCAAACCAATATTCAATTATTGTGCTTGGCCGACTAGGACGTGATTATTTAAAACGTCGCGGCTTTAACATCATTGATGAAGTAGTTGGATTATCTGACCACCCATCATTTACTGATATTAAAGACCTTGCTTCTCGAGCAATTGCGATGTTCGCAGATGGTGCTTATGATGAGCTGTATATTTACTACAACCATTACGTAAGTAAAATTTCACAAGAAGTAACGGAAAATAAAATTTTACCGCTTACTGATGTGGCGTCTGATAAACCTACGACAGCTTATGAATTCGAACCTTCTGAAGAAGAAATTTTAAAAGTACTATTGCCACAATACGCAGAAAGCTTAGTGTACGGTGCATTACTAGACGGTAAAGCAAGTGAACACGCAGCGCGTATGACAGCAATGAAGAGTGCTACAGACAACGCAATGGAAGTTATCGATTCACTTACACTTTCATTCAACCGTGCGCGTCAGGCAGCGATTACGCAAGAAATTACGGAAATCGTTGGTGGAGCAGCAGCGTTAGAGTAGTATTAAAAAGTGGAAGCGGCTCGTCCAGAACAAGAGGGCATTGGAGCTCCTGACGAAGAGGTGTAGTTTGCCTCACAGGAAGGAGCGAAATGACCGACTGTTCTAGCCGCTGGAACTAGATTCAATAAAAAGCGTAAGCGGCTCTTTCAAAAGAGTCGCGTAAGCTATAAACTAATAAAAAATGAAAAGCTAACTGCTCGTAGCAAGTTAGCTAATTAAAAGAAAGCTAGGAGGGAACCCGATGAATAAAGGGCGCGTTACGCAAATCATGGGTCCGGTTGTAGACGTTAAGTTTGATGGCGGAAAGCTACCAGAAATCTACAACGCCCTTACGGTAAAACAAAGCAACGAAAACGGAACAAGCATTAACTTAACATTTGAAGTTGCACTTCATTTAGGTGATGATACAGTTCGTACAGTTGCAATGTCTTCCACAGACGGACTTGTTCGTGGTACAGAAGTAGAAGATACTGGTAAAGCAATCTCTGTACCAGTTGGTGATGCAACACTTGGTCGCGTATTTAACGTATTAGGTGATGCAATTGACTTAGATGGTGAGGTTCCTGCCGATGTACGTCGTGATCCAATTCACCGTCAAGCACCTGCATTCGAAGAATTATCTACTAAAGTAGAAATTCTTGAAACTGGTATTAAAGTAGTAGACTTACTTGCTCCTTACATTAAGGGTGGTAAGATCGGTCTATTCGGTGGTGCCGGTGTAGGTAAAACAGTATTAATTCAGGAATTAATTAATAACATCGCACAAGAACACGGTGGTATCTCTGTATTCGCTGGTGTAGGTGAGCGTACTCGTGAGGGTAACGATTTATACCACGAAATGAGCGATTCTGGCGTAATTAAGAAAACTGCGATGGTATTCGGACAAATGAATGAGCCACCTGGAGCACGTCAACGTGTTGCATTAACAGGTTTAACAATGGCTGAACATTTCCGTGATGAGCAAGGACAAGACGTACTTCTGTTCATCGATAATATCTTCCGTTTCACGCAAGCAGGTTCTGAAGTATCTGCCCTTCTTGGTCGTATGCCATCTGCGGTAGGTTACCAACCGACACTTGCAACAGAAATGGGTCAATTACAAGAGCGTATTACATCTACAAATAAAGGATCTATCACGTCTATCCAAGCGGTATATGTACCAGCCGATGACTATACGGATCCAGCACCAGCTACAACGTTCGCTCACTTAGATGCAACAACAAACTTAGAGCGTCGTTTAACACAAATGGGTATTTACCCAGCCGTAGATCCATTAGCATCTACATCTCGTGCACTTTCTCCAGAAATCGTAGGAGAAGAGCATTATGAAGTAGCTCGTCAAGTACAGCAAACTTTACAGCGTTATAAAGAGCTTCAAGATATCATCGCTATCTTAGGTATGGATGAGTTATCTGAAGAAGATAAGTTAGTTGTACATCGTGCTCGTCGTATTCAATTCTTCTTATCTCAAAACTTCCACGTAGCTGAGCAGTTTACAGGTCAAAAAGGTTCTTATGTACCTGTAAAGAATACAGTTAGCGGATTTAAAGAAATTCTAGAAGGAAAATATGATGACCTTCCAGAAGATGCATTCCGTCTTGTAGGTGGCATTGAAGAAGTTATTGAAAACGCGAAGAAAATGATGGCGTAAGGCCTTAGGAGGGACGAATTATGAAGACATTTCCAGTCAGTATTGTAACTCCTGATGGACCGGTTTACGAAAAAGAAGTAGAAATGGTAAGCGTAAAAGCAGAGAGTGGGGAAATGGGGATCTTACCGGGTCACATTCCAACTGTTGCACCATTAAAAATTAGTGCAGTTCGTCTGAAACATGGTGGACACACTGATTATGTAGCAGTAAGCGGTGGCTTTATCGAAGTTCGTCCAGATAAAGTAACTGTATTATCATCATCTGCTGAAGAAGCAAACCATATCGATATCCATCGTGCAAATGAATCGAAGCGTCGCGCTGAGCAACGTATGCAAGATAAACAAGCACATGTTGACTTTAGACGTGCAGAAATGGCATTACAACGTGCTGTGAACCGTTTAAACGTTTCCGATATGAAATAAAAAAATCCGTAAAGGCTTTGCCTTTACGGATTTTTTTGTGTAATTCATGGATAATTTTACAAAAATGGTATAATTATATTGATGCTTGTATAAGTAGAGAATGTACAACAATTTATCCCGCGTTAACGGACAGTAAAACTCCCACCTCAAAATTCAGTTGGAGCAAAGAAGTTAGGTGGGAGATCAACTGTCCGTAAACGTCCGATTGGTTCAACTAATAATCAGTGGGGATGAACAAAACCCCTACTGATTAAAGTTTCACTTTATAAAGGAGATGAATAAATGATCGGTGAAATGAAACGAGAAGCGCTGCACTCTTTAAAAGGAAATTGGGGACTAGGTGTTGGATCAACGCTTTTATATTTTATTTTAAGTTATGTTGTTTCAATGGCTGCAATGCTTATACTGTTAATTCCAGGAATTATTATATTTTTCTTAGTTATTAGCTTAACCGGATCAATTGAAGAGGAAACGATATCAATTGGAGCAGGTGTTACATTTGGGATTTTTTATTGCATTATGATAATTGTAAGTAACGCATCGTATGGAATTACATCATACGGTTATACAAATGTATTTTTAAAGATGAGTAAACGAGAAGATGCTAAAGTAGATCATCTATTCGAAGGATTTCGTGGCTTTAGAAGAATGATGAAAACGATGTGGGCAATGCTTGCGATTTTGTTATATACAGGTACATGGATTCCGATGTTGCTAGTAGCCTTATTTGCATTTTTTGGTGAAGAAGGAAATACGTCGTTTGCTATTGCTTTCTTTGTACTATTAGCTATTTCAATCGTTGGTATGCTTGTGATGTACTTTTCTTATGCGATGACGTACTATGTTATGGTTGAAAATCCAGAGTATAGTGTGTCACAGGCAATGAAAGAAAGTAAGCGTCTTATGCAGGGGCACAAATTAGATTTGTTTCTGTTGTGGCTAAGTTTTATAGGTTGGGCAATTTTAGCGATTCTTACACTTGGAATAGGTTTTCTTTGGCTTAGCCCGTATATGAGTACAACGACAGCACATTTTTATCGCTTTCTTTCAAAAGACGAATTGTAGTAGGAACATGCTATACTAATAGAGTTATTACGTATAGGAGGAAGAACATGATTGGTGATTTAAAAGGAGAAGCGCTAGATTCATTAGAAGGGAAATGGGGATTAGCTGTCGGGGCAACGTTACTTATTTCAGTTCTTATTACAGCTTTTAGTTTTAGTATTGATTTCATTTTCTCTCAGGTTTGGGATTGGAAAGAAGTAAACAGTTCACTTTCATTAGACATTATTTCAATATTGATGGTAGGTCCATTAACACTAGGTGGTTATTATTTAGCGCTGCATATCATTCGTGAAAAAGAAGCGGGTATCGGGCATATATTCAGATGGTTTACAGAAGGAAGTAAGTTTATAAAGTCATTTTTATTATATATAGTAGTGAACATTTATATTTTCTTATGGTTTTTACTATTTATTATTCCAGGTATTATTAAATCATTTTCTTATGCGATGACGTTCTTTATAATAAATGATCATCCGGAGTATTCTATAAATCAAGCTATTACAGAAAGCCGTCGTATGATGGATGGACATAAGATGGAGTATTTCATTTTATGTTTAAGCTTTATTGGTTGGTTTATATTAAGTTGTATTACACTCGGGATTGGATTCCTATGGCTAATTCCATATTTTTATACGACGTCAGCAGCGTTTTATGAAGAGATTGCAGAGGAATATTACGAGGGGAAAATCCCGACACTTTAAAGTGAAGCTGTAATCAGTGGGGCGCCTCACGTTGGTTGCTAGTTTTACTGTCCGCAAATAGCATGATAAAAACACTCAGTATGAGCTATTGGTTCATACTGGGTGTTTTTTGTAGAAAGTTTATTAATTGATGACTCGTAAGTGGTTTACTGAAATAGTAGCCTTGCATATATTTACAGTTGTTCTTTTGTAGAAACTTAAGTTGTTTTTCTGTTTCAATTCCTTCCGCAACGACAGAGAGGTTTAAAGTATTTGCAAGGGAAAGGATAGTGGAAACGATGGCTCTTTCCTCAGGTCGATGATCGGCTAATTGTGTAAATTCTCTCGGTACTTTTAATGTATCAATAGGGAAAATGGATAAATAAGCGAGAGAAGAATAGCCGGTACCGAAGTCATCAATGGACGTTTGAATACCATATTCCTTTAACTGCTTTAGTCTGGATAATGTTTCTTTTTCATCGATCATTGCAATTCGTTCTGTTAACTCCAGTGTTACATACTTTGGATCGACTTTAACGTCTGTTAGTATTTGTGAAATGTTCTCGATTAAATTCTCTTGCTGGAATTCTTTTGCTGATAAGTTCACACTTATTTTTAAATCTTTGTAGCCAAAAGTATGCCATATTTTTAACTGGCGACAAGATTCTTTTAATACCCAATGACCGAGTGGAACGACTTGTGGCGTCTCCTCTACAATTGGAATGAACTCACATGGCGAAATGTCACCTAGGAGCGGATGTTTCCAGCGTATTAATGCTTCAGCACCAATAATTTTTTTCGTTGTAATATCAATTTGTGGTTGATAGACGAGATAAAATTCTTCGTTTACTAAAGCGAGTGGTAAATCTTTTTCAATTCGAGCTTTTCGTTCCATTTTTTTATACAATTCTTTCGTGTACAGAGAACTACCATTTTTCCCCCTATTTTTTGCCTCGTACATGGCCATATCAGCATGCTGTAAAATTGATAATGGATCTTCACCTGCTTCAGGATATATTGCAATCCCGATGCTCGGTGAGATTTGTAAATGCTGATTTTCGATTTCAAATGGTTCGTTCATGAACGTGACAATCGTATCAGCTATTTTTTGTACATCTGGCCTTTTTGTATAATTTTCGATAAGGATTGTGAACTCATCCCCAGCTAACCGGGCAAGCTTCATATTTTGTGTCGCTATTTCTTCAAGTCTTTTTGCTACTGCAATTAATAGAAGGTCTCCTACCCTATGACCGAGGGTATCATTAATAACCTTAAAGCGGTCTAGGTCAAGAAACATAACAGCAAAAGGCCTTTTTGATATTTCGGATCGAGCAATTGCTTGCTCTACATATTGATGAAATGCACGGCGATTTGCAAGCTCTGTTAACGTATCCCGATAGGCTAGGAAATTAATTTGCTCTTGTTGTTGTTTGCTTTCCGTAATATCTTTAATCATTAAATAAACACCAGAAATATGATTTTTTAAAAAGATAGGAACAGCTGTAACATGTAAGTAGTAAATATCTCTGTTTTTATGATATGCCCGTATTTCTAAAGAAATAGATTTCCCTTTTTTTACGCGATGAAAGGCATTAACGATTTCTTCCAAATCTTCTTCATACATAAGTGAATAGTAAGGCTGATTTAATAATTCATTCGTTTGATAACCGAGTAAAGTAGTACCGGCGTTATTCACTTTGAGAAAATTACCGTACAAATCTAAGGTGAATATTGGATCTGGATGATGCTCGTATAAAGATTTAAACATTTGTTGGTTATGATATAGTTCATTTTTTTGTTCTACTAAATCTTCTGTACGTAGTGCAATTTGTTTTTCGAGTTCTAAGTTGAATTGCATTTGGGCTAGTAATAATATTTTATTTTGTCTTCGAACTAAAGTGTGGCGTATGAGAACGAAAGAGAAAGTTATCATAAGTCCGATTACTACAATAGGTGAAAAAACGTATTCAACCAATATAAAAACAATAAGCATGACTACGGAAATGTAAGGTAATGATAATCTGATTGATTCCCCAAGTTTAGGTGTTAATAGTACTTGCTCTTGTTTTTCAGGTTCTTTTGTATGAAGAATACAGGCGATAGCTATTAGTACTAAAGTTACTTGATAGAGAGGAGTAACTGTAAACATAGAATATTCTGGTGTGAAGTATTTAATATAAGCATAAATCGCATCTGTAGTAGCATATAAAATTAAAGCACTGCCAAGAAGCGCACCAACTTTTTTTGATAACAAGGACAATGGCTTGAATAAAAGGTTGATTCCAATGAGAAAAAAGAGCAAGTCAGCCATTGGATAGGTAAGTTGAACAAATATGTCGATATAGGCTGTTGTAGAAACGTGAATGGTTCGTTCAATAAGTAAGTAGTAACTTAAAGTGAATTGTGCTGTAACGATGATACAAATATCGCATATCATAAAAAGCTTTTCTAATAAATCTCTGTTATAAATGATTTCATATAGAAAGGCGAACGCAAAGCTCATTACAAAAAGTAGGTAAAAAAAGTCGGACGGATCAACGAATGTATAGTAGTCCTTTAAAATTAAACGTTGATAGGCAACGACGGTATCACCAATGAAATAAGAGAGGGTTCCAACAGATAATATGGTCCAAAATAAACGAGGTAACCCTTCTTTCATGTTTGAAAAATAAAGTATATAACTACAAGCGATAATATCGATTAATAGGGTACTCATTCCAATTAATATTTGAAAGGGAAATGAGTATTCATATAGAAAAGGCATTGCCACGTAATGAATGGCTATAGACAACGATATAATGCTTATAAGAATACTTACATGTGTTTGTTTTTTCATTTATCTCACCCACGGTATATACATATAAATTCCTCTTCTTATTTTTTATAGTTTTTATACTTATTTTGCACAGGTATAGAGAATTATAAAAATAGATTTTAATAATTCTCGTTTCTGTCCCCAACATATCGACATAGGAATTTGAAGTTTGTTATAATGATTAAAATAGTTGCATTATTTAGAAAAATTTAAAAATAATAATTACTGCAACTAGGACATATTGTTTACTAAGTGAACTTGTTCTTAATTCAGGGGGGAGGGTTTCACAATGGCAAGTGTATATGAAAATAGTTATATGATCGTTTTGATTTTCTTGCTATTAGGCATATTGCTGCCGGTAGTGGCTCTTACATTAGGAAGGATGCTGCGCCCAAACAAACCAAGTGCAGCGAAAGCGACGACGTATGAGAGTGGGATTGAGCCTTTTCATGATGCAAATATTCGGTTTCATGCTCGTTATTATATTTTTGCTTTATTGTTTGTCATCTTTGATGTAGAAACTTTATTTTTATATCCATGGGCTGTTGCATATGACAAGCTCGGTTTATTTGCACTCATTGAAATGCTCATCTTTGTTGTAATGTTGCTAGTTGGATTAGCGTATGCTTGGAAAAAGAAGGTGTTACAATGGTTATAAATTTTGAGGAATTACATCCAAATGAGCGAGCGGAATTAGAAAGAAATATCTTTTTTTCTACATTGGAACAGTTGAAAGGATGGGCAAGGAGCAATTCTTTATGGCCGATGACATTCGGACTAGCATGCTGTGCAATTGAAATGATGGGAGTAGGTTCATCACATTACGATTTAGATCGATTTGGGTCATTTTTTCGGACTTCACCAAGGCAATCGGACGTTATGATTGTGTCAGGAACGGTAACGAAGAAGATGGCTCCTATTGTTCGGCGCTTATATGATCAAATGCCTGAACCAAAATGGGTTATTGCAATGGGATCTTGTGCGACAGCAGGTGGTCCATATGTAAATTCATACGCTGTTGTGAAAGGTGTAGATCAAATTGTACCAGTTGATGTGTATATTCCTGGTTGCCCACCAAATCCTGCTGCTTTAATTTATGGAATTAATAAATTGAAAGAAAAAATTCGTTACGAGGCAAAGACAGGAAAGCAGGTGACGAATAAATGAGTGATCCAAATAAAGACTTAGAGGATTTGAAAAGAGAAGCGGCTAGGCGTGCGAAAGAAGAGGCGAGAAAGCGGCTCGTTGCGAAACATGGTGCAGAAATAAGTAAACTTGAGGAAGAAAATCAGGAAAAAGAGAAAGCGCTACCAAAAAATAATAGTAGGACTGTAGAAGAAGAAAAACGACGTGCAGCCGCCGCGGCAAAAGCAAAAGCGGCAGCGTTAGCGAAGCAAAAAAGAGAAGGAACAGGAGAAGTAACGGAAGAAGAGAAGGCCAAAGCGAAAGCGAAGGTAGCCGCCGCGGCAAAAGCAAAAGCGGCAGCGTTAGCGAAGCAAAAAAGAGAAGGAACAGGAGAAGTAACGGAAGAAGAGAAGGCCAAAGCGAAAGCGAAGGTAGCCGCCGCGGCAAAAGCAAAAGCGGCAGCGTTAGCGAAACAAAAAAGAGAAGGAACAGAGGAAATAACGGAAGAGGAAAAGGCCAAGGTGAAAGCGAAGGCAGCAGCGGCGGCAAAGGCAAAAGCAGCGGCGTTAGCGAAGCAAAAAAGAGAAGGAACAGAGGAAGTAACGGAAGAAGACAAGGCAAAAGCGAAGGCGAAGGCCGTGGCAGCCGCGAA
>NZ_JBQAEO010000020.1:0-71194 GCF_051915365.1 Bacillus cereus group sp. MYBK79-1 | reverse complement strand
TGTAATACTTGCTCTTTCATTTTGCATTCTCCTCTCTTTTTCTCTTTTGTTACAAAACTTCTATTATACTAATACGCTTGATAGAAATACGATTAATGCTGTTAATACTACCGCTCCACTTGCTGATCCTACGAAGTCACCTTTTGTTACTTGTAATACTTGCTCTTTCATTTTGCATTCTCCTCTCTTTTTCTCTTTTGTTACAAAACTTCTATTATACTAATACGCTTGATAGAAATACGATTAATGCTGTTAATACTACTGCTCCACTTGCTGATCCTACGAAGTCACCTTTTGTTACTTGTAATACTTGCTCTTTCATTTTATGTATCCTCCTCTTTAATAAGTTATCTATATGTAATTTCTAAGAAATGTTTATTTCATAGTTTTTATGTTAGCGTTACATTAAATTTAATAACGTAACGTTTGTAACATTAATGTAACATAACTATTGTTACGTTGCAATATAATTACGTAAATTTTATTACACTTTTTTTATGAACACCCTTGAAAACCTTGTTTTAATGCACTTTCTACTAAGTTCATATTTGTAACGTTATTGTAATATTACAGTCATATAACGAAATATACCCATACTCCCCCTACTTTTGTTACGAATTAAAGTGCATATTGGAATGAATACGTTGGAGTCTATCAAATTTTCACTAACGATTTATTCGAGATAAAGTGAAACTTTAATTAGTGGGGGGCTTCATCCCCCCACTGATTATTAGTTGAACCAATCGGACTTTTATGGGCAGTTGCCCCCCCACCTAAATTCTTTGCTTTCGCTGAATTTTGAGGTGGGGGTCTTACTGCCCATTAAAGCCGGATAAAATACCATCTTTCCAAGATAAGTTTATATGTTTCCTCCATATAACTATGTATAATAAAAGCAAAGAGGTGGTCATTTTGAAATTAATCGCATTAGATATGGATGGTACACTACTATCATCTAATCTTGAAATCTCCAAAGAGAACTTACAAGCTATCCAAACTGCAAAAGAGGCTGGCCATATAGTCATGATTTGTTCTGGTCGTGCAAAAGAGGATGCTTTAAAATTATTGGAAGAATATAAACTATCTCTTCCAGTTGGAGCAAGCAATGGGGCAATTGTTTATGTGGATGGAAAAGTAATTAACTCGCGTTGTTTACAAAACGATAAAGTATACAAGCTTGCAAAATTACTAGAATCTGAAGGTTTTCCTTATAAGCTATATACGAATAAAGGAGTTTATTCTCCGTATACATGGCAAGATCAAGTCATGCAAGCGTTCGAAGAGAACAAGCATGCACTAGATGTTACACTCGAGGAACTTGAGAGAATTACAGAAAAACAAAAGAAATCAAACTTAATTACTGATTTCCAAAAAATAGAAGATGTTGTAAATAATCCAGAATTAGAGATATCTAAATTCTTCATTTTGACATTTAATGCAGCGCATCGTGCACAGCTATTAAGTACGTTACAAGAAGACACTGATATTTCAGTTACAGCATCAGCTCCTACTAATGTAGAAATTATGGATAAGCATGGTCATAAAGGGAACGGTCTACAAGAAATGGCTGCTTATTTCAATATACCAATTGAAGATACTATTGCAATCGGGGACAACTTTAATGATGTGCCGATGTTACAAGTAGCTGGCTTATCAGTTGCGATGGGAAATGCTGAGGAAGATGTAAAAAAACTATGTGATGTTGTAACATTAACAAACAATGAACATGGTGTTGCTCATGCAATCGAGCAATTTGTATTAAAACAAACTTCATCTAGTAAATAAAAAAAAGACTCTTTCCATTTGAAAGAGTCCTTTTTTTATACATGATGACAAGCAACAAAATGCTCCTCACCAACATTACGGAATTCTGGTACCGTTTGTTTACAAATATCTGTTGCAAACGGGCAACGTGTATGAAAACGACAACCCGAAGGTGGATTTGCTGGACTTGGAATGTCACCCTCTAGTATAATTCTCTCTCGCTTCACTGTTGGATCTGGTATTGGCACAGCCGATAACAATGCTTTTGTATACGGATGAAGTGGGTTCGTAAATAACTCATCACGCGGCGCTGTTTCCACAATCGTTCCTAAGTACATAATCCCAATTTTCGTACATAAGTGCTCTACCACGCTTAAATCATGTGAAATGAACAAATAGGATAATCCCTTTTTCTCCTGTAACTCACTAAATAAGTTAATGATTTGTGCTTGAATAGATACATCTAGTGCTGCCACAGGTTCGTCAGCTACAATGAATTCCGGGTTTAATACCATAGCTCTTGCGATAACGATACGCTGACGTTGTCCACCAGAAAACTCATGAGGGTACCGGTCAATATGATATGGGGCTAAGCCACATAACTCTAATACTTCTATCACTTTTTCACGAACATTTTCCTTCGTCGCTAGTCCGTGAGCCAACATCGGCTCACCAAGTGCTTCTCCAATTCTCATTCTCGGATTTAATGAGCTAAATGGATCTTGAAACACAAGCTGCATATTAGGACGATGTTTTCTCAATTCCTCTTTTGATAGAGAATAAACATCCTTTCCTTTAAACTTCACTTCCCCCTCCGTTTTTTTGACGAGACGTAAAATTGTTTTTCCTATCGTCGTTTTTCCACTTCCTGATTCACCAACGAGGCCGAACACTTCACCTTTATTAATAGTAAAACTTACTCCATCAACTGCCTTTACATGTCCAACCGTTCTACTAAATATGCCGCCTTTAATTGGAAAATATGTTTTTAAGTTTTTTACTTCTAATAATGGTTCACTCATTGTTCTGCACGCTCCTCATATAACCAGCAAGCTACTTTATGATTCTCATCACGTACATTCAGATTTGGTGCTTCTTCTTTACATATTTCCATACAATGCTCACAACGACCGCTAAAGTAGCAAAATTCATCCAAACCGACTAAATTAGGAACTTGCCCTGGAATAGAATATAGTTTATCTATTCGTTTTCCCATCACTGGTTTTGATTTCAACAAACCTTTCGTATACGGATGTTTCGGATTTTGGAATATCTCTAATACCGGTGCTTCTTCAATAACTTTCCCGCCATACATAACGACAACGTAATCAGCCATTTCTGCTACAACACCTAAATCATGTGTAATTAATAAAATGGATGTTTTAAACTCCTCTTTTACTTGTCTTAATAAGTCTAATATTTGAGCTTGAATCGTAACATCAAGAGCCGTTGTCGGTTCATCAGCAATTAATAACTTAGGATTACAACTAAGTGCAACAGCAATCATAATACGTTGTAACATCCCACCGCTCAGTTCGTGCGGATAAGAATGGACAATTTCATCCGCACGAGCTATGCCGACTTTACGAATTAACTCAATTGCTTTCTTATACGCTTCGTTTTTACTAAGTAATTCATGCTCTCTTAACGTCTCTACAATTTGTTCCCCTACAGTGAAGACCGGATTCAGCGATGTCATCGGTTCTTGGAAAATCATCGCAATATCATTGCCTCGTAAACTACGAAGCTCTTTCTCTTTCATTCCTAAAAGACTTTTTCCTTCATATAAAATATCTCCACCTACTACACTTCCTGATTCAGCAATAAGCCCCATAATAGATAAAGCTGTTACACTTTTCCCGCAACCTGATTCGCCTACAACACAAACCGTTTCACCTTCTCGAACTGTAAAACTAACATGATTTACAGCCTTTACTGTTCCTTCTTCTGTCTGAAAATGTGTTTGTAAGTCTTTCAGCTCTACTACCGCTTTACTCATACCTTCTCACCTACCGTCTCATCTTTGGATCTAACGCATCACGAAGTGCATCACCAAGTAAGTTAATTGATACAACTGTTATAAAGATTGCGAAACCAGGCGGAATCCATAGCCACGGACGCTTTTGGAAATCAATTAATGAGTTCGCTGCGCTAATCATATTCCCCCATGATGGTGTAGGTGGGACGACGCCGAGACCTAAGTAGCTTAGTGCGGACTCCCCTAGAATTGAACCAGCAACACCTAATGTAGATACAACAATTAAAATTGGTAAAACATTAGGGATTAAGTGATATATAATTTTCCGGTAATCTTTTATTCCTAGCACATCAGCAGCTTGCATAAACGCTTGCTCCCTAAGTGATAAAATTTGACCTCTTACAAGACGTGCAAGCCCTGGCCAACCTACCAAACTTAAAATAATCATAATGACATACAGACGATAATCAGACGGTACTTTCCACTCCGATAAAATCGCCCCCATTATAATAAGTAACGGTAATCCTGGCATCGACATTAAAATATCTGCAAGACGCATAATAATATTATCAACGATACCACGATAAAACCCTGCAATAGCTCCTAATACAGCTCCTAGTATCACTGATAAAACCATTGAAGCTAATCCAATCGTTAATGAAATACGTCCCGCTTGCATGAGCCTCGTTAAAATATCTCTTCCTAACTGATCTGTACCAAGCCAATGAGAGAAACTAGGTGGTTTGTTAATTAGTGCAACTTGTATTTTCCCTGATGCATATGGCGAAAAAAACGGTCCAATAAAACAAAATACAAACATAAAAATTAATGCATACAACCCTACTAGTGCCATCTTATTTTTCTTTATCTTTTTAAGAGCTTGTCGCCATGGTGATGATTCATTTTTTCTCTTTTTTCCTTTTTTCTCTGTAATCGCTGTAACAGTTTCCATCTCATTCCCCCCTTACTTCAACCGAATACGTGGATCAACAACTGCATATACAATGTCTGCGAAAAAGTTCGATACGATTGTTAAACAAGAAAGAAACATCGTAAATGCCATTAACACTGTATAATCACGGAAATTAAGTGCCTCTAATTGAACATTACCGATACCTGGCCAATTAAAAATTTGTTCAATAATAATGGCTCCTGAAAATAAACCGGGTAATTCAAATGCTAATAAAGTAATTGCCGGTAAAATTGCATTTTTTAATGCATGCTTATAAATAACAGTCTTTTCCTTTAAACCTTTTGCTCGTGCTGTTCGTATGTAATCTTGTCTCACAACCTCTAACATGCTCGTTCTAAAATAACGAGTCAATGAACCTACTCCAAGAAGAGTCAAAATAAATACTGGTAACACCATATGTTTTGCAACTTCTATCACATAAGCAAACCCAGTGGAATTACTACCAACATCAATCATTCCACCTATCGGTAATAACTTAAAGTCAACCGCGAACACTTTAATTAAAAACAAACCGATAAAGAAGGAAGGGAATGACATCGCTGCAAAGACACCAATCGTTACAAGCTTATCGAATAAAGAATGTTGCTTTGTAGCTGAAAATACACCGATAATAAGTGCAATTAACCAAATAAAAAACAATGCAATAATGGCTACACTAAACGAATTCCAAATAAACTTATTTAATAATGACGTTACAGGTTCTTGATACTGCAGCGAAAAACCAAAATCCCCTTGCAACGCATTACCTAACCAATGAAAATAACGCTCAACAATTGGTTTGTTCAATCCATACAATTCCCTAAGCTCAGCTGCTCTTTCCGGTGTAATCTTTGGATTTGAATCAATATAATCACCCGGAAGAAGTGCGAACAGGAAGAAGATAATAATTGATGTTCCAAACAGTGTCGGAATCATTTGTAGCAACCTACGAACGATATATGTTTTCACCCTTTTTCTCTCCAATCTAATGCTTAAAATAGAAGAACATTTTTTCAAATCGGCACATTTCTAACCGAATGAAAAAATGTCTTCTGTTTATACATTCTTCTCGTTATTTTTCAAATGATAATACTGGTAAGTTTGCGCTAATACTATTGTATTTTTCAGGGTCAACTCCTTTTATATTCCCGTTATAACCAGTAATTGTTCTGCGATAGTTTAATAGAATTACTGGCGGATCATCACTTAACTCTTTATAAAGTTCTTTATAGATTGGTTTACGTTTTTCAATATCTACCGTTTCAATACCTTTTTGAATTAACTCATCTACTTTTGAATTTTTATAACCAAGACTCTTCTCATTGGCACTAGATAAATATTCACCAGCTGTTTCACTCGGGTCACTTGTAATTGGTGTCGAAACAGAAGCCAAATCATAATCACCTTTGTTAACTTTTGAAAGCATTGTATTAAAGTCCATGAATTCAGGGTTAAATTCTACACCTATCTCTTTATAATTCTCTTTCGCAATTGGAATTAATAAATCACTATCTTTAGCCGAACTTGGACCGAAATAAGAAAGTTTTAATTTTTGACCATCTTTTTCCCGGATTCCATCCGAACCAACTTTCCACCCTGCTTCATCTAGTAACTTTTTCGCTTTTTCTTTGTCATACTCATATTTATTAACGCCTTCTTCTGTGTAAGCCCAAGAAGTCGGATGAATTGGTACATTCGCTACCGTACCGTATCCTTTGTATGCTGTATCAACATATTTTTTACGATCTAATCCGTAGATAAGTGCTTGGCGAACCTTTTTATCCTTTAAGTACGGCTTATTATGATTCATATAAACATAACTAAATGATGGTGCTGTTTCGATTTGGATATTTGCGAATTCTAAAGCCTTAGCCTGTTCAAGAACTTCGTCACCAGTACCTAAGCCAGTGTGGTCAACCTCACCTGTTTGGAATAACTGAAGCTTCGTATCGCCAGAAGTAATTTTATAAATGAAGTTTTGAATTTTTGGTTTACCTGCATAGTAATTTTCATTTGCTACAAAACGAACTTCTTGACCTGGAATATACTTTTCAAATTTATATGGACCCGCAGCTAGTGGTTTGCCATATAAATCTTTTAAGTAATCTAAACTTGTATTTTGTTTGTAATCTTTTCCGTAATAAGCTTTTGATAGTACTGTGCTACCAAAAACAAATATAGCTTGTGAATTAACCTTTTCAGTCGTAATTTTTATTGTTTGTGGATCGACAACTTGAATACCTTCAATTGAAGTTGCTTTTCCTTCTTTATATTCTTTACCACCTTTAACTGCATATTGAGAGATGTCCACTTCGCCTTCATATGCCTTATCGTGTAAAAGTGTCAACGTGAACGCTACATCATCCGCTGTTAATGGCGAGCCATCGCTAAATTTCAAATCTTTACGTAAATGGAATGTATATGTTAACTGATCAGAAGAAACGTCCCACTTCTCAGCTAATTCTGGAATTGGTTTCCCTTGTTTATCGGTTGATATGAGAGATGCAAAAATAACTGAAGTTACGTTTCCATCCCAACCATTTTGTTGGAAATATGGTAAAAATACGCCCCCTGGTTTGTTAATCCCAACTACTAACGTATCTTTTCTATTCTTCGCTTTATCTGGCACTTTCGTTTTATCTGTCGCAGCGATCTTTTCAATTTTTATATTTTTTAAATCTTGTTGTTTAACCGGTTCTGTAGAAGCCGTCTCCTCCTGTCCCCCACAAGCGGATAAAACAAGCGAACTACTCAGTAATACCGAAAATACACCAGCCCATTTTTTCGTCTTTGTCTTCATTGTCCCCACCCTAACTGTTTAATAGTTATACCCTTTGAACTTATTAGCCTATGTATGCCTCCCACAGCACATTTATAGCCAATCGGAAAAGTCGGTTTTAACCGTAAAAAAATAGATGTTTTTGAGGGGTAACAATCCTATTCCGACCTTTCCGGTAGACTTTATGGTTATTAGCTTATATCTTCCGTTATATTTTGTCAATTCTTTCTAAATAAATATTTTGATAATTTCTTCAAAATTATTGTTCTATCTTTAATTTAGGTAAACTTAATAAAATGCCGTTATAGTTATCTTCTTGTAATCCTTGAATTCGTGCGTTATGCGCAGACACCACTTTGCTATTATTTAAGAAGATTACAGGCGGGTCTTCGCTTAACTCTTGATATAACTTTTTATAAATTTCTTTTCGCTTTTCAATATCCAACGTTTCTAATGCTTGCTTAGCTAATTCATCTACTTTCGGATTATAGTATCCATCATAATTTCGTTTACTTGTTGAAACAAACTCTTCAATCGTTCCACTCGGATCATCAATCATTGGCGTAGATACCATCGCTAAATCATAATCACCTTTTATCACTTTTGAAATCATCGTATTAAAGTCCATATATTCTGGGTTAAACTCTACACCAAGCTTTTTATAATCTTCTTTCATCACAGGAATCATTACATCATTTATTTTACTTGCTGATGAGGCAAAATAACTTACTTTCAATTTTTGTCCATCTTTTTCACGAATTCCATCCGAACCCGCTTTCCATCCAGCCTCATCCAGTAATTTCTTCGCCTTCTCTAAATTATAATCATATTTATTAATGCCCTCTTCTGTATACGCCCATGAAACTGGCGTAATCGGTACATTAACGAGTGACGCATATCCTTGGAAATACGTATCAATAACCTTTTGACGCTCTAATCCGTAAATAAACGCTTGGCGGACACGTTTATCTTTAAAGTATGCCTTCTTATAATTCATTTTAATGTAGCCATAAGAGCTTCCTGTATACACATTAATATTAGCAAAACCCAAATCCTTTAATTGTTCAATCGTCTCCAAGTTTGTCGTAAAACCATCATAATCTACTTCTCCTGCTTGAAATTGTTGTAGCTTCGTATCACCTTTTGTAATTTTATAAATAAAATGCTCAATCTTCGGTTTTCCTTCAAAATAATTTTCATTTGCTACAAATCGAACTTCTTGACCAGGAATATATTTATCTAACTTATAAGCTCCTGCTCCCACCGGCTTCCCATACAACTCTTTTAAATACTCCAAGTGTCCTTGTTTATACTCTTTCCCGTAATAAGCTTTAGATATAACTTCTCCACCAATTAATGATAATGTTTGAGCATTTACCTTTTCAGTCGTAATCGTAATTGTTTTCGGGTCAATGACTTGAATCCCCTCAATAGAATTTGCTTTTCCTTCTTTATATGCTTGCCCACCTTTTATTACTGTTTGGCTTATATCAGTCGCACCACTATAAGTAGGATCATGTAATAACGTTAACGTAAATGCTACATCCTCCGCAGTTAACAGTGAACCATCACTAAACTTTAAATCATCTTTCAAATGAAACGTATATGTAAGCTGATCCTCCGAAATATCCCACTTCTTCGCCAAAATAGGAATTGGTTTCCCTTCCTTATCCATTCCAACAAGAGGCGCAAATATAGCTTGCGTTATATTACCATCCCATCCATTCTCCATAAAGTGCGGAAGGAATATCCCTCCAGGACTCGGCATTCCAACTACAAAAGTATCTTTTCTCTCTTTTACTTTCGAAGGACTTTTTGATTTATCACTTGCCTTAATAAATTCATCTTTTACTTTTGGTACGTTCCCAGATTCATTTGTACTTGCTTCCTCTTGACCACATCCGGCTAGTAATACTGATACACTAAGAAATGTGGCAAGTACTCCTTTAAAAACATTTTTCATCGCACTCTCACCTTTACCTTCCTGATTTTTAACAATGTAGGAACATAGACCTCCTTCCTGTAACTATCTTTATTTTTCCTATAAAAATAGTATGAATTAATTTCAAGATTATTCCTTTCCTTTAAACATGTCAATTGTTCTCTTTTATTTCGTATTAAAAAATTAAAAATTCACTTCTATTCGTTCCGTATGAAACATAGAATACTAATAACCAACTACCAAAAAGGGGGCGAAAACATGGACAACCTATTCCAATACGTCCTGCACTACGTATTATTAACAATTATGATAGTCGGGGCTCTATTACTATTCCCATTCTTCCCAAAGTTCGTCCTCTTTTTAGCTTTTTTTATTATGCTCGGGATCGCTATTATCATTTCAACCAGGGAAGATACCACACAAAAAGAAAGCAGAGTTCAGCGTGTAAAGCTGTAACTCTGTTTTTTTGTTTTCAATCATGGTTCGCTGTTTCACATACTTATGTCTCGGGAAATAAGTAACCGATCCAAAACGCTCCTAATATCATTTATGTTTTACAATCTATGCAAATTACGGAACAAAGATGTATCAAATTTACTGTTTCACGTGAAACACAATTTTCATTTTTCTCTTAAAGTAAAATATCAATATAAAAAAGCGAATTCCTTCAGCAAAACTGAAAGGAATTCGCTTTCTACTTTTTACTCCGCTATATTCTCTAACTCATTATACAGCTCCGCTCGTAACAACTCTTTCTTCATTTTTTCTTCATACAATTGTTCAAGCATTTCAACATCAACTACATGTTCCATCTTACACTCAAGCGTATAGATATCTTCTTCTACATGCATTAACTCTGTTTCAATCTCCACAACATTCCTAACTTCTTTCTTTTTTATAGGAGCTGTTTCAATCCTTTTTCTTCCTTGGCGTTGCTGCTTTATTGCTTGTGTCTCAAGTTTTTCTTCCCACTTTTGACGCGCCCATGCATAGTTCCCTGCAAACTCAAATAATTTACGATCATCAATCCAATACGTCTTTTCAAATAACTTATTTAAAAAATAACGATCATGTGAAACAGCTAGAATCGTCCCATTATATTGCTCAAGAGCTTCTTCTAAAACTTCCCTTGATTCAATGTCGAGATGGTTTGTCGGCTCATCTAAAATTAAAAAATTGATATCTTGATACATAAGTTGCGCAAGCCTTAATCTCATTTTTTCTCCACCGCTCAGTTGCGTTACTTTCTTAAACACCGCTGGACCATAAAATAAAAACTTAGCTAATATATGTCTCGCTTCTCCCTCTGTTACAGCTACATATTCCCTAAAAGCTTCTAATACATTACTCTTCACATTTCCGTACGCATGCTGTGATAAATAACCGATTTTCACACTGCTACCAATTCGAATTTCACCAGCGTCTGGTTCTATTTCTTCTAATAATAATTTTAGTAGCGTTGTCTTTCCTGTACCATTACGACCGACAATCGCCGCACGCTCTTGAAAACGAACATGTAAATTCGCTTCGTTAAATAAAGGATGGTCAGCAAACCCTTTACTCACTTCTTTCATTACAACAACATCTTTTCCACTTCTCTCTTGCCCTTCAAACTGAAGTCCCATTTGTTTTCGTTCTAAAATAGGTTTCTTTAGTTTCTCCATACGTTCCAGTGCGCGTTCCATACTTCTCGCTCTCTTATGCAATCCTTCATTCGGAGGATTCGCCTGATTTGCCCATTCACGTAGTCGCTTAATTGCTTCTTTCATTTTCTTGATTTTCTTTTGCTGTTCTTGATAAGCCTGGAACTCCTGAAGCAATCGTTCTTCCTTTTCCTCAACAAACTGAGAATAGTTTGTATGATACACGTGAATCTCTCCATCTTCTAAATCAAAAATCTTCGTTACAACTTCATCAAGGAAATAACGATCATGTGAAATGACCATAACCGTTCCATTGTATTCTTTTAAAAATTGCTCTAGCCATTCTACGGCGAATAAATCTAAATGATTGGTTGGTTCATCTAATAAAAGTAAATCTGGTTTCTGCAATAGCATGTATGCAAGGCTTACCTTTGTTTGTTCCCCACCACTTAACTCCAGAAATGATCGAGGAAATAGTTCTGTCACCTGTAGACCATTTGCTACCTTCATCAAATTCGCTTCTATTTCATAACCACCAAGGAACGCAAACTTTTCTTGAATTACTCCGTATCTCTCCATTAATTTTTGTAAAGCAGACGGTTCTCGTTCTTCCGCCATATTTTTTTCTAAAGTACGCATTTCTCTTTCTAATTCCTTTTCTGCTTTAAAAGCCGAACTCAATGCATCATATACAGTCATATCCTCATCAAATTTCGGAATTTGTGCCACATGACCAATACGTGTACCTTTCTTCATATGAATGGCTCCTGCATCTAAACTTTCCATTCCAGTTAGCAGCTGAAAGATTGTTGTCTTCCCACTACCGTTACGACCAACTAATCCAACACGTTCACCATTCTTTACTTCAAGCGATATATTTTCAAATATGATGTTTCCACCAAAAGATTTCGTTACATTATTTACACTACAAATTGTCATTTTCCGTACTCCTTTCAATATAAAAAACCATGGGAAAGAAACATTCCCCATGGTTTTCGACATAGAAAAAGGAAGCCAAATAGCTCCCTTTTCACACGTTTATTAAAAATGGGTGAAGAGATTTCTATCGTTCAATAGCTACTATGCAATTGTTAAAAAAGGACAGACGTATCCCGTTAACAACTACATCATGAAAAATCGCACGACAAAAATAGATAAAATCTAAAAATTTGGCACGTGCAGCTAAAGAACGTTTCATCTCATTCACCTCTTTCGTACGGAATTTAATACTTACTTCTTTATTATACTTTCCCATTTCATGTTTGAATAGTCATTTTTCTGAAAATAATGAAGATAGACTAAACATTTCAATAAGTGACATCAAATCTTACAAAACTGTTATGTTCACGTAATGGAAAGCGATAGTACGAAAAGATGCCTCCCTATACAATAAAGATGTAAACAAGAGCGACAACAAAAGGAGGAAACAAACATGATGAAAGAAATCGTAAAAGCAATCTTTGAGGTATTAGTGAACGGACAAGCAGTTGTAAAAGAACTAAACGAACTATAAAAAGGAGTGAAAGAATATGATGAACATGGTAAAAATGATTTTACACGCTCTAGTTGATGCAAAAGCAGTTAGCCAAGAATTAAACCAACAATAAAAAAGGGGTCCATGAATATGAAGAAAGCCATTATTGTAATCGCCAGTACAGCAATTGCCTTATACACAATAAAAAATAGAGAAAAGAAGCAAAATAAAAACGATCTATATTATCCATACACATTATTAAAGAAAAAGTAAAAGACAAGGTACCCTATCTTAATGAGGATATCTTGTCTTTTATTTTTCCTATTCCCTTTAAAGGATTTTCTTCTCCTTTTCCCGAATGTATTAAGCGGGATTTTTACACATATTTTAAAGGGGCATATATACAAATGGATACACAACAACTATACTTTTTAAACGACATCGGCAAACAAAAACCAGAAAGCATTCGAAATAGAAGCGCTGCATGTCCTTTTTGTGACAGAGAAAATTTGACGGATATTTTAGCAACTGAAGACTCAATTATTTGGCTAAAAAACAAATTTCCTACATTAAAAGATACACTTCAAACAGTGCTAATCGAAACAGATAATTGTGAAGACCATATTGCGACATATACAGAAGAACATATGAGATCGCTAATTCGTTTCTCCATTCAACATTGGTTAGACTTACAGAAAAATGAAGAATTCACATCTGTGATTTTATACAAAAATCATGGTCCATTCTCAGGCGGGAGTTTGCATCATGCACACATGCAAATTATCGGAATGAAATATGTAGACTATCTCGGTAACGTAGAACCGGACAACTTCCGAGGAGTCATTGTACAAAAAAACGAACGCATTGAACTCAATATTTCAGATCGTCCTATTATCGGTTTTACTGAATTTAATATCATCATTGAAGATGTTAAATTCATAGATGAACTAGCAAATTATATTCAGCAAACTGTACGTTACATACTGACAGATTTCCATAAAGGATGTAGTAGTTATAACTTATTCTTCTATTACTTCAACGGAAAAATCATTTGTAAAGTTGTTCCTAGGTTTGTCGTTTCCCCATTGTATGTAGGATATAAAATACCGCAAGTTTCCACAAAACTAGAAGAGGTGAAAATACAACTAGCGCGGTATTTCATGCGAGAAAAGGATGAATTTATTCATAAAAAAACAGAGTAGGTATAGAAAACCTACTCTTTGATTACACCTTTATTTCGATAGTATACATCTTCTAATCCGATGTTATACTTCATGTTATTATCCGTCCACTCTGGACCCAGATTACCTGGCCATCCAGATGTATTTGCTATATATTTTAGTAATGCAAAATCAGTCAAACCTTTTTGCACCCCGCGCTTATACCCTTTCATTAAATGCGGCATTGCAATTTGTGCATTTGTACGCGGATCTTTCAACTCTTCATCAGTTAAATGATCTGGTGCAAGTCCGCCACCACGGTGCAATTGAAACAATCCGAATGAAGTTCCGTTATCTCCAACACTTCTTGGATTTAACCGGCTTTCATGTTCGGCAATTGTAAGAGGTATCCATTCTGGAAGATTGACTTTCTTTGCTTCCTCTATAATAATTTGTTTCACCTGCTTTGCTTCTTCTGAATCAACATAGCTTGCCTCATTCGCTAACTTGTCCATTCCCTCAGACTTTCCTTGGAAATATAAGTACACCCCAAGAACAACTAAAAATCCTACAAAGAATTTCTTCACTACCTCTACCTCTTTCTTCGCTGAAATTTGTCCCCTTTCAGCCTTCCCTTTACAATTACCTACACTTTAGCATTCTCTTACTCTTTCATCATAGCAAATAACTATACATATTATCATCATGCTTTAGACCGATTTTGTGAAAAAACAGCTGGTAAATACGTGTAAAAATGTAACCTTCATAGACTATAACTTGTTTCTTGTATATAATTGTAAATTGAACTCTACATATAGAATAGGAGAAAACAAAATGAAAAAGTGCATAATACTCTTGTTCAGTATTTTACTTCTTATCCCTATCCACACCTCTGCACAAACGTCATCAAAACCAAAAGTACTTGTTTTATATAGTACAAAAGACGATCAAATTACAAGTAATATTCAAATCCTTAATACTCAATTAGGCCATTTTACAAACGATATAACTACGAAAAGTTTGAAAAAGGCTAATGAAAGTATTAATTCATCTTCTTATACACATATTGTCTATATCGGTGAACAAAAGGCAGAGTTTCCTACTGAAGCAAAACAACTGATAGAAAATTTCTCAGGCCCAGTATTAGTTCTGGGACAAAATGTTGAACAATTATCTAATCGCTTTTCTTTCATTACTCTAAAGGATAATGAGATACAAGTTAATAAAATCGAATATCCAATTAATAAACTAAAAAATACTTTAGAAGAAGAACGATTGATTCAATCTTTTGATACAAACGGAACTGTTCTTGCTAACGCTGTAAGCTCAAATAGCAAAAACCCACTAATCGTTCAGCATGAAACAACTTATTACGTAGCAACGCCACATCTCTTTGATTGGATGTCTCATTACGTCGGTGAAATGTTATTTTCTTACTTCGGACAAAAGCCAACGACAAATAAAGTAGAGGCTTATTTACGTCTTGAGGACGTTCATCCGGCCGCAAATATAAATCAATTAAAAGAAATTGCTGAATTACTAAAAGAGAAAAAAATTCCTTACATGATCACTGTTATTCCTGTATATACCGATCCAGAGACAGGTAAAACACTGCATTTAAAAGATAAACCCGAACTAGTCGATCTTTTACGCTCTATGCAAAAGGATGGTGCAGCAATTGTTATGCACGGTTATACGCATCAATTTTATGATAGTGAAACTGGGGAAGGTTTTGAATTTTGGGACGTAAAAACAGATCAACCAATTCGTCAACCGAAGCATGAAAAACCAAAAACAAAAGATGACTTTCCTAATATCGAAGCATATAATGCATACGTAAAAAAAGGGAAAGAATTTGAAGAAAAATATACGACTGATCATATTGAAAAAGGTATTCAAGAACTCGTAGATGCCAAACTATATCCTGTCGCATTTGAAGCACCTCATTACACGATGTCTCAAAAAGGATATGAAATATTATCAAGGTACTTTTCGACTTATGTAGGACAACTACAGTTAAGTGATACAACTTGGAAATCCATGCACTCTCCAGCATACAGAAGTACACCATCATTCTTACATGGAATGAAATTAATGCCTGAAACAGTTGGCTTTATTGAAGAAGATAAGCCACAAGCTATTGCAAAGATGAAAGCAAATGCTGTATCTGTTGCTAAATTATCCGATGGAGTTATTGGTGCATTCTATCATCCTTACTTAGGTGTGAAACCATTAAAAGAAGTATTAAAGGATCTAGAAAGCATTCCAAATATAGAATGGATTGATTTACAAAAAGAAACAAATGAAGTGAAAATGAAAGATATTCATATTACTACTAATACGGACGGCATTCACGTTGAAAAGCCAACAAGCGCAAGCGACGTAATGGATTATGTAAAACAATATGGATTCTTCCTTATACTTGGTTTCTTCATCCTTGTCTTTCTATTATTATTAAGACGTGCAAAAAAATTAGAATCCTAAAATAAAACCATCAAGCAAAATGCTTGGTGGTTTTTTTAACTTAAACCAAAACCCGGCATATAATAGCCCATTGATTATTATCATAAATTATAGAAAATATTAGAAAAAATATCCATAATAAAAAGGACAAGAGTAACACTCCTATCCTTTCAAATAAAATTGAATCGTATTTTCATATATCGTTTTTGCAACCTTATCAACAGACATGTTTTTTATAACACTGATTTCCTTAAGTACCTCTCCAATCATTCTCGGATGCGTCATAACATCTTCTTGAAATTCCCATGGTCCATCTGTTTCTACCATCATATATTCAAGTGGATAATACGAAACGATTTTTCTAATTTTCTCCTTATGTAAAACATCTGGCGTGATAGAAATGTAATAACCGTTCCTCATCATCCGTTTCATTGTTGCTTCACTTCCTTTAAACCAATGAAAGTGTGCACGTGAAACTTTATATTTCTCCAGTAAATCACATACAATATCAGCATCTTCATACACAGCATGCAATATAATTGGTAAATCATATTTACTAGCTAGTTCAACAAATCTTTGTAACACCGATATATACGAATTGATAGCAATGCACTCATCTTCTTTTCTTAAATAATACGGTAAGCCTACTTCACCAATCGCAACTATGTCCTCTACATGATCTTCAATTAATTTATAAATTTGCTCACATTCTTCTTTATAAATCAGTTGCTCTGGATGAAAACCGATTGCTGGATGTACAAAAGGATATCGCTTTGCTAAAGATAAAGTTTCTTTACATGATTGATAATTCATAGATACCGCAATAAGCCCCTTTATCTCTTTACTATTTTCCACATCTTTAAGTAATCTACTTCTCTCTTCATCCTTATATTGGTCAACATGTATATGGCTATCAATCCATTTCATATTTATTCCCCCATAAAAAAAACAAGAAAGGATCTCCCTTCTTGTTTTTTCATCTATATTATTTAACAATTAAGTTTGTTATGATATCAAATAATCCAATACATACTATGGCAACAGTAAAGTAGCTACAGAAATCTTTAATTGGAAACTTCACTACTTCTTCTTTACGCATCCCATTCTTCTCCCTTCTTACTATATCCCTAATTATTTTTATCTATTTGTATCTATTATGCAAAAAATATGACAAATTTACTATCGAATTAACTTACGTAAACCTTACAATGTTGTAAGGTTTACAAAAAGGGCCTCATCTACATACAGATGAGGCTATTAAAAAGTAGTTGGTTTTTCATTCTTCATTAACATTACAAACAGAAAGTAATACAGTGAGACTTTCTAATTACACTATATAAAACTCGTCATCTTTTAACTATCGAATTACATTACAGAAGACTTACATGTTTGTAAGCTATGTGTAATGTAATTCGATAGTTTCTCTTACTTACATCTCATACAATAAAGTTAGCAAGTAAGCCAAATAAGAAGAACACTCACATAACCAAATTACATTGCTAGTAGCTACTCTTCTTATACCTTTCACTCATGCTACTACAATGTACCCCCTTCCCCTTTATATAATAAAAAACCCTTAGTCCCTATAGACTAAGGGTTTTTTATGCACCTTAAAAATACCCATACCTAGTATTTTTGTTTTCGACAAAAAATAGGTAGGGGTATAATTCTCTATCTCATCGCTAAAAGTTTACTCTTTGCATTAATAGGAATATTTACTGCTTCAATTTCTTCAATTGCCTCGCCGTAACGTCCCTTTGCATACACCTTTAATGCTTCATCTCTCTTTAACATATGCTTAACAATCTTCTTTATTTTTTGTTCTCTTCCACGTTCGTCAAATGCAATAAATTCATATTCATACCATTCATCACCAATATGCTGACCAATTGTATTCACAACCGTATAGTATTCTTTCGTCTTATAAAGTGGATTATATTTATCGATAACCGGTCCAAGTTTCGTAGGCAGTAACATTACTACTATCACTATCATCGCTATTAGAGTAGTGATCATTTTTTTCTTCATAATAAACATTCCTCCTCTGCAGGATATATATACATCCATTTTAAAAAGAAGGAATAAAATCTACTATTGAATCTCATTACATTACACTTACATTTTTGTAAGAATTAAAAAAAGGTGAACGAATTTACTCGTTCACCTTTTAGCTCGCTTTAAAGCCACCACCAAGTACATCACGTACATCGTGAATAACAACGAAAGCATCTTCATCTACTCGACTAATAACTTGCTTTAACTTAACAAGCTCTTGTTTATTAATAACAACATATAAAACTTCTTTATTTTTACCAGTATATCCACCGCGTCCTTCTAATACAGTAACACCGCGCGTCATGTTTTTCGTAATAGCCTCACGTATTAAGTCTGGTTGATTCGAAATGATTGTAACAGCCGTTTTTGTATCCATTCCTTCTACAATGAAATCAATCACTTTTGCTCCGATGAATACTGCAACAAGTGTGTACATTGCTTTTTCTTGTCCTATTATAAATACAGAACCAGCAATTACAACAATATCAATAATAAGTACACCTTTACCAACGCTCCATCCTAAATATTGATTTGCTAACTGAGCTAAAATTGCCGATCCTCCTGATGTACCTCCAGCTTTGAACATACAACCTAATCCGACACCGACAAATAAACCAGCGAATAGAGCCGCCAATAACGTATCACTATTTACATGATACTCAATATGTTCCGTAACATATAAAAACAAGGATGTTTCTACAATCCCTAAAATTGTATAAACCATCGTTTTCTTATCAAAAAATTTATAACCAATAGCTAGTAAGATTGCATTTATAGCAAAGTTCACAATCCCCGGCGACCAATCAAATAAATAGTACGTAACAACCGTTACACCAATAATTCCACCCTCTGATAAACGGTTTGGAATTGCAAAGTAATTAATACCAATTGCGAATAATAATGAACCAATTGTAATTAGTGTTATTTCCTTTATACGTTGATTAACCATAGTTCATACCTCCCCCCATTTGACATTGTATCACTATCTTCTAGAGGTTTAGAAGTTGTTTTTATCGCGCATTTTTACCCTTAAAGATCGAGATATTATGTTTAAACAAAGGGGTGATTAATTATTCATATTTGCTCTAACTGTACGGACAAATCGCTCCACATTCCCCTTCTGAATATACTTAGCTCTAACCATTTCATGATTACAAGTACATTCGAAATGCGGACGAAAATCTATGCTATCTATATGCAAATATGAATAATCTTTAAATGTTGCGGGATAGTATGGAAATTTCCCATAAAAGAGAAGACGTCTAGTAGTAGCAGCAAAAATCCCATGTTGATACGATAGCGTAAAATTATCCTTTTCAAATATCCCTACGACAAAAGCCAAAACCTTTTCATCATCTTCTATATACTTTTTCATACTCGATAAAAGTTCATTCATGCATATCCGATACGATAAACTTAACTAAATCTATACAATTCAATCAAATTTATCTCGTTCAACTAAGGGCGCAATTCCTTAGCCAGTTCTCTTATGAACTTCTCATGTTTTCACATGAGCGCAGACTATATGTTTATCTCTTTAGAGATAGAGGATTTTCCCACCACCATAGGCTTGTGGTGTACTCTCGTCAGTTATACGAGATAGTCGTTGAACGTTCATCTTATCCATTTTGACTTAGATGATTCGAGGCGGAAGACCCATTGTTCTAGTGTTTAGGATTTAACCTTGCACGATCTGATTGATTTTTTCTGCTTTCGCGACATTCACGCTCACCATTTCTAGCCACGTTGTAGTTCAATCAGCTTTAGGGATTGCCCGCAGTTAACCCTCACTACTAGCCAATCACTTGACTAGCAGGGCTTACTGATATATTTAATTAACTTTCGTTATAATTGGTTAAATAAATCGTAACAGTTAGTTACCCTCCAAATACTATTTTTGAAAAGAATCCATGGATTATTACAGACCGGTGTAACTCCTTTATAAAGTATGAAACGCGTTTCCTGTCAAAGTTATTTCAAAAAAATAATCCGTTATGTGATTTACACATAACGGATTAAAACTAAACGGTAGAGCGTTCCACAAGTTCATATGGAATTTCCACCTTTTCCTGTTTAGAACTTTCATCACTTATTTGCCTGTAAAACATTTCAAAGGCCTTTTTACCTATTTCCTTTAAATTTTGATCAATGGTTGTAAGTTGTAACACTTGCGAAATAGGTTGATTATCAAAGCCAATAATCGCTAAATCCTCAGGAACTTGAATACCTAATTTTTCAGCTTCTGTCATAACCCCAATCGCAACTTCATCTCCCGCTACTATTAATGCTTCAGGAAGATGCTGCATCCCCTTTAATTTATGAGCCACTTTCACACCATCTTCTAATGTAAAACATTCTGTGAAAATCCATTCCTCATTCACTTCTTCATCTATAGATTGCAATTGCTGTTTATAAACATCAAAACGCTTTTGACTACTCGGTCCTAATTTCCTTCCCGTACAATAGCCAATTTTTTTATAGCCTTTCTCAATCAAATAATCCATTCCTAATTGAAAAGCTGCTGAGTGATTCGTATATACACTTGAAACATTTGAAATATCATTATCTTCACAAGCTACAATTGTCCCATAAGAAGCATACGGCTCTATCGTTTCCCATTCATTCGCACGAGAACAAATAATAAGACCATCCAATTGTTTTGTTTTTAACATATGTAAACTTTTCATTTCTTCTTTTTTATTATAATTCGTTTGGCAAAGTAGCACCCTGTAATTATGAGCTAACGCTACCTCCATCATCCCGCCCACCATCGCATCAAAACATGGATGATTAATATACGGTAAAATTACACCAACGATATTCGTTTTCCCTTTTGATAAATGAACGGCATTTGCGTTTTGTGAGTAATTCAACTTCTCAACTATCTCTATAACCGCTTTCCTTTTTTCTTCACTTACATACGGATGATCGTTCAATACTCTCGAAACAGTCGTAACTGAAACTCCCGCCATCTTTGCAATATCTTTAATATTAGCCATACACTCACCTCTACTCTTAAATTAATAAATCCCATGAACATATGTCAAATCCTCTCATCATTACACCTTCATTCGTTTTTCTTACAAAAGTGTAATTTTCCTGTAAGCTAATTCGATAGTTACTCCCCGCAATATTTCATACAATTAAGTCAGAAACAGGGCAACAATTATTCGAAAAGGAGCGGATTCATATGATGAACAAAGTAAAATCAAACAATTTTTTAAATACAATGGGCATGGTATTTTCTGCTCTAATCAACGCAAAATCTGTTGCTTCTACATTAAACAAGTAAGGAGAATTCATTATGAACAATATCACTTTTAACAAATTAGATTTTTTAGGACTAGCTAGCGGATCAGTTCTTCTTACTGCTTTTATTTACGCCGCTACGCTCGTATAAATTTCGTGTCCCCTTTCCCCTTTATTATAAATAGCAATAGAAAAGACGACCGTCTATGCCCGGTCGTCTTTTCTTATTTTTGATTTGATTGCAAAGTTTCCTTTAGCTCATCAAACTTCTCATTTAATTGATCTGTCATCATTTTCATAGCTGTCTTTCGATCTATTTGTTCTTCAGCATCAATTTGAATTGGGTCTCCAAAAATCAATTGTGCCTTTTTCCCTTTTATTAATTCTTTTAGACTTGATGGGCCAACATAAGCTGCCGGTACTAACGGGACATTAGAACGTAGCGCAATCGTAACAGCCCCAGCTTTTAATGAAACGTCTTCTGTTGATCGTGTCCCACTCGGAAAAATTCCTACTACTTTCCCTTCTTTTAATAGGCGTGACGGAATTTTGAGTGTACTCGGTCCTGGATTCGCACGATCTACAGGGAATGCATTCACATTTTTAAAGAACCAATTTTTGAACTTCCCTTCAAATAATTCTTTTTTCGCCATGTAATGAATTTGGGTCGGGTACATCCCTGTAGCTAACATTAATACATCCATAAAACTTGTATGTGTACACGCAACAACATATGGGCCACCTTCTGGTAACTTTTCTCTTCCTTGCACTTCTACTTTCCCAGCTGTTTTAAATATATATTTCAACAAAAATGTAATTGGTTTATACATTTGGTTCGTTCCTTTCTGAACATCCGAATTATAATCAGTCTCTTACAATGATTATAACACTAAGTTTTAGGAGTTGGTAATAATTTTAAGTATTAATTGTTAAATTTCAATTCTTACAAAAGTGTAATTTTCTTGTAAGCTAATTCGATAGTTACTCCCCCCAATATTTCATACAATTAAGTCAGAAAGAAACAACAACTATTCGAAAAGGAGCGGATCAATATGATGAACAAGATGAAAACGAACAATTTTTTAAATACAATGGGCATGGTATTTTCCGCTCTAATCGACGCAAAAGCTGTTGCTTCTACATTAAACAAGTAAGGAGAATTCATTATGAACAATATCACTTTTAACAAATTAGATTTTTTAGGATTAGCTAGCGGCTCTCTTCTTCTTACTGCTTTTATTTACGCTGCTACGCTTGTATAACTTTGTGTCCCCTTTCCCCTTTATATAGAAAAAGACGACCGTCTATGCCCGGTCGTCTTTTTAAATGTTTCTTTCTTTTAACTCTTTTAAAAGCTGTATCATTTCAGCTTGTTGTTTTATCTTCTTACGACCATTTCGGTTAATTGCTGCAAGCTCACAAGCAACTCCGACGGCAAAGAAAAACAATACACTTTCTAACATGTGAAATCCTCCAATTGCCTATTAAACAACTTGGCGTAATTGCTCTTCTTGTAAAATCTTCTTATTTATATTCTCTTCTTTTCTCTGACAAACGTTATTGCGAATGAGTGCTGCGATAACAAGTAAAGTCCCTACAATATCAAACATCATTATTTGATATCCTTGCATCATCATAATAATTAAAGTCGTAATAGGCACAAAGTTAATAAATAAAATACCATTAATAGATGATAAAATTTTCACACCGTAATTCCAAGCGAGTAACGCTACGATTCCCGGTAATGTCATCATAAACAATAAATCATATTTCACGATAGAAATCGTTCCCATGCTCGGAACCGATACATATCCAAGCGATGTAATGATTACAGTTATAATCCCTGTGACCGTCGTACCGAATACACACGTCAACGTAGAATAACGTAATGTTGACCAGTCGCTACACGTTTGACCACCCATCGTATAAATAACCCAACCTACAACTCCCACAAATATACACGCTAGTGAAAACATGTTATCTTTCAATGTTAAAAAGAAACTCATATCACCTTTTGTAATAACAAATACAGCTCCTACAAAAGCAATCATCATGCTCGTTATCATATACTTTTTCGGTTTCACATGCTTATATCCCCATAGAATACAAATAGAAATCATCGGCATAAGTGCTTCCATGATGGAGGCTACCATCACGCCCGGTTTTCCCATTAACATTTGACCTAAAAATATAAGTACATTATATACAGTAAACGCCATCGTTCCGAAAAAGACGAGTAACTTTCCTCTTCCCTCTAAACGAAATGCCTGTTTTCCTTCTTTCATTAACAACAATACAATCAGTACGATCGCTACCGCTCCATAGCGAATAAGCGAAAAATAAAATGGATCTATGTATTCTAACGCATGATCAGCAACCGGAAACATTGCTCCCCATGACATACTTGCAATTAAACATGCTAAAGCCCCTATTATCATTTGACCTTTTTTCACCACAATCCCCCACTTCTTTCTATTTGCACAAAGAGAATTGTAAAAGAAAAAATATATCACGTAAAATGATTCAAAATGATGTTAACTATCACTTATAATGATAGTTAACATCAAGGAGGAGCATACAATGGAATTAAGAGACTTACAAATCTTCCAAAGCGTTGCCGACCAAGGTAGTGTAAGCGGCGCCGCAAAGGAATTAAATTACGTACAGTCAAATGTAACTGCACGTATTAAACAACTAGAAAATGAGCTCAAAACACCGCTCTTTTATCGTCATAAACGAGGTATGACTTTAACAGCTGAAGGAAGAAAAATGCTCGTTTATGTTCATAAAATTTTGCAAGATGTTGATGAGCTAAAACAAGTATTTTTAGATAGTGAAACACCGTCTGGTATATTAAAAATCGGTACTGTCGAAACAGTAAGTACATTACCTACCATCTTATCTTCTTACTATAAACGCTATCCGAATGTCGACTTATCATTACAAGCAGGTCTAACAGAAGAATTGATTAGAGAAGTACTCGATCATCAACTAGATGGCGCTTTTATATCAGGGCCAATAAAACATCCACTAATCGAACAATACGATGTTAGTACCGAAAAATTAATGCTTATAACACAAAATAAAGCTTTTCATATTGAAGAATTTACAACCACGCCTCTACTCGTTTTTAACCAAGGATGTGGATACCGTTCCAAACTAGAACGATGGCTGAAAGATGAAGGTTTGCTACCAAAAAGAATTATGGAATTTAATATATTAGAGACAATATTAAATAGTGTCGCACTTGGCCTTGGAATTACGCTCGTACCACAGTCTGCTGTCCACCATCTTTCTAAAGCTGGTAAGGTGCATTGTCATGCAATCCCTGAAAAATATGGTAGTATTTCAACGGTTTTCATACGCCGTAAAGATAGCTATATGACGAATTCAATGCGTAGCTTTTTAAAAACAATTGAAGAGCATCATCATATCAATATGCTTTAAAAGACATTCTTACATGAATGTCTTTTTTTCTTACAAAAGTGTAAGCCTCCCGTAAGCTAATTCGATAGTTGCAGGCGATCATATTCCCTATAATTAAGGTATAAAGCAGGGCAACAACAATTCGAAAAGGAGCGGATACGCATGATGAACAAAATGAAATCAAACAAATTTTTAAATACAATGGGCATGGTGCTATCCGCACTTGTCGATGCAAAAGCTGTTGCAACTACATTAAACAAATAAGGAGAGATTATAATGAACAACATTACATTTAACAAATCAGACTTTATCGGACTTGCAAGTGGAGCGACTCTTCTTACAGCTTTCATTTACACACTTGCTCAAGGTCTTGTTTAATACTTTGTTTCCCCAAACCCCTTTATATATAGAAAAAGCTGCTTGTCTTATAGACAAGCAGCTTTTTAGTTTATTTCATATATAATTTGACCTGTTTTCGTCATATCATATCCGCCAATTGCTTTTAATTCATTATGAAATTCTTCCGATTGCAGAATATCTTTCACGACTTCGATCAGCCCTTCATTTTCTTTATTCTTCAAAATCACTAAATCATACTGTTCTTTCATGATTGGAACAAAGTCTACATTTACAATTTGTGAAAACTTTTCTGATCCTACTCCCACATCAGCTTTTCCATTCGCGACTTGTGTGGCAACACCAAGATGATTCGATTCTTCCCATTCATATCCACTAATACGTTCTTTATTTAAATTTTGAATGCGCAATTGTTCATCTACTAATACCCTAATGCCAGAGCCTTTTTCTCGATTTACAAATCGTATAGATGATTGGGATAAATCATCCCACGTTTTTATATTTTTAGGATTCCCCTTTTGCACATAAAACCCAACGTTCCTTGCTAATAAATTAATCATCGTACACGGTTGTCCAACTAAAATACGTTTTACGTAAGGAACATTATATGTACCCGTTTCGCCATCAAACAAATGCAAACTAACGATACTTCCTTCTCCTTGATACATTTTTATTAAACTCGTTAAACTACCTTGATATGCCCTTAATATATTTGAACTTGGCAGACGGTTTTCTATACGTTTTGCCAACATATCTAACGTTAGTTCTTGTCCACTAATAATACATGTATCCAAGCCTTTACTATCTTCGCTCTTTACAGAAGCGCCTTGTATCTTCCCTGTTTTCATTTGCTTTATATATTGTTCTAAATCCGTTGCATCAATGCGCATCTGTCTACCAATTCTATAAGAAGGCAGTTCTCCTTTTTTAATTAGATCGTATACCGTTAATTTTGATACTTTTAATCGCTTCGCTACTTCTTCCGTTGTGTAGGAATGATGATCCATAGACGATTCCTCACTTTCTTCCTTCATTGTAACAAAGAAAAGAATATTTCTCCTATATTAAAAAACAACTACATCGTTCAAATTATATTCAATTATAACTAGTTATATTTAGTTATAATTAGATATAATTAGATATAATTAAATATATCAAAACGAAAGGGGATTTTTTTATGAACAAGTTTACATTACGATCCATCGGAGCACTTATACTTTCTTTTCTTCTTATATTTAGCGTTGCATGCACAAGCGGAGATAAGAAAGGGAAATCAACTGCTAAAGAAGGAAAAACAGTAGAACTTACTATATCGGCTGCTGCAAGCTTACAAGATGCACTAAAAGAAATTGAAACAAAATATAAAGAAAAAGAACCTAATATTAAACTTTCTTTTAACTTCGGTGCTTCTGGTGCACTTCAACAACAAATTGAACAAGGTGCACCTGCTGACTTATTCTTCTCAGCAGCCGAAGATAAATTCCAAACTCTTGTTAAAAAAGGATTCATTAATGAAAAAGAAGGGAAAAATCTTCTTGGAAATGAACTCGTTCTAGTCGTCCCAAAAGATAGTTCCCTTTCAAAAATTCAAGATTTAAAAGATGAAAAAATTAAGAAAATCGCACTTGGTACACCTGAATCAGTACCTGCAGGAAAATACGCAAAGGCCTCTCTCACACACGAAAATCTATGGAATGACATTCAAAATAAAATCGTATTTACAAAAGATGTTCGCCAAGTGTTAACATATGTAGAAACAGGTAATGTCGATGCTGGTATTGTATACAAAACAGATGCTCTTATTTCAAACAAAGTAAAAATTGGCGAGACAGCGGCAGCTACTTCGCATGAGCCAATTCACTATCCTTTAGGTGTTATAAAAGAATCTAAGCATAAGAAAGAGGCGACTTCATTTTATGAGTATTTGCAGTCAAAAGATGCACAATCTATCTTTAAGAAATATGGATTTACAGTCCTATCCTAATTGCCATGAGCTTTGATGCTATTTTGTCACCAATCTTTCTATCTTTACGAGTAGCTGCATGTGCCACCATTATCGTTACCATTTTAGGAACTATAATCGGACGAGCGCTAGCACGTTCCTCCTGGAGATATAAAGTAATATTAGAAACTATTTTCTTATTACCAATGGTGCTTCCGCCAACTGTAATCGGCTTTTTTCTCATTATCATTTTTGGAAACAATAGTCCCATTGGAATGTGGATAGAATCATTGTTTCAGCAGTCTATTATGTTCACATCTACTGCTGCGATCATTGCTTCTGCAGTTGTTGCATTTCCGCTTATGTACCAATCAGCAAAAACAGGATTTTCTATCGCGAATGTACAAATTGAAGAAAGTGCTCGTGACCTTGGTGCAAGTGAGTATCAAGTTTTTCTACACGTCACACTTCCACTTGCATTTCCTGCCTTACTAAGCGGAATGATTTTGAGCTTCGTTCGTGCGCTCGGTGAGTTTGGTGCTACACTCATGTTTGCTGGGAACATTCCTGGTAAAACACAGACGATCCCAACTGCAATTTATATGGCGATTGATGCAAGTAATATGCAACTCGCTTGGACACTTGTAGTTATCACCATCAGTATGTCACTCCTATTTCTGCTATGTATCCAGCTTATCAATAAAAAAATTACCAACTCTTAAAGCAGCTTTTTTCGAAGCTGCTTATTTATTTCTTAGGAAATAAAATATACCCTCGGGAAATAACTGAATTTTACCTCTTATTTAAATATACATTTTATTTGAATTCACTTTCTAAAATAGGCAATTTCCTGTTATTATATGGAGGTGTTTCAAAAAATGAAGAAATGAAAACGCATTTATATCGTAAATTCTTCATCCTGTTTTAGCGATCGGTAATCTTCTACTCTATTAGTGGGGCATTACCGATCGTTAGAACGATATGTAATTATATTGGTATAGGAAATCGAAGGGAGTCTTGTAATGGACATTTTATTAGCGCTTCTTCCTGCAATTGCATGGGGAAACATCTTATTAGTAAGCGTAAAAATGGGCGGTGGTGCATATAGCCAAACGGTAGGTATGACAATCGGTGCTCTATTCTTCGCAACAATTATGTATGTATTTACTCAACCAGCTTTAACAATGACAGTCTTGATTGTTGGTTTTATTTCAGGTTTATTCTGGGCTTTAGGACAAGTAAACCAATTAAAAACAGTTGAAAAACTAGGTGTTTCAACTACTGTAACAATTTCTACTGGTATGCAACTTGTTGCAACTTCTATCTTTGGAGTTATCGCTTTCCGTGAGTGGACTACTACAACAACGATTGTTCTGGGAACGATTGCAATCCTATTAATCGTAGTTGGTGTTGTATTCACATCACTAGATGACAAAGAAAATGCACAACCGCCAGGACAATTGAAAAAAGGACTTCTTACTTTAATTGTTTCTACTTTCGGTTACCTTGTATATGTAATTATTATTCGTTGGTATAATATCGATGGTTGGTCTGCTATTTTACCACAAGCAGTTGGTATGTTTGTTGGTGCGGTTGTACTGACATCTAAACATAAGCCATTTAACAAATATGCAATCCGTAATGCTTTATCTGGTTTACTATGGGGAACTGGAAACTTATTCTTACTTCTTTCATTACCACGTGTCGGAGTAGCAACAAGCTTCCCATTATCTCAAACTGGAATCGTTATCTCAACATTCGGTGCCATTGTCTTCTTAGGTGAAAAGAAAACAAAACGTCAATTGATCTTTATTGCACTAGGTAGTGTTTTAATTATCGGCGGCGCTGTATTGTTAGGTATGACAAAAGCATAAACTTATAATCTATTAATCCCTGAAGCAGTTATGCTTCAGGGATTTTTTATTACAACTATTTTTTAAGTATAATATTTTTTATAACCTTATTTGTATTAACCCTCCCCCTCCATTTTCATCCTTTTCACGATAAGCCTTTTCCTTTTACAAAATTCTCTTAGAAATGGTATCGTTTTTTATAACATATCTTCACTAGAAAGGAATAAAGGATATGCTAACTAAACATCGAATTTTATTTATTGGTGCTGGTCGTATGGCAGAAGCTATATTTTCCGGATTACTTAAAACAAGCAAAGAATACATCGAAGAAATTATCGTTTCTAACCGAAGCAACGTAGAAAAGCTAAAGCAATTACAAGGGCGATATGATGTGTCTACTACAACAGATTGGAAGCAGCATGTTACATCTGTTGATACGATTGTTTTAGCAATGCCACCTTCTGCACATGAAGAATTATTAGCAGAATTATCTCCGTTACTATCGAATCAACTTGTCGTAACGGTAGCTGCTGGCATTGGTCCATCTTATTTAGAAGAAAGACTTCCCGTGGGGACACCTGTTGCTTGGATTATGCCAAATACAGCTGCTGAAGTTGGCAAGTCTATCTCCCTATATACAATGGGACAATCAGCAAACGAGATGCATCAGGAAACCTTGCAACTGCTTTTAAGAGGCATTGGTACTTCGCAACTTTGCACTGAGGAAGAAGTTCATCAGCTTACTGCCGTTACTGGAAGTGCACCAGCTTTCCTTTATTACTTTGCTGAAAGCTTAATTGAAGCAACAAAAAATTATGGAATCGATGAAGCAACTGCCAAACACCTTGTCATTCAAATGATTTCTGGCTCTGCTTCTATGCTTGAACAAACGCAAGATCCAGCTAACCTCCGCGAACAAGTAACAACACCAGGTGGTTCCACGGCTGAGGGTCTCAAAGCTTTATATGAATATAATTTTTCAGAGGGAATTCAAAAAGCAGTAGAAGCAACAAACAAAAAAGCTAGGGGGAAATAATATGAATTTAACAAGTTTAAAAGACTATACAACATTACATAACGGTGTAAAAATGCCTTGGTTCGGTTTAGGTGTTTTTAAAGTAGAAGATGGTTCAGAAGTAGTTGAATCTGTAAAAGCAGCAATTAAAAATGGCTACCGCAGCATTGATACTGCAGCAATTTATCAAAACGAAGAAGGCGTTGGACAAGCAATCCGTGAATCAGGTGTTTCACGTGAAGAATTATTTATTACATCAAAAGTATGGAATAGCGATCAAGGGTATGAAACGACACTTCAAGCATTTGAAACTACATTAGAGAAATTAGGTCTAGAATATTTAGATTTATATTTAGTACATTGGCCTGTAAAAGGGAAATATACTGAATCATGGAAAGCGTTAGAAAAGCTTTATAAAGACGGCCGTGTTCGTGCAATTGGCGTGAGTAATTTCCATATTCACCACTTACAAGACGTATTTGAAATTGCTGAAATTAAGCCAATGATCAACCAAGTGGAATACCACCCACGTTTAGCACAAGAAGAGCTACACACTTTCTGTAAAGAACATAACATCCAGCTTGAAGCTTGGTCACCATTAATGCAAGGCCAACTGCTAGACAACCCAATATTACAAGACATTGCAACAAAATATAATAAATCAACTGCACAAATTATTTTACGGTGGGATCTACAAAACGAAGTTGTAACAATCCCTAAATCTATTAAAGAGCATCGCATTATTGAAAATGCAAATATATTCGATTTTGAATTAAGTGCTGATGACATGAAAGCAATTCAAGCTCTAAATGAAGATCGTCGCGTTGGTCCAGATCCAGATAACTTTAACTTCTAATAGAAAAACCACTGCCATATGCAGTGGTTTTTCCATTAAAGAAAACTGAAAATTTAAACTATATACCATTCGGTTGACACTTCATTATCCAAGGTGTAAGATTTTGAATTATCAAAGAAACACAAAAATTAATAAAATTTATTCGTTTACTCATTGTATCAAGAGAGGTGGAGGGACTGGCCCTTTGAAACCTCGGCAACAGGTTCATTTTGAATACTGTGCCACTTCCTGCAAGCTTTATGCTTGAAAGATAGAATGAGGGACTTCGTTTATATACGGGTGCATAACTTGTACGTAAAAATCCCTCTTTCTCAATATGAAAAGAGGGATTTTTTATTTTTCATTTCCCTCATCATCATCCAAACTTAATTATTTAGGAGGAAAATCAAATGAAAAAGAAGTTTGTACCCGGTATTGCATCAGTTGTAGGAGTAAGTATTTTATTAACTGGTTGCGGTAGTTATAAAAACGAAGCAAGCGGAGCAAATGCAAAAGACGAGGCGCCTAGTAAGCAGGTTTTAAACTTATCTTCACCTACTGAAATACGAACAATGGATACAGCTCGTGCTACAGATACTGATTCTGGTCAAGTAATGAGAAACGTATTTGAAGGTTTGTATAATCTTGGTGAAGGTAACAAACCTGTTCCTGGTGTTGCAAAATCTCATGAAGTAAGTGGCGATAAGACGAAATACACATTCCACCTGCGAGATTCAAAATGGTCAAACGGCACTCCTGTTACAGCGAAAGACTTTGTCTTCGCTTGGCAAAGAGCTGTTGATCCAGCAACAGCCTCTGAATATGCATTTCTATTCTTTGATATTAAAAATGCATCAAAAATTAACAACAAAGAACTTCCATCCGATCAACTTGGTGTAAAAGCAATTGATGACCATACGTTTGAGGTAGAATTAGAACGCCCTGTTCCGTACTTTATTAGCTTAACAGCGTTCCCAACATTTCTACCAATTAACGAGGAATTCTTTAAAGCACAAGGTGATAAGTACGCTTTAGAAGACAATACAATCTTGTACAACGGAGCTTTTACACTAAGCGATTGGAAGCACGAACAAAGCTTTAAATTCAAGAAAAATCCTACCTATTGGGATAAAGATACTGTCAAACTGGAAGAAATCAATTTTAACGTCGTAAAAGAAAAATCTACAGAAGTAAATTTATTCGAGTCAAAACAATTAGACCGTATAAAACTAACATCTGACTTCGTTGATAAATATAAAAAAGATACCAACTTTAAAGAACGTCCGAACGTAGGGGTACAGTTTCTACGTATGAATCAACAAAATAAAGTACTTCAAAACGTTTCTGCACGCCAAGCAATCGATCAAACAATTGATCGAAAGTCCTTTGTAAATACATTATTAAATGACGGCTCTACACCTACCTCTAGTCTCGTGCCGAAAAACTTTGCAAAAGGACCTGACGGAACAGACTTCCGTGCTGCAAACGGCGATTTAACAAAGGTTGATACAAAATCTGCACAAGAATTATGGAAAAAGGCGAAACAAGAACTTGGATCTGAAAAAATAACGTTAGAACTATTAACAAGTGACGGTGACCTTGAGAAGAAAACTGGTGAATTCTTAAAAGGACAACTAGAAAAGAATTTAGATGGCTTAACAGTGACGATAAAACCGCAACCACGTAAACAACAAGTTTCACTTTTATTAAAAGGTGACTACGAAATTGGAATTGACGGCTGGAGCCCTGACTTTGCGGATCCAATTACATTCCTTGAGCTATTTACAACGAATAACCCTTATAACTTAGATCATTATTCTAATAAGGAGTTCGATGAAACAATAGCAAAAGTGAAAACAACTTTAGCCGGTGATGAAAAAGCTCGCTGGGAAGCATTACTAGCATCCGAGAAAATATTATTTAAAGACTCTGTTATCGCTCCTCTTTACCAAAAAGGCGAATCTTATTTAGAACGTTCTTATGTGAAAGGAATTGTGCAAGTAGACTTTGCAGGGCAATTAAACTTCAAGTGGGCAAAAATTGAAAAATAAAGTGAAACGTTAATCAGTGGGATCTTCTTCCCACACCGATTATTTTTTTAGAAAAACATATTAAAAGTAGGTTCCCCAACACGAGGGAATCTGCTTTTTTAATATATTATTCCAAGAAATTAACAATCTATTTTTATTATTGACATATAGTTCTTTCCAGTGTTAATATTCTAAATAATCAAAGAAACGAAATATTTAACCATCAAAATATAATGTCTTCTACGCTGAAACATATAACGATAGATTATAGTTCAGCATGTATATACATATAGAACACCTGATTACCTAAATGCACATATCTATAATAGGTTTTCTCTTCTTCTATAGTTACACTTCAAGACACGGACATTATGACGTTACGAACAACACATTTAGGGAGGAACGAACAATGAAGAAAAAAGTTGTACCTGTTGTTGCATCTGTTTTAGGGGCAAGTCTATTACTAACTGCTTGCGGGGGAAATAAGGATACTGCAAGCGGAGCGAAAGCAAATGATAAAGCACCTGATAAACAGGCAATTAATTTATCATTCGCTTCAGAAATTCCAACAATGGATGTTGCAAAAGCAACGGATGGGGAATCCATGAACGTAATGCGAAATGTTTTTGAAGGTTTATATGCAATGGGAGAAGATAATAAACCGATTCCTGGTGTTGCTGAGTCGGTTGACATTAGTCCCGATAAAACAAAATATACATTCCACCTGCGTGATTCAAAATGGTCAAACGGTACTCCTGTGACAGCAAAGGACTTCGTCTTCGCTTGGCAACGTGCCGTAAACCCTGATACAGCAGCTGAATATGCATTCTTATTCTTCGATATACAGAATGCGAAACAAATAAACCAAAAACAATCGCCAATTGATCAACTAGGGGTCAAAGCTCTTGATGATAAAACGTTAGAAGTACAACTAGACCGTCCTGTTCCCTACTTCTTAAGCTTAACGACATTCTCAACATTCTTACCAATTAATGAAGATTACTTAAAATCTCAAGGCAATAAATATGGTTTAGAAACAAATCATTTAATTTACAACGGTGCTTTCACATTGGATAACTGGAAACACGAGCAAAGCTTCCAATTGAAGAAGAATCCTAACTATTGGGATGCTAAAACTGTAAAATTAGAAGAAATCAACTTCAATGTCGTTAAAGATAAGTCTACAGAAGTTAACTTATATGATTCTGGACAAATTGATCGTGTTGCTTTAACTGCGGAGTTTGTTGATAAATATAAGGGCGATCCAAACTTCAAAGAACGCGCTGAAGTTGGCATTCAATTCTTACGACTCAATCAAAAAAATGAAACATTAAAAAATCAACATGCACGCCTTGCTATTAACGGAGCAATGAATAAAAAAGCATACGTAGAAACAATTTTAAATAACGGTGCTGTTCCAGCTGAAGGAATGGTTCCTGCGAAATTCGCAAAAAGTCCAGAAGGCAATGACTTCCGTAAAGAAAATGGAAACTTAGTCAAAGATGATGTGAAAACAGCGAAAGAGAACTGGAAAAAAGCGAAACAAGAACTCGGTACTGACAAAGTAACAATCGAGCTATTAACAAGTGATAATGCTTTAGCTAAAAAGACTGGGGAATATTTAAAGGGTGAACTAGAAAAGAATCTAGATGGATTAACAGTAAATCTAAAACCACAACCACGTAAACAACAGTTGAAACTGCTATTAAGTGGTGACTATGAAATCGGAATTGATGGCTGGGGCCCTGACTTCGCTGACCCAATTACATTCTTAGATTTATTTACAACAGATAGTGCTTATAACTTCGATAAATACTCTAACAAAGAGTACGATGAGCTAATCCATAAAGTGAAAACAGATTTAGCTGGCGATGAAAAGGCGCGCTTTGAAGCAATGAAGCAAGCTGAAAAAATCCTATTACAAGACGGTGCTGTCGCGCCTTTATACCAACAAGGTCGCTCTTACTTACAACGCTCTTTCATTAAAGGACTTGTAACAACTGACTTCGGCGGTGAATTTAACTACAAGTGGACAGAAGTTGCAAAATAATAAATAAAAAGGTATCCAATTGAAGGATACCTTTTTATTTTATGCTTCTTTAATTATAGAACTACTTCTCTTTACGATCCCTTTTATACATATGGTAATTCCTGCTACCAATTTTATAACTAGTACAATAAGTAATAATACGATAATATTTCTCTCTCCATTAACTTCACCAAATATTATTGTATGAGAACCTTTTGTTACGGGAAATAACCCCTAATCTAGTGATAAATATTTGCGTATCAATAATAAGAAGACAAACAAAACGATTATCAATTTTCTTCATAGCTCTCTTTTTGCATCGAACCAAAACTCATCATAAATATAAACATAAACATCAAATATGTTCTCCACGTCAAAGAAGGTATATGTCCTGACCAAAGATAGCTAATTAAATAATTAATTCCCATAATACAAGACGATATTACTAAACTAATACTTATTAGTTTCGCATATTTGAGCATATCTTTTCTCCTTACTTTTCTATCTCTTCAAATTGCAGATTTACCGGTTCTTCTAGTAGTGTTTCATAAAAGTTTTCAGCCAAATCTGTTGAAGGAATTTTTTCATCTACTTCATCAAATCGAATACTATCTAGCCACACACAGCCTTCTCCTGATAATAAAACACCAAATGCAATACCAAGCGCTCCTTCTTTTATATCTAATACAACCGAGTACGATTGCCAGTTATTCGTATTTTTAATTGGGCGATTTTGCATATTATCCATAGCGAGCGGTTCTGTATCGTTTCCGTCTACTCGCATCCACACCCCTGCCCAATCTCTTACGTTCTCACTCTTAACAAATGCTGTAAAACGTAATCTTTTACCTACATATTTATCGGCTCGGAAGATTTGCATTAATGTTGAAAATCCTCCATGCGTAACATTCTCTTTTGCTTTTATGTATGCAGATACTTTTCCTTGATGGACAACTTCATAATCTAACCCCATCTCATATTCAGCAGGATGACTTCCACTTAAGACCCACCCTTTCGGTATACCTTTTTGCATTGAAACACCCTCTCTTTCTATATAAAATGACTGGAAATACTTTCGATATTTCTTCGGTGGCAATTGAAACATTCTTTTAAAAGCTCTCGTAAATGCCTCTTGTGAGGAAAAACCGTATTGCACTGCAATATCAATAACAGCTCTCTCCGTTGACACTAAAACCTGTGCAGCATGAGTTAACCTTCTCTTTCGAATATAATCCGTTACACTCATCCCAATATACCTTTGAAAAATACGATGAAAATGGTACATCGATACCGCACTGTGAAATGCCACTCTGTCTGTTGTAAGCTCCTCATGTAAGTGATCCTCTATATACTCAATTGATTTTTTTATCATCTCTTTATATTCTTCATGCATTTTAGTACCTCCTCACAACCTTAATTTACCATATACATACAAATCAGTTTTGATTTAAATTGTGGATTAAGCTTTGTGGCTACAAGTTAATAATTTATTTTCAACACATACATAATTACATATTTTTTGGAAAAACTTGTATAGAACCAATTTACATAAGGAGGAATTTATAATGAGAATTTTACTATCAGTTTTATTAGCGCTTATGCTAGTGCCTGTATTAACAGGATGTAAAGCTCCTGCAAAAGAAGATACAACTTCTGATAAGAAAACGACTGAAGAAGCAAAAAATGAGGCTCCTGCAGATTTAAAACTTAACTTCAATGAATTTAGTTTAGATGCAGACTATCAAGATACGAAGAAAGACTATGAGGCTGATTATAAAAATGGAGCAGCTGATAAGAAAATGGAAGCAAAGCTTGAAGACCACAAATCAAATGCAAAGTTTACAGGTGACGAGGCTATTACAAAATTAAGCCCACTTCTACAAGAATTAAAATTTGATAAAGATACTCCTGACCAAGAAGTAATCGATCAAGTAGTAAACGTATTCAAACTTGATAAAGACTACCAAAAATTTGATTTAGAAGTTGTCTTCTCTGATGGAACGAAAAAAGAATATAAAAGAGAAATAAAATAAAGAAGTAGGCGATTGCCTACTTCTTTATTTTTGCATATCTTAAATCTGGTTTCGATCCAACATAATATTGAAGACCTGATACTGATCCTTTTTGTAAGTAAGAATCAGAAGGGAATATAATTGGAATTAATGGTGAATCTGTAAACATAATATCTTCTGCTTTATGCAATAAGTCAAAACGCTTATCTTCATTTTGTTCAACTTCTGCTTCTTTTACTAAAGCGTCAAACTCTTTATTATGCCATTTTGCATAGTTGTTTGGACCATCACCTGCATATAAATCTAGTTTAGTAATTGGGTCTAATAAAGAACCTCCCCATCCCATATAAGCTAATTGGAAATCACTTTGCTTATATGTATCAATGTAACTCTTCCACTCTTTATTTTCTAATTTAATATCTACACCAAGGTTTTTCTTAAACATTTCCTGCATTGCTTCTGCTACTTTTTTATGCTGTGTATCCGTTGTGAATTTTAATGTTACTTCAGGTAATGTAGACCAACCTTGTTCTTTCATACCCTCTTCTAATAATTTTTTCGCTTCTGCTGGATCAAATTTAACGTAACCACCTTTTTCTTTACGGAAATCACGACCACTTTGTGTTTTTGCTCCTTCTGGAACAAATGCATTTGCTTCTTGCGCATTGTTTTTATACAGTTTTTCAACGATAAACTTACGATCAACTGCTAATGAAAATGCTTTACGTACTTTCGCATTTGTAAATGGCTCTTTTTCTACGTTAAATGAGTAAATATAAGATGAGAATCCCGCAACACGTTTATACTCTTTATTCCCTTTTTCTTTCTCAATCATCTCTTGTGGTAAGCCACTTAATAAATCTAATTCTTTTGATTTGTACAATTGATACGCTGTTTTAGAGTCTGGAATAATACGAAACTCAATTTCTTTTAATGTTACCTTTTTATCATAGTATTCTTTATTTTTTTGTACTGTAATTGCTTGGTTATGCTTCCATTCTTTTAACGTGAATGGTCCATTTGTAATTAACTCTTTTGGATCTGTTTTTAATTTGTTGTTATCATCAATTGATTTTTTAGATAATGGAATAAATAATGAACTCGCTAATTTTTGTTTAATAGAAGCAACTGGGTGCTCAAGTGTTACCTTTAATGTTTGAGGATCAACAACTTGAATGCCCACTTGGCCTTCTTCACCTTTTCCAGTATTATATGCCTCTGCACCTTTAATGAAATACATTTCTGTCGCATTCATAGAGCCTGTTTTCGGATTTAATAATCGCTTCCATGCAAATTCAAAATCATTTGCTGTGATAGGAGAACCATCTGACCATTTAATATCTTTCTTTAAATGGATTGTATATTCAGTTCCATCCGCATTTACTTCTTCTTTCTCTGCTAATTCATTTTGATATTTCCCATCACTATCTTGCGTATATAAGCTTGAGAATAAATGCCCTATTACATAACCTGACGTGCTATCTGTTGCAATAGCGGAATCCAGTGTATATGGATCGCTACCAATATTCGTTACTAATCGATCTCCTTCTCCCTTACCAGCACTTGCTTTTTGCGTCTCTTTCTTACCACAAGCGACAGAAGTAATCGCTAAAACAGTCATAATGACAAACAGTAAAAACTTCTTCATCCTACATTCTCCTTTAACCCGAAATTTTTGGTGTTGATGCTAATAATGTTTTTGTATAAGAATGTTGTGGATTACGGAATACTTCGTCCGTATTTCCAAATTCAACAAGTTCTCCTTTATATAAGACAGCTACCTTTTCACATAAATAGTGAACCATCGGCAAATCATGTGCGATAAATAAATATGTATAGCCTTTCTCCTTTTGAATCTTTTGCAGTAAATGTACAACTTGAATTTGCAATGAAACATCTAATGCAGAAATTGGTTCATCAAGAATTAATACCTCGGGCTCACATAATAACGCCCTTGCAATAGCGATACGTTGACGTTGTCCTCCGCTAAATTCGTGCGGGTAACGATCAATATATCGCCTATCTAGTCCAACACGTTCTAGCGCATCACCTGCGACTTTATCCTTCAATCCTTTATCACCTAAACCGAATGAAATATATCCTTCCGTTACGCTATCACGTACTTTCCAGCGTGGATTTAATGCGGCTGTTGAATCTTGAAAAATGAACTGTACTTTCTGCAAGAAATCTCGCTTATGAGCTGACTTCAACTTGTGAACAACTTGACCGTTATAATCAATTTCACCAGACGTTGGGCTCTCGATCCCAGCTATGAGCTTACCGAGTGTCGTTTTCCCTGAACCACTTTCTCCAATAATGCCAAGTGTTGTTCCTTTCCGGATAGAAAGTGATATATCTTTTAACGCTGCAATTTCTTTCTTTTTACTTCCATACGTTTTCGTTACTTGCTTTACAGTAATTAAATCTGTTGTCATGAGGCATTCACCTTCTCTTTTGATTTCGCTTGGTTATGCTCTAGAACATGTTGCCAACAATGTGAACTGTGTTCTCCAGAATATGTTGTTCTCTCTGGAAAACGATGAATGCATTCTTGTATTGCTACTGGGCATCTATTTACAAATGGGCACCCAAAACTGTTCAATGTTTCAATTGATGGTGTTGTTCCCTCAATTGCTCTAAGTACCTTTTCAGCATCATCCATATTCGGAATAGCTTGCAATAAACTTTTCGTATACGGGTGCTTCGGTGAACCTATTACTTCTTGTATCGTCCCTTTTTCAACAACACGTCCCCCGTACATCACAACTACTCGATCTGCTACTTCACGTACAAGCGCCAAATCATGTGTAATTAATAAAATACTCGTATTTTGTTTTTCTTTTCGCTCTTTTAATAACCCCATAATTTGTTTTTGAATCGTTACATCTAATGCAGTTGTAGGCTCATCTGCAATAACGAGCTTTGGGTGACAAGCAAACGCAATTGCTAAACAAATACGTTGCCTCATACCTCCGCTTAATTGATGTGGGTACTGTTCAAAACGTTTCTCTGCTTCATGTATCCCTAAATCTGTTAATAAATTAATCGCAATTTCTTTTGCTTCTCTTTTCGACTTTTTCTCATGTTGCAAAATTACTTCTGTAATTTGTCTTCCTACCTTCATCGTCGGATTTAAGGAGGACAGAGGGTCTTGAAAGATAAAGGAAATATCTTTCCCTCGAATTTGATTCCACTCTGATTCTTGTAAACTTGTTAATCCTTGAGATTGGAAAGAGATACTTCCATCATCGATGTGAATAGAATCTTGATTTAGTCCGATAATAGATTGTGCTGTAACACTTTTTCCTGAACCACTCTCTCCTACAAGTGCAACGATTTCACCTTCATTAATGGAAAAGGAAACATGCTTCACAATTGCTTGCTTACTATTCTCTTTTTCAACGGCTAACGTTACGTTTTCTAAAGATAAAAGCTGTCCCATGTTTTTTCTCCTTTCGATTTCGTTTTACAATCTTCGGATCAATTGCATCTTGCAAACCATCACCAATTGCATTAAATGCAAACATAATGAGTGCAATCATGATTGCCGGGAAGAATAGCTGCCACCATTCTCCGCTCAATAATGTTCCGAGTGCATCGTTCGTCATCGTTCCCCAGCTAGCCGCTGGTGATTGCACTCCGAGTCCGATAAAGCTTAAAAATGATTCTGAGAAAATAGCTGCCGGAATTGTAAATGATAAATTTACGATAATAATACCTGTTAAATTTGGAATGATATGTCCGTATATAATCTTCATATGCGATGTACCTAATCGCTCTGCTGCAATAACAAATTCTCTTTGCTTTAAGGATAATACTTGTGCCCTAACGAGACGTGCCATGCCAATCCAGCCTGTTAATGCAAGGGCAATAATAATTGTAAAAAGCCCGGGTTTCATAACGATTAATAATAAAATAACAATTAATAAATATGGGATGCCGTATAACACTTCAATACCTCTTATAATCCACTCATCAATTAAGGTTCCAAGGCGACTACGTCCTCTCACGTATCCACTAAAACCACCGATTAGTACACCTATTCCTATATCAAGAGCCGCTGCCACTAATCCAACTGTTAGTGAAATTTTCCCACCAGCCCAAGTACGCGCCCATATGTCTCTTCCTAAATCATCGGTTCCGAACCAATGCTCGCTACTAGGAGGTAAATTAGTTGCTTCTTTCACTTGTTCACTCGCAGTAAATGACGTTAAACTTTCGCCAATTAGCGAGAAAATTATAATGAGTAATAACGTCACTGCGCCTAAAACTGCTATAGGGTTTGATATAAACTTGCGAAACACTTCCTTCTTTCGGCTAATTGTTTGCTGCTCTTTATTTATCGTTAATTCTTTTTTCTCTTCATTCGTTAATAACTGTTTATTAATTTCATAAGCTCCCATTTAAATATCCCCCCTCCTTATGTAATAGAACGAATACGCGGATCAACCATACGATGAATAATATCTGTAATGAAAATACAAGAAATTAATAATGCACTATAGAAAATCGTTGTTCCCATAATGACCGGATAATCTCGGTTAAAAATGCTATCTACAAAATATTTTCCTAGACCAGGAATGGAAAATATTTTTTCAATAACGAAAGTCCCTGTTAAAAGTCCAGCCATTAACGGTCCAACAAATGTAAGTACTGGCACAATCGCATTTCGAAGAGCATGTCTTATAATGATTTTCTTAATTGGGATACCTTTCGCTCTCGCTAGCTTAATATAATCACTCTGCAAAACTTCAATCATATTAGAGCGAACAAACCTTGTAATAACTGCGATTGGTCCTAACGCTAATGCAAAGGATGGCAATACCGTATGTTCGAATGTGCCCCAAGACGCTACAGGTAACAGTTCAAACTGTATAGCAAATACTTGTATAAATAATGGTGCTAAAATAAAACTTGGAATAGATATACCGAGAATCGCAAGTAAGCTCACACTATAATCAATTACTTTCCCATGATATAGGGCTGCAAATGTACCTGCTGCAATTCCGACTAATAATGAAATAATAAGTGCTTGTAAACCAATAATCGCTGACGGACCAAATCCTGTCGTTATAATTTCTGATACACTTTGACCTGTGGATTGAACAGATTCACCAAAATCAAAATGAACTACGCCATCTAAATAAGCGACATATTGATTCCATAACGGTTCATCGAGGTGATACTTCGCCCTCATATTTTGTATTACTTCCTCTGGAAAGATTTTTGCATCTGATGAAAATGGATCCCCAGGAATGATATGCATAATCAAAAATGTTACTGTCGTAATGACCCATAGCGTGAAAACCATAACCGATAGTTTTTTAATAACATACACTTCAATAACCCCCTAAACAAATGAATTTACTTTGTTTTATTGACATATTTGTTCCTATTACTTTTCCGCTTCTTAAAATACAAAAAGCCTTGATCTTAAAAAATAAGATCAAGGCTGAATAAACGAAGGCCCATCACTTATCTTTCAAGACTTGCTTGCTGGAATTAGCACGGTGTTCATCTTACAGAACCCGCTGCTGAGGTGTCATAGGGCCAGTCCCTCTACCTCTCTGGATAAGTAAATTGCTATATTATTATTTGGTTCAAATTGTATATTTCGAATTATAATTCTGAAAAAATGAAAAGTCAATCAAATTGGGTATATTTAGAAAAATCAGTTTTTAATCCTTTTATCGAAATTACAGTTTTCACTTATAATAAAAAGAAATACTGTTAAAGGAGTTATAAGATGGACCCCTTCCTTCTTGCTACTATAACCCTTAACAATCGTTATACTTGTCATCATCGGCTTCTATAAAGTGAAACTTTAATCAGTGGGGGGCATCCCCCACTGATTATTAGTTGAACCAATCGGGCTTTACGGGCAGTTGATCCCTACCTAACTTCTTTGCTTTCACTGAATTTTGAGGTGGGGGTCTTACTGCCCGTTAATGCGTGATAAACTCTTTATTAAAAAGAAACGTATCACTTCTTTTTATACTCCATTCGATAATATTACCGGTCAAACCATTTCTGAATTTCACGAAGAACAGAAAGTATTAGTATCCGAGGATGAAGACGGAGATGGTAAGAAGAAAAAATAACCTTGCGCGTACGCAAGGTTATTTTTTTGCCTCTGTTTGAAAACGCTTATAGTATGTTGATGCTGTTGAAAAATTAATTTCTATATCACGAATCAACGATGAGTCTTCTTCTTTAGCTAACTTTTGTAATTTTTTTATCGCTTGTTCTGCTTCATTTAAGAAACCAACATACATTTCATGTTCTTGTTCTTTCGACTTCGGTACACGAATTTCTTTACGTATATGATCTATATCTTCTAACATGCCTGTCGTTACCTTCTGCACGTCTTCTTTATATTTAGCATTCGTTATTTCCTTACCACCTTTTTCTTTTGCTACTTCCCATAACTGTAATGCTTTATTAATTTCTTTGTTCATCTTCATATCGTATTTTTCATGTACTGCAAGATATTCTTTCATCTCTTCTGTTTGTTCAGTAGATTGCTCTACCTTTTCCTTTGGTTCTTTCGTATCTTTATTTCCATTACATCCCGCTAGAAGGAGCATACCTCCCATTACGGCAATACCCAAAACCTTCTTCATCTCTTTTTCTCCTTTTATCTACAGCTACTACTCATTATAGTTTCTTTTATCTCCACTTGTTATTATACCGAGAACATCCTACTTTTTACACTTAAGACGATACCTTAATATACATGCCCACATTTTTGTCACATTATCGTCACTTTATGTAAATAACTTTTGCATCACCTTACGAAACTGTATGTGTTATTTCAAAGAAATGAAAAAAGAGCTGATTCAAAATATGTTTGAATCAGCTCTTTTTATGAATTAAGCCTCTACATTTTGTCTTTGTTGCAATTCAAACTGCTTCTCACTTCTTCTGGCCATAAATAGATAACATAATACAGCACCAATTTCACAAAGAGCGATCACAACGCCCATCGGTAATGCGGTGTTACTTCCACCAATGCCTACTAACGGTGCAACAAGTGCTCCTGAAATGAACTGTAATAAGCCTAATAAAGCTGATGCTGTTCCTGCAGCTTGTTTCTGGTTTCTCATCGCTAATGAGAAACCAGTTGTTGATACAACCCCAACACTTGATACAACAAGGAACAACGAACATAAAACACCAATTAAACCTATTCCTAGTACGATTGTCAGTAATAAAGATAGGCCACCAACAGCTGCGATAATAATACCACCAACAAATAATGTCTTCTCATTCACTTTCCCTGCTAAACGACCCGTAACCTGACTAGCAATAATAATACCGATACCGTTAATCGCAAAGAATAAGCTAAATTGCTGTGGTGATGCTCCGTATATGTTCTGCAACACAAATGGCGAGCCCGAAATGTATGCAAACATTGCCGCCGTTACTAGCCCTTGTGACAATGCATATCCCATAAACAGACGATCCTTTAACAGTTTTCCGTACGTCGCCAATGTCCCTGACAAACCACCTGTTTCTCTTTCTTCAGGAGGTAATGTTTCACGTAATACAAAAGTAGCTGATATTAACATGAATACACTAATTGCTCCAAGAACGATGAAGACACCGCGCCATGTTGTGAACTGTAGTAATTGTCCCCCGATAATCGGTGCCAAAATAGGCGCTGCTCCGTTTACTAACATAAGCAGTGAGAAAAACTTTGTCATTTCAGAACCTGAATACATATCACGTACCATTGCACGTGAAATAACAATCCCAGCCGATCCTGAAGCTCCTTGCAAGAAGCGCAATAACACTAAACTCCAAATAGATGGCGCAATAGCACAAAGTAAAGAAGAAGCAACATAAATAATAAGAGCAATAATAAGAGGTTTGCGCCTTCCATAAATATCACTAATTGAACCGACAAATAATTGCCCTACTGAAAGCCCAAGTAAACAAGCTGTCAATGTTAGCTGCGCTAGGGATGCCCCCGTTTGTAAATCGTCCGTTAATTTCGGTAAAGAAGGCAAATACATATCAATAGATAATGGCCCAATCGCCGTAAGTGTCCCTAGTACAAGAATCATCCATAACCTATTTGTCTTTACAGGCTTATATATTTCTTGATTAACTCCATTCACTTTTTCCGTTCACCCTTTCCTATAACTACTTAATCGTAACAATTATAGTTACAACATAAACATACGTCAAGTATAGTGCATTTTCCTGTTTCATACCGTAAAAAAAAGCGATAGAAATTCTATCGCTTTACTTTTTCAAATTGCTATTTGCAAATTTAGATACGGAAGACATCGCCTCTCCTGTATCTAAATACGTGATTTGAATTGGATCTCCCACTTCTGTAAACATGGCATATGGGAATTTCTTCGCTGGTACCATAAATACTTTTTGCTCATTCTCTAACAGTACGTACACAATCGTATTTTCGCCTGATTTTTCTTTATATACACGTTGTACAACGCCTTCTTTTTGTGCTTCTTTACCACTTGAAGTCGGTCTAAATGAATCCCCACTTCCACTCAGCGCATTTTTATAATTCTCAAGCGCTTCTTTTTGCGTCGAACCTGTTGCAAATATTTTCGCATTAGAAGCATAGATAACCGTATGAGCACGTACTAATCCTCCGTCATCAATAACAGGTACAATCCAAGAAGGTTTACCGTACACATTATAAATAACCGGCATTGTTCCGTGCCATTTCTCTCTCTTAAAGGAATTATCCACTACTTCTGTAGCAGCTGAACCATCCATAATTCCCTTTACTTCTTTTCCGTTATAGTAATACAACTTACCTGTACGCGCATCGATAAGCGAGTAACCTAACGCAGAATCTACTCCTTCTTTCGGAGAGGTGAAATCAGTAAAGTAATATAGCGTTCCATCCTTACCGAAGATTGGTGTAACTCCTTCTTTCGTTCCCCACTCAGTCGGAATCTTCATATCCGTTTGTGAGAATTTTGTATTCCAAAATCCGTGAATATATTTACCGAAATACGTATTTAATGTAGATGCGGTCTCGTGATTTAATACACCATCAACAAATTTAGGTGCCTTTCCTTTATCGTATCTTTTCACTTCACCTGTTTGTGCGTCTACTACTACAACGCCCTCTACCTCAAATCCAGATCTTCCTGAAATAAATTCACCATACGTCATTGTATAATATGGTTTCCCTTTATCATCAACTTCGAATTTAGGTTTCCCTTTAAAAATTAAATCCGGTTCTGCTTTTCGAACGACACGTTCTAATTTATTACCAAAAAACATGCTCGGCACATATTTCATTTTATAACCGAGGTGCAGTTTTGCTTCCGCATCGGGATTCGTACCTGACATCGTTACGTATCCTGGAATTGTTTCCGCTTTACGTGCTTTAAAAAACCCTGAAACTTCAATCGGTGCTACATATAAAGCCTCACCATTTACCATTTGTGGTGTTAATTCTCCTAGCTCAAAATAAGCTACTTTCGGAATATCCCCAAATACTTTTTTCATCTTATTCTCTGCTGTCTTTGGCGGCACTGTAAACGGCTGATCATTTTCAGTAAATGGCTCTGAAATATCTTTCTCTATCTTCACAACAGAATCATATTTCTTTTTCGTGATTACTATATCGTGTAAATAACCAAAGTAGCCGTAACTTGCGAGTAAAACAAACATGAGAAGTCCCTTTAACGTACCTTCTAATTTCCCTATTTGATTTTGTGAAAATAAAACAAGCCCAATTAAAACTGCTACTGCAACAGCATAATGAGTAAGAATTGAATCCGCTCGATCATCAATTAGCCAAAGATATTCATAGATTGCAATACCTATCCAAAATAAAACAGGAATAACTAAAATGGATGATTTCTTACCCTTTACAACCTTCTCATCCCCTTTCTTATCCACTGCTCGAAGTTTACTACCGCTTCTTGTCCATGGAATCAAAAACAAAGTGAGAATAGCTAAAATTAAAAATTTCATCAAAGGCAATGTCCCCTTTTCTTTTATTTTCCCTTTTAGTATAACAAATAAAGGGTATTCAGGTAAAAATGGGGATGATTATATTTTTTTACTACTTAATATGACTCCGCTTACTACATATAAGATAGATGCAATATAAAAAATGGTGCCAATCGTAAAGAAATCTACTAAATATCCCGTTGCAATAATTGCTACTGCTCCTCCAATCGATGTCCACACATGATATTTCCCAATCTCATAACCAGCATTTTCTTGCACAACTTTTCGTGCTAACGATGTCTTCTCCGTATTACGCTGCACAGCCCCTAAAATACCCATTAAAATTTGAAGAATGTATACATGCCATACTTCTGTTGCAATAGGAAAACAAAGCATTAATATAGCCATAGACCAGGCGTATATAATTAATAACTTTCTATCACCTACTCGATCGGACACCTTTCCTACTACCGGATATACAAGTGCTGAAGTTAAAGCAAATAAGCCATACGCCCAGCCAAATTGCGAGAAACTATTCCCAACGTTTCGAAGCAATAGTATATAAAAAGGAAATACCATACTTCCTGCCATCATAATTATGCTTTGTGAGGCTACAAATCTTCTATATGTCATTTCGTATACTCCCTATAAAATAAATTCACAAATCTCTCTTTTGGATCCGCCTCTTTTTTCTTCTGAAGAAATTCTTCTATACGAGGGTATGCTATCTTTAACTGCTCCTTCGTTGGATAAGAATAGTACGGTAAATAATAGCTACCATTATGTTTTAAAGTAACATCAATCATTTTCTGAATGACATCTTCTGTTTTCTTTATCTCACTCTCTGAGCGACCCTGGTTAATTAAAAGAACCAGCGCAAACATATCATCTTTCGCATAGGATAAAACTGCATTTTCATTCTTTTCCACATAACGAATCGTAATATTGAGCAAATTAAACTCTTCTTCATTTAATACGTTACGTAAATCATCTATGTATTCCGTGAAGAAATCTATAGGCACAAAGTATTCTTGTAACACTTCTGTTCTATTCGGATTTTCATATTCCATAAAGGCACTATCTGACCTCATAACATTATTTCGCGTCTCATACGTTCCATCTGTACGTTCAAAATAACCTCTTTGTATATCCCAAAATGTATTCTTTCCCCAATCGCTATAACGAGATAATCCGAGTAAAAATTTTGGCGCAGCTATAATATTTTCTTCTTTTAATTTACTGTACTCTCTCAACTTCTGCTGATCTTTTGCTAATACATAATCTGTCACATACATTTCTTTTAAAAATGAATGTGGGGCAACAGAAATACGCGCTAAATGCATACGTATATCCTCATCCCTTCGCACTTTATTCTTAAAATATGAAGAGTATTCCTTATAATCTAGTACCTTCGTATGCGTTTCATACAATTCATCGTTTGTTAACTTTAGCGTCACATCTAAAATGACACCAAATAACCCATAACCGCCAATGACATAGGAAAATAAATCGGCATTCTCTTCTCTACTTACATTGCGTACAGCGCCATCTGCCATTAGTAGTCGAAATGATTCGACTGTATCAATCAATGCTTCATGACGAATATCACGCCCATGTACATTTACACTTAATGAACCACCAACAGTAAAAATATTTTGAGATTGCATCACTTGAACCGCAAGACCATATGGATTGATTTTCTTTTGAATGTCATTCCATGTGACACCACTTTGCACCCTAATCCTCTTCTTCTCCGGATCAAATTCTAATATTTTATTATACCCCTTCATATCGAGCATCGTGCCGTTCGGATAATACGTCTGTCCTCCTTGGCTATGTTGCATACCTGCAATGGAAATTTTCTCTCCAGAAGCATTTGCATCTTGCACTAACTGTTTTAATGAACTTTCATCCTCAGCATTTTCAACACGTTTAATTTTCGTTGGAAGCAACTTTCCTACATCGCTCATAATAGGATGCTCCAGTTGCTCCTTGTATGTATATATAGAAGTCGCAAGTAACACTATATACGCTACAATGACAACTACTATCTTTCTTTTTTTCAAATGACACTCTCCTCTTCTATAATTCTTTCTCTTCATATTGTACCTATTTTCTTAAAAAGAAAGTATGAATAAAAAAGAGAGAAACCTTATTTTAGGCCCCTCTCTCATCAAAACTATCATTTTGCTGCTGGCAATTGTATCGGGTCAAACTTTTCATACGACGTATATTTTGCGTTCGTAATAATGTGTGCTTTATCCCCACCATTACCACCACTCATAATCATGTCTATCTTTGCTGATTCATATTTAAAATCTTTTGTAATGATATATTCTGCATCCACTTCTTCTATCTTCGCATTTTGTGCTTGTAACATTTTCTTCTGCGTTTCATCCATGCTAGTTAACATACTTTCTGTTTCTTGCCCTTTTAATGTAAATTTCAGTTTATATTTATCTCCGCTTTTCTCCATCTTCATTTTATCTAAAACTACTTCCGGTACTTCTAATTTATCTATAATATCTTGAGTCGCTTTCATTCCACCAGCGTTTAATTGCTCCTCTGGTACGGTTATAACTTCTCCTGTATTAGGGTTTTTCACCTCACCAGCAACTTTACCATCCACAGTATACACTACAACATCTGTACCAGAAATATTCATTTCAGAACGAGAATTCTTTGTCTTTGGCTCTAATTGCATCTTAGCCTTTAATATATCCATCTCTGTTCCTTCAGCTTTTACCCCTACATCATATGTCATCGTTACATGTTCTTCATTTTTAAAAGCGTCATTCGTTTTCTTGAAAACATCCTTCGCTGCTAATTCTTTTTCTTTCTGCACGGCTTCTTTTTTCGGTTCATCAGTCTTTGTTGTTTTCTCGTTACTACACCCTGCACCTAGACTGATTGCAAACACTAAACTTGAAATAAAAATAAATCTTTTCATAATGTCGCCCCCTTTCCAAAAATAATATCACCTCTTTTCCTATGAAATCTATATAATTTTTAATCTTTATTCGCTATATAGCGACATGTTTGATAAAGAGTTTAAATATGATGTAAATAACAACAACTCATTTCAGGAGGTCATTATGAAGGCGATCATTTGCACACGGTATGGACCACCTAACGTTCTCCAGCTTCAAAATATAGAGAAACCTACACCTAAAAAGAACGAAGTATTAATTAAAATTCACGCAACAAGTGTAACAACTGGAGATTGTAGAATGCGCGGCTTTAATAGCCCCCTTTTATTTTGGATTCCTATGCGGATTATATTAGGTTTTAAAAAACCAAGAAAACCTATACTCGGCGTGGAGCTAGCTGGTGAAATCGAAGAAATAGGAACAGATGTAACTCAATTTGAAAAAGGAGACCAAGTTTTTGCATTAACAGAGCTTAATGTCGGTGGTTATGCCGAGTACACATGCGTACATGAAAGTGGACTAATAACATTAAAACCTACCAATGTGACGTATGAAGAAGCGGCAGTTATTCCTTTTGGTGGAACTTCAGCATTGCATTTCCTGAGAAAGGGCCGTATAAAAAAAGGGCAACAAGTACTTATATATGGCGCATCTGGTTCAGTAGGAACAGCTGCTGTACAACTTGCTAAATATTTCGGTGCGACCGTTACGGCTGTTTGTAGTAATTCAAATCTCGAACTCGTTCAATCTTTAGGAGCTGATAAAGTAATTGATTATACGAAAGAAGATTTTACTAAGCGGTGCGAGCGCTACGATATTATATTTGATGCAGTTGGGAAGTATAAAAAATCCCTTTGTACAAATACATTAACACCCCATGGTAAATATGTATCTGTGAATGGAATGATGGCAAAGGTAAGTAAAGACGATATGATTCTATTAAAGAAACTAGTCGAAACGGAAAAACTAAAGCCCGTTATTGATAGAACTTACCGATTAGAAGAAATTGCTGAAGCCCATATATATGTGGAAAAGGGACATAAGAAGGGGAATGTTTCGATTACCTTAAAATAAAATATATTCAGAAAATAACATTGACAATTCTTTTTGTAAGATTTACTATTAGTACCATATTTAAAAACTACATACACATACTCTTATCAAGAGTGGCGGAGGGACTGGCCCGATGATGCCCGGCAACCGAGCTTATGACGTATAAGCTAAGGTGCTAATTCCTGCAAAACGAGTTTTCGTTTTGGAAGATAAGAGAGGAACCTATCTTGTCTATTCGGCACCTCTCTTATTTTTGAGAGGTGCTTTTTATTTTGGAACGTATATGAAGGGGGAATTATAGATGAAAAAAGTATTATTAAGCATTGTAAGTGGAGCAGTATTATTGTTAGGTGCATGTGGTGCTAATTCTGATAAAGAGGTAAAAGCATTAGATGATAAAAAGATTACTGTCGGCGTAACGGGTGGACCGCATGAACAAATTTTTGAAAAGGTAAAAGAAGTAGCAGCGAAAGAAGGTCTCGAAATTGATGTAAAAGTATTTAATGATTATGTAGCACCAAACGTATCTTTAGATGAAAAAAGCCTCGATGTAAATAGCTATCAAACGAAATCATATTTAGACGTATTTAAAGCGGAACGCAATATGAAATTAACAGAAGTATTTTCAACAGTGACATTCCCTATGGGCGTATATTCTAAAAGCTTAAAAGATGTAAAAGACTTAAAAGAGGGCGATGCGATTGCTGTGCCAAATGATCCAACGAATGAACTTCGAGCTTTAAAGCTATTTGAAAAAGCAGGAGTTTTAAAAGTAGATCCAAAGGCGACAGAAAAAGCGACTGCGAAAGATGTAATTGAAAATCCAAAAAACTTAAAGATTGTTGAATTAGAGGCATCTCAATTACCGACACAACTAAGTGAAGTGAAAGCAGCTGCAATTAATACAAACTTTGCATTAGGTGCAAAATTAAGCCCTGCGAAAGATTCTATCTTCCGTGAAGGAAAAGATTCACCATATGTGAACTGGGTCGTTGTTCGTACTGAAAATAAAGATGATGCTGTTGTAAATAAATTAAAGAAAGCGTATCAATCTAAAGAAATAAAAGAATTTATCGAGAAAAAATTTGATGGTTCTGTTTTACCGTCTTGGTAGGAGCTGACGATAATGATTGAATTAAAAAATGTATCCAAAGTATTCACAACAAAACAAGGGAATGTAGAAGCTCTTAAACCTACTTCCCTTCAGGTAAAAAAGGGCGAAGTATTTGGAATCATTGGATATAGCGGTGCTGGTAAAAGTACATTAATTCGATGTGTAAATTTATTAGAAAAACCAACGACAGGAAATATCATTGTAAACGACCAAGACTTAACAACTTTATCAGCAAAAGGACTCGCAAAAGCGAGACAAAAAATCGGGATGATTTTTCAAGGATTTAATTTACTTAAAACCGTTACAGTTTATGAAAATATCGCATTACCGTTACGTCTATCTGGTCTTCCCAAAAATGAAATTGAAAAAAGGGTAGAAAAGTATTTACGTATTGTCGATCTTTTTAATCGAAAAGATGCCTATCCGAGTGAACTTTCTGGTGGTCAGAAACAACGTGTTGCCATTGCACGTGCACTATCACATGAACCAGAAGTGTTATTAAGTGACGAAGCAACGAGCGCTTTAGACCCAGAAACAACGGAATCTATTCTTGATCTATTATTAAAGATTAACGAAGAAATCGGGATTACAATTTTATTAATTACACATGAAATGAATGTCATCCAGCGTATATGTGACCGAGTTGCTGTTATGGAATATGGAGCAGTAGTCGAAAGCGGGACTGTAAAGGATATCTTCACAAACCCACAACATGTAACAACGAAGAAATTCGTAAATAGTGCATTTGCAGCGAAGATTCCAGAAGACGTACAGAAAGAGCTACAAAGAACCGGAGAAATCGTAACACTTTCATTTATAGGAAACTCTTCTGGCGAACCAGCGTTAGCTATCGCTACAAAACGTTTTCAAGTGTATCCGAATATTTTATCCGGTAATATTACACAGTTAAAACATGAAGCATATGGGAAACTGATCATTCATATGCAAGGTGAAAAAACTGAAGTAGCCCGTGCTTTATCATTTTTACAAGATCAAGGGATCATCGTAGAAGGAGGTAGAACAGATTATGGGAAACAAGTCCTTTTTGGATGAATGGGGTAAAGTCATATGGGAAGCAACCATTCAAACATTTCAAATGACATCTATTTCACTATTCATCTCTATCCTTATTGCGCTACCACTTGGTGTCACACTTGTTTTAACGAGACCTGGTGGACAGCACGAAAATAAAATCATTTATCCAATTCTTAATACAATTATTAATATCATTCGCTCTCTTCCATTTATCATTCTATTATTCTTCATTTTACCTTTTACAAAGTTTCTAATGGGAACATCCATTGGCGTGCAAGGTGTTATCGTACCGCTTGTCGTATTCACAGCTCCTTATATCGCCCGATTAATGGAGACAGCTTTATTAGAAGTGGATCGTGGTGTTATTGAAGCTTACCAAGCAATGGGAGTTTCTACTATAAAAATTATTTGGCACGTTATGGTGAAAGAAGCTCGTCCCTCCCTTGTACTTGGCTTAACAATTGCAACAATCGGCCTAATTGGTGCAACAGCAATGGCTGGACTTGTAGGTGCTGGCGGTCTTGGTGATTTAGCATATCGATTCGGACATTTACGCTACGAACCTGAAGTCATGTATGCAACCGTCTTTATTTTAATTATCCTCGTTCAAGGGCTACAGTCTTTAGGCAACGGTGTTGCACGAAGATTGAAGAAAGATTAAAAAAGAAGGTATCTCACCAGGGTGAGATACCTTCTTTTTACCTTTTAAATCCACCTTCAGAATGAATAACTTGTCCCGTAATCCACTCTGCTTCTTCACTTACTAAAAACTTAATAAGTCTTGCTGCATCCTTTGGCTCACCAATTCTACCAAAAGGAAACATCGGCTTTAATCCTTGCTTTATCTCCTCGGTCATCCATCCTGTACTAGTTGGACCTGGATTAATTGCATTCACTGTTATTCCTAGATGAGCTACCTCAGCTGACAACGTACTAGTAAGAGCATCAATAGCTCCCTTCGTTGTTGCATACGCTAATTCTCCTGCCATAGGCCCTTTAAATTGTCCCGATGTCATATTCACAATTCTACCACCAGATTTCTTATCAAACCCTTGGGCAAATTGACTACTTAACAACGTAGTCGCACGAACATTTACCATGTAATGCTTATCTAATTCTTCAGCAGTCAAATTAGAGAAATCATTATTCGTAGAATACGCTGCATTATTAATTACTATATGAGGGTACCCTAATTGTTCAGTAACTTTATTTATAAGCTCTTTCGGTGCATCACTCTGAGTTAAATCTAACTCCATACTCGATACTTTCACACCGCTTTTTAGTAACTCTTCTTTTAATTGTATTTGTTCACTTTGATCAACGCCCCAAGGCATCTCTTTATCGTACGCTGTCCAATACGTAAAAAATATGTCGTATCCTGCTTCAGCTAATTCTTTACAAATCGCTGCACCTATACCATCTAGACGACTTACACCTGTAACAACTGCTATTTTATTTTTTAAGTGATTCATCATATACTCCTCCAGGTTTAAAGGACGCATACTTTATATAAGAGATATGAATTTCCCTACACATTATCCTTACAAAAGGGATGTACAAGCCAAATATGCAGTCCTTGCATGATTTACAGATAGCTAAATAAACCCTCACTTATGAGAGAAAAATTTATCTATCTAGTTTCTAATCATTATAAGCTCATCCACATATTAAGTCCTTGTCCCCTTTCCATATATCTCTATTTCTATCATACCAATATGATGTAATATTTCAAATAATAAAAAAATAAAACTCAATATTCCATGCCAACCTTCTACTAATTTTAATATATTACAATAACTAAATAATTAAAATAATTAGAAAATCACTGGTAAATACTGGCTTTATTTTTTATAATAAACTGTGGGGCTAATGTGAGAGTTATAAACGGTCTGATTATACAGACTCAACTAGTTTTAAACAAATAGGGGGAAAAAACATGTCAAAAAAGTTACTTTCTTTATTTTCTACAGTAATCGTAGCAGCGTTTGTAATAACTGGCTGTGGTCAAAGCGATACGACAAATAAAGAACAAAAAGAAAATACAACAAAAGAAAGCAAAACAGAAAAAACGGATACAACGAAAGAAAATAAACCTGAAGAAAAAAAATCCGAAGATAAAAAAAATGACGATAAAAAGCCTGAAAATACAGCTACTAGCTCAAGCGATTACTCTAAGCTGATTTCCTATATGGAAAAAGAAACAGGTGGTAAAACAAAAGTTCTTTTTGAAAATAAGGAACCACAAGTGTATAAAGCTGAAGATGTTTCAGTATCAATGAATAGCTATACATTAGTTGAATTAAATGGATTCCATACAAACTTCGACATCCCGTTTAACCGTCAAACAGAGGGCGGAGTTATTCTTGTGAACTACAGTGTAAAAAATAGTTCAGCTAAAGATATTTATTATATGCCAGCATTGGACATGTCATTTACTGGTGCGCAGAAAGCATATAGTAACTATAAAGATTTAATTCCAAAAGAAGATCAGCTACCAACTAAGCTCGCTCCAACGAATGATTACTTAGTAAAAGCAGGAGAAACTATTTCTGGTTATATCGCTTATCCATTCGGAAAAGATGATCTAGCCAAAATTTCAAGTCTCTCAACAGTCTCAGTCACAGTCCCAACTGCACAAGCTAATAAAGGAAAATTTGATGCTCCAATCGGAAGCCCTGGAAGCTTTTCATTAAGTTTAAACAAGCAAGGCGCTGAAAAGGTTGCAACAAATAACACTTTCTACCAAGATAAAGCTACAGCCAATAACATGGGCGATAAAAAAATGTTAAAAGAGAAATCAAGTATTAATAACAGCCAAGAATTAGGCTCTGTTAACGTTACATTAGACGGATACCAATTCACTCAATTTACACCAAATTCCGTCGAATCTCCACGCTTTGCAAATTTTAAAAACGGTCTTGTTCTGTTAACAGTAAAATTCAAGCTTGACAACAAAGATGCTCAAGACGTTTCACTATCTCCTATAAGCTCTACCTTAAGAGTAAATGATGGTACACAATATACGATTAATGAAGGTATGCTACTAAATTACGACTATAATGCTGCAGTTAAAACTGGAACATCTGGAGAGTTACTACAAGTCTATATATTAGATCAAGAGCAGTATGAAAAGATTTGGAAAGACAAAAGCTTTGAGATTGAGTTAGGACCTATGAGAAATAAAGAAGCTAAAGATATTTCACAAGGTAAAAAAGCTAAATTTGCATTACCGAAATAGATTACTAAATATATAATAGAAAAGGCATATAACATAGGATTGTTATATGCCTTTTCTATTTGTATAAAGGACAAAATTTTAATTTAAATGTATACATTTATCATTACCTATCCGTTGTATAAGTGTAGGGAGGAAAAGTGATGGGAAAAGAAAATATATTGACCTCCTATCTTATCAATTTAGGAGAGGAAGTGTTCAAACTACTACTAGCGAAAGGGGCTATAAAAGAAGATGCAGAAGACATCATCCAAAATACCTTCTATAAAGTATACACATTGCTAGATGATCTAACCGAGCGCAACATACGTCCATGGTTTTTCAGAGTCGCATTAAACGAATACATTGACTTGAAGAGAAAAAAGGAGCAACAAAACATCTATTTAACTGAAGAGATTTATTCAAAATTACAATATACAGACCGAGAACTGGATGCTGTTTTAAATAAATATGAGATTTTCTATCTATTAAAAGATATAAAACTAGAATATAAAGAAGCCTTCTTTTTAAAGTACTACTACAATTTTTCATATGAGGAAATCGCCCTAATACTAGATATTCAAGTAAACAGCGTTAAACAAAAATTACATCGCGCACGTAAAGCCATTCATTCAAAAATAGGAGGAAAATATTAATGGATACTTCTTTAAAAGGTGCATTAAAAAAAGCTAAAAGGAAACAGTTACTTAAAATCATCATTACTTCTATTATCGTTGTAATCATGCTTATCCCTATAATTTATAAAGTTGGCAATTACTTTGCAGCGAAAAGCTCTACGAAGCTTCATGAACGACTCTTTTTACATAACGCTATTGCAGAACCAAATGTACAAATTGATTCTCAAGTAACGAGTAATTCATCCATGTTTGGCGGCAATATTATATCAAATCGTTCTAAAAACATTAATGGTTATGTAGTCCCGTGGAATACATTAACAAGCTCCTATGGTTGGCTCCGTATCAATATCGATTCCAATGAATTAACGCCTGGTTTTTATTGGTCCGATACAGAGTTCTATGAGTACGATAAACAAACAAAGAAAAAATTTGCAACATTTTATAATCCCGCTATTAAAGAATATTTTGATGGTGTCCAAAATGAATTAGGGGAAGTTTCACAAATGAACAACTATGTTGCCGAAGTTGCTATCTCCTTCAACCAGCCCTACACACTACAAGAAATTAAAGAAAAAATTCCAGACAACTTAAACATTGTATGGCTATATATGATCTCACCAATTAGAGATGAAAGCAAAGGACCTGCTGGTATGCCCGTTTATGGATTTAATCCAGATAAGTCCCCTAAAGAAGCGTACAAAGAGTTCGTTGATTCACTTAACCAATACGATGACGATGGACATGACGAAACTATCCAGAAGTTTTTAAAATTAAACAAGGGCAAACCATTTGAACAAGTGAAAATTTCAGGTGTTATGCTAACAGGAAAAACAGAAAACTTTAAGGCATTAGAAAAACAAGACTTTATCCGCGGTGCTTCTGTAGGGGTTACTGCACAAGTTGTTCCTTATATAAAACCAGAGAAATAATAAGGAAAAGACAAGCTAAACTAATAGTAGCTAGTTAAAAGAACATACATGAAGGGAGCTACCTATTTTAGTGGAGAGCTCCCTTCATGTATTATTCACCCTCCAAACAATACATTTCCAAATACTTTATGTACAAATGAAAAATCACAATCTTTGTTCACACTTTATCCATTGTGAATCTTTTCACAATGGATATATAATAAACATGTAAATAACATATTGGAGGGATTTCAATGGTTATCAATTTTTTAAGAACTGATAAACGTGCTGCTTTCATATTATTATTTTTACGATTTTACATAGGATATGCATGGCTCGCTGCTGGGATAGGTAAAGTTTTCGGACAATCTTTTGATGCAAGTGGTTTTCTAAAGGGCGCTATTGCTCAGGCATCAGGTGACCACCCTGCCGTACAAACTTGGTGGGCAGATTTCCTTCAACACTTTGTTCTTCCAAACGCAGACCTATTTAGCTTTTTAGTTCAATGGGGAGAAATTTTAGTAGGTCTAGGTTTAATTTTAGGCGGATTAACAAAAACTGCTGCATTCTTTGGAATTATAATGAATCTTTCATTTTTACTAAGTGGAACTGTTAGTGTAAACCCAAATTTACTTATTTTAACTATGTTCATTTTAGTTGCAGGTCATAATGCTGGACGTATTGGATTAGATGGCTATGTTTTCCCTAAACTTTTCCGTAAAAACAACCATGAAGCATATAAATTAAGTAAAACTGCGTAGTAACAGTTTACTTTTAAAATATAAATAAGAAAAAGAGCCTACGTATAGGCTCTTTTTCTTATTTACTCCAAATTTAAACTCTTAACGAACCGCGAAATCCTCTAGCAGCATAGTATGAATCTGCTCCATTGTGGTACACAAAAACGTGTCCGAAGCGATAATCGCAAAATAGAGCACCTCCGAGTTCTCTAATATCTGAAGGCGTTTGTACCCAGCTTGATGATTTCATATCGAAATCCCCAAGCTGTTGCAACTCTCGATATTGTTCTTCCGTTAATAATTCAATACCCATAGCATTTGCTACATCAATAACGTTATTTTCTGGTTTATGTTTTTTTCTTGACTCTAACGCTTCAAGATCATAACAAAAACTTCTGCGACCTTTAGGACTCTCCTTTGAACAATCATAGAAAGTATACTCGTCCTTCTCTTCATCATAACCAACAACATCCGGCTCACCGCCAGTTACTTCCATTTCATGAATTGACCATAATTTTTCATTATTAGTAGCTAGCTTTGCTTCAACTTTAGCCCATTCAAGACCTTCATGGCGATTCATGTTTTTCTCAAAACGAGCTTGTAATACTTTTAATAGTTCTTCACGTTGTTCTACAGATAACTCATTTTTATTCGCTGTCATATTAGTCCTCCGAATTACGTTTCCTTATAATCATAATGGTTTGCATACAGTTTACAACAATCTGACCCGATTGCACAACGGAAAATCCCTGTACGAATATTCATTATATAGTACGAAAGCCCTCCATACTTTCTCCAAGAATATAGTGGGAAAACCACATCAAGTTCTGCTTCATAATAGCTACATTCATTCCTGGCTGATCAGAACTATATGCCATTCCTTTAAATATAATTAATTCTGTATCAACTTCCATATCTCTTAATCCTTCATATAGCTCATATGCATTTGTAATTGGAATTCTTACATCCTTTTCCCCATGTTGAATTAACGTAGGCGTACAGGCTGATTTAATATATGTCATTGGTGATGTTTTCTTATATATATCCGGATCATTCCATGGAGTATTTCCTAAATACATGCTAATAAAGTAAGGGATATCTGTATTTACATAATGGGTACCCCAGTTCGTAATTCCGCCCCCAACTGAAATAGCTTTAAATCTACTGCTAAATGTAGAACAAAAAGCTGATATATATCCTCCGTTACTCCATCCCATAACTCCTACTCTCTCTTTATCTACCATCCCTTTTTCAACTAGTGCATCCACTCCAGATATAATATCATCATAATCAACAAATCCTTGTTTTCTATAGTTTGCTTGTAAAAATTCATTACCATAACCAGAACTTCCTCTATAGTTTGGCTCTAAAACGATAAAGCCTTTTTCGATAAACTGTTCAATCGGATATTTCTCATTAAAACAGTCTGAAAATATCGGAAAGGACGCCCAATTCGGACCACCATGGATTACTACTAATAAGGGATATTTTTTATTTGCCTCAAACTCTACTGGGGTTGATAAAACACCTTCTATTTCAAGACCATCACTACTTCTCCATGAGATGATTTCCCTGTTACTTTTAAGCTTGCCTTCGAAAAAGCTATTTTCATTCGTTATTTTTTTATCATCCAAATAGATTTCAAAGGTTTCATTTGTTATAGCCTTAGTATATGTTATATGATTGCCATCCCTTGTTATAGAGGCATCCATTATAAACCCATCTACTATTTCGCTTAACATTTCTACAGTGCCATCCTCACACAGCAAGCCAATACGGTAATTCGTTTTATCCTGCCATCTAATTAAAATTCCTTTAGCTGTCCACTGTAATGGCATAACCGTACTATCAAAATTTGTTAAAGGTTGAATTATTTCTCCAGTATTCAGATCATATATCTCTACTGTACTATCTTGTATATGATTTCTATAGTAATCCTTCTCTCTTATGCTTGCTGCGTAACATATTTTATCGCCCTCGGGAGAAAAGCAGACGCTCCCTCCTAACAACTTATCCATATTCATTTTCCGTATTTCTCCAACTTCAACATCTAATATGTAGAGATCACCATTCATATAATCGTTTAAGTTTGGCGTAGCCATACATACAACCTTTTTCCCATCATTTGAAATATCAAAGTTATGTATATAAAACTCCTTACCATCCGTTAGTTGATAAACACCATTAATCTCACGTTCCTCTTTATCATTTTGTATCACTTTTTCTATCTCAATGTAGTATAAACAATTATTCCGATGTTCCTTACCTACATGGTGGAAATCTCCATATCGTTCCTTATACTTCTTTATTTCCTCACATTCTTTTGACTGTGCAACATAATAAAAACCTTTACCAGTAGGCTCCCATTTGAATGTATTAACTCCATCCTTCTCATTTGTAATTTGAACCTCACTACCACCGTCTATTGATTTAACAAAGATCTGATTTGTATTAGCTCCGTCACTGCCTGGGCTAAGGTATGCAATAGTCTTAGAATCTGGAGACCATAATGGATGTGTACTATCTATATCCCCATTTGTTAGTGGATAACTCTGTCCTTTATCTTTCTCATATATCCATACATGATTTCTATACGTATTGTCGTCCCAGTTAGCTGTCTTTTTTACAAATGCTACGTTTTTTCCATCATCACTTATGTTTGCACTTGATAAGGCCGGTAATGAAATAATCTCTTCTATACTTAAATATGTTTTTGCTTTCACTTTCATATAATAAGCCCCCCTTGTAATGTCCATGAATCTATCGTCTCTTCTTGTCGTAATAAAGGAAATTGTTCACGAATACTTAAAATGATAACAGAAAATTCAGATAAATAAAAGTGAATCTGATAAAGTAAAAATTTAATCTATAGGGTTCTATCCACTTACCAATTTTCGATGTTCTTTTTCGGCATAAAAATACCCCTTTAGATAACATATCTAAAGGGGTACGAATTCGTAAATTAATTTTAAGGCTATATTTATTAACCTACCAATCTCCTACTCAACCGTAACAGACTTAGCTAAGTTACGTGGCTTATCAACGTCACACTCGCGGTGAAGTGCTGCGTAGTATGAGATAAGTTGGAATGGAATAACTGCTACTAGCGGTGCTAGTGCTTCGTGTACAGCTGGTAATACGAAGCTGTCACCTTCCATTTCTAAGCCTTTCATTGAGATGATACATGGGTTAGCTCCGCGTGCTACTACTTCTTTCACGTTACCACGAATTCCAAGGTTTACATGCTCTTGTGTAGCAAGTGCGATAACTGGTGTACCATTTTCGATTAAGGCGATTGTACCGTGTTTTAATTCTCCTCCAGCAAATCCTTCTGCTTGGATGTAAGAGATTTCTTTTAACTTTAACGCACCTTCTAATCCTACGTAGAAGTCTACGCTACGTCCGATAAAGAAACAGTTACGAGTTGTTGCTAAAAATTGTTTTGCTAATGCGTCCATTTCTTCTTTTTGATCACAAAGTTCTATCATTGCATTTGCTACAAGTCCTAATTCGTGTGTTAAATCGAAATCAAGAACTTCGCCCTTCGCTTTAGCAATGTCCGCAGCTAAAATTGAAAGTACTGCAAGCTGTGCTGTGTAAGCTTTCGTTGATGCAACTGCGATTTCTGGTCCCGCGTATAACGGAAGTGTATAATCAGCTTCACGAGAAAGCGTAGAACCAGGTACGTTTGTAATCGTTAATGCTTTATGACCCATTTCATTCGTTTGTACAAGTACTGCACGGCTATCAGCTGTTTCACCACTTTGTGAAATGTAAATGAAGAATGGTCTTTCTGTTAATAATGGCATGTTATAAGAGAATTCACTTGCTACATGCACTTCAACTGGCATTTTTGCAAACTTCTCGATAAATTGTTTTCCAACAAGACCTGCGTGATAACTTGTTCCACATGCAATGATGTAAACACGATCGCTAGCTAAAATCGCATTGCGGATATCTTGATCTAATTCAATCTCACCATTTTCATCTTGATACTTTTGAATTATATTACGGATTACAAGTGGTTGCTCATCGATTTCTTTAAGCATGAAATGAGGGTATGTTCCTTTTTCAATATCACTTGCGTCTAATTCCGCTGTAAACGGTGCACGTTCAATCGTTTCACCTTGTAAGTTTTTAATTGTAATACTTTCTTTCGTTACAATTACAATTTCTTTATCCATTAATTCAATAAATTGATCTGTAACTTGTAACATCGCCATAGCGTCGCTAGCCACAACATTAAAGTTGTCACCAACACCTACTAATAGCGGGCTTTTGTTTTTAGCAACATAAATCATGTTTGGATTTTCAGCATCAAGTAATCCGATTGCATAAGAGCCATGTAAAAGAGATAGCGTATTACGGAACGCTTCTTCTACACTTAGTCCTGTGCTCACTTGTTGTTCCATAAGCTGTACGATAATCTCTGTATCAGTTTCACTTACGAACGTTACATCTTGTAAATATTCTTTTTTCACTAATTCATAGTTTTCAATTACACCGTTATGAACTAGTGTAAAGCGTTTTGATGTACTTTGATGCGGATGCGCGTTTACTTTGCTTGGAACACCATGTGTAGCCCAGCGTGTGTGACCGATTCCCACGCTTGCTGCTACGTTCTCATCTACGATTTCGCGAAGTTTTGCAATACGACCTTTCTCTTTGTATACAACAACACCGTTCTCTGTTTGTACTGCAATACCTGCTGAATCATATCCACGATATTCTAGCTTTTCTAAACCTTTTAATAAAATTTCCTTTGCATCTTGCTCTCCAATAAATCCTACGATTCCACACATGTTTAGTCGCCGTTACAAATGCTTACATTGCTCTGCGAACATGTAACGACATAGTCCGATACCATTTTTATTTATACTAAAAAACGGATTACATATTGCTAGCCCTGTAAGCTTGTAACGGCTTTCACCTTCCTCTCGATTGGGTTTAAGTCCGTATATACTTATACAGCTAGTTTGTATCCGTTCCTTTTCTCTCATCACACTCTCACCTTTGTCCACTAAGTCACCTTAATGATTTAAGTAAAAGCTTGCGGTTATGATGAACAACCGGGAGTCATCCGCCGAAATCTCGATAAACCCCACCTCGTCAACTACACTGCTTGTAGTTCTGGCGCTTCTATACTTTACAATATTTCCTTTGAGAAAAAGAACAAGACCATCTTATAACAAACATAGATAAACCGTCAATGAAATTTTTTTCATCGTCTATAAAACATATGAAAAAGGAGCACTTCTTGTGCTCCTTTTCAATAAATTTATTGAATTATTCAGCGCCAACTTCGGCTTTCACAACTTCTACAATGCGATGTACATATGCATCACAAACTTCTTGTGTTGGTGCTTCTGCCATTACACGAATAAGTGGTTCTGTTCCAGATGGACGAACAAGAATGCGGCCATCACCGTTCATTTCTTCCTCTACAACACGAATAATTTCTTTAATTTTTTCATTTTCTAATGCTAGTTTTTTATCTGTTACACGAACGTTTACTAGTAATTGTGGGAATTTTGTCATCTCACCTGCAAGCTCAGATAATGGTTTTTTCGTCATTTTCATGATGTTTACCAGTTGAAGTGCACTTAACATTCCATCACCAGTTGTAATGTAATCAAGTAAGATAATGTGACCTGATTGTTCTCCGCCCAGGTTATATCCACCACGCTTCATCTCTTCCATTACGTAGCGATCACCAACTGCTGTTTTATCACTTGTAATACTGTTAGCTTCAAGTGCTTTGTAGAAACCTAAGTTACTCATAACCGTTGAAACAACTGTATTGTGCTTCAGTTGACCAGTTTCTTTCATGTATTTCGCACAAATAAACATAATTTGATCGCCATCAACGATGTTTCCTTTTTCATCTACAGCGATTAAACGGTCACCGTCACCATCAAAAGCAAGACCGATATCAGCACCTTTTTCTTTTACTAATTCCGCTAATACTTCTGGATGTGTAGAACCTACTCCATCGTTAATATTCATACCGTTTGGTGAAGTTCCCATTGTTGAAATATCAGCTTCTAAATCAGCAAATAAATACGGAGCTAACGAAGACGTAGCACCATGCGCGCAATCTAAAGCGATATGTAAACCAGAGAAGTCTTCCTCTACAGTTTGTTTAATGTATTGTAAATATTTTTGTCCGCCTTCAAAATAATCACTCACTTGTCCAAGGTTAGTACCTGTCGGACGTGGTAATTCATCAACTTCTTTATCTAATAAAGCTTCGATTTCTGCTTCTTGCTCATCTGTTAATTTAAAACCGTCTGAACCGAAGAATTTAATTCCGTTATCTTGTACTGGATTATGAGATGCAGAAATCATAACACCTGCTTGTGCATCTAACGCTTTTGTTAAATAAGCAACACCCGGTGTAGAAATAACACCAAGACGCATTACTTCTGCTCCAGTTGATAATAGACCTGCTACTAAAGCTCCTTCTAACATATGTCCTGATATACGTGTGTCACGGCCGATAATTACTTTTGGACGATCTGTATCTTTTGTTAATACATAACCACCAAAACGTCCAATTTTGAACGCTAATTCAGGTGTTAACTCCTGGTTCGCAACCCCACGTACTCCATCTGTACCAAAATATTTACCCATTATGATTCGCTCCTTTTTCTGGCTCTTTTTGATTATCTACTGTTGGCTCTTGACTAGTTTCTTTTTCTTTATCTTTATTTTGTTCTTGTTCCTTTTCCGGGTCAGGCTTAGGTTCAGGTTCAGGATTTTTTGGTTTTTCAGTTTGATTATCTTGGTTATGATTTGAATCTGTTTTTTCACCGTCACCTTGTACTTCTTTATCTGGACTTTCTTTCTCCACAATTGTGACCTTAGCACTTTTTTGCTTTGGTTCTATTGAAATATTACTAGGACCGCTCACTTGAATGGAAACATCCTTTGTTCCCGGAGATACATTTTGCAGATTAATGGCTGCTGTTATTTGAGCTGCTGTTATTTTATCTACTATACTTGTTTCTCCTGAAATATCAACGCTTATCTTCCCATCTTGCGGCGAAAGTAGCTGGACCGTAACATCTTTAGAAAGTCCATTTTTTTGAATCGATATACCATCAATCGTTCTTGTTTTCGTTTGTTTTGTTTTTTGTACGCCTACTGAAACCTTCACTTGATTCGGTTTTGCACTTGTTACACCCTTTGGCAATAAAACAGAGGTATCGAATGTTGTAGACTCTGTCAATTGACTAAGATCTACTTCGACCCCCCCTATCGATTGTATATTATCCAATACATCTTTTGGACCTGCTATCGTTACTTCTCGCGGCTCAACGCTAATATTTGTAACGGCCAATCCTTCTGCTAAATTCCCCTTTTTCGTATACGTTACAGGAACAGTTTTTTCAGTATTATTGGCTGTAGTTTGCGTTGCCACATTCAACGTTACACTAATCTTAGATGGACTTGTTCTTACATTTAAACGTTTTCCTTCTTTATTGTATAATGTAACTTCGGGCGTTTTTGTAACAGTTTTATTAACACCCTTTAAATCAACATACGCTTTGGCAGCTGAAATGCTTTCAATTTCTTCTTTCGTCCCAACTACCTCAACAGTATCCGGTTTAAGGCTTGATTTTTCGAGAGTAGCCCCCGCTGGCATCTGATCCTCATTTGATAATTTCAAATCTACATGAACATATTTTCTCGCCTTTTCATGAAGAGTAACTTTAATTGTTGATGGCTGAACTGTTCCTTTCACATCATCTGGAAGCCCGTTCGTTTTTAAAGAAATCTCATAAGTTCCTTTTGGACTATCTCGCAAATCAATCGGTATGTCAAATTGTTTTTTTGCTTTTGCTGTAGCAACTGATGCTTTTGGGCCTTCTAACTTCACCTTAACGCCCTCTGCTGGAATACCACTTACAATATATTTCTCCTCATCATACTTAAGATTAATCTCATAATTAGTTAATGTTTCTTTCGTATCATTTGCAAAAGGTAATATACCTGATGTCGTATTTTTTTCAGTTAACGTCGCTGACATAAAAAGCATACACGCCAATAGTAATGAGATACCCTTTAAAAACCAATGATTCTCCATTAACTTATCCATGACGCTTTCTCCTCCAATTCCATAAAGACGAAGAAGTCGTTTTTTCGTTTCCACTAAATTCAGCTAATAACATATCCTTCAGCTGTTCTGTCTTCAAATCACGATGCAACTTACCATTTTTCGTTAAAGAAATTTGACCAGTTTCTTCAGACACAACTACTGTAATACTATCAGTAACTTCACTAACTCCCATTGCAGCACGATGTCTAGTTCCTAATTCTTTAGAAATAAACGGACTTTCTGATAATGGAAGATAGCATGCTGCTGCTTTAATGGTACTTCCTTGCATAATGACCGCTCCATCGTGAAGAGGTGTATTAGGAATGAAAATATTAATGAGTAATTCCGATGATACGTTTGCATTTAGCGGAATACCTGTTTCCACATAATCAACCATACCGGTCTCTTTTGACAAAGTAATTAATGCACCAATTCTACGTTTCCCCATATATTCCGTTGCTTTTGCTATCGCTGTTGCAACCATTTCAGACTCATCATCCTCATGGGTTCCAGTACGTGAAAATAAGCTCCCACGTCCTAGCTGCTCAAGTGCTCTTCGCAATTCTGGCTGAAAGATAATAATAACGGCTAAAAATCCCCACGTTAATACTTGTTCAGTTAGCCAAGATAGCGTATGCAATTCAAGGAAAATACTAATCATCTTAACGACAATGATAACTGTAATCCCTTTTAAAAGTTGAACAGCTTTCGTCCCTCGGATTATAAGAATTAGCTTATATATAATAAACCATACAATGGCAATATCTAATGCCGTACTAAGATATTTCAAAATGGTCGTATCTTCAAAAGGCATGCTATCCCTTCCTCCTACTTACGAGCAATTCTATCCATATATTGAAATATTGTTTTATGCTCTATCTGTATGTATTTCCAACAACTAGTTAATTATACCATACATGAAACAAACGACAATTACAAACAACCCCCTTTACCTCAAATTGGTAAGATGTCAAACATTTTTATCTTACAGTATAATATAAATCATTATTATACGCCTATTTTCAAATAAAAAAAGCAACTTCTCAGTTGCTTTTCTTACATTTATTTTAGTTTTTCACCGAATAAAGAACCCATTAAAGCAACTGCTGTTGTTGCCGTTCTATTTCGCTCATCTAAAATCGTATTTACCTCAACAAACTCAGCAGATGTAACAATATCAGCTTCTGCTAACATTTCCATTGCTAAATGGCTTTCACGATAAGATAAACCACCAATTACAGGTGTTCCAACTCCTGGTGCATCATGAGGATCAAGACCATCTAAATCTAATGATAAATGCACACCATCAGTATGAGATAAATACGCGATTGTTTCTTCCATAACAGCCGTCATACCCATACGATCAATCTCGTGCATTGAGAATACTTTAATGCCTTCATTGCGAATAAAGTCTTTTTCCCCTTCATCTAATGCACGTGCACCGATAATTACAACGTTCTCTTTTTTCACCTTTGGATATGCCCCGTATAAATCTACAAGCGCGGGATGTCCATATCCTAAACTTGCAGCAAGTGACATACCATGAATATTTCCAGATGGTGAAGTTTCTTCTGTATTTAAATCACCATGTGCATCATACCAAATAACACCTAAGTTTTTATAATGTTTCGCAACACCAGCTAATGTACCAATAGCGATACTATGGTCGCCACCTAATACAAGTGGAAAACGTCCTTCTTCTATAATATGATCTACCTTACTTGCTAATTCGTTACATACAGTTGCAACTTGTGTAAGGTTTCTTAAGCTTGTATTTACATCTACTTCTTTTTCTCTCTCTATACATATATCTCCCATATCTTTAACGTCATATCCAATTTCTTCAATTCTTTCAATTACGCCTGCATAACGGATTGCGCTTGGCCCCATATCTACCCCGCGACGCATCTGTCCTAAATCCATTGGAACTCCAATAACTGAGATTTCTTTTTTCATAGATAGTATCCCCCTTTTGTGCCTTCACTAAATATTTTAAATCTTTTATATAGTCTGACTCAACTCGACATTTTTCTGTATGGATATACAAATTATTCACTTATATCCGCTTTAAAATCCAAATGTTAAGACTATTCTATGTATAAAGTTAACTTGATGAAACAACTAACATCATTATTATTAAATAATAATAAAAAACACTCCTACATTTAGAAGTGTTTTTCTGATGCAATTTTCCACACTGCTGCAATATTCTTTGCTGTCATTTCAACATTCTCTTCTGCTACTTTATATGCCTCTTCTAACGTCATCGGACTCGCTGTAATACTAAACACTGCATCAATTCCTTTTTCATGAACAGCCGGATAATTCGGAGATACAGATCCTCCAATAGCAATGACAGGAATACGAAAATGCTTTGCACGCTCCGCAACACCTACAGGGGCCTTTCCATATGCTGTTTGTTCATCTATTCTCCCTTCACCAGTTATAATTAAGTCTGCACCTTCTATATGCTTATCAAAGTTTGTATAATCTAATACAATTTCAATTCCTCTCCGCAAGTTTCCTTTTAACACTGCAATAACAGCTGCTCCCATACCTCCTGCGGCTCCTGCGCCAGGTATTTTAGATACGTCGCAAGATAAGTATTGTTTAAGGATATTCGCATAATGCTTTAAATTCTTATCCAGCTCTTCCATCATCTCTGCATTCGCACCCTTTTGCTTCCCAAATACGAAAGATGCTCCCCTTATTCCAACTAACGGATTATCTACATCACATGCTGCTTCTATCTTTATATGCGTTAAGCGTGAATCCATTCGCGAAAAGTCAATAGCGACAATCGAACGTAACGTCCCTCCAGATGGCTCTATTACTTCCCCTTTTCCATTTATAAACCTGACCCCTAAAGCTGACAACATACCTGCTCCGCCATCATTTGTAGCACTTCCGCCAAGTCCTAAAATAATGTGCTCAGCTCCTTCGTCTAGCGCATGTAGTATAAGTTCTCCTGTTCCTTTCGTCGTTGTAATAAGTGGGTTTCGCTTTTTAACCGGAACATGTTGTAATCCTGATGCTGCTGCCATTTCAATAAACGCTGTCTTTTTATCTTTAGACATACCGTAAAAGGCTTGTACACGTTCTCCGAGCGGTCCTGTCACATGAAGGGGTATCATTCTTCCATCTGTAGCATCCACAAGTGAATCAACCGTTCCTTCACCTCCATCTCCAATTGGTATTTTTACGTACTCTGCTTTAGGAAAAATTGCTCCAAATCCTCTTTCAATAGCTTCACATACTTTTATAGCTTTTAAGCTTTCTTTATATGAATCAGATGCAATAACAACTTTCACAATTATCACCCATCCTTTATTTTTACATTTTCTTCATTTTAAACGACAAGTATGAAAGTTGTCTTTTTAAATACAAAAAAAGCTTACATCATATGATGTAAGCTTTTTTATTTAGATGGAGCCTAGCGGGATCGAACCGCTGACCTCCTGCGTGCAAGGCAGGCGCTCTCCCAGCTGAGCTAAGGCCCCTTAGTAATAAAGCGGAAGACGGGATTCGAACCCGCGACCCCAACCTTGGCAAGGTTGTATTCTACCACTGAACTACTTCCGCGAAAATGGTGAGCCATGAAGGATTCGAACCTTCGACCCTCTGATTAAAAGTCAGATGCTCTACCAACTGAGCTAATGGCTCGTAAATGGCTGGGCTAGCTGGATTCGAACCAGCGCATGACGGAGTCAAAGTCCGTTGCCTTACCGCTTGGCTATAGCCCATTAATATTTACTAGTATGGTTATCTTTTCAAAAAAATAAACCCTCTCAGGTTATTTTAAAGAAAATGGTGGAGGGGGGCAGATTCGAACTGCCGAACCCGAAGGAGCGGATTTACAGTCCGCCGCGTTTAGCCACTTCGCTACCCCTCCGACATTTAAAATATATATGGTGGAGGATGACGGGATCGAACCGCCGACCCCCTGCTTGTAAGGCAGGTGCTCTCCCAGCTGAGCTAATCCTCCAAAAGTGGTGACCCGTACGGGATTCGAACCCGTGTTACCGCCGTGAAAGGGCGGTGTCTTAACCACTTGACCAACGGGCCAAAAATTTAAAACTTTTTCCAAGCTTCCAACCGGGCTTGAACCGGTGACCTCTTCCTTACCATGGAAGTACTCTACCAGCTGAGCTATGGAAGCATAATGGCTCCGCAGGTAGGAATCGAACCTACGACCGATCGGTTAACAGCCGATAGCTCTACCGCTGAGCTACTGCGGAATAATACAAGCCTGGCAACGTCCTACTCTCACAGGGACAAGGTCCCAACTACCATCGGCGCTAGAGAGCTTAACTTCCGTGTTCGGTATGGGAACGGGTGTGACCTCTCTGCCATCATTACCAGACTTTTATCATTATACACATTCTTTTCAGAATGTCAAAAGGAATTTTAATATATATTCCTTCAAAACTAGATAACATTGCTACATATTATATGGTTAAGTCCTCGATCTATTAGTATTCGTCAGCTCCACATGTCACCATGCTTCCACCTCGAACCTATCAACCTGATCATCTTTCAGGGATCTTACTAGCTT